>DASSXV010000059.1:0-13641 GCA_035703635.1 Trueperaceae bacterium | reverse complement strand
TGTTGAAGGAGAGCCTGGAGCTCGCCAAGGAACAAGGCGACGTCGAGGCGGTTTCGAACACGTACCTTAGCCTTGGCAACGTCGCGTTGGACCAAGACCATGGCGCCGCAGCCACCGACTATTACGAGAAGAGCCTGCAGTTGACGCGCCGCAACGGCGACACCCTCGGTGAGGCCATGGCCCTTGACAACCTCAGCGTTGCAGCCTGGTACGCCGGCGACCTGACCTCAGCTGAGCGCCTTGGCCAGGAGGCGTTCGTCCTCTACCAGCAGCTCGTGCTGCCGAGCGGCTGCGCCAACATCTGGCACCGCAACGCGCTGGTGGCGTTAGGCCGCGGCGACCTGAACACCGCCGAGGCGCAAGCGAGGTTGGCGCTGCGCGTGCGGCGCGCGCAGGGAGAGGGCCGCGGCGCGGCGTTCATCCTTTACGACTTGGCGCGCGTCGCCTTGGCGCGCAAGGACCATGAGTCCGCCGCCCTGCTGCTAGCGGAGGGCTTGGGCTTGGTGCGCCCGCAGCAGGCGCCAGTGCTCGACCTCCTCTACTTGGAGGGCACGGCCGCCTACCTAACGCAACTGGAGCGCTTCGATGAGGCCCACGTGTTGTTGCGCGTGGCGGACGGCTGGCGCGAGCGCATCGGGGCGCCCGTTGCGCCAGTCAACCGCAAGGAGAACGCCAAACTAAGGCACCAGGTCCAGCGCGCCTTAGCGCACAAGGAGCGCAAGCACCTGCTCGGGCTCGACGCTCTCGCACGCCAGCTAACGGAGGTTGAGGCGGTGGAACGCGCAGCTACCGCCCTTGGCATGCTGGGGTTCGGACAGAGCAGCTAACTCCAAGCCGCTTGCCGCGGCCCACTACGCCAGACTAGTCGCGGTTGCCCATGAACATCGAGACGTAGTAGAGCAAGTACATGACGGAGGCGGCGGCGGCGGCTACGTAAGTCAGCGCCGCGGCGTTGAGCACCTGCTTGGTGCCAGCCACCTCACCGCTAGTCGCGATACCGAGGCGTGCGAGCTCTACCCCGGCACGGCGGCTGGCGTCGTACTCGACCGGCAGGGTCACGACCTGAAAGAGCACCGCCAGGCCGAACAGCACGATGCCGAGTTGGATGAGCCCAAAGACGCCGAGCACGGCGCCCGCGATGATGATCCACGGCGCGAACTGCGAGCCGATGTTGGCGGCGGGCACCAATGCGCTGCGGAAGCGCAATGGGCCGTATGCCTGAGCGTGTTGGATGGCGTGCCCTACCTCGTGAGCAGCTACGGCGTGGGCAGCGACGCTTGCGCCGCGGAAGTTGGGGGCCGACAGGCGCAGCACCCTCTTGGAGGGGTCGTAGTGGTCGGTTAGTTGGCCGGGCACTTCTTCTATCGGCACGGCCTGGAGGCCGTTAGCGTCTAGGATGGCGCGGGCCGTCTGGGCGCCGGTGAGGCCGGAGGCGGCGGGCCGCGCCTGCCAGCGGCCATAGGTGTTCCGCAAGTACAGCTGCACCAGCATGCTGGCCCCCATGGCCACGATGAAGATGATCCACATAGCGATTACTCCTTGGGCGCGTGCTGCAAGGCCCCCGACGCGCTCTGCAATACCTGAGATTACCTGGTGCGCGCCAGGTCGCAGTCGCACCGCACTACCACGACCACTTACATGAGAGGAACATGGGGAAGAACGTCCCTGGTGGCTCCAGCAGCCCGCTCGTAATGTGGATGCACATGTCCAGGATGGGCTTGTCGCAGGAGGTACCCGGATGCAGAAGAACAGTTCAGTTGGCCACGCACGGTCGTGGTCGCTCATCGCACTCGTGGCGGTGCTCGCCCTATTAGCAGCCGCCGCCATCGCCCAGTCAGCCACCGACCAGCTCCCGAAAGGCATCGGTCCGGTGCAAGAACTCACCTTGCCTGCCGAGATCGATAGCGCCATGGCGGCGGAGGGAGAAGCGACCTTCACGGCCTACTGCTCGGCCTGCCACAAGTTCGGCGAAAGGTACGTCGGACCCGACTTGGCCGGGGTAACGGTGCGCCGCGCACCCGAGTGGATCATGAACTTGGTCCTCAACACGGACGAGATGATCTTCAACGACGAGACGGCCTACGAGCTCCTCGCCGAGTACATGACGCCGATGGCGCAACTGCCACTAACGCAGGAGCAGGTGCGCGCGGTCCTCGAGTTCTTCCGCCAGAACGACCTGCGACTAGGTCTGTAAGTCGCGGTTCGGAGCAGTCATCTCACATAGGGAGTAGACGCATGAAGAAACGACAACTCATCTACGTCCTACTTGGCCTGGCGGTACTCGCCGCTGGCCTGGTAGCCGCCCAAGGGGCGCGCAACGTCGCGCGCGTAGCCAACGACGCCGCCAACCGCACCTTCGTGCCGCCAGGCGAGCACGACGAGTTCTACGGCTTCTTCTCAGGGGGCTTCAACGGCCAACTCAGCGTGGTGGGCCTGCCGTCCGGCCGCACCATCAAGAACATCCCCGTATTCTCGCAGTACGGTGAGAACGGCTACGGCTACTCGGAAGAGACCAAGGCCATGTTCAATACCTCGCACGGCCCGGTCTATTGGGACGACTCTCACCACCCCGAGTTCTCCATGACCAACGGCGTACCCGACGGGCGTTGGATCTTCATCAACGGCAACAACACCCCACGCATCGCCCGCATCGACCTCACGACGTTCGAGACGGTCGAGATCATCGAGATCCCCAACATCGCCGGTAACCACCCATCGCCGTTCACGACCATGAACAGCGAGTACGTGGTGGCAGGCACGCGCTTCAGCGTGCCCGTGCCACAGCGCGACATGCCGATCGCCGAGTACAAGGGTAACTTCAAGGGCATGCTGACGTTCGTCTCCGTCGAGCCAACCTCGGGCGAGATGGCCGTGGCGTTCCAGATCATGATGCCCGGGTTCGACTACGACCTGGCGCACTGCGGTAAGGGGCCGTCGGCAGACTGGTGCTTCTTCAGCTCCTACAACAGCGAAGAGGCGCACACCCTGCTCGAGGTCAACGCCTCGCAGCACGACAAGGACTTCGTAACGGCCGTCAACTGGCGCCGCGCCGAGCAGTGCGTGGCCGAGGGCCTAGCGACCGAGTTGCCGTCTTACTACGCCCATAACCTCATCAACGAGGCCACCCACACGGCCGAGACGACCTGGCACGACACCGCCACCGTCTTGCAGCCTGAAGACTGCAGCGACCTCGTCTACTTCCTCCCGACCCCCAAGTCGCCGCACGGCGTCGACGTCGACCCAAGCGGTCAGTTCATCGTGCCTGGCGGTAAGCTCTCCGCCACCATCGCCGTCCACAGCTTCCAGAAGATGCTCAAGGCCATCGAGAACGAGTCCTACGACGGCTACTCGTACGGCGTGCCCATCCTCAAGTTCGACGACATCGTCGCCGGCCAGGTCGAACGCGCCTGCCTCGGCCCGCTGCACAACGAGTTCGACGACAAGGGCAACGTCTACACGAGCTGCTTCATCACCTCCGAGATCATCAAGTGGAACCTCAAGGACTTCGCCGTCACCGACCGCATGCCCGTCTACTACTCCGTCGGTCACCTGATGATCCCGGGCGGCGACAGCACCAAGCCTTGGGGCAAGTACCTCGTGTCGCTCAACAAGATCACGAAGGACCGCTACCTGCCGACGGGTCCAGAGCTCGCGCAGTCAGCGCAGCTCATCGACATCAGCGGCAACACCATGCAGATGCTCCTCGACTTCCCCACCCTCGGCGAGCCGCACTACGCGCAGGCCATCCCGGCCAACCTCGTGGCGCCCAACAGCAAGCTCATCTACGACCTTGCAGCCAACGAGCACCCGTACGTGGTCAAGAACGAGGGTGAGACGAAGGTCGTGCGCGAGGGCACCGACGTGCACGTCTACATGAGCTCCATCCGCTCGCACTTCGCGCCTGACAACATCGAAGGCATCAGGGTCGGCGACACGGTCTACTGGCACGTGACCAACCTCGAGCAGGACTGGGACGTCCCGCACGGCTTCGCGGTGCAAGGCATGCAGGACGCCAACATCCTCATCAAGCCTGGGCAGACGCTGACGATCACCTGGAACCCAACCAAGCCAGGCGTCTACCCCTTCTACTGCACGGACTTCTGCTCCGCGCTCCACCAGGAGATGCAGGGTTACGTACGCGTCTCGCCAGCAGACTCCGACGTGCCGCTCACCTGGAGTCTTGGCCTCTGACCCGACTGACCTCGCCGCACGGCTCAAGGGCGTGCGGCGGGGTCCAGTCCCCGTCCGCCACCATCCTGGGCAGTAAGCGCCGGACGGGTACCTCGGTTCGGGTTGGGTCCCCACACGGGACCCGACCCGAACCCACCAGCACGGGCGCGGCAAGCCGCGCCACTGGCATACGAGAAAGGAAGCTAGAATGCGCTCACGCACACGCGAGCTAGCTTGGCCGTTAAGCGCACTGATAGCACTGGCCGCACTCATCCCCCTGCTCACCTTCGTGTGGCCGCTGTGGCACTATTACTTCGAAGCGCCGCAGTATCCAGAGGGCCTAGCCATGCAGATCTGGGCGAACAAGTTGACTGGCCGCGTCGACCTCATCAACGGCCTCAACCACTACGTCGGTTTCATGCACCTAGACCCCGCCGACTTCTGGGAACTCAAGGTCCTCCCCATCCTCATCGTGCTCGTCTCGCTCACCGGCATCGTGGCCGCCATCGTCGGGCGCAAGCGCCTCTTCCAGGCGTGGCTCTGGTTCTACGGCGTGTTCGCCGCCCTCGGCATGTCCGACTTCGCGCGCTGGCTCTACCAGTTCGGGCACACCGTCGACCCGAAGGCCGCCATCACGATGGAGGGTTACACCCCGCCGATGGTTGGCACTAGCATCTTCATGAACTTCTACATCACGGCCTGGCCAGGCTGGGGCGCCGTGGCCTTGGCTGGTGGCTTCGTAGTCGGCCTCGGGCTCTACGTGGTCATGTGGGCCCGCGGGCGCACCAAGCACCGCCGCGTCGCTGGCGCCACGGTCGCCGCCCTCGTGGTCGCGCTCCTCCTCTCGGGTTGCTCGGCGCCTAAGCCAGCCAAGGTCGTCATCGGCCAGGACTCGTGCGCCATGTGCAACATGGTCATCTCGGACGCCCGCTTCGCTACCCAGGTCGTCACCAAGACAGGCAAGGCGTACAAGTTCGACTCGATCGAGTGCATGGTGGCCTTCCTCGTCGACGGCACGGTCCCCAAGGACCAGATCCACTCGGCGTGGGTAAGCGACTACCTGAACCCCGGCACGTGGCTCAAGGCGGAGGACGCCAGGTACCTGCAAAGCGTTAAGGTGCGAAGCCCGATGGGCCTCAACCTCTCCGCCTTCAAGACGCTTGGCGAGCTCGAGAACGTGCGCGCCGAAGCTAACGGCGTCGAACGCCGTTACGTAGACCTGGCCGGCATAGTCATCGAGGCAGGCATGATCGAGAAGATCAACTCGGGAGGCGGCCACGGCCACCAGTCGATGGACATGCCCCATGACCAGATGCCGGACGAACCGCACGGTTCCGATGGTGCCGGAGCGAACTAGTGAACTGGCGCCTACCATCCACAGTCAGGGCCATGGTCGCCGTCGTCTGCGCGGCTGCGGCCATGACCCTGAGCAGCGCTCCCGCACTCGCGCAGGCGCGCACCCTCGAGGTCTGCGGCGGTAGTTGCGCGTTCAGCAGCGTTGGCACGGCGCTAGCGGCGGCAGTGGACGGCGACACGGTGCTCGTACATGGCGGCACGTACCGCGAAGGCCCCCTCGTCATCGACAAGCAGATCACGCTTGAAGGCGTAGATTGGCCCGTCCTAGACGGCGAGCTGCAGCACGGCATCCTCACCGTGGCGGCCAACGACGTCGTCGTGCGCGGCCTGGTCCTGAGAGACGCGGGCCGCTCCCACTTGGTCGACATAGCCGCCATTCGGGTCGAGGAGGTCGAGAACTGCCTCATCGAGAACAACCGCGTCGAGAACGCCTTCTTCGGCATCTACCTCGCCAAGTCGCTCGGTTGCACCGTCCGCGGCAACCGCGTCACCAGCGAAGGCGAGCTCGAGGCCTACACGGGCAACGCCATCCAGCTGTGGAACGCGTTCCATATCTCAATCGAAGGCAACTACGTCAGCGGTCACCGCGACGGCATCTATCTAGAGTTCGCCCGCAACACGCACGTCAGCAACAATGTCAGCGAGAACAACCTGCGCTACGGTCTGCACTTCATGTTCTCCAACGAGTCGCAGTTCGAGAACAACACCTTCCGCAACAACGGCGCGGGGGTGGCCGTCATGTACTCCAAGCAGATCGACATGATCGGCAACCACTTCGTCGACAACTGGGGGGCGGCGGCATACGGCCTACTTCTCAAGGACATCAACGACTCAGTCGTTTCGCGCAACACCTTCGAGGACAACTCCGCTGCCGTCTACATAGACGGCTCCAACCGCACCGACCTTGACCGCAACGACTTCATCCGCAACGGTTACGCGCTGCGCGTGCTATCGAACTCGATGGGCGTTAGGGTCATGTACAACAACTTCATAGGGAACACCTTCGACGTGATCACGAACTCCAACCGCTCGTACAACGCCTTCCTCGAGAACTACTGGGACGCGTACGAAGGCTACGACCTCGACCGCGACGGCATCGGCGACGTGCCGTTCAGGCCCGTGAGGCTGTTCGCGATGACCGTCCAAGGCTTCCCGCAGTCGATGATCCTGCTGCGCAGCCCGCTCTCGCAACTGATGGATTACGCTGAGAGACTTCTGCCGATAATCACACCGAAGGCCATCGAAGACGACCGGCCGCTCATGGGGAGGATCCGATGGTAGTCGTAGACGGTCTAAGCAAGAGCTTCGGCCGGCTAAAGGTGCTAGACAACGTCAGCGCCACCTTCGAGCCGGGCCGCGTTACGTCCATCATCGGTCCGAACGCCTCAGGGAAGACGACACTGATCAAGTCGATCCTCGGCCTCGTGCTGCCAGACGCTGGCAGCGTCACCGTCGGTGGAGAACCGACGCGCAACAACCCAGCTTCGCGCCGCGAGGTCGGTTACATGCCGCAAGAGCCGCGCTTCCCTGACAACCTGAAGGTGAGCGAGCTCTTCGCCTTCATCCAAGACCTGCGCGGCGTTCGCCCCGAGGGCCTCGACGCCCTCATCGCGCTCTTCGAACTCAAGCCGCACCTCAACAAGCCGCTGCGGGTCCTGTCAGGCGGCACGAAGCAGAAAGCGAGCGCCGTCCTCACGTTCCTCTTCCGCCCGAAGGTTCTGCTCCTCGACGAGCCGAGCGCCGGCCTCGACCCGGTGGCCAGCAGCCGCTTGAAGGACCGCATCTTGGAGGAGCGCGAGCGGGGCGCCACCGTCATCCTCACCTCGCACGTCATGAGCGAGCTGGAGGAGTTGACTGACGAGGTCCTCTTCCTCCTGGAGGGCACCGTGCGTTACCGCGGAAGCCTCGACGCCATCAGGACCGCGACGGGCGAGAAGCGCCTCGAGCGCGCCATAGCGAAGGTCATGACGGGCGAGGTCAACCTGGACGCCGCCAGCGCGCACCTGCCAACCGCGCCCGTGAGAGAGGGAGCCGCATGAACACGACCCTAAAGGTCATGAAGTACGCCTTCTTCGACCTCATGCGTAGCCGCTGGATCCTGATCTACACGCTCTTCTTCCTGATCGCTACTGGCGGGCTCCTCTACTTCGGCGACGACGCGGCGCAGGCAGCCCTCAGCTCCCTAAACCTCGTGCTCCTCGTCATCCCGCTCGTGTCGCTGATGCTCGGCATGAACCACTACTACTACACGCGCGATTTCGTGCAGCTGATCCTCACGCAGCCAGTCTCGCGCCCAAGCGTTTTCATCGGCCAGTACGCGGGGGTGGCCCTGCCGCTAGCCGGCGCCTTCGTGATCGGCACCGGAGTTCCGTTCGCCTTGTTCGGCTTCTCGAGGCAGCTCGATGCCGGCATGGTCGTCAGCCTGCTCGTTGCCGGGGCGCTGATCAGCCTCGTGTTCACCGCGCTGGCCTTCTGGATGGGCCTGGCCAACGAGGAGCGCGCTAGGGCGCTCGGCATAGCGCTCGCCGTGTGGCTCGGCCTGACCGTCGTCTACGATGGGCTCGTCCTCTACTTCATCGTCGTGGCGCAGGCCTACCCCATCGAGGGCGCCGTCATGCTGCTTAGCATCCTCAACCCCATCGACCTCTCGCGCATCCTCGTGCTCCTGCAGCTCGACACGGCGGCGCTCATGGGCTACACGGGCGCGCTGTTCCGCACGTTCCTCGGCAGCGCAACGGGCGCCATGGTCGCGGTAGCCGCCCTACTCGCTTGGGTCGTTGCCCCGGTCGCGCTTGGGCTATGGACTTTCAGGCGCAAGAACTTCTGAGGTTAGGAGCTGACGGGCGTCCGCTGGGCGCCTGTCAGTTACAGCGTGCCGCGTTTGAGGTCGGTCAGGTAGTTGAGCATCTCGATCTCGCTGACCTCTCCGACGTGCGTGAGCACGTGATTGCCGCTGGCGTCGAAGAACAACGTCACCGGCAAGCCCATCGCCTCGAAGCTGTTGGAGAGCTCGCTTGCCTCGTCGAGCAGGACGTGCTCGAGCACTAGTTCTGGGCGCTCGTCAAGGTAAGCCTGCACGGTGGCGCGGTCCTCACCCTGATCGGCGAAGTAGAACTGCACCTGCGGGTTGCCGCGCGCGGCGCCACTCATCATCGGCAACTCCCGGCGGCAAGGTGGGCACCAGGTGGCCCACAGGTTCACCACAACGGGCTGGCCAGTGGCTTCGGCTAACGAGACGGTGCCGCCGCTCAGCCGTTCGAGGGTCACGTCGGGCAGGCCCCTGGCGTGCGTGGCAGCTGGCTGGAAGAGGAACCACAGCAGCACCAGCACAGTGACACCGGCAACCGCCACCAAGACGGTGCGGAGCTTCCCTCGCCGACGCGTAACTGCCACACCGAATCTTACCGGAGCCTAAGTTGGCTGCGGGTAGTCGCCAGCTACGTGCCGAACTTCAGCCGGTCGCGCCGCCCGAGATGAGCCAGGTCAAACCGAAGATGAAGAGGAACGCCCCGAAGGCGAACATCATCATGCCTTCGAAGAGGCCAGCCACTCGCGGGTAGTCGGCGATCTCGAGCGAAGAAACGCCAGCGGGCACCTTCACCCCTGGCCGCGCGAAGAACCAATACAGCAGCAACGCTGAGCCGATCAACATGCCGGAGCCGATTGCCAAGACGACGGTGCCCATAACGCTCCTCCAAAGCTGCGCCGCTAGGGAGCCCGGCTGACCGCGGTCCAGTTGCCTGTCGGAGCGTGGCGTCCACGCACCTCTGGGCCGCGCCATCCTGGCTGGTCGGCGCGGTACTTACGACACGTTAAGTCCGACTGCTCGAGGGGTTTGTGGCACTGGTCACGCTGCCATGCTGCCGCTCGTCACTCTGGCGCGGTTGGCGTCGACTTGCTAGGCTCGATACCTACACCTTTCAATTGCGGCGGCTCGCCGCACTACGATCAGGGGAGAGGGGCACGTTGAGCAGCCAGCGCACAACAACATTCGACCGCCTCAGGCGCGAGGAGTTCGACGTGGTCGTCGTCGGCGGCGGAGCTACCGGCACGGGCATCGCGCTAGAGGCCGCCACTCGCGGCCTCAAAACTGTGCTCCTCGAACGCCACGACTTCTCGTCTGGCACCAGCAGCCGCAGCACCAAGCTCGTGCATGGCGGCGTGCGCTACCTCGAACAGGCCGTCAAGCACGCTGACCGCTCCCAGTTCCACCTCGTGCGCGAGGCGCTGAAGGAGCGCGCCGTCCTACTACACAACGCTCCGCACCTGGCGCACCCGCTCCCGCTCCTCACCCCCATCTACGGCGCTCTCGAGCTGCCTTACTACTTCACGGGCCTCAAGCTTTACGACATGCTCGCAGGCCGCGCCAACCTCAAGCCGAGCCGGCTCATCAACCGCGATCAGGCAACTGAGCGCTTCCCGATGTTGCGCCATGAGGGCCTGCGCGGCGCGGTCGAGTACCACGACGGCCAGTTCGATGACGCACGCATGAACGTGACGCTGGCGCTGACGGCCGCGCGCGAGGGCGCCGTCGTGCTCAACTACGTCGGCGTCACCGAACTCCTCAAGCAGGCCGGCCACGTGACGGGCGTGAGCGCGATCGGCAGCCTGCCAGGGGACGGCGGGGAGGTGGAGGTGAAGGCCAAGGCCGTCATCAACGCCACCGGGCCGTTCGTTGACGCGTTGCGCAAGCTCGACGACCCTGGCACTCAAGAGATCCTCAAGACGAGCTCAGGCGTGCACGTCGTGCTCCCAGCACGTTTCAGCCCGCCAGACACGGGCCTCCTCATTCCCAAGACGGAGGACGGCAGGGTGCTCTTCTTGCTCCCCTGGCTCGGGCGCACGTTGGTTGGCACGACCGACAACCCGGCGCCAGTCGAGGAGGATCCGAAAGCGTCCGAGGTCGACGTCGCCTATATCCTCCGCCACGTGCAGCACTACTTCGACTTGCCGGTTGAGCGCAGCGACGTGCTCGCGTCCTGGTCTGGCCTCCGCCCGCTAGTGCAGCAGGAGGTGGTTGGACAGTTGACTGACGAGGACACGACCCACCACGGCGTCAAACGCACGGTGAGCACCGCTCACGGCACCGCGCGCATCTCGCGGGACCACACCATCCTCGTGAGCGGCAGCGGCCTCATCAGCATCACAGGTGGCAAGTGGACGACTTACAGACGCATGGCGGAGGACGCGGTCGACGTGGCCGTGAGCCACGCCCAACTAGCACCGCTACGCGGCAGCGTGACCGAGACCCTCAAGCTAGTTGGCGCTACCGGTCACGTCGCCGATGGCGGCGCGCGGCTCGTTACCGAGTTCGGCTTGGCGCCGGATGTGGCCGCACACCTCAACAGCTCGTACGGCGACTGCGCTCCGCACGTTGCGCGCCTTGCGGCGGCCGGCCTTGGTGAGCGCCTTGCCCCTGACCTCCCCTACCTCGAGGCTGAGGTCGTTTACGCGCGAGACAACGAGTTCGCGCACACGGCGGACGACGTGCTCGAGCGCCGTACACGCCTCGGGTTCCTCGACAGCCAGGCAGCGCAAGCAGTCAGGCCGCGCGTAGAGGAGCTGCTCAAAAGTGAAGGCGCCGCGTAGCCGCGGCGCCCGTGTTCAGGTTCCGCCGTTGCTTACGCCTTCTTGGCGCTGCCACCCTTGAGCATCGAAACTACGCCGGCGAGAATCGCGCCGCCAGCACCGCCGCCCACCACGTCGCTGATGATCGACATGAGGTCGGTCGAGGAGCTCCCCCCGACGCCGAGGGCGCCAAGAAGCTGACCGCCGCCCAGGCCGCCTACCGCTCCGACGAGCGAGCCGAGCAGCCCGCCGAGGCCGCCCTTCTTGTTAGCCGAGCCGGCGAGGTTGCCACCGATGAGGCCAGCAACGATCTGAATGATTACGGGTAACCAGGTTTCCATCGCGTTTACCTCCAAGTGATCGATGCCGTTAACGGCGGGGCCGCAACCGGGCTGAGACTGTGTCGTCGCCCTTGGTAGGTACCTCCGCGCGTTGAGAGCACCTAACTCTAGAACACTCGGGCGCGGAACGTGAGCGTTTCCTGAGGAGCGCAGTCAGCTCGTGAGCAACTCCGCCTAGTCGGCATGCGCTCTCGAGCGCGTTGCGTCGATGGCGGCGACCTTGCGGAGCGGCAGGCCTGGGATGAACGGAATGATGGCGGAGCCGAGCAGCAGGATGACGAAGCTCACCTGGAACAGCAGGCGGATGGCGACGGCGAAGCCCGTCTTGATGCCGTGCTGGAAGCGCTCACCTAGTCCCTGGACGTAACTCTGCACCTCGCCGAAGACCGCAGGCGCTTGGCTCTCGCGCTCGGCCAGCGTGAGGCTCGGCGCCTGTTCACCGAACGTGCGCACGGCCTCTGGCAGGTCGGGGTTGGATGCCAGCGCCAGCGCGGCGGCCTGGTCGCCCGCTACGGTGGCAGCGACTTGCTGCTGCAGGGCGCCGAACGCTGCGGTCAGCTCGCTTTGGAGGCCGCTCGGTGCGCCAGCGCCCGCTTCGCCGGCGACGCCTAACGAGTTGAGGTCGAACTCTTGGCTCACCCCGGCGATAGTAGGCACGTACTTCGGAACCTCGCGCTGCACGCCGATCGTCAGGAGCGTGCCGAAGATGGCTAGGCCGATGACGGACCCGATCTGGCGGAAGAACTGGCTAGCGCTCGTCGCGACACCCATGGCAGCGAACGGCACGGAGTTCTGCACGGCGAGGGTGAACAGGCTCTGCGCCGGCCCGAGGCCGACACCGATGATGACCATGCGCCACCCGAGGCCGAACAGGGTCGAGTCGAGGCTGATGCCAGTCAGCAGCGCCGCCCCGATAAGCAGGATGACGGAGCCGCCGATCATGATCGGCTTGTAGCGTCCCGTCTTCGTGACGAGCAGGCCCGCAAGGAACGAACTGACGATCATGCCGCTCATCAGGGGGAGGAGCGTGAAACCCGAGTTCGTGGCGGAAACGCCGAGCACGAGCTGCATGAAGAGCGGGAGGAACATGACGATGCCGAGGAACGCCACGTTGATGACGAACGAAGCGAGGTTCGCCATCGTGAACACGCGGATCTTGAACAGGGCGAGCGGCAGCATGGGGTCCGAAACGCGGCGCTCCACGAAGATGAACGCGACCAGCGAGACCGCCGAGAACGCGAGCATGCCGATTATGATCGGCGAGGACCACGGGTAGGTCGTACCCGCCCACGTGAGTGCGAGGAGCATCGGCACGAAGGTCGTGACGATAAGCGCGGCGCCAACGAGGTCGAGGTTGCCCTTACGCCCGGCTGCTGGCAACGACGGCATGACGCGCGCGATCATGAACAGCGCGAGCAACCCGATGGGCAAGTTCACGTAGAACACCCACCGCCACCCGGCGATGGTCATGCCGAGCAGGTTCGTGTCGCCCATGTCCGTGAAGAACCCGCCGACTAGCGGCCCAAGCACGGCGGCGATGCCGAACACGCCGCCGAACAGCCCCTGGTACTTGCCGCGTTCGGCGGCCGGGATCATGTCTGCGATGATGGCGAACGCGCTCGAGAAGAGCGCAGCGCCGCCCAACCCCTGCAGGGCCCTGAAGGCGATGAGTTGGGTCATGCCGCCGCCGAGGATAGGCAGGTCACCGAACTCGCCAGCGAGGCCGCTCAACGCCGAGCCGATCAGGAAGACGATCACCCCGAAGACGAGGATCGGCTTGCGGCCGAAATCGTCCGAGAGCTTGCCGTAGATCGGCACCATGACCGTCGAGGCCAGCAAGTAGGCCGTCGTGACCCAGGTGTAGAGGTTCAGACCGCCCAGGTGCTCGATGATGCGCGGCATGGCCGTCGACACGATGGTCTGGTCGAGAGCGCCGAGGAGGAAGACCACCAAGAGGCCCGCGAATGTGAGGTTGCGTTCGCGGGCGCTGAAGCGCGGCGCGCTTGGTTGCGCCTTATGGCTGTCAGTAGCCGGTTGCTTGACAGTAGCGGTTGCTTGGGTCACGGTCCTCCATGCGCGCGTTCGCGGGAACGAACGGGTGCGCGAGGAGGGAGTATAGCGCGTTGCCTATGTTGTGGGCAGTGTGCGCGCGTCGACGGCGGACGCCGAACGTGAAGCGGCGTGGCAGCCCCGCGATGGTGGCTGC
>DASSXV010000073.1:0-2781 GCA_035703635.1 Trueperaceae bacterium | reverse complement strand
GCCGACAGCATTGAAGTACAGGTCCTCGAAGGTACCGTTGGAGACGTTCATCTCGGTAACCACGGCCGGGACCGTACCCGGTTCGGTCACGAAACGCAGCACTACTTGGTTCCAACCCTTTTCGAGGTCGAGGTCTACGACCAGCGGCTGAGAGCCAGTCATGCAGCCACCATCCGGACTAGTCACGGCCACGTCGGCGTCGGCGTAGAGCCAGGAGACCATCTGCAGGTCGTAGATTTCCAGGCCAGGATCGTCGAAGTCGATCGCCGTGGGCGTGACGACGGTTAGCGCGGACCCAAAGATTCCCATGACGTACACGGCTGGAACGATCATCGCGGGGCCAGCGCCGACGAGGTACGGGGTGACTTTGGCGCTCGGCACGGACGCCGCTAGCTCGCAGGTACTATCGACGGCGCGAATGAACCCTGTGGCGGGCTGTAGTAGGTTCGCGGGCAGCTCTTCAGCCGTTGGCAGTGGTAGCTCGAAGCTGCCGTCGGCAGCGATCGGCGTCATGGCGCTGGAGTAGGCGCCAGGGACTATCTCGATGACGTCGGCCGGTGCCAACGCGTCCGGATCCAACATGAGCAGGGCGGCGCCTTGGAACTTGACGGTCGGGTCAGGGCTAACCACCGTACCGGCGATGCTCTGCGCTTGCGGTTCGATCGGTGGGGCCTGACCGCAAGCGGCCAGGGCGATCAGTGCAACAAAGGCGACGACGCGTGTGAGATGCTTCATGCGAAAACCTCCGTGCCAGCACAACGTTGGGAAAAAGGCCAGCAAGCGATGGTCGCACGTTGGCCGCGGCGCGACTGTGAAGTCTCGCGCTACGTGGCCGCCGCTAAGTCCCCGAGAAGACCGCCTGGCGCGTGACGAGGCGTCTCACGTACTCCTCGTCGAGGCTCACGCCGATGCCGGGGCCGTTCTGCGGGATTCTCTGCACGCCGTTCACGGCCTCGAGCGGCTCGTTGACGATGTCCTTGTCCCAGTAGCGCGAGCCTGACGACGTGTCGCCCGGCAAGCGGAAGTTCGGCAGCGACGACAAGTGCAAGTTGGCGGCGCGGCCGATGCCAGACTCGAGCATGCCCCCGCACCATACGGGCGCCCCGAACGCTTGGGCGATGTCGTGAATGGCCAACGCCGCTCGGAAACCGCGCACGCGCCCGACTTTCATGTTGATGATGCGCCCCGCCCCGATGGCAAGCGCCTTGCGCGCGTCCTCTGGCGAATGGATCGACTCGTCGAGGCAGATCGCGGTCTCGAGCTGCGCCTGCAGTTCGGCGTGGTCGAGGATGTCGTCGTGAGCCAAGGGCTGCTCGATGTAGGTAAGGCCGAACTCGTCTAGCCGCCGCAACGCGGGGGCGTCGATCAGCGTGTACGCGCTGTTGGCGTCCACCGTCAACGAGATCTCGGGGAACGCCTCGCGCACACCCCGAACAGGCTGATGATCCCACCCAGGCTCGATCTTGAGCTTGACCCGGCCATAACCCTGACCCACGCTGGCCGCCGCCAACTCGACGGTCTGCTCGACGCTGTCCTGGATGCCAAGCGAGATGCCAACGGGCACGGGTCGGTCGCTGCCGCCAAGCAACTCGAAGAGCGGCAAGTTCAACATGCGCGCCTTCAAGTCCCAGTAGGCCATCTCCACGGCGGCAACGGCCATGTTGTGGCCACGGATGAAGCGCAGCGCGTGCAGCAGCTCGCCCGCGCTCGCGAAGCTCTTGCCGACGATGGCGGGCGCGATGAAGTCCGACATGACGTGCCACGCGGTGTCCGTCGTCTCGTACGCGTAACCGGGGAACTCGCCCGCCACGCACTCGGCCATGCCAACCACGCCGTCGCTGGTCAGCGAGGCGATGAGTATGCGCCTGTCTTGTTCAACCCCGAAGCTAGTTCTGAACGGGAACTTGAGGCGCAGTGGCAGTTCGAAGAGCTCAAAGCGGTCGATCTTCACGCGGGGTCCTATCTGTTGCGCAGGCGAGGGTCGAGGGCGTCGCGCAACCCGTCGCCGAACAGGTTGACGCTGAGCGTGGTCTCTTCATCTTTGCTTCTCCAGGTAGGTCCCGAACTCTGACCAGAGGGCCTCTGCCCTCTCCAGTCGTCCGCGTGAAGCGGGGGTCTTGCGTGCTACTTCCATCACGAGGGCTTGCGTCAGCGCGAACGCCGCGGAACTCGACTTCCAGCTCGTCACCCCCGCCGTGGCGACGCGCAGGCGGGCCGTGGCCAGAGCCAACAGGGGTGAGGCGAACTCGTCCGTTAGCAGCACGACGGGCATGGCCGCCGCGAGGTACTTGGTCAGCTCGTAGGTGGCGCGGGAGTAGCGGGCGATGCTCACTACCAGCGCCGCTTGCCGCGGCCCCACGTCGAGGAGTTGGTCTGGCACCACGCGGACGTCACCCGTGAGGAGGGTCACTCCGGGGCGCGTCATGGCGAGGAAGTGGTGGGCCATGCCTGCGACGAACATCGAGGCGCGGTTACCGAGCAACCACACCTGCTCAGCGTCTGCCAGGAGTTGCGCTGCTGCCTCGAGCTCCTCGTCTTGGCCTAGTAGGTAGCGCAGGTTGTCGACCTCTGTGTTGACGAAGGCCGTGAGGAAGCGCCCCTCGCTCGGGGCCATGTCGATGAGGCGCTGGCGCTCGGAACTCTCGTGCTTGATGGCGCCCTGGAGCTCGAGCCAGCCCCTGAAGCCGAGTGACTGCGCGAAGCGCACGACGGTGGAGGCCGAGATGCCCATCTCGCGGGCGAGGTCGGAGGCGCTGGCGAAGCCGGAGGTTTCGGGGTGGC
>DASSXV010000052.1:0-92103 GCA_035703635.1 Trueperaceae bacterium | reverse complement strand
TCCCTCGGTCACCACGCGCCTCCTGCTCGAACTGTTCAGCTGCGCGCCACTGGCCGACTCGGCACTCATGAACGTGCACGCTTCGGTGGCATCTCGCGTACGTTGGCCGTGCCCACCACGCGCGGCTCTGCGTCAACGGCGGGCAGCTTATCACGCGCCCCTGCTAGCATCGTCCAAGGAACGGCGCCCCAAGCGGGCGCCTTAGGAGGTCCCAATGGAACTCGCGATCATCGGCCTAGGCCGCATGGGAGCCGACATGACGCGCCGCCTCATGCACGGCGGACACGCACCGGTAGTCACCGACCTCTCCCCCGACCCCGTTGCGGAGCTCGTCGAAGAAGGCGCCCGCGGGGCAAGCAGCATCGCGGAGGCCATCGCGCAACTCGCGGCGCCACGAGTGGTGTGGTGCATGGTGCCTTCTGGCGACCCAACCCAGCAGGTGATCGAGCAGGCGCTGGCAGCCATGGCGGCGGGCGACGTGCTCGTTGACGGCGCGAACTCCAACTGGGAGGACTCGCGCCGCCGCGCCGCCTTGGCCGAGGAGGCCGGCGTGCTGTGGCTGGACGCGGGCGTCTCGGGCGGAGTGTGGGGGCTCGAGCAGGGCTACAACCTCATGGTCGGCGGTCACGACGATGCCTTCGCCATCGCGAAACCCATCCTGGAGACGCTGGCGCCAACCGGGGGCCTCGTCCACGTCGGCCCGCCAGGTTCTGGCCACTTCGTGAAGATGATCCACAACGGCATCGAGTACGGCCTGCTGCAGGCCTACGGTGAAGGCTTCGAGGCCCTCGCGACCTACCCGCACCACCAGTTGGACCTGCCCGCCATCGCCAAGTTGTGGACCAACGGCTCCGTCGTGCGTTCGTGGCTCCTCGAGCTCCTCGCTGACGCGCTCCATGACGATCCGCGCCTCGACGAGCTCAAGGGTTACGTGAACGACAGCGGCATGGGCCGCTGGACCGTCGATTACGCCGTAGCTCACGCCGTGCCGATGCCAGCCGTGACGGCCGCGCTGTACGCGCGCTTCGCCAGCCGTGAGACCGACAGCTTCGCCAACCGCGCCATCGCTGCACTGAGAAACCGCTTCGGCGGTCACAAGACCAAGAAAGCATGAACACGCCGGCCAACGACGCTGCGGGCGCCCCGACCAGGCGAAGCGAAGCGGTAGCCATGCCGGCATCGCCTGACTCCGTGGCGCGCAGCAAGCCGGCGCAGCCGTGCGCGTTCGTCATCTTCGGGGTGACGGGCGACCTCACGGCCCGCAAGCTCGTGCCCGCCCTTTACCAACTGCACCTCAAGGGCGAACTCAACGAGGCAAGCGTGATAATCGGGCACGCGCGCAGGGCCATGACGGACGACGAGCTGCGCGCATATCTCGGCGCGGAGATGGCCAAGGAAGTCCCAGACCTAGACGCCGCCGCCTGGAACGACCTCGCCAAACGCATCAGCTACGTCCAGGGCGACTATCAGAGCGACAACGGCTTCGTGCGCCTCGCCGAAAAGCTCAAGGACCTCAAGGTGGCGGGCACGATCTTCTACACGGCCACGCCGCCAGAGGTGTACAGCCGCATCGCGCGGTCCCTTGCCGAGGCCGGCCTCGCCGAACCGCAGGACGGCAAGTTCACGCGTCTCGTCATCGAGAAGCCGTTCGGGGAGGACGAGGCGTCCGCGAAGAAGCTCAACGCGGAACTGCTTACCCACTTCACTGAGCAGCAACTCTTCCGCATCGACCACTACCTCGCCAAGGAGACGGCACAGAACCTCGCCGTCCTGCGCTTCGCGAACACCATGTTCGAACCCGTGTGGAACAACCGTTACATCGATCACGTGCAGATAACCATGATCGAGCCGATGGGCGTCGAGGGTCGCGGTCAGTTCTATGAGGCCGCCGGCGTCCTGCGCGACGTTTTCCAGAACCACCTGCTGCAACTCCTCGCCCTCATGGCCATGGAGCCGCCCGTGCGCTTCGACGCGCGCAACGTCCGCGACGAGAAGGTCAAGTTGTTCAGCGCCGTGCGCTGTCCAACGCCGCAGGAGACAGTCCTCGGACAGTACGTGGCGGGCAACGGCATGGTGGGTTACCGCCAAGAAGGTGAGGTGGACCCGAACTCGAAGCAGGCGACCTACGCTGCCATGGAGTTGGTGGTCGACAACTGGCGTTGGGCTGGGGTGCCGTTCTATCTCAGGTCGGGGAAGCGCCTCGAGGCCAAGGCAAGCGAGATCGTGCTGCAGTTCAAGGCGACGCCGCACGTGCCCTTCAACCTGGCCGCGCCCGTCAGCGCGGACAGGCTCGTCATGCGCATAGTGCCTGACGAGGGCATGACCATCCGCTTCAACGGTAAGCGTCCCGGGCAGCGCGTCGAACTCGACCGCATCGGCCTCGACTTCTCTTACCAGCGGAGCTTCACCGGCAGCATCCCTGACGCGTACGAGACGCTTATCCTCGACGTGATGGAAGGTGACGCCACGCTCTTCATGCGGGCCGACGAGGTCGAAGCGCAGTGGCGCATCGTCGACCCGATCATCCGCTACATCGAGGAGAAGGCGCCAACGCCCGACTTCTACGAGGCTGGCGGCATGGGCCCGCAGGCGGCATACGCCATGCTCGCTAAAGTCGGCAGGAGTTGGAAACGCCCGGCTGGCGTCAAGCATTGACCACCGAACGCGCATAGCTGCGCTTAGCGCCGGCCAAGGCGCGTGCTAGCGTTGGCGCATGCGGCAAGTGAAAGTCTTAGGCGTACCCATGGACTTGGGAGCCGGGCGGCGCGGGGTCGACATGGGCCCAAGCGCAGTTCGGCTCGCGCGCTTGGCACCCGTACTGCGCGAACTCGGTAACGAGGTCGTCGACTTGGGAAACGTGATGGTGCCACTCGCCGAGGCTAGCGAGCACCTGCCCAGCTCGGTCACCCCACACCATGCGGCCGCCATCGCCGCCACGTGCACAGCCACCTACCTGCAGCTAAAGGGGTTGGCTGAGGACGACTTCGTCGTGTCTCTAGGCGGCGATCACTCGATCAGCATGGGCACTTTTGCTGGACTAAGCCGCGGCCAAGCTACCGGCTTGTTGTGGGTAGACGCGCACGCAGACATCAACACGCCAGCCACTAGTCCGACGGGCAACGTGCACGGCATGCCGGTTGCTCACCTACTCGGTTTAGGGGACGACCGCTTCACGAGCATCTGGGGCGGCGGCGCCGTAGTCCGGCCAGAACACGTCGTCTACCTCGGGCTCCGCAGCGTGGACGCAGGCGAGCGCGCCCTCATCGAGGAGCTGGGCATCACCGCGTACACCATGAAAGACGTCGACCTGCGCGGCGTCGCCTACTTGGCGGCGGCCGCCATCGAGCAACTCGGTGGGCTCGAGCGCCTTCACGTGTCGTTCGACGCCGACTCCCTCGACCCGACCATAGCGCCCGGCGTCGGCACGCCCGTTGCGGGCGGCCTCACGTACCGCGAGGCGCACCTACTCATGGAACTACTCGCGGACTCTGGGCGCGTCACGAGCCTAGACCTCGTCGAGGTGAACCCCATAGTCGATCAGGGCAACGAAACGGCCGCCATCATGGTCGAGATGGCGGCCAGCCTCCTTGGGAAACGCATAATCTAGCGCCTGGCGCGCCTCAAACGTGCGCCATCGCCAGCTGCAACGAAGGCATCAGGCGGCTCAGAGCGGCGTCGCCCGCGCGGATGGCTTCACCTGCTCTGTGAAAGTTCAACCAGTGGATGGGCGGACGCGTGTGCACCTCGAAGCGACAGCAACCCTCTTCGTCCATGGCGCCGTCCTCCGGTTCCTTAC
Organism: Trueperaceae bacterium; assembly: GCA_035703635.1. Classification (GTDB taxonomy): domain Bacteria; phylum Deinococcota; class Deinococci; order Deinococcales; family Trueperaceae; genus JAAYYF01. Next base: position 88,307 of record DASSXV010000052.1, on the reverse strand, counting down.
CCGCCTCGGCCCAACCACCGGCCGCGAAGGCCAACGCCCGGCCGAGGCGGCCGACGGCGCCCTTCGGGGGCGTGGCGGCCGCGTGCGACTGCCAGCGCTTCGCCCCGTTCGAGTTGAGGACCTTGCGCGCGAGGCGGATGGCGCTCGAGTCGGCGGCCTCCATGCCTGCGCCGATGCCGATGGCAACGTCGACGTCGAACTCGTTCAAGGTGCTTAGCGGCACTGGCGAGCCGATGCCGCCGTCGATCAAGCGCCTGCCATCAACCACGGCTGGTGCGAACACGCCGGGGATGGCCGTGCTGGCGCGCAGCGCTAGGGCGAGTGGGCCGTCCGCGAGGAGTACACGCTCACCGGTGTCGATGTCGGTCGTGACTACCACCAGGCGGCGGCTCAGGTCGGAGAACTCCCGGCCCTCCAGGAGCCTATCGAAGTAGGCCTCCAAGCGCTTTCCGCCGAACAGAGCGGCGCGGTGCAGTCCGAAGTCTGCAACGTAAGGGAAGACATCGCGGCGGCGCATGGCCTCGGCCTGCAGCACGAGTTCAGGCAGGGGCCGTCCGGTGGCGTAAAGCGCGCCGACTACGGCGCCGAAGCTAGTGCCGGCGATGATGTCGGGAACGAGGCCGTTGCGCTCCAGGCTGGCGAGAGCGCCGAAATGAGCGTACCCACGGGCGCTGCCGCCACCGAGCGCCACGCCAAGCCGCGGCGACTTGCCGCCGCGGTCCGAGCTAGGTTGTAGGTTGGCTTGCACGTTCCGCATGGTAAGGCCTCGATAGATGAGGAGGTGTAGCGAAGCCGCTACTCTCCAGAAGTGGCGCGGCGTGCCATGCTTGGAGCATGGGTGACGCCAGCCTGGCGGTTGCGGTCGTGACTTACCGCACCCCCGACCTTGCACTCGAGTGCCTCAGGCAGGTGGCAAGCGCCGCCGAAAGAGCCGATGTAAGGCTCGTCGACACCGACCCGAGCGCCGAGTTCGCGGCGCTCGTGGCGGCGGAGCACCCGCACGTCAGGTACGTCCCTAGCGCCAATCACTCTTACTCGCACGCGGTCGACGTCGGCCTGGCTGACGCCACAGCCGAGTACGTCGCCCTCATGAACGCGGACGTGGTGTTGCGGCCAACCACCTTCTCCGACTTGATCGCTGCCCTAGCCGCGGACGGTAGCGCAGGCGCAGCTGGACCGCTTGCTCTCGGCCAGGACGGCCAACCGCAGGACCTTGGCCCGCTTTACGCCCGTCACTACCGTGCACTGGCGCGCCTGCGGGAGAGGGGCGTCGCCGCACCGCGCAGCGTGGTCGTGCCGTGGCTATCCGGCTGCCTCCACCTCATCCGCCGCACGGACTGGGTAGCGCTGGGCGGCTACGACACGGCGTTTCGTTTCTGGAACGAGGACCTAGACTTCGGCTTGCGCTTGGGCGCGGCGGGTCGCCACAGCCTCCTCGTAGACAGCAGCATCGTTCACTTGGGAGGCACGTCTACCCCAAGCCACCCTGCGTTCAAGCTCGAAGGGCGCCGCGGCGGCCTGCTCGTCGGCAAGCGGCACTACCCCGCGGCCCTCTTCGCTGCGCAACGTGCCGTCGTTTACGCAGAAGCCGCCACCGGCAGCTTCTGCGCACGCACGCCGGGCGAGCGCGCGGCGCACGCCGAACTCCTGCGCATAGTGCGCTCAGGCGACTTCGACGCCACGCCGTTCGGCGCCACCCTCGACGAACGGCCGGCATGGTGAGCGGACGAGTGCGCTGAATGGGCTTGGAACCGCAGTTCTGGCACCGCATCACCGACGACCCGATCCTCTTCTACTCGGCGTGCGCAACCGTGCTGCTTGGACTGTTCGCGTTGGGAACGGGCTTGGCTCGCGGAGATTTCCTCGTGCTCACTCGCCCACGCAGCGTCCTGCGAGTACTAGGGGCGGTAATCAGCGGCTTCCTGCTCCTCCTCCTCGCCGATAACCTAGTACCTGCCACTGCGCCAGCCTGGGTCATCGGGAGCGCCGCCGCCACCTCGCGCGTGCCGCTCTACGTGATCGCGCTAGCGTTCGGGCCGAGCGTCGGCCTGCTAGCCGGTGCGCTGTTCGCCGCCGCCACGGCGGGAGGCGTCTTCCCTGGCATGACGGAAACGCTCTTCACCTTCGAGTTGATCGTGCTCGGTTGGTTGGCCATCTACCCATCGCCGCGCGTCGCGCGCTGGGCCGGGCCGTTCGATGTGATCATGGCCCACGTCCTGACTTGGGGCACGGCCGGGATCCTGTGGCTCACCTACCAAGAAGGTGGCGTGTCCGTAGGAAGCCTACTGTCTGCCAGCGCCCAGTGGCCGGCCGAACTCCTCGTGGCTGCCGGGATCACCTACCTCGTGGCGCCAAGGTGGTACGCCGTTGCCTTCCCGCACTCGCGAGTTGAGCCGGAGAGCCAAACCCAGCTGGCGTCCACGGGGCGCCGAGCTAACGAGCAGCTGGACGTGTTCGCCACCCGCGATTGGCACCCGAAAGAGCGGCAGCACACCGAACTCGTCACGCCAAGGTTCAGAAGTGACGATCCGAACAGCTGAGGCTCGAGACGATCACTGCCTGCTTGTGGCCTGCGCCACGGCTGAGTAGCATCGGAGCGTGGAACCCGGCCCGGAGCGTAGGGGAACTAACCCCGCCAACCACCCCCAGCACTCAGGCGCCCCGCCCGAGGCGGCGGGCCCCGGTCGGCGCCGCAGGCGCAGGCGGCTGCTGGGTCGCGGTTTCCTCATCGCGCTCGCCTGCCTGCTACTCCTCAACGTAGCTGCGGCCGTCAGGGAGCGCGGTCCAGCCGCTGTCGCCGCCGTAGGAGGCGGCCTCAGCACGGGCCTGAGTTGGCTCGGTGACGCGCTCCCAGGCGCGAACGAGGTCAAGGTCTACCGCGCTGGGCCTGTAAGGTGGCTAGCCAACCGCATCAAGGGCGAAGTGCGCATCGGGCTGCAGGTCGGCCACCTCGACGCCGCGGCGCAACCAGACGAACTGGAGAGCCTCAGGTACAGCACGGGGGCGCACCATGCCGGGCTCAACGAGGTGGACATCAACGCCGCCGTCGTCGAGGCGCTGGCCGCGCGCATGCGAGCGCGTGGCGCCGTCGTCGACGTCCTCCCAGCCACCATCCCGCCGCGTTACCGCGCCGACCTCGTCCTCTCCGTTCATGCGGACTCGAACTTGGACGGCACGAGGAGCGGCTACAAGAGCGCGCACTACTGGCCCGCACGTAACCCTAACGAGGCCTGGCTCAAGGTCACCGTCGACCGCGCCGTGCTTATCGCCACTGGTTTGGCCGACGATGACGTCAACGTCTCCTCTAACATGCTGCAGTACTACGCCTTCAACCATCGGCGCTTCAAGCACGCCGTCGCGCGCGGCACGCCCGCGCTGTTGGTCGAGCTCGGCTACCTCTCGAACGCAACCGACCGTAGCTGGCTGCAAGCGCCAGACGACCTAGCCGCCGCACTCGAGGTGGGCGTGGTCACGTACCTGAGGTCCATCGGGCGGGTTTCGCAGGCGTGGTAGCCTTGCGCAGCGATGTACCACGTTAGTCCTACCGTTCGAATCACGTCACTCAGCATCCTCACCCTAGCCGCGGCGCTCCTGTTCACGGCGTGCAAGCCGCCCGAACCGAAGGCCGCCGCCAGCGGTGGGCTGGCGGTGTCGATAGTGCTCGCAGGCAGCCCCGTAGTCGGCAACGTTCCGGTCCTCATCGAGGTGAGCGATGCCGGCACGCCCGTTAGCGGCGCGACGGTGAAGGTCACGGGTGACATGACCCACGCTGGCATGCAACCGGTGACCGCGACCGCCTCAGAGACCCAACCAGGCAGCTACCGTGCGGAAAGCTTCGCTTTCACCATGGCCGGCGACTGGATAGTGACCGTAGACGTGTCGACTTCAAGCGGCTCCCGCGCCCGCACGGAACTCCTGACGACCGTCGCCCCGAAATGACGCCGCCACCCGGCGCAGGCGCGGTCGAGCTGCCGCGCGCCAGCGGCCCGTTCGTCGATCAACCGAACAACTTCGACCTCTTCCGCCTGCCGGGCCTGAGGCGCGTGGCGCGCTGGAAGTACGGGCGCCTAGTCTTCCAACTCCCACTCCTGCTGCTTGCGTTGTTCGTGATCGTCGACGGGCTTACGGGCAGGCAGTTAGCGCCGCGCAACGTCGCGACGACGGCCACCTGGCTTCATTACCGAGGTCTCGTGGTATTGGCCCTCGCCATCTTCGGCAACGCCTTCTGCGCCGCGTGCCCGCTCATGCTCACGCGCGGAGCGTCAAAGGGGCTCAAGCGCCTCTTGCCTCGCAGCTTCACGTTCCCGCGCATGCTGCGCAACAAGTGGCTCGTGCTCGGCATCACCATCCTGTACTTCATCAGCTACGAGGCGTTCGACCTGTGGGCGAGCCCGTGGCTGACCGCCTGGCTGGCCATCGGCTACTTCGGGGCGGCGTTGGTTGTCGACACCGTGTTCCCGGCCGGCACGTTCTGCCGGTACGTCTGCCCGCTCGGGAACTTCAACTTCGCATTGAGCACGGTCTCGCCGAGCCAAGTAGTGGCCGTCGACCCGGACGTGTGCCGCAGGTGCGTCCACAAGCCTTGTCTTCACGGCCGCGAGACTTACGCCGAGGCGCCAAGCGGGCCTACCAAGGCGGCGTTCATACCCGTGGCCGAGATCACCAACCCGAACGGCGTTGGTTACTTCCCTGGTTGCGAGAGCGACCTGCTAGTACCCACCATCACGAGCAACCTCGACTGCACCTACTGCTTCAACTGCGTGCGGGCCTGCCCATACGACAACGTAGCTCTATCGGTGAGGGCGCCCGGGCGCGAACTAAGTCGTCAACCGTGGGCACGGCGTTTCGGCCTTTCGGCACTTGCCCTCGGCGTGCTGCTGGCGTACTGGGGCGTGGTCAACGCCCTTGCCATGATCTCCCCGTTCTACGTTTTCGTCGAGCGTCTCTCCAGCTTCATCGGTTCGCGTGACGAGTTCCTGCTGCTCGCCGTCACTTATCTGCTGGTCACCGCTGCTGGCCTAGCCCTGCTGCTCGGCGCCGCCGTCCTAGCTGACCTCCTCGGAGGGTTGCGACCACGGCCACTTGCCGCGTTCAAGCGTTGGGGTTACGTGACGGTCGCGCTCGGCTTCGGGTTCTGGGGCGCACATTACGTCTTCCATTTCCTCACGGGGGCGCTTAGCGTAGTGCCCGTGTTCCAGCATTTCTTCGAGTACCGCGGACTGCTGCTCGACCCGAACTGGCGCCTCGCTCAGATGGTGCCCACGCGCTGGCTCTTCCCCATTCAGGCGCTAATCGGCGCCACCTACACGGGGGTGGCCCTTGCGACTGCCGTGCGCATCGCGCGGCGCGATTTCGGCAGCAGGCGCTGGGTGTTGGCCATGTGGCCCGTCGCCCTCTACGTCCTGGCGTTCACCGCCTTGCAGCTCGTGATACTGGCGCAACCGATGGAGATGCGCGGCACCGTCCTCGGGCCACTACCATGAGGAAGCGCTTCAGGCGCGCCGCCGCGCTGACGCTCGTCACGCTGGCGGTGGTGTGGGTTGCCGTCGCTGCCGTGGCGGCCGTGGGGACACCGGAACCGGTCGCCGCCACGACCGAAAGCGGCGAACCAGCGGGGCCACTCGCGCCAGCCGGAGCGCCGAGCCCAACGCAGTCCGAACCCGAACAGGGGGTCATGGCCGTTAGCACCATTAGCAAGCGCGCGTTACCTAGTTGCGAAGTGGGTGACGAGCCTACCGCCCGTGCGGAGTTGGGCGATTGGCCCTATACGGTGCTTGACACCCGCTTCATGCTCCCAGCTGCTTACGCCCCGACCGACCTAGTCGACTTAGGCGCTGCCCTCTCCGGCATCTCCCGCTATGCGGCGCCGGCAGGCATGCTGTTCAGGGAGGTCGGGGTGGCCGACCTGCAGGCGCTCGTCCAGGACGCGCAAGCGGCAGGCATAGCGCTAGAGGTTATCTCCGCCTACCGCTCGTTCGACTACCAGCAGCGTACGTTCGATGGGTGGGTTGCCGAGGACGGCTACGAGCAGGCGTTGCGCTCCAGCGCCCGCGCTGGGCACTCGGAGCACCAGTTGGGCACCGCCCTCGACTTGCGCACGCGCGGCGGCCCGCCAGCCTGGGACCTGGCTGATTGGGCGACCACGCCGGAGGGCGCCTGGACCGCTGCTAACGCCTGGCGTTACGGCTTCGTCATGAGCTACCCGAGCGGCAAGGAGAGCATCACCTGTTACATGTACGAGCCGTGGCACTACCGTTACCTCGGCCGTGAACTAGCCGCCGACGTGCACGCCTCGGGTCTCACGACGCGCGAGTACTTGTGGAACTTGGAGACGACAGTTAGTGGGGAGTGACATGCCCTTGCTGCGGTGGACGCGCGGTCTCATTACGGCCGCCTGTCTGGTAACGCTCGGTGTCGGCGCCACAGCGGCCGCGCACGCAACGCTCGTCATCGGCAACCTCAGCGTTGTCCCGGACCCGCCCGTGCCAGGGGCGCCCCTCGAAGTCACCCTGCGCCTCGAGGACACGCTGCTCGTACCGGTCGAGAAGGCGCACGTGAGAATCGAGCTACGCGTCGTCGACCCGGCGGCCGGCTCCGGCGCCGTCCCCGCCAGCGCCATCGGTAGCGACGCAAGCGAGTTCCTCGCTAGCGATCCGCGGGTAGCGTCCGCGCGCTTCTCTGAGACGGCCGTCAAGGGCGTGTACTTCGGCCAGGTCGTCGCGCCAGAGACCGGCGCGTACACCTTGAGCGTTCGCGACACGACCTTCCTCAACGAGGAGGCCATAGCGAACGTCGAACTCGCCGTAGGCGGGGCGGTGAACGGCGCCATCGCCTTCGTGTTGCCGCCAACGCCCATCGCACCTAAGTCGCTGTCCACGTGGCTGATCTGGCTCGTCGGCATCCCCCTCTTGGCTGGCATCATCACGACGGTGCTCGTACTACGCAGGCCGCCTCCTTCAGAGCAAGTCGACGAGGGGCACACGCCTTGACGCTGCTCGACCAGACGTGGGGCACGCTCTTCAACGTAGCCACCGTCCTCGTCGGGTCGGGGCTCGGCTTAGCGCTGCGCGGCAAGCTCCCGCCGCGCGTGACGACGGCCGTCATGCAGGCGATCGGTCTCGTCACCATCTACATCGGCCTGGCGAACGCCTTCGACCTCGGAAAGGTAAGCGACCCGCCTGGCGTGATAATCGGTCTCCTTGCCCTGGCCGTCGGGGCCGCGCTAGGTGAGTGGTGGCGCTTCGAAGCTGGGCTCGAGCACCTCGGCGAGATCCTCAAGCGCAGGCTGCGCGGTCGTGGGCGCTTCACGGAGGGCTTCGTTGCCGCGACGCTGCTCTTCTGTGTCGGCCCGCTCACGCTCCTCGGCAGCATCCAGAACGGTCTGACCGGCGAGGCAGGTTTCCTCGTGCTCAAGTCGACGCTCGACGGCTTCTCCGCCCTGGCGCTCGCGACGAGCCTAGGCTTCGGCGTGGCCGCCTCCGCCGTGATCGTCCTGATTTACCAGGGCGGGTTGTCGCTGGCGGCCGGCGCCTTCGCGAACCTCATCCCGGACCCAACGACCGACCCTAGCGTCCTGCTGGTGAACGGCGTCGGCGGCCTGATGATCGTCGCGCTCGGCCTAGGGTTGCTCGAGATCAAACGCCTGAAGGTCGCCGCCATGCTGCCTGCGCTGCCGCTCGCCGTGATCTTCTATCTGGTGGCTGGGCTCCTCTAGGTACCTGGCGTGCTAGCATCCCCGCGTGAGCGACGCAGACGAGCGGTTACAGCACCTACTGCGCCTAGCGCGCTTGGAACTCCCACCGAGTGAAGCGGACGCCGTGGCCGCCGACCTAGAAGTGCTCCTAGGCTACCTGGCCCGCCTTCAGGAACTAGACGTAGATGACGAACCTGAGTGGACGCCGCCGCTAGCTCCCGCCTCGGTGATGCGGCCAGACAGCACCACCCCCTCACTGCCTCGAGCCGCCGCCTTGGCACTCGCGCCCAACACCCAAGACGGCTTCTTCAGGGTCCCGCGCATCCTCGACGACGCCTGAGCGCTACCGCAAGCTGTCAGCCCCTAGGTAAGGGCGCAGTGCGGTGGGGACGGTGACGCTGCCGTCCTGCTCCTGGTACGTCTCGACTAACGCTGCGATGGTGCGCGGGAACGCGAGCGCACTGCCGTTAAGGGTGTGAACGACTTCCGTCTTGCCCTTGCCCGCCGCGCCGCCCGGCCGCGCACGCGTGCGGAGGCGGTTAGCTTGGAACGCCTCCATGTTGCTGATGCTTGACACCTCCAGCCAGCGCTCCTGGCCTGGGCTCCACACCTCCAAGTCGTACTTCTTCGCCTGCGTGAAGCCAAGGTCGCCCGTGCACATCAGCAGGCGCCTATACGGCAGGCCGAGCTCCTCGAGCAGCGCCTCCGAGTGACGCGTCATCTCCTCCAAGGCCGCGTACGACTCCTCAGGCGCCACGAACTGCACCATCTCAACCTTGTCGAACTGGTGCACGCGGTTGAGGCCGCGAACGTCCTTCCCGTGACTGCCGGCCTCGCGCCTGAAGCACGGCGTGAACGCCGTGTACTTGATGGGCAGCGCTGCTTGATCGAGGATCTCGTCGCGGTGCACGTTGGTGACGGGCACCTCCGAGGTGGGAATGAGGAAGAAGCCGTCCGTCACCTCGTACATCTGCCCCTCCTTGTCAGGCAACTGGCCGGTGGCGGTGGCGGACGCCGCGTTCACCATCAGCGGCGGCACGATCTCTGAGTAACCGGCGGCATCGAGGCGATCTAGGAAGTAGTTGCGCAGCGCCCTGACGAGGCGCGAACCCGTGCCCTTGAAGACGGGGAAACCCGCCCCTGCCACCTTGACGCCGGCGTCGAAGTCGACCCAACCGTGAGAAGTCAGGATGTCCCAGTGCGGGACAGGCGCAAAACCGAAGTCGCGCTTGACGCCCCACTCCTTGAAGACGACGTTGTCGTGCTCAGTCACCCCGTACGGCACGCTCTCATGAGGCAAGTTCGGGATCTCGAGGGAGAGCGCGTCAAGTTGAGTTTGCAGTGAGCGCTCGCGGTCCTCGAGCCGCTTGACCTCGTCGGACAAGGCGCTCATGGCGCTCATCAGCTCGGCGGCATCACGGCCCTCGCGCTTCAGTTGACCAACCAAGCGCGCGTTAGCGTTGCGCTGCGCTTGCCCCTCCTCGAGGTCGCGCTTGAGGATGCGGTACTCCTCATCGACCAGCAGCAGCCGGTCGAGGGCGAGGACGGCTTCTGGCATCTGCTTGGCTTGGATAGCGCGCCTGACGGCGGCCTGGTTCTCGCGAATGAAGCGCAGGTCGAGCATGCCGGCCATTCTACCGAGGCGGCAGGCGTGAGGGCGGCTGGCTCAGATGACCAGTACCTCGCATCGTCACCCGGCTCCGCGCGGGTATGCTCGCCACACGGCCGCACTGCCACTCACGCGGCCGTAGGTGGTGAATGTTCAAACGCATCTTCTCGAGCGGAGCTGGCGTCACGGCGCCAGACGCCCTGGCCTTCAACGAGGCCCTCGTTGGCGCCAGAACGCCACGGGGCCGCAGCGTTGAGGTACTCAAGGCGTTGCGGGCTGGGCTTGCTGGCGACGTGCGCGGCTACGTCGTGGCTGGCGACGGCAGCGCTGGTTACCGCTTCGAAGCGCAAGTCGGCTACTCTGACGCGCTGCTCGAGCTGACCCCGGCGAACGGGCCATGGCGTAGTCCCGGCCCGCGGATCGTGCCCAACTTAGTGGCAGAGCTGTTCACGAGCAACGACCCCGCGACGCGCTCCGACTATGGCGACCTGGGTATGCGTGACGCCACCAGCGCCCTCGTCGTGCCAGTGGTCGGGCGTTACGAGCGCTACGGGGCCCTTATCCTTCACCGCAACGGGCCGCCCGCCTTCAACGATGACGATCTGAAGCAAGCGACGCGCTGGGCGGCTGTCCTCGGCGAAGCGCACGGTCAGGCGCAAGAACTGCGGCTTGCCAAGCTAAGCCTCGTGCAGTTCACTCGCGCCTTCGTGCAGGCCTTCGAGTCTTCCGATTTCGCACAGTTAGGCCACGCGGAACGCGTGACCGCGTACGCCTTGGCACTCGGCCGCGCCCTAGGCGCTTCACGGGCACAGCTAGCCGACCTCTACTTCGCCGCCATGCTCCACGACATCGGCAAGCTAGGCAACGGCCTCGACCCGAGCATCGAGGACCTCGACCACCCGCAACGCGGAGCCAACATGGTGGCAGCGTCCGACCTCCTCGCGGCCTCAGCCGAGGGCATCCGCCACCACCACGAGGCGTGGGACGGCTCCGGCTTCCCGGACGGCCTCCGCAAGGAAGACATCCCGCTCCTCGCGCGGGTCGTGGCGGTAGCAGACGCCTTCGACCTGCTAAGCAGCGAACGCGGTCAGGCCCTCCCCTTGCGCGAGGTGGAGAAGGCGCTCGAGGCGCGCGCAGGCAAGACCCTCGACCCCGCCATCGTCTCACTACTGATGAACGTCCTCAGGCAGGGCCGGAGCACGCAAGAGTTGAGCTCCCTCAGCGACGGGGACTTGCCCTTCTAACGCCCGAGCCCAGCCTGACGGTCCCCGCACCGGCCCGGTGGTAGATTGACGCCATGTCCGTCGAGGTCATGAGCTTCCGCCTGACGTACCGCGGCAAACCGGCCGGCACTCAGGTTCTCAAGATGGAACAGCGTGGCCGCCACACGCAGTTGGAGGGTCGCTCGCAGTTCCAGGGGGCGCTCGGCAACGCCACCGTGGTGCAGCGCAGCCGGTCCCACGCGCAACGCTTCTTCTCCTTGCGTTACCTAGAGACGACGCAGGACCGCAACGACAACCGGAGTTTCGACGTCACGTTCGACGCCCAAACGGGTCTAGTGTCGGCCGTGAAGGGCCCCAAGGATCAGGCGAGCATGCCTTACGTCGCGCCCTACCGCGACCCACTTGGCTTACTTCACGAGTTGCGCTCCCTCGAGGCCTTGAACCAGCCAGCCGTAGTGCCCATGCTCGGCAAGGACGTGAGCGTCCAGTTCGCTGGTGAGGTGGACCTCGACACGGCGTTCGGGAAGAAGCGGGCGCGCGCCTACTTGTTGCACCCTGGGCAGAGCGTCGTCTACGTTGACGTCGCAGCCCCGCACCACATCCTCAAACTCACGCAGCGCCTGGCAGAAGGCCACCTCGATGCCGTGCTGATCAAGCTCGCCAGCGAGGCGTCGCTCGAACCGTTCGGTGAGACGCCAGAGCCGCGCAAGGGTCAAGCGGCGCGCGGCAAGGGCGAGCGGCCAGCGAAGCGTCGGCCACGCAGGCGGCGGCGCAGCTGACCCCCTGCCTGGTGCCGTGACGACAACGCTCAGTTACCAAGCGGCCCTCGACTGGCTCTTCACGCGGACTAGGGCGGGCGCGCCACGCACTAGCGCGCGCGCCACGCAGCTACTGGCGAGCATGCGGCTAGCGCCGCCGCCTCTCACGGCCGTGGTGGTGGGCACCAACGGCAAGGGCAGCGTGACGACCATGCTCGCTAGTGGACTATCGGCTAGCGGCATGCGAACCGGGCGCTTCCTCTCCCCGCATGTCGAGGCATTCGAGGAGCGCATCTCTGTGGACGGCAAGCCCGTGACGCGCGAGGCCGTCGTGGAGTTCGTAGCGACCGCCCGCGCGCTAGACGCTGTCTGGCCGTTCGGTGAGGAGACGAGGCCCGCGTTCTTCGAGTGGACTTTGGCATTAGCGCTCAGCGAGTTCGCTAAGGCCGGCACGAGCGCAGGGGTGCTAGAGGCTGGCGTCGGCGGCGGTCACGACGCCACGCGCGCCGTCGATCCCGTAAGCCTCACGGTGCTGACCAACGTCGACCTCGATCACCTCGATGCGCTAGGGCCCACCTTGGAAACCATCGCCCAAGACAAGGTCGGCGCTTTCCGCCAGGGCGTGCCGATCGTGTGCGGCGCGGAGCAGCCGGAAGTCGTGGCGCTCGTCAGGGAGGCGGCCAAGGCGCTAGGTGCGCCGCTTTACCTAGACGCCCCGAGCGCCACTGACGCGCAGTCCAGCATCTTCACGTTGCCCCCTGCGATCGCCGCCGCACTGGCGCACCCTGGACCCACCAGCGGCATACACCAAGCGAACCGCCGCGCCAACGCACGCTTGGCCGCGGCTGGGTTGAGGTTGCTCGGCGCCGACGAGGCCGCCGTTGCTGCTGGGCTGGGTGCGCCTTCCCTACCGGCGCGGCTCGAGCGCTTCAGCTTGCCTTGCCCAAGCGCAGGCAAGCCCGACGTGCTCGTGGTCCTCGACGGTGCACACGATCCCGCCGCGGCACGCAGGCTGGTCGCCGAGTTACCTGCTGGCTACGTGCTCGTCTTCGGGTCGCTCGCCCGCAAGCAGGGGGCTCAGGTCTTGCAGGCGCTAGTAGAAGGCGCTCACGAGGTCATCGTCACGGAGGCGGCGCACGGCGAAGGGGCGCCACCTCACCTTGGCGCGCGCACGTTCGTAGCCGACACGGAAGCAGCCCTCGACCTGGCTCTAACCACGGCGGCGAGCACGGAGGAGCCGCGCACCGTGCTCATAGCGGGCTCCCTCTACCTGGCTGGCCTAGTTCGGCCGCTACTGCGCGCTAGGGGCAGGCGCCTCCCCGACGCGTGGGAGGCCGACGAGCAGTACGTGGGTTAGCGCCGGTAGCCGGATCGCGACTTGGTGAGGCCACTCACCTCATCGTGGTCGTCCATGCCGAGACCGCCCTGGCGCTGCGTGACCATGAGGCGGAACTCGTGCGGACTGGTCGCCGTGAAGGTGGCGTCCTCCATGGTTATGCGCCCGGCCAAGTACAGCTCGACGAGGTGCTGATCGAAGGTCTGCATGCCGCGCAGGTTGTCTTGCATCAGCGCTTCCTTGATGAGCGGCGTCTTCTCCTCGTCCTTGATGTAGTCGCGGATGAGCGGCGTGTTGATGAGCACTTCGAGGGCGAGCACGCGGCCGGAGTCGTCAGAACTACCGAGCAGGCGCTGGCTAAGGATCCCTAGCAGCGACTCGGCTAGCAAGATCCGGATCTGATCGCGTTCGTGCGGCGGGAAGAAGTCGATGATCCGGTTGACGGTCCTGATGGTGTCGAGCGTGTGGAGCGTGCTGAACACCAGGTGGCCGGTCTGCGCGGCGGAGATCGCCGCCTCGACGGTCTCCTTGTCACGCATCTCACCGACCATGATCACGTCTGGGTCTTGGCGCATGGCGAACTTGAGCGCGCCAACGAAGTCGGCCGTGTCGAGCCCGATCTCGCGCTGGATGACGAGGCTCTTCTGGTTGCGGTGGAGGATCTCGATGGGGTCTTCGATCGTGATGATGTTGCGCGCGAAACGGCGGTTGATGAAGTCGACCATGGCAGCCAAGGTCGTCGTCTTGCCGGAGCCCGTTGGGCCGGTGACGAGCACGTGACCGCGCGGCTGACTAGCTAAGTCGGTGACGACGCCGCCAGGCAGCCCAAGCGACTCGAAGCTGGGGATGGCGTCGCGGATGACGCGCATGACCACGCCAACGGAGCCGCGTTGGCGCAGCACGTTGCAGCGGAAGCGCGCCACGTTCGGGATGGTGAACGCGAAGTCGACCTCGTGCCTGTGCCTGAACAGTTCGCGTTGCGTCTCGCTCATCATGGCGAGCGCGATCTGCTCGGTCTGCTCGGGGGTGAGGGTCGGCACGCCCTCGAACGGGTATAGCTCACCGTCTATCCGCATGAAAGGAGGGGCGCCCGCCTGCAAGTGGATGTCGGAAGCGCCCTTCACCACGATGTTGCGTAGGACGTCGGCTATCCGGATGCCGCGGCTACCGTTGGCGTCGGTCATAGCGCTCTGCCACAAGTTCGCATCATGCCGTCAGTCTAGGTTCCAGCGGCTGTCTAGGAGTGTGACATACCGCGCGGCTATGCTTGCCTCACAGGATCTTGGAGAGGAACGCCCTCGTACGCGCCTCGTGCGGGTTCGAGAAGAAGTGCTCGGGGCTGCCGACTTCCACTATCTGCCCGGCGTCCATGAAGATGACGCGATCACCGACCTCCCGCGCGAAGCCCATCTCGTGCGTCACGACGACCATCGTCATGCCTTCTTTGGCGAGGTTGACCATCACTTGCAGCACCTCGCCGATCACCTCCGGGTCGAGTGCGCTCGTCGGCTCGTCGAACAGCATGACTTTCGGCTCCATGGTGAGGGAGCGGGCGATGGCGACGCGCTGCTGCTGACCACCGGAGAGTTGGCCGGGGTACTTGTGCGCCTGCTCAGGGATGCCGACCTTCTGGAGGAAGTAGCGCGCGCGCTCCTCCGCCTTCGACTTCTTCCACTTGCGCACGCGGATCGGCGCGAGCGTGATGTTGTCGAGGACCGTCAAGTGCGGGAAGAGGTTGAACGACTGGAACACCATCCCCGTCTCGCGCCTGATCTGGTCGATGGCACGCACGTCGTCGGTTAGTTCGACGCCGTCCACGACGATCTTGCCCTGCTGGTGCTCCTCGAGGCGGTTGATGCAGCGGATGAGCGTCGACTTCCCGGAACCTGACGGCCCGATGATCACGACGACCTCGCCCTTGTTGACGGACAGCGAGATGTCGCGCAGGACGTGGAACTCACCGAACCACTTGTTGAGGCCCTCGATGTCGATGATCGTCTCGCCGGTCGTGGGCGAGTCGGCGCGGACAGAGCTGGGCGCGCTGGCTAGGTCACTCACGCGTTACCTCCGGTGGTGTGAATGGTACCGCGCGCACCGTCACCGCTCGCCCACGCCCAGCCGGCGTTCGAGCTGGCGGCTGGCCAACGACATGCGGTACGCGAAGAAGAAGTAGATACTGGCGATGAACAAGAACGTCTCTAGTTTGACGCCTCCGGTGATGAGCAACGCCTCAGGTTGTCCAGACACGATGTCTCCCACCTTGAAGAAGTCTACGAGCCCGACTATGAAGACTAGCGACGTGTCCTTGAAGAGGCCGATGGCCTGACCGACGATGGCCGGGATGACGGCCCTGAGCGCCTGCGGGAGGACGATGAGGAGAGTAGTCTGCCAGGCGGACAAGCCAAGCGCGCGCGCCGCCTCGCCCTGCCCGCGCGGTACGGCTTGCAGCCCGCCGCGCACGTTCTCGGCCATGTAAGCGGCCGAGAAGAGCGTGATGGCCACGTACGCGCGCATGATGGCTGGGAGCGAGTTGGCGTCCACGTTCAAGATGAGCGGCAACAGGAGCGAGGCGATGAACAACCACATGATGAGCGGCGCGCCACGCACGATCTCGATGAAGCCGATGCAGATGTACTTGATGGCGGGCAGCTTGCTATTGCGGCCCAACGCCAGGGCGATGCCGAGCGGGAAGCTAGGCACGATGCCGGTGAAGAGGATCAGGGTGAGAAGGAACCCGCCCCAGTCGCGCACGGGCACCTTCGTCATGGGTCCAGCCGCCGTGAAGCCAGCCAGCACCAGGTAGCCGAAGACCAGCCACGCGCCCCACGCCCACGGCAACTGCTTGACGGTGCTCTTTGGCCAGCGTGACCCAAGCCCATACCCGATGGCGCCGAGAACGAACACCATGGGCCATAGGAAGCGGACGGATGGCCAGAACACGATGGCGATCAGCGCCACGACCGCCACGAACGCCTGCAGCGCCACGAAAGCGCTACCGACGATCGACTTGCGGCCCCCTGCGCCAGCCATGACGCCCATGAGCCCGAGCATGGTGCCGATGGCTAGGAGCGGACGCCACAGGAACTCGGTCGGGTAGCGGTAGGCGCCGAAGAGTTTCATGTTGCGCCACACTTGACCCCACGAGGCCTCGATGAAGACGAAGTTGATGAGGTTGTAACCCGCCCACACGACCAACACGGCCGAGAGCAGCGTGAGGATCGTGTTGAACGGGCCGCTGAAGAGGTTGCGGCGCATCCAGTAACCGGCGGTCTGCGTCTTGACTGGGGCCGGGCGTGGGGGGATCACGACTGACATATCAACGCTCCACGAGGGCCAAGCGCGCGTTGACCTGGTTGAGGACAACTGAGAACGCGAGGCTGATTGCGAGGTAGGCGCCGATCAGGAGGAGCGCGATAGGTATGGCGGCACCCGTCTGGTTGCTGATGACGCTGGCGATGACGAAGAGTTCCGCGTACCCGGCAAGCGAGGCGAGCGACGAGTTCTTCGTCAGGTTCAGGTACTGGCTGATCATGGGCGGCAACACGATGCGCATGGCCTGCGGGAAGACGATCAGGCTGAAAGTCTGATAGCCAGATAGGCCGATGGCGCGCGCCGCCTCGGTCTGCCCCTTCGGTACCGCCAAGATGCCGCCGCGCACTATCTCGGCGATGAACGATGACGTGTAGACCACGAGAGCAAGGAGCAACGCCAGGTAGTTGACAGTCAGGCGCATGCCGCCCTCGTAGTTGCTGACGGGCACGTAGGCGCGGCTGAGGACGAGCGCCCCAACAGGCAGGATCTTGGTGTCGGCCACCACTCCTTCAGCTGCGTCCGTTGCCGCGTCGTTCCCGAAGGCCGAGAAGCGCGTGCCTGGCCGCGGTAGCGCGCTCTCTCCGCTCGAGTCGGCCCGCGCCGCGGCGGCGGACTTGAAGAGCGGCGTCCGGATCTGACCATCGCGATCGGATACCAGCATGCGGTTGAAGTCGGTGAGCGTCATCACGACGTCTACCCCGCCGTAACCGCGCCCCGTCTGCGGGTCGATGTCCTCGCCTTGGTCGAGACGGTCGTTGTCGTTGCGGTCCGCGTAAACGATGCCGACCGAAGGGAAGTCCGTGATCTCGAGCTTCAAGCCGCTAGCGGCCGCCGCAGCCGGATCGGCGAACGCGACCGTGAAGTCGCTCGCCTCGTGCTTGCCGATGAGCGGGAAGCGGAACGTGCCGCTTATGACCTTGCGCGACTCGACGAGGTTCTGGCTCGTCGTCGTGAGCGTGGCGGCCTTGATGCTGACGTCGACAGGCACGAACGCGGCTGGCCGGGCCTTGCCGTCCACTACGAAAGCGGTAGTGCCGCGCCCTCTATCTGCCTCGTAGGTGAAGGTAAGGTTGTCCGGCACCTTGTCGTTGACGTACGTGAGCCCGAGGCCGATGCCGGCCACCACTAGGAACGCCACGACCGGGAAAGGCCACACGCGTCCGAAGCTGTCGTTGCGCCGCAACTGCCGCACACGCCACAGGGTTGCGGCGGCCGCCAGGACGACGCCTCCGATGAGATAGGGCACCCAGGCGACGAAATCGTAGGTCGGGTAGAGCGCGGGGAACGCCAGGCCGACGTTGGACATGAGCAGGCCGCCAGGCAGCGCGATCGGGTCGCTAATGCGGGGCGGGAAGGGCAGCAAGATAGCTGAGTACCAGAAGACGATCTGCACGGCGAGGGGAATGTTGCGGAGCACCTCGACGTAGACGCTGGCTATGTTGCGGATGAGCCAGTTGCCAGATAAGCGCATGACCCCGAAGAGGACGCCGAGGATGGTGGCGACCACCACGCCGACTAGGGCGACCTTGAGGGTGTTCAGGATGCCGATGACGAGGGCGCGCCCGTACGTGTCCGTCACTTCGTACGGGATGGCCCGCTCAGCGATAGGGATGCCGGCCGGCTTGGTGAGGAAAGAGAAGTCGGCGGGTAGGTTAGCCGCCGCCAGGGCAGTTACGACGTTGTTGACGAGCACCCCAACGCCCGCCACTATGAGCACCAAGAAGCCGAGCTGCGCGATGACGCCGATAACCTTGACGTTGCGCCAGAACGGCACTACCGTGGCGCCGCCGCGGGCCGGAGCTTTGGCCTCTACCATCTAAGAGATTCTGCGAGTTCTGTCATAAGGGTTTGGTCGCCTAGCCAGCTAGTGAGTGCTGAGGCGCCTGCTCGCGCGTTTCTGAAACCACGCCGAGCAGGCGCCCCACTGTCTAGCTAAAGGTCAGTTGAAGGGGTACCCGTAGATGAGGCCACCCTCGTAGTACTGGGCGTTGAGACCGCGCTCGAGCCCGAACACGGAGCTGGCCCCGAGGTTGCGCTCGAAGATCTCACCGTAGTTACCGACGGCCTTGATGACGTTGTAGAAGGCGTTGGAGCTGAGGCCGAAGGCCTGCACGTACGACTCCGCACCTGGGGCGCCGAGGAGACGCAGGATCTGCGGATCCTTGGCGCTGATCAGCTGCTCGTCGACGTTGGCCTGCGTGACGCCGAACTCTTCCGCGTTGAAGAGCGCGTACACGGTCCAACTGACGACGTCGTACCAGTTGTCGTCACCGTGGAGGACGGCTGGCCCGAGGGGCTCCTTGGAGATCACGACGGGCAGGATCTTGTGATCGTCAGGCTGGCGGAGCTGCTGCTGGTAGGAGACGAGACCCGAGGTGTCTGTCGTCCAGCCGTCGCACTGGCCATCGTCGTAGGCGGCGATGAGCACTGGCGCCGTCTCGAAGATGACCGGAGTGAACTGCACGCCGAGGCCTGCGAGCGTGGTGCCGAGGTTCGTCTCGGTGGTGGTACCTGACTGGACGCACACTGAGCGGCCCTCGAAGTCGCGCAGGCTGTTGATGCCGGAGTCCTTGCGCACCATGAAGCCCTGGCCGTCGTAGTAGGTAGTGGGAGCGAAGTTGGCGCCCCAGTCGGTCTCGCGGATGCTGGTGCGCGTGGTGTTCCTGATCAGCACGTCGATCTCACCAGATTGCAGGGCGGTTGGGCGCTCGCCGGCGGTCAGAGGGCGGTAAACGACCTTGGATGCGTCGCCGAAGACGGCGGCAGCGATGGCGCGGCAGAAATCGACGTCGAAGCCCTGGTAATCACCAGCGGAATCCACGTAACCGAAGCCGGGGAGGTTGGCGTTGACGCCGCAGCGGAGCTCTCCTCGGTCCTTGATTGCTTGCAGGCGGCCCTGTGCGAAGACAGTGCTAGCACCTACTAATAGGCTTAGCGCGACGAGGATGCGGACAGTACGTGACATTACTCCACCTTCCTGAGGACTAGCGAATCGGATTTTGACTCCCCTTCGAGGGAGTGAAAGGGGTCTGAGCGACTGTATACGCTGGCACTGGTCCATGTCAAAGGCCGCCGCGTGCGCGGTACACACAAAAGGCAACTCCAAGCGGCCTGGCAGTCGGGGTAACTGAACGCGCCGAGCGCCCCCTGGGGGGGCGCTCGGCGCGAGGCTCGCTGGTGCTAACGCACCTGGTTGGACTGCCTAGGCCCTCGCGGCCTCCGCATGAGCTTCATCGCGCGCTTCATCGCGCGCTTGAAGCTTGGCCTTGATGCGTTTGAGGACCGTCACCTCTTCGAGCGCGCGCTGATCGAGCACGCTGCGGATGTGCCTTATCTCGTAGTTGATGCCGGGGATGACGAGCTGTTCCAGCGCGTTCACGCGCCTGTTCGTCTTCTTGATCTCCTCGCCGATCTTGCGCAGCCGCGTCTCGGTCGCTGCCACCCTGACGATGGCCTCGACGAGCTTGCGGAACTGCTTGGCGGCCTCGAGGGTGGATGCTCCCGCCGTCACTGGCGAGAACGGTAACGACTCGTCGAATGTCGGCGGCAGCACCTGCGGGACCTTGACGCCGAAGATGTTCTCCATCTTCAACGAGATCTCGAGTTCGCCTTGCTGGGCGAGAGCCAAGCTGCCGACGGCCTCAGGGCCGTCCCAGGCATTGGCGAGGAACAGCGCGAAGTACGCCTCGCGGCTAATACGCGACAGGTCGCGGCGCGCCTCGAGTGAGGACTTGACGAGCGCGAAGAACTCACCGACGAGGGCGTCCCGCTTGCGCTTGAGCAGGTCAGCGCCACGGATGGCAAGCTTGACCTGGTCGCGCCTCTGCAGGAGGTTGGATCTAGTCGGAGCGATGTTCTCAGCCATGGCCTACCTCCCTCACGTCAGATCTGGTCTCTGCGAGCGGCGCCCCACAGCTCGTCCATCTTGGCGCCGTAGTACTTGTCTATCTGGTCGTTGGAGAGGCGCGTCAGCTCGCTCTTCGGGAGCTGCGAGAGGATGGCCCACGCGATGGAGAGCGAGTCCTCGATCGAGCGGTTCTCGCTACCTTGGTTGATGAAGTTCTTCTCGAACTCGTCCGCGAACTTCAGGTAGAGCTTGTCGTTCTCGGAGAGCGCGTCCTCACCCGTGATAGCCACGAGGCGCCGCAGGTCGAGCCCGTTGGCGTAGGCGGCCTGTAGCTGGTCGGCGACGTTCTTGTGGTCCTTACGCGTCTTGCCTTCGCCGATGCCGTTGTTCATGAGGCGGCTGAGCGACGGGCCCGGGTTGATCGGGGGGTACACACCCTTGTTGTGCAGGGCGCGCGCCAGGTAGATCTGACCTTCCGTGATGTAGCCCGTGAGGTCAGGGATCGGGTGCGTGACGTCGTCGTCAGGCATCGTGAGGATCGGCAGCTGCGTGATGGAGCCCTTGAGGCCCTCGACGACGCCTGCGCGCTCGTAGATGGATGCGAGGTCCGTGTACATGTAGCCGGGGTAACCACGGCGACCGGGGATCTCTTCGCGGGCGCCGCCGATCTCGCGGAGGGCCTCGCAATAGTTGGTCATGTCCGTGAGGATGACGAGCACGTGATAACCCTGCTCGAAGGCCAAGTACTCGGCCGCCGTCAGCGCCATCTTCGGGGTGAGGAGGCGTTCTACGGCCGGGTCGTCTGCCTTGTTGAGGAACAGCACGGAACGCGCGAGGGCGCCTGTGCGTTCGAACTCTTGCGTGAAGAACGTCAGCTCGCGCTGCGTTACGCCCATGGCGGCGAAGACGACGGCGAACTCGGTGTCTTCCCCGATGACGGTCGCCTGCCGCGCGATCTGCGCGGCGAGTTCGTTAGCCGGGAGGCCCGAGCCGGAGAAGATCGGGAGCTTCTGGCCACGAACGAGGCTGATGAGACTGTCGATGGTTGACACGCCGGTCTGGATGAACTCTTCCGGCTTGCGGCGCGCGACCGGGTTGATCGGCGCCCCGCCGATGGGAAGGCGCTTGTCTGCCACCACTGCAGGCAAGCCGTCGATCGGGTTGCCCGCACCGTTGAAGCGCCTGCCGATCATCTCGCGCGCCACGCCCAAGCGCGCGACGTTCTCGACGAGGCTGACGGTGGTGCTTGAGAGGTCGATGCCAGAGGTCTCCTCGAAGACCTGCAGGACCGTGAACTCCTTCGACACCTCGATGACCTGCCCGCCGCGCAAGCGCCCGTTGCCGTCCTTGATCTGGACGATGGCGTTGTACGACAGCTCAGGTGCGTTCTGGAGGAACAGCAGCGGTCCTGAAACGTAGCTGACCTCGCTGTAGACCTTCTTGAGTAGGTTGCTGCTCATCTCACTCCTAGCCTTAAGCGGCGACCGCGAAGCCCTTATCGAGCTCGGTCATTACCCCGGCGCGGTACGCAGGGAACTCGTCCTCGGCCACGTAGCGGGAGCGTTGGATCTTCTCGATGATCGGGCTCTTGAGGATCTCATCGACGGTCGCGCCGCTATCGAGCGCGGCCTTGGCCTGGTCGTAGAAGTGCAGCATCATCGTGAGCATGCCGTACGCCTTCGACATGGAGCAGGCGGCGTCGACGGGGTCGTAACCGTTCTGCTGCAAGAAGTCCTGGCGGAGTACGCGGCCTGCCTCGATGACGAGTCGCTCCTGATCCTGGAGGGCGTCCGGACCAACGAGCTGCACGACTTCCTGCAGGTCGCTCTCTTGCTGCAAGAGCGTAACTGCGCGGTCGCGCTGCTCGGGGTAATCCTCGGCCACGGTGCTGCGGTACCACTCTTCGAGGATCGGCGTGAAAAGCGAGTACGAGCGGTTCCAGTTGATCGCGGGGAAGTGCCTGCGGCGAGCAAGCGAGGCGTCGAGGGCCCAGAAGCAGCCCGTGATGCGCAACGTTGCCTGCGTAACCGGCTCGGAGAAGTCGCCGCCTGCCGGGCTGACTGCGCCGATGATGGATACGGCCGCTTCGTCGCCAGCGAGGGTCGTCACGCGCCCACCGCGCTCATAGAACGCAGCTAGACGCGAGGACAGGTAAGGCGGGTAGCCTTCTTCAGCTGGCATCTCCTCGAGGCGCGAGGAGATCTCGCGCAGAGCCTCAGCCCAGCGGCTCGTGGAGTCCGCCATGATCGAGACGGAGTAGCCCTGGTCGCGGAAGTACTCGGCCAGCGTGATGCCGGTGTAGATGGACGCTTCACGGGCGGCCACCGGCATGTTCGAGGTGTTGGCGATCAGCACGGTGCGCTGCATGAGCGGGTCGCCGCTCTTCGGGTCGACGAGTTCTGGGAACTCGACGAGCACGTCCGTCATCTCGTTCCCGCGCTCACCGCAACCGACGTATACGACGATGTCGGCGTTACCGAACTTGGCGATCGACTGCTGAGTGACCGTCTTGCCCGAGCCGAACGGCCCAGGGATGGCGGCCGTTCCACCCATCGCGAGCGGGAACAGCACGTCGAGGATGCGCATGCCGGTGAGGAACGGCGTGACCGGGTCGAGCTTCTTGGCGACGGGGCGCGGCTGGCGCACCGGCCATGGGTGGTACAGCTTGAGTTCGGTGCCGTCCTCGAGCGTGACGACGGCCTTCTCGATGGTGTACTCGCCAGCGGGAGCGACGCTCTTGACGACGCCTGAAGCGGTCGGTGGCACGAGGATCTTGTGCACGAACTGGAACTCGGGCACGGTCCCGATCACGTGACCAGGTTCGACCTTGTCGCCTGGCTTGACGGTGGGCGTGAAGTTCCACTTCGCCTCACGCGAGAGCGAGTTGACGGTGATGCCGCGGTCGATGTAGGTGCCGGACGCCTCGTAGATCTTGTCAAGGGGGCGTTGGATGCCGTCGAAGATGCCGTTGAGCATCCCCGGTCCCATCTCGACAGCAAGGGGCAGACCGGTCGAGATGACATGCTCGCCAACGGTAAGGCCGGCCGTGTCTTCGTACACCTGTACGAACGCCGTCTCACCGTCCAGGCGGATGATCTCGCCGATGAGGTTCTCCTGGCCCACGCGCACGATGTCGTACATGCGCGCGCCCATCATGCCTTCGGCGATGACGGCTGGGCCCGAGATGCGTTGGATCTTGCCTTCGATGGCCATTATCTCTCCTGCTATTCCAGCTTGATGTCGAAGCCGATCGCGCTCCGCACCAAGTCCTTCATGTAAGTTACGGCGTCGTCGCTAGCGCCGAAGGCGGCACCCAGGCTGGGCACGCTCAAGAGCACTGGCAGGTCACGGCCGCGCATGGCGCGCTCGCTGGCCTTGACGGGGTCGTGGATGAGGCCCTCGTCGACCACCACCAGGCCGTAAGCGTCCTCGTGGATGATGTCGTCTAGGGCGCGGACGGCTTCGCTCGGCACGCTGGTGCGTACCTCTACCCCGGCGAGGCGGTAGCCGATGGCCGTCTCCGCGTCGGTGAGCACGACCAACTTAGGCATGCGCGAGCTCCTTCTCGAGCGCCTCGCGCGGCACGCCGTAGAACTTGCCGCGAGCGAGTAGGCGCAGGTGCGCCGCTTCGGCTTCCTTGCGCCTCAAGTAGTCGACTACTACGCCGATGTCGAGGGGGTCGAGGGAGAGCCTGTGGGCGTCAGCGTCGAGGACCTTGCGGATCTCGGCGTCCGCGTCGCTGAGGCTGCCGCCTGCCGCGGCGGCGGCCGCCGCGGCGAAGGTGCCGCCAGCTAGCGCAGCCAGTGCGCTGCCGTCGGTGTCGTTGACGATGGCGTCGAAGGCGGAGCGCTTGATCTCGCGGCCACCGGGAACGAACAGTTCGGCGGCCGCCTGCGCGCCGACGCCGCGTACTTTGAGGGCCGTGCGCAGGTTGGTGCCGTCGATCTCACGTTGCAAGTAGCGCTTGAGCCCGGCCGGGGCGTGAGCCGCGTCCGCGCGCGAGAGCACCGCAGCGTAGTAAGCCTGATCGAGGCTGACTTCGAGCGCGTAGAGATCGAGGTCGTTCTGGTAACGCCGCGCGGCCTTCAGGAAGGCCGTGGTTACTTCCGTGTGGGCGATGGCGAGCACTTGAGCTGCCGCGGACATGTCGCTAGCGACGGCCGCCTGGTCAAGTAGCGTTGGCTTGAGCTCGCCTGCCGGGAAGAGCGAACCTTGGATCTCTTCTAGGCTCTTGCCCGCGTGCTTGCCGCGCGCGATGGCCTTGACGTTCGCAAGGTCGAAGCGCATGAGCAGCATGCCGATGAGTTCGCGCGGGCGACCGTCAGCGAACGTCAAGAGGCCGTGCGCCGTGTGGTACACGTTGCGCGCGACGGCCTGGTCGACGGCACCGAGGCCGGAGCCGCGGGCCTGCGCTTCCTCCAGCTCACGCATGTAGGGCGTCTGCGCGAGGCTGGCGGTGAAGGCGCGGAAGTCGGTCGCGTCGAGCGCCGCCTGGTAGAAGGAGGAGCCCAGGAGCTTCGCCTTCATCCCGCGCACGCGCGCGTTGATGTAGCCGTAATCACTGGACATGACGCCTCAACCTGCCTTGGCGCCGAACAGCGCCGTCGAGACCTCCGAGGCAAGCTCGTTACGCAGCGCGTCGAGCCGACCGTAGAGGGTGTTCTCGATGACGCTGCGGTTGGCGGTGCGGATGCGCACTCCACCCTTAACGTCGTCTGCCGTTTCGACCGGGACGTTTAGGCCAGAGGACTTGACGGCGTCTTCCGCCACGGCGCGGTCCTGCGGCGCCACGACGACGGCGAGGGGCGCCTGGCTGCCCGCGCCTGCGACGGCCTCGGATAGCAGTTTGGTGAACACGGGAACGTAACCTATCGGGTCGCTTGCGAGCTGGTCGAGCTTAGCGCGGGCGTTGTCGAAGACGCCTTGGACGCCGTCGTGCTGGGCGTTAAGCCGCAGTGACGACGCTTCAAGTTGCGCTGCCGACTTGGCGCGTACCAGCGTTGCCTCGCCCATGCCCTTGACGGCGCGGGCACGGCTCGCCTCTAAGGCCTTAGCCTCGGCCTTGGCGTTTGCGACGATCTCCGAGGCGCGTTTCCGCGCCTCGGAGAGGATGGTCTCGATCTCGGTGCTCGCCTCTTTCTCGAGCAGAGCCGAAAGATCAGCCACGCTTATCCGCCGATCTGGTTGTTCAGGAAGAACGCGATGACGAAGCCGAAGATGATGAGCGTCTCTGGAATGACGAGGTAGATCAGGACCTGACCGAAGGCCTCAGGGCGCTCCGCGAGGAGGCCGGCGCCTGCGCTACCGATGGCGGCCTGGGCGATGGCCACGGCGATGGCGGAGAGGCCGATGGCTAGACCAGC
Source organism: Trueperaceae bacterium (assembly GCA_035703635.1). GTDB lineage: Bacteria > Deinococcota > Deinococci > Deinococcales > Trueperaceae > JAAYYF01. Next base: position 63,166 of record DASSXV010000052.1, on the reverse strand, counting down.
GCCGAGGGCGATAAGACCGGCACCGATGCCAGGGCCGCCAGCGGACTGGGCGAAGGCCACCGCACCGACGAGGGCGAACAGGGAGACTGCCGAGAGAACGCGAACTGCTTTACTCATTACTTTCCTCCTAGGAGCTTGAACGGTCTGTACGGTCGGCCGCTTTCATCGTAGAAGCCGAACTTGGTGAAGAACTCGACATACTGCAAACGCAAAGGCTGCAGCGTATGTCCAATGATCGTAAGGGTTATCGCGGTCAGGTGGACGGCCAGACCCACGGCGATGCCGAGGATGGGGCCGATCACCGGCAGGGTGCCTGCGATCGCGAAGCCCAGGTTGGTGGACAGGTTAGCCACCAGTGCGGCGGAGAGGCCCACCGCGAAAAGTCGAAGGTAACTGAGGATGTTGCCAGAGTTCGAGATCAGCTCGACGAGCATGAGCGGCATCTTGGCGAGGACCGTGCAAACCAGGAACACGAGGAACCCAACCGCGACGAGGCCCGTGACCAGCGGGGTAAGCGAGCTGTTGAGGAACGCCCAGGCGAACAGCACGATGGCGGCCAAGCCTGAAGCCATGCCGATGCCTTCGTAGACGTGTCGCATGTCGTGGTGCCTCAAGCCGAAGATGACCCGGATCAGCCAGCCGCCGATCACCTGCAGCACGCCGAAGCCGATGCTAAGGAGCAGCAGGGGCGTGAACACCTCGACGCGGAAGAGCGGGATGTTGATGAGGCCATACCCGGCTTCATGGTGCAGGGTGGTGTAGAACACCGGGCGCCCTGCCGGGAAGCGCTCGAGGACGTTGCCGAAGAACTCACCGAACAAGAAGCCCCACACGAAGGCCCAGGCGGCGCACCAGTAGATGACGGTGCTGATGGGCTTGAGCGCCGCCGCTGGCACGACGATGTTCAGCGGCCCGAGGTCGAGCTTCTTGCCCGCCGCCCCGCGCTTGCGCAAGAGGGTGGCGATGCCGGCGAACAGCAGGCCATAGCCCATGTCGCCGACGACCAACCCGAAGAAGAGTGGGAAGAACACGGCGAGGGTCCACGACGGGTCGAAACTGCCGTACTTGGGCGGCGCGAAGAGCGCGAGCAGACCGGTGAACGGCCGCACCCACGCGGGGTTCTCGAACTTGACAGGCACGCCCTTGTCGTGGTGGGCGTCGGCCGCGCGCGTGCTCAGCACGATGTCTGGGCCGAACTGCTTGGTGAGCGAGGCAACGACGTTGTCCTTGTCGCTCGTTGGCACCCAGCCCTGCATGGCGAAACCGTAGCGGCCCTCGGCGAGGTCCTGATAGCGCGCGTAGCGCTCCTGGTGGTTGCGAGCAACGCGGTCGAGGGAGGCGAGGCGCGCGCCTTGCTGCCCGGCGACCTTGGCAAGGTCGGCCTTGATGGCGTCGAGGCGCTGAGGTAGGACCCGAGCGCGCTCCTCCATCATGTGCGCGGCCTTGGCAACGCCCTGGTGAGCGTAACTGTCAGGCAGCACGATCTCGGATACGCCCGCCTTGCCGAGCGCGCTGCGCAGGTCGGCAGCGCGGCCAGCCAACGTGACGGCGACGACGAGGCGTCCGTTGCGGAACGGCCGGCTGACGAACTCGACGGCGCCCCCCAGCTCGTCGGTGACCTTCGGAGCGATCTTCTCGAGGCCGCCGTCTTCGATGAAGAACGCCACGCCCCGCAGGTACTTGGCGTCATCGAGGGGACCCTGGAGGGGGGCGAGGTCGCGTAGGAGCGGCTGGTAGGTCTTGATGAGTTCGAGCTCGTCCGTCAGCTCACCGCGTTCCGCGACGAGGCGTTCGACTTGCTCGGCTACTTGGCCGAGGTCACGCTCGATGGCGACCGGGTCGGCGCCGACCTCGACGCGCGCCTGCGCGTCCGCGTCAACACCGAGTTCGGCGAGCAACGAGCGCGAGCGCGCCACCAGGCGATCCCAGCTCTCCTTCGCCTCGAGGTCGGCGCCGGCGAGCTTCAGTCGCTTGACAGCGTCTTGCGAACCGTCCGGATCGAGCGCATCTACCTGGACGACGCCCAGGTTCTGGAGGCTGGTCAGTACTTCCTTGGCGCGGCTGCGCCGACCGACCACCACCACCTGGTCCATCGTGGCGATCATGGCAGGACCTTCTCCAGGACCGCAGCCACGGCGCGCTCACTGTTGTTCCTTGCCTTATCGCGCAATAGTTCTGCGCCCTCGCGGGCGCTACGCACGATGGCTTCGCGGGCGTCCTCCGCCTCCTTGGCGGCGGCGGCTATGTCGCGCTTAGCGGCAGCCTCGGCACGCGCTTTGGCCTCCTCGACGAGCTTAGCGGCGTCCGCCGTAGCCTGATCGAGTTCGGCTTTCGCTTTAGCCTTGGCTTCCTCGACCTTGCGCACCAGGTTCTTCTCCTGGGTGACTAGGTCTTGGAGCAGTCGTTCTCCTTGAGCTTCCAAGCGGCCCTCCTTCCGTCACACACGTCAACACCGGGACCTTCGTTGGGGCCTGATGTCGTCGGGATCGTTCGTTTCAATTACCTGCTACTTCAGAACGCGGTTGTGCGGCAAAATAGCGCCCCTGACGCGTTTCCGCCCAAACATACCAAGGCAATCTGGGGGTGTCAATCAAGGACATTCGTCCCGACCAGGTAACAGCGCACAACGCCTCGCAGAGTGAGCTCCCGCAACTCGACACCACGAGATCGCCTCACGATACCCTCAAGAACGGCCCCTCAACCGCGCCGTTTACGTTGCTTCGTGAACGACTGCGGGACCCTCAGCCTACGCTCGGCGTCACGCGCCGCCAGCACGCCCTGGATCTCTTGCAGTTCGCCATACAGGTCCGTGAGGCCCTCGTCGTCCTCGCCCTTGTCCGCAAGGTCGCGAGCCAACTCTGCGCGCCGCGCCAACAGGCGCGCCCTCCCCTGCTCCTTCTGCTCCTCGAGGCTCACCTCGCGTAACCGCGACATGCTCTTCATCAACTGGTCCTCGACGTCGATGCGGCCCTCCTCCTCTGCATCAGCGCGCAGCAAGCGCTCGAGCACTAACGCACCCTCCTCGTGTTGTTGGTAAACCGCTAGTACGGCGGTAGTGTCGTAGTTAGCCTGCAGGCAGTAGCGTTCGAACTCTCGCAGTGCTGAGTCCTCGGCGCCGTCCGGCAGGCCCGCCACGACTTGCTCGAGCCGCTCGCGCAACGCACGCGGTTCCATGAGGAGCAGCGCGACGACCTCGAACTCGAGGCGCCGCGCCTGCCCAAGCTCCGTGCGTTGGCGCTGCAAGCCGCGCATCTCCGTCGGCGTTGGCGCCCGCCGCGCTTTGCTAGCCAGCCAGTCATCTAGCCTTGCCACGTCGATGCCGAGGTGCTCGACGACGAGGCGCCGCATCTCGCTCGCCACCGGGTCGAAGACGGCGCGCGGGCGCAATACGCCCTGCAGTTCCTCGAGCACGGCGCGCTGGCCCTCGACCGTCGACTTGTCGTGCCGCTCGAGCACGCGGTTGAAGCGGAACTCGACCTCGCTGACGCCCCGTGCCAGCGCTTGCCGGAACTCATCCAAGTGTCCGCCTAGCACGGCCTCAGCTGGGTCCTTGCCGAACGGCACGCTGACCGCGCTAACGACGAAGGTGCGGCCGACCGCCTGGTCGAGGCCGGCGAGCACGGCGCGTTGCCCGGCCTCGTCCGCATCGAACGCGAGCTTGACCGAGTGGGCGTCGAGGCGCGTGAGGGCATCGCCCTGCTCGGACGTGAGAGTGGCGCCGAGGGCGGCGACAGCGTTGCGCACGCCCACTTGATGGAGGGCGATGACGTCCATGTAGCCCTCGACCACCACCACCTCACCCGTGCGCCTGATGTCTGCGCGGGCCTTGTCTAGGGCGTAGAGCAGCTCGCCCTTCTTGAATAGCTCGGACTCCGGACTGTTGACGTACTTGGGCAGCGAACCGTCCATGACGCGCCCGGCGAACCCCACCAAGCGCGAGAGGCCGTCGCGGATGGGGAACATGATGCGGTCCCTGAACCTGTCGTAGCGCCTACCGCGTTCGTTCTCGACGACGAGCCCGAGGGTAACGAGGTCGTCCTCGCGCACCCCTTTGGTCAGCGCGTGCTGTAAGAGCCCGTCCCAACCGCTCGGGGCGTAACCCAACTCGAAGGCGGCGATGGTGTCCGCCGTCAAGGCGCGGCCCGTCAAGTAATCGAGGGGCGCGCCGCTGAGGTGCGACCGGAAGTAGTCGAGGGCTAGTTGGTTCACGTCATACAAGTCGCGCCTGTGCGGCTCGTTGGCCGACCCGAGCGTGACCTCCACACCGGCCCGCGCGCCGAGAAGGCGCATGGCGTCCGGGAAACTCAGCGACTGCGTGCGCATGACGAAGTCGAAGACGTCGCCCTTCGCATGGCAACCGAAGCAGTAGAAGAAACCCCTGTCAGCGTGGACGTGGAAGCTTGGGGTCTTCTCGCCGTGGAATGGGCAGAGGCCCTTCAGTTGGCCCCTGCCAGCAGGCTTGAGGGCAACGACCTCGCCGATGACGTCGGCGATGTTGAGCCGGTCTTTGATCTGTTCCTTGGCGTCGACGGCCATCTCCCCTCACTCCACTACTCGCCTAGCCGAACGTTACGCCGCGGCGACACCTGCGTCAGTCGTGCGCGCCTATCTCAGACGGGTAAAGCGGCAGGTGGCCGAGCGCGATGACGTCGTCACGCTCGTCGCCCTCCGTGAACACCACCATGGTGGCCACGACGGTCGCGCCGACCTCTGTGAGGATGTCGATGAGGCTCGTGAGGGTGCCTCCCGTCGAGACCACGTCATCGACGATGGCGACGCTCTTGCCGCGCAACTTAGCGACGTCGGCGCCGTCGATCACCAGGAGTTGCGGCTTGCCTGTCGTGATCGAGACCACGGTCTTCGTGATGGCGCCGACCATGTATGGCTTCTCTGTCTTGCGCGCCACCACGTAAGGCAGCCCGCTCCTTACGCTCATGGCGTGCGCGAGCGGCACCGCCTTGACTTCGGGCGTGACGAGGGTCTGAACACCGTGAGGGAGGCGCTTGACCAACTCCTCCGCCGCGGCCTCCGTCAGGCTCGTGTCGCCAAGCAAGTTGAGGAGCGCAACCGAAACCGCCCCGATGTTCACGACCTGCAGCTCGCGCTCCTGGTCTCCTACGCGAACTCGGTGAGTCTGCATCTTCTAGCCTCCCGCTAGCGCGCCGTATGGGCGCCGCAACCAAGCACCCGCTTCGTGGCCGGAACACCTTACCGCAGTGCGCCGCCGCCTACCGCCTAGTCACCAACGGTCGGTGTACCTGCTGCAGTGTGCGAGCTGCGCAGCTGCCTCGCCTGGCCCGCGCACGACGCGAACACAGTACTCCGTGGGCTTCAGGGCCGAAGCGGGCCACGTGGTACGGTACGGGACGTGGACGAAGTACGTCTCAGGCCGGCGTCATTGGCCGCCTACGTCGGCCAGGCGCGCCTGAAGCGCAAGCTCGAGGTCTATCTCGAGGCCGCCCGCGACAGGCGTGAGGCCCTAGATCACGTGCTGCTCTACGGCCCACCTGGCCTTGGCAAGACGACCTTGGCTCACATCATCGCGGCGGAGCTAGGCGTCGGCATCCGCGTGACCTCCGGACCAGCCATCGAGAAGCCGGGCGACCTCGCCGCCATCCTCACGAACTCCCTCGAACCAGGCGACGTGCTCTTCATCGACGAGATCCACCGCCTAGGACGCGTGGCGGAAGAGCACCTCTACCCCGCCATGGAAGAGTTCAAGATCGACATCATCTTGGGCCAGGGTCCCGCCGCGCGCTCGCTGCGGCTCGAACTGCCGCACTTCACCCTCATCGGCGCGACCACTCGGCCAGGGCTGATCACCGGTCCGCTCAGGAGCCGTTTCGGCATCATCGAGCACCTCGATTTCTACTCGGACGACGACCTCGCGACTTCGGTAAGACGTGACGCCAACGAACTCGGTTATCACCTTAGCGACGAGGCGGCGCTCGAGATCGGGCGGCGCTCGCGCGGCACCATGCGCATCGCCAAGCGCCTCCTGCGGCGCGTGCGCGATTACGCTCAGGTGGCTGGCGACGAGACCATCGACATCGCCCGCGCGAGGCATGCACTAGCGGCTCTCGACATAGACGACGCCGGGCTCGATAGGCGCGACCGCGCCATTCTCAGCGCGCTAGTCGAGCGCTTCGCGGGCGGCCCTGTCGGCCTCGACACGTTGGCGACCGCCGTCTCTGAGGACCGCGCCACCTTGGAAGAAGTGTACGAGCCGTTCCTCATCCAGCGTGGCCTGCTCATGCGCACGCAACGCGGCCGCATGGCGACCCCGGCCACCTATCAGCACCTCGGACTCCCCGTGCCGCAGGCGGCCGCGAGCGAGGCGCCACTCTTCGTGCAGGAACCCGAGGGCCAACGGTGAGCGCCGCGTGATCTCGGGGAGCCTCAAGACTTTCCCCCTCGGTGACGTGTTCCAACTCGTGGCGATGAGCCAGAAGTCCGGGATCCTCACCGTTGAACGTGGAGGCGCGCGGGCGCGCGTGTACTTCAGCGTCGGGCGCGTGGCGTACGCCCACCTCAACACCGGCGCTCACTTGGGAGAGATGCTAGTCCGCCTCGACCTGCTTAGCGCCCTCGAGGTGCAAGAGATCCTCATGACCCAGCGGCAAGAGAGCCCAGGCACGCTCCTCGGCCGCATCGCCGTCGACCGCGGCATCCTCACCGACGAGGACCTCGCCATCGCCATCGAAGCGCAGGCCTACGACGTCATCGCGGAGTTGCTCAGTTGGTCGGACGGCGCCTTCGAGTTCGGCGAAGCGGAAGCTAACGCCTCGCAGGCGCCAGTCAGCAACGGCATCGACGCCGCCATGCTACTCATGCGGGTCGTGCATGGCCTTGAGGAGTTCAAGCAGCACGCTGCGCCTCCCGCTGCGATCTTCAAGCGCGCTGGCGACCCGACTCACGTAGAGTTGCCGACCGGCGGCTGGGAGGTCCTCGGCCAAGTCGACGGCAGGCGTTCAGCGCGGACCATCACCGCCGAGCTTGACTTACCGGAAAGCCGCGTCCTAGCCATCCTCGGCGAGTTGGAGAAGCTAGGAGTGGTTGAGCGCTCGCCTTACCAGGCGGACGAACCGATCGTGCTCGTCGTCTCGAGCAGCGCGGCCCTCAACCGCCTCATCAAACTCGCGCTGCAGCGCAGCGGCTTGCGCTCCGCGCACGTCGAGTCCATCGCCGACGTGTTCAGCGGCATCAACGAGCACCACCCCAGAGCCCTCGTCGTTGACGACGTCACCAACGAGGCGTGGGAGTTCGTCCGCGAGTTGCGCAAGAGCGCAGCGCAGGGCCACCTTCCCGTGCTCGTCCTCGTCGACAAGGCACCACGCGGAACGCTCTTCAGGCCGCTCCCACGCGCGGAGTGGCTCATCAAGCCGTTCCACGAACTCGAGTTGCAGCAACAAGTCACCAGCCTCGTTGGCAAGAGCAAGATCGCCTGAGATAACCCCCAACCTGCTACTTGACTGTGACGAACGCGCGCCCCACCCTCTCGCCTGTCGATACACTCCGGGCGTAAACGCGACGTTAGTTCGAGTGGCGCGCCGCGCTGGCGTGTCCGGTTGGCTCCGGTCATCCGCGGAGCCAACGGCCCGGAACCCGTGCCGGGATCGTCGCGTCCATGCGCGCGAACCCGTCCCCTGACGACAGGTTCGCCGCAGAGATCGGAGAGGTGACAGTCGTGAGGAAGATCTTCATCCTGCTGATAGCACTGCTCGTGGCTGGGGGAGTAGCACTCGCCCAGACCATAGTCACCGTCGCTGCTGGCGCAGTTGGCCAGGAGCTTGAACTGACTCGCGCAGCCGCCGCCCGCTACATGGCGCTGCACCCCGACGTCACGGTGAACGTCCTCGAGACGCCGGACCTGACGGACAACCGGCTAGCGCTCTACCTGCAGATGTTCGAGGCGAAGTCATCGGACGTCGACGTCTTCCAGATCGACGTGATCTGGCCAGGCGACTTGGCTGAGCACTTCGTCGACCTCTACGACTACGGCGCTCGGGAGGTAGCTGACCAGCACTTCCCCGCGATCATCCAGAACAACACCGTCGACGGGCACCTCATCGGCATTCCGTGGTTCACGGACGCCGGACTCCTCTACTACCGCACCGACCTGCTCACCAAGTACGGCTTCTCCGGACCGCCAACTACTTGGGCGGAGCTGACGAGCATGGCGCAGACCATCCAGGACGGCGAGCGCAGTGGCGGCAATCCGGACTTCTGGGGGTTCGTCTGGCAAGGCAACAGCTACGAAGGCCTCACCTGTGACGCACTCGAGTGGGTCGCCTCGTTCAATGGCGGCACCATCGTCAGTCCAGAAGGCGTCGTCACCATCAACAACCCCAACGCCATCGCCGCGATCAGCACGGCGGCCGGCTGGGTTGGCACCATCTCTCCGAACGGCGTAACCAGCTTCGGTGAGGAAGAAGCGCGCAACATGTGGCAGGCAGGTAACGCCGCCTTCATGCGCAACTGGCCGTACGCCTACAGCCTCGGCAACGCTAAAGACAGCGTGATCGCGGGCAACTTCGACGTCAGCCCACTGCCGGCTGGCCCGGACGGCAAGCCAGCGGCCACGCTCGGCGGTTGGCAACTCGCGGTATCCAAGTACAGCAAGGACCCGGCTGCGGCGGCGGACGTCGCCCTCTACCTCGCCTCGTACGACGAGCAGAAGATCAGGGCCATCGACGGCTCACTCAACCCGACCATCATGGCGCTCTACCAGGACCCAGACGTCCTCGCGGCCGTGCCGTTCTTCGGTTCGTTGTACGACGTGTTCACGAACGCCGTGGCGCGGCCGTCGACCGCTACCGCGCCTAACTACGCCGCCGTCTCACGCGCGTTCTACACGGCCGTGCACAGTGTCCTCACGGGGCAAGCGACCGCGGCTGACGCCGTAGCCGAGGCCGAAGCCGACATCGAAGACGTCACCGGCTTCCCTTCCGGTCAACCGTAAGCAACCTGGTCACCTGGCCTAACCAGTGGGGCCGGCGCGGGCTACCTCCCGTGCTGGCCCCGCCCTTGAGCGTCAACCATGCGCAACCGCAGCCAGCACTTGCGCATGGGGGCACGGCAGCGCCAAGCGCTGACGGAACGGAGGACAGATGAGCGACGCCAACGAGGCGTCGGCAAGGCGGCCCGCCAGCGGGCCCCATGCCACGGGGGGCGATGACGACGCACGTGAGCGCCCGGCTAAGCGCCGCATCTCGCAGTTGTTGCGCCAGGAAAGGCGCACGGCCTACTTCCTGCTGTTACCGACGTTCATAGTCCTGGCGGTCATCGCGGCGTACCCGTTCGCGCAGGTCGTCTACTCGAGCCTCACGAACGCCAAGTTCGCCAGCTCGCAGCCGACGAGCTTCATCGGACTAGAGAACTACCGCACCCTGCTGGCCTTCACGATCCGCGAGTTGCCAGCTCAGCTAGACGAAGCGGGCCAGCCCGTAGTGCTGAGCGGCAAGGTGCAGTACGTGTCCGCCGTAAGCATCTTGCCGCGCTCACCGACTCGTTACCGTCAGGTGTTCCAGTTCTCGCTGTTCGGCAAGCGCTACGTGCTGGGCGCCATCTCGGCCGACTTCGTAAGGTCCGTGTGGGACACCGTGGTGTTCACCGTAGTCGCCGTCGCCTTCGAAACCGTTCTCGGCATGATCATCGCCCTGACGCTCGCTAGTCGGTTCCGTGGCCGCGGCGCCATGCGCGCGGCGATGCTCGTGCCGTGGGCTGTCATCACCGTGGTGTCAGCGCGCATCTGGGAGTGGATGCTGCAGCCAACGCGCGCCGGGCTGTTCAACACCGTCGGCTCCTACCTCGGACTTAGTGACGGTCGCACCGACTTCTTCGGCAACCCAGCGCTGCAGTTGCCGAGCATGATCATGATGGACGTGTGGAAGACCACGCCCTTCATGGCGCTGCTCCTCCTCGCCGGGCTCGCCACCATCCCGGCAGAGTTCACGGAGGCCGCCAAGGTGGACGGCGCCGGTCCGCTCAAGCGCTTCTTCCGCATCACGTTGCCGCTACTGACGCCGACGCTCGCAGTGGCGCTGATCTTCCGCACTCTCGACTCCCTGCGCGTGTTCGACATCTTCCAGGTCGTGCTCGGCAACCAGCGCTACTCGATGGCGAGCTTCGCGCAAGACATGCTCATCAGCCGGCGCGACATGGGGTTATCCTCCGCAGCTTCCGTGACCATCTTCGTGATCATCTTCGTCTTCGCGCTCCTCTACGTTCGCTCCATGAAAGTCGACACCCAATGACGCCTGCCGCTAGGTACAAGCGCCGCCGAGCGTTACGGCACGCCACTGGACGCGTGTTCTTCTGGCTCCTCATCTTGGTGCTGCTCGTCTATCTCCTGTTCCCGTTCTACTGGGCGTTCATCTCGGCGCTGAAGACGCAAGCCGAGCTCATCAAGACGCCCGCCACGCTGTGGCCAGACAACCCCGTGCTGACTAACTTCAAGGCCGTGCTTGGCAACGACCGCTTCGTGCGGGCGCTCGGCGTCTCCACCTTGGTCGCGTCTAGCGTGACGCTGCTCTCCCTCATCGTCGGGTCGTTCGCCGGTTACGCGCTCGGCAAGATGCGCTTCGCTGGCCGTAGCGCGTCGCTCTACGTCATCCTCGCCATGACCATGTTCCCGCAGATCGCCGTGCTGGCCGGGCTGTACGCCGTCATCAGGCTCCTCGGGATGCCTGCAGTGCCAAGCATGATCCTCTCCTACATGCTGTTCACGTTGCCGTTCACGGTGTGGGTACTAACCTCGTTCTTCCGCGGGCTACCGGACTCGCTGCTGCAGGCCGCGCAAGTCGACGGGGCCACCCTCATTCAGGCGTTCCGGTACGTGCTGCTGCCCTTGACCGCACCCGCGCTAGTGACGACTGGCTTGCTGGCGTTCATCCAGGCGTGGAACGAGTACCTCTTCGCGCTTACGTTCACCGTGATCGACCCGCCCGCGCGCACCGTACCGGTTGCCATCGCGCTCTTCACGGGGGAGATTGCGCGCCAGGAACCGTTCGGTGAGATCATGGCGGCGGCGGTCATCGTCACCATCCCCCTCGTTGCGCTCGTGCTCATCTTCCAACAGCGCATCGTGGCTGGCCTAACGGCCGGCGCGGTGAAAGGGTGAGGCTAGTCAGTCGAGGAGGCCCAGCTCACGCAGGCGGGCCGCGATGGCGTCGAGCGCTTCCGGGTTGGCTATCACTTCGCGGTTCGGGACTGGCATGCCGTTGACCAGTTGAGTGACGGCCAGCTCCATGGCCTTGCCAGACCGCGTGCGCGGCAGTTGCGGCACGGAAATGACTTGCTTCGGCACGTGACGCGGCGACGTGGCGCCACGGATGGTGCGTTTGATGAGGTCGACGAGGGCATCGTCGAGGACGGCGCCCGGCCTGAGGGTAACGAGGAGCCACACCTCCTGGTCGTCAGCTGCGCGCCGCGCCACCGCAACCGCTTCGACCACCTCTGGTAGTTCTTCCAATGGGCGATAGATCTCGGCCGTTCCGATCCGCACGCCGCCCGGGTTGAGGGTGGCGTCCGAGCGCCCGTAAACGACGATGCCGCCGTGCGCGGTGCGCTCGACGAGGTCGCCGTGCCGCCACCAGCCTGGGTAGGTTCCGAAGTACGCGGCCTCGTAGCGCGCGAAGTCGGGGTCGCCGAGGAAACGTAATGGCATGGAAGGCAACGCCTTAGCGCACACTAGCTCTCCCGGTTGCCCAGTTACGGCCGACCCGTGGCCGTCGACGACGCGCAAGTCGACGCCGAGGCCCGGCGCCTGGATCTCGCCTGCATACACGGGGAGGGTCGGCACCCCGAGCATGAAGCAACTAACGATGTCGGTCCCACCCGAGATCGACGCCAGATGCACGTCGCTCTTGACGTCGCGATAGACGTACTCGAAGCTGTGAGGCGACAGCGGCGAGCCTGTCGAGGCGATCGTGCGTAACGCGCTCAGGTCGCAAGTCGCGCCCGGCCGCAGGCCCCTCTGCTCCAGTTCTTGGAGGAAACGCGCGCTCGTGCCGTAGAAGGTGACGCCGAGGTGTTCGGCTAGTCGCCACGTTGCCAGGGCGTCTGGCCACGTCGGCGCGCCGTCGTAGAGCACGGCCGTTGCGCCGCTCGCCAGCACGGAGACGAGCCAGTTCCACATCATCCAGCCCGTCGTCGTGAAGTAGTAAACGACGTTGCCTGGCACTATGCCGGAGTGAAGCGCGTGCTCCTTGCGGTGCGTGAGGAGCGCACCGCCTGCCCTATGCACCATGGCCTTCGGCACGCCGGTCGTGCCTGAGCTATACAACGCGTAGAGGGGCTGGTCGAACGGCAGTTCCGCGAACGTTAGCGGCGCGCCAGCGTGCGGTCTCAGCCACTCGTCCCACGTCTGTGCAGCGGGCAGGCGGGCCTCCTCACCTGGGTAAGGGAGTTCGACAACCTGTAAACCGGCAGGCAAGCGCTGGCGCAGGGCAGCGACGGTGGCGCTGGTGTCATGCGGTTTGCCAGCGTAGCGGTAGCCGCCAGTGGCGAGCAGCACCTTCGGTTGCACTTGAGCGAAACGCGCACTGGCGGCCTCCGCGCCGAAGTCTGGGGAGCAGGACGTGAACAGGGCCCCAAGCGAGGCGCTGGCTAGCAGCCCAACGACCACCTCAGGCAGGTTGGCGGCGAAGGCGGCCACGGCGTCGCCCTCCCCTACTCCAGCGGCCACCAACGCTGCCCGCGCGGCCGCCGTCTCGTCCCTTAGTTGCGCCCACGACAGCCGCCGCTCGCTACCGTCCTCAACGACTGCGATGAGGGCGGTGGCGTCCGCGCTAACGCCGGGCGGGTAGAGCAGCGCGTGGGCGTAATTGAGGGTGCTGCCCGCGAACCAGCGCGTGTACGGCATCGGCTCGGGAGATAAAGCGCGCACCCCGCGCACATTGAACGGCAGTCGTAGTTCGGTGGCGAGCAGGTTCCAGAAGGCTTCTGGTTGCTCAACGCTCCAAGCGTGAAGGGCCCAGTAGTCGGGTAGCGGCTCACCACTGGCGCGTTCGGCCGCCAACCTGAAGCTGGTCATGGCGCTAGCCTGCACGCTGCTCGCAGAGGGGGTCCAGAGTGGCGCGTCCGCTTCGATAGGTGTCAACTCCTCCCGCGAGGCAAGCGCCGCGGCACGTACTACTGAGGGATGCTGACGTCAGTGTACCCTTGGGCATGTTCTCTCGGCGCGGCGGCGTTCACGAGACGCGCCAAGACTCGCGCATAACTAGCAGTGACTGGGCGCAGTTGCGGCGGGCGTTCTCCTTCTTGAGGCCTCACCGGGCGTCACTCATCGGCGGCGTTGCGGCTGTCGCGATCTCCGGCGGGCTAGCGCTCCTCTTCCCGCTCCTCATCCGCGACCTGCTCAACTCGGCCTTCGCGCCCGGCGCAGCGGTCAACAGCGCCGCGGCTCAACTCAACCGCGTTGCGCTCATACTGCTCGGGCTCATGCTCCTGCAGGCGTTCTTCAACTACCTGCGCATGTTCCTCCTCGGCCGCATGGGCGAGGCGGTAGTCGCCGACATGCGCAAGCGCGTGTTCGACCACCTCATCAACTTGTCAGTGCGCTTCTTCGAGGACCGCAAGACCGGCGAGATCACGTCGCGCTTGACGGCCGACATCGCCACCTTGCAGGGCGCCGTCTCGCTGCAGCTCGCGCAGTTCGTCAACCAAGGCGTGACGCTGCTCGGCGGGATGGCGGTCCTGCTCGTGCTCGAGTGGCGGCTTACGCTGCTCATGCTCGCCGTCATTCCCGCGTTGGTGGTGGCGGCCGCGTTCTTCAGCCGCGGGTTGCGCCGTTCCAGCACCGCCTTCCAGGACGACCTCGCGTCCGCCAACGCCACGGCGGACGAGGCCATAACGTCCATCCGCGTCGTCAAGTCGTTCACGGCAGAGGGCTGGGAGGCGGAGCGTTACGGCGCGGCGATCGAGCGGTCGTTCCAGAGCGCCCTGGTGAGGGTCAAGCTGCGCGCGTACTTCATTCCAGCCGTCATCCTCGGCATGTCGCTAGGCCTCGCGCTCGTACTCTGGTACGGCGGTCGGCTGGCGGTGGCTGGGGCGTTACAGAGTGGCGACCTCGTCGCTTTCCTCCTCATCACCGTGTTCGTGGCTGGGAGCATCGGGACGTTCACCGACTTATGGGCGCAGTTGCAACAGGCGATTGGCGCCTCGAAGCGCATCTTCGAGCTGTTGGACGAGGCGAGCGACCTGCCCGAGGCGCAGGAGCCGGTGCGCCTCACTAACGTGCGCGGCGAGGTGCGGCTCGAGGACGTCACGTTCGGCTACGGCCGCGGAGGCGACGCCGTGCTGCGCGGCGTCAGCCTAACCGCCCGGCCAGGCGAGGTCGTCGCGCTCGTCGGTCACAGCGGTGCAGGCAAGAGCACCCTCGTGAGCCTGGTTTCGCGCTTCTACGACGTCACCTCGGGGCGCGTCACCCTCGACGGCGTGGACGTGCGTGACCTCGCAACGGCGGACCTGCGGGGGCTCATCGGGTTAGTGCCGCAGGAGACTCAGCTCTTCTCAGGCTCGGTCATGGAGAACGTGCGCTATGGGCGGCCGGGTGCCACCGACGCCGCCGTCAAAGCGGCGAGCGTCGCCGCGAACGCCGACGGCTTCATCGCCGCACTGCCGCAGGGTTATGCCACCCAAGTCGGGGAGCGCGGCGTCATGCTCTCCGGCGGGCAACGTCAGCGCCTCGCCATAGCCCGCGCTCTCCTCAAAGACCCGAAGATCCTCATCCTCGACGAGGCAACGAGCTCCCTCGACAGCGAATCTGAGTCGCTGGTGCAGGCCGCACTCGAGGTCCTCATGCGCGGGCGCACCACCTTCGTCATCGCTCACCGCCTCGCGACGGTGCGGCGCGCGGACCGCATCGTGGTGCTTGCTGACGGCCGCATCATCGAGAGCGGCACTCACGACGAGTTGCTCGAGGCGAGAGGCGCTTACGCCGACCTCTACGAGTTGCAGTTCAAGCGCGATACCACCGCCAACCTGGTCACCGGTAGCGCCGGGGGCCGCGGTTAGCCAACCGCGAAGTACAATGGCAGGTCATGTCCCTGATCGTGAAAGCGCCGTACACGCCTAAAGGCGACCAACCTGAGGCCATCTCCGGCTTGGTAGGCGGCCTGCAAGACGGCCTGCGCTTCCAGACCTTGCTTGGCGCGACGGGGACAGGCAAGACCTACACGATGGCGAAAGTCATCGAGGCGGTGCAGCGCCCAGCGCTGATCCTAGCGCCCAACAAGGTATTGACGGCGCAGCTCGCGGCCGAGTTCCGCGACTACTTCCCGGACGCCGCCGTCGAGTTCTTCATCTCCTACTACGACTACTATCAACCGGAAGCGTACGTGCCTTCTCGCGACCTGTTCATCGAGAAGGACGCGAACATCAACATGGAACTCGAGCGCTTGCGGCACTCGACGACGCGCTCGCTCCTAACGCGCCGCGACGTGATCGTGGTGGCGTCGGTTTCTGCCATCTACGGTTTGGGCTCGCCTGAGGAGTACGAGAAGCTTCACCTCATGCTGCAAGTCGGCAAGCCCCTCCCGCGCGACGAGATCCTCGCCACCCTCGTCAGGCAGCAGTACGAGCGCAACGACGTCGAGTTGGCTGCCGGTAGGTTCCGGGCGCGCGGCGACGTCGTCGAGGTGTGGGCGGCGTATGAAGAGCGTCCGCTGCGCATCGAGCTGTGGGGTGACGAGGTCGATCGCCTCACGATGATCGACCCGGTAACGGGCGAGGAAGTGGCCGAGCTCGAGAGCGCCATGGTCTTCCCCGCCAAGCACTACGTGACGCCATACGACAAGCTCGCCCCAGCGGTCGAGGAGATAGAACACGACCTCGCTACGCGCCTGGCGTACTTCGACGCGACCGGCAAGCTGCTCGAGAAGCAGCGCCTGAAGGAGCGCACGGCGTACGACCTCGAGATGCTGCGCACGCTCGGCTACTGCTCCGGCATCGAGAACTACTCCCGCTACCTGGAGCGCCGCGCTCCAGGCAGCACGCCAGGCACGCTCCTCGACTACTTCCCGGACGACTACATCACTTTCCTCGACGAGTCGCACGTCATGCTCCCGCAGGTGCGCGGCATGTTCAACGGCGACCGCGCGCGCAAGCAGACCTTGGTCGATTACGGCTTCAGGCTGCCTGCCGCGCTCGACAACCGCCCCCTTACCGAGGAGGAGTTCCTCACCAAGGTCGGTCAGGCCGTGTTCGTCAGCGCAACGCCCACAGAGCGCGAGCTCGGCATGTCCGACTTGGTCGCCGAGCAGGTCATCCGCCCGACCGGCCTCGTCGACCCAGAGATCTCGATCAAACCGAGCAAGGGCCAGATCGACGACCTGCTCTTCGCTGCCAGGGCGCGCGCCGAGCGCGGCGAGCGCGTGCTCGTCACGACGCTAACGAAGCGCATGGCCGAGGACCTCACCGAGTACCTCGCGACGAAGGGCATCAGGGTGAGGTACATGCACTCCGACATCGACGCGGTCGAGCGCCAGGTCATCATCCGCGACCTGCGCCTTGGGCACTTCGACGTGCTGGTGGGCATCAACCTCCTGCGTGAGGGACTCGACCTGCCGGAGGTCAGCCTCGTCGCCATCCTCGACGCGGACAAGGCCGGCTTCTTGCGCAGTGAACGCTCCCTCATCCAGACCATCGGGCGCGCAGCGCGTAACGTCAACGGTGAGGTGTTCCTCTACGCGGACGAGACGAGCGAAGCCATGCGCCTAGCCATCGACGAGACGAACCGCCGCCGCGCGAAGCAGGTGGCGTTCAACGAACTGCACGGCATCACGCCGGAGTCCATTCGCAAGCGCGTCCACGACGTCATCCGCGGTCACGAGGACGATGCCGTCGACGAGGTGCAGGCGCCCCTTGACCCGTGGGAACGTGAGTTGCTGTTCGACGACACGAGGCAGGAGTTGGCCGAACTGGAGAACGAGATGTGGGAGGCGTCCGAGAAGCTCGACTTCGAGAAGGCGGCAGCCGTGCGCGACCGCATCCGCGAGCTAGAGGCGCGCTTGCAGGGGCGCGAGGTGCTGATGACGCCGCTGCCTGGCCAGGCGAAGCGGGCGACGCCGGGCGCTAAGGTCGAGGTGGCAGGGCGCACGCGTAAGGCGCGGGCCTGACGGGGACGAAGTGCGGCAGCGCCAGCATGTTGGAGGAGAGTCGTTGCGATCCGGCGGGGGTAGGGTTCAGCTAAGACTGCTGGTGACGCTAGTCCTGGCGAGTTGGTGCATGGCGCTAGCCCAACCGTTGGCGGCCGCTGGCGGTTGGGCTCGCCCCGTTGAAGTGCCAACTGAGCGCCCTGCCGCGGCGGTTGGCGTGCGCGTAACGACAAGCGGCAGCGAGCTCGTGTGGGCGGATCAGCAGGGCGTGTGGGTGAGGCCGAACGGCGGCGACCCTACGCTCCTGGCGGCCGCCCAGAACGTTCGCGGCGTTTCTGCTGGCGACGCGGGCGGCGAACTAGCGGTCGCTTGGGCGCAGCGTGACCGCAACACCGGGCAGTACGGGCACTTCGTGTGGCGCGCTGGGCAGGTCACGGAACTGTTCACGGACCCCGTAGAAGTCGCCCTCGACTTCGTAACGCTAGAAGGCGCCACCTACGTGGCGGGCACGCTACGGCGCCAAGGCAACGCGCAACTGACACTGCTCCCCCTGAGCGGCGGGGCGCCTGTAGTCTTGCGCACGACCCCGCTGTCCGTGCGTGGGCTCACCTTCGCCGCGGCGCCGACTGGCGCCCTGTGGGCAGCGTGGCTGGAGGGCAAGACCGAGCGAACCGAGTTCGGCGTCAACGCAGAGTGGCACGCTTACGCCTTGCTGGTGGACGGCAGTGGCGCGGCGCTACCACTCGACCTCGGCAACGCCGACGTGACTGATGAACGCCAACGCGCCGTGATCGCGGCCGCACCGGGCGGCGCTAACGTCATGTGGAGCGCCGAGGACGGCGGCCTGCAACTAGCGAGCGTGGCTGGCGCGACCGGCACCCTCGAGCGCGGCCAACTAGTCGAGCTCGAGGAGACGGGCAGGCCGCTTGCTGGCGCCTGGCCCTACTTCTACTGGACTGGGGGCTCGAGCTTCAAGCGCATCGACGCTAGCGCCCCCCAGGCCGCGACGGCGACGAACATCTTGTGGTCACCCGTGACGGTGGAGGGCGCAGCCTTCGGGCACGCGGGCGCTGCCTCGGAACCTGGTCTTGCTGTGCTCGCCTGGTACGGCAGGGCGCAAGGTGGCGGCGTTGCCATCTATACGGCAGACGACGCCGCGCCGATGCCCCTTACTCCCTTAGACCGCATCGCCCGCCTCATGGGGTGGAACCCATGGTTCGTTGCCGAGCAGGCCATCGGGCAGGCGCTGACGGCGCTGCTCGTCGGCGTCCTTGGCGTCCTCGCGTTCGTTCCTTACCTCCTCATCACCGCGCCGCTCACGGCGCGGGCCGTCAGCAGGCGCGCCCGTGCCGGCAAGGCGGGACTTGGGCGCGGGGCGGGCGCCGGCTTGATCGTGGGAGCCATGCCCCTACTCGCTGCCAGCGTGGCTCTCGCGCTTACCGGCGTCTATGGGCACACGGCGCCAGTAGCAACGGTTGCCGTCGTGGCAGCCGCCCTCCTCGTCGGGCTCGGGGTTGCTTATCTGGTTGCCGGGAGAGGCGACCGCGAGGTGCAAGCGAACTTGCTGATCGCCGCCGCCCTAACCGTCTTCGGGAGCGTCACGGTCTGGTCGTTCATCACCTACCCAGCGTGGGCTCCACTAGTTGGCCTGACGTGAGGCACGCCGCTCGTGGGGCGTGTGATGCGTGTGTTAGGCTTGGCAAGCATGAATTTTGAAGTGGGTGACCACGTCGTTTACCCGTCTCAGGGCGCTGGGGTGGTGGCTGAACGGACCTCGCGTGTAGTGCTCGGGCAAGCTCACGAGTACCTCAAGGTCGTCTTCGTTAGGGGCGACATGGAAGTGCTCGTACCCATCAAGAAGGGCCAGGAGGTCGGCTTACGCCACACCGTTGACAAGGAGGAGGTGGCGCGCCTCATCGACTCGATCAAGGCGGCCGACCTGACCCTCCCGGCGCAGTGGCCACCGCGCTTCCGCGCCGAGCAGGACATCCTCTCAGGTGGCAGCGCGTACGACTTGGCGCGCCTCATCGGGGTGTTGGCCAAGCGCGACGCCGAGAAGGGCCTAGCAGCCACCGAGCGCGAGGTGCTCGATAGCGCCCGCACCATGCTGAGTAGCGAGCTGGCCGTCGTGCTTGACGTCGAACTTGGCGCGGCAGAGGACATGTTGACTGCGGCCATGGACGTTCACACCGTGTGACAGAAGAACCTTCGGCGAAGAGCGGATCACCCTTGACCGCGCGTTCGCGCGTCGCCGCGCTCCTCGACCAGTACGGCCTGAGGGCCGACAAGGGGTTCGGGCAGAACTTCCTAGTCGACGAGGCGGCGCTCCGTGCCATCGTCGCCGCCGCCGCCATCGCACCTGGCGACCACGTCCTCGAGGTCGGTCCAGGGCTAGGGGTGCTGACTCGCGCCCTCTTGAACGCTGGCGCCAACGTCACGAGCGTAGAGCTGGACGCCAGGCTCCTCCCCTTGCTGAAAGCGGAGTTCGCCACTGAGTTGGGCAAGGAGGGGCCGGGACGGCTTGACCTCGTACACGAGGACGCTTTGCGCTTCGACCTCGCCGCCATGCCCATGCGCTCCAAGCTCGTTGCGAACTTGCCCTACAACGTTGCCACGCCGATCGTCGCGCGCGTGCTCGAGTCTGGGCGCTTCTCGCGCCTCGTCTTCTTGGTGCAACGGGAGGTCGGCGAGCGCTTGAGCGCCGCTCCCACCTCGCCAGCGTACGGGGCGCTAACGCTGCTCGTCGGGCACTTCGGGCGCGCGAAGCTCGTAAGGCACGTGCCGCCCGGCGCCTTCCTCCCGCCACCGAAGGTGACTTCCTCAGTCGTGCGCATAGACACTGACGAGTCAGCCACGCCAAACCCGGCGCTCTTCAAGCTCATCCACCAAGGGTTCGCGCACAGGCGCAAGACGCTCGTCAAGAACCTTGTCTACGCCGGCTTCGAGCGCCCTCAGGCCGAAGCGGCCGTCACCGGCATCGGCCGCGACCTGAGGGTGCGCGCGGAAGAGCTCGACCACGCCGCCTTCGTCGCCTTGGCTGCCGCGCTTGATGGTGCTAGACCCACGGCAGACGTTTCCTCATGAAGTGGTGAGTATACTGACCTAAGCAACAACATCTTCCCGGCGGCCCCGGCATCACGCTGGCCCGGCTGTGTCGGTAGGAGCGAATTAACGAATGGCCCACTTCTTCGTGGTCGGCGACGCAACTGTCGATCAGATGTACTTCGTCAACGACTTCCCCGAACACGGCGGCGAAGTCCAAGCTATACGTGCCGTAATGGAGCCAGGCGGCTCTGGCGGCACGGTGGCCGCCGTCCTCGCGCAGCTCGGCAACCCGACTCGCATCGCCACGCGCGTAGGGAGCGGGCCGTTCTCGGCATTGGCGCTACGCAATATCGTCGCTGCAGGCGTCGATACCAGCCTCGTCCAGCACGACCCAGACCTCCAAACGAGCTCGATCATGCTCCTCATCACCCCGGACGCGCAGCGCACCATGGTCAGCGCAGCCGGCGCCAGCCGCCACCTCGACTCCGCGGAACTGAAGGAGTCGGACGTTGCCGCCTGCGACGCCCTCGTGATGAGCGCGTACAGTCTGATCAGCGGACCGCAGAAGGAGTACGCGCTTCAGGCGCTCGCGTACGCGCGCAAGCACAAGCTCACTACCTTCGTCGACTTGGGCACAGGCGCCGTGAAGGCCATGCAGCACCGCCTGATCTCCGTCCTCAGCGGCGTGGATTACTGGCTCATGAACGAGCACGAGCTTTACCTCCTCACTGGCCGCACGTCGATCTCGGAGGCCGTGCACGACTTACGTGACGCCGGCATCGAGCAGTTAGTCGTCAAGGTCGGCGCCATGGGCTCCATCGTCATCAACTCAGAGAGCAACGAGCTGATCGAGGCGCATGAGATAGACAGCGTGGTCGACTCGACGGGCGCAGGCGACTACTACACGGCGGCGTTCGCGCACGCCATCATGGCCGGACACGACATGCACTGGGCCGCGCGCTACGGCAACGTGGCAGGGGCGCTCAACACCACGGTCGTCGGGGCGCAAGGCCTAACGATCGATGAGGAAACGCTGATGCGTCACGCAGCGGTGCTGGCCGATGCGCCGGCCTGAAGGAAGGGTGCGGCGGGCCGCCTCGGTACGCGCCGCGCTCGTCTTTCTACTGCTCGCCGTCGTTGGCGGCACCGCCATGGCGCAGGGTCAAGGGTTCGCGGAACGCTTCGATACCGCCTGGAACCTCGTCGCCACGCGCTACTGGCATATCGAGCGCACCGGCGTCGACTGGCAAGCGGTGCGCGACGCGTACCGGCCACGCGCGCTAGCTGCCACTGACGACGCTGGCCTCTACGAGGTCCTCGAGGAGATGTACTCCCTGCTGGGCGACGACCACTCCGTGTTCGTGCCGCCAGCCAAGGTTGCCAAGGTGAGGGCCGAGTATGGCGACCTGCCTTGCATCATGGTGCTCGGTAGTGGGGCGACGCTCCCCGCCCTCAACCAGGCGTTGGCGGCAGGCAGTTGGAACAGACTGCTGCGGTTGCAGGCGGACGGTTACGCCCTCAGCGGTGAAGGTCACGTCGCCAACGTCAGCTACGGGCTAACGGACGGTGGCGTTGGTTACGTGCGCCTGCCAGACTTGGCGAGCGACGGCGCGGCAGAAGCAGTGCGCGTCGCCGTGACCGACCTCGAGGAGGCCGGCGCCTGGTCATTAGTCCTAGACTTGCGCGGCAATCCGGGCGGTCGGCTAGTGACGATGATGCAGGTCGCTGGCGTGTTCACCCGCGGCTTCTTGTGGCGGGCCATCACGAGCTGGACCTTGCCGATGCCGTACCCGGCCATCGGCTTAGCGCAGACCGACCTGCCGCTAGCCGTGCTCATCGATGGCGGCGTGAACAGCGCAGCAGAGGGCCTAGCGGGCGCCCTACAGTTACGCGGGCGCGCCACCGTCTTCGGAGAGCAGAGCGCAGGCAACGTCGAGGCGCTCCTGCCGTTCTGCCTGCGCGACGGTTCACAGGCCTGGATCGCGACGGGCGTGCTCGCCCCCATCGGCGGCCCGACCTGGGAGGGCCGAGGAGTCGTCCCCGACGTAGAAAGCTCGTCCGCAACCGCGTTAGACGCGGCTATCGCATACCTTATCGACCAGCGAGAGGAGTGAGTGACTGTGCCCGCCATTGAACGCGTGAGCGAACACGTGTGGCGCGTCGAACTACCATGCGCCACGCTGCCGCCATACGACCACGTGAACGCGTACGTGATCGCGCAAGGCGGCGTCGCCGTAGTCGTCGATCCTGGTTCTGACGAACCGAAAGCCCAAGCGCTCCTCCAGAGCGCCTTGACTCAAGCCGACGCGCGCCTCGTCAAGGCCGTTGCGCTCACGCATACGCACCCGGACCATACCGGCGGCGTGCAACAGCTCCTCGACTACGAGGCCGTCCGCAACGGCGACCCGCCGCCCGTGCTCGTGCACGCCGCCGAAGCGAGCAACGTGACGGCGTGGAGCACGACCTATCTGGCGGACGGCCGCGTCGTCACCGTCGGCGACGTCACCGTAACGGCGCTGCACACCCCGGGGCATAGCCAAGGCCACCTCTCGTTCCTCGTCACGGGCCCGGCCGGTGGGGCGCCAGAGGCGGCCATAGTCGGCGACCTGGCCGTAGCGACTGGGTCGGTGTGGGTAGGGCTGCCAGAAGGCGACGTCGAAGCGTACCTCACCACCCTAGTGCGCCTGGAGCACACGAACGCGCCCGTTCTCGCGCCGGGCCACGGCCCGCTGATAACGAACCCAGCGGAGCGCCTGCGGGAGCTGGCCGCGCACCGCTTGGAGCGCGAAGCTCAGGTGCTCGGCGCCCTAACGAAGGGCAGCGCGACGGCGGCGGAGATCACGCGGCGCGTGTACCCCGGGTACCCGGAGGCCGTCCTCGCCCTTGCCGAGCAGAGCGTGCTCGCGCACCTAGTGAAGCTCATGCGCGAGTTGAAGGTCGTGCACTTGGGCGACGACGAGCAGGGGCCGTTCGCTCTCAGGCGCTAGCAGCGCTGGCGTAGGGAGCGCATTAGTTGGGGCCGCGCGGGGCCGCGCCAGCGTGCGGCGTTAGTCGCGCCAGGCAAGCAGCGCGGCGCTTAGCGCGGCCGCTACCGGCGCTAACGGTTCGACGCGTTTCGGCGCCTCGGCGAAGCGTTCAAGGCTAGCTGGCACCGCTGGGCGCCGGCCCGTCGCCTCGATCACCGCATCAGGGAACTTCGCGGGGTGCGCCGTGGCCAGAACTAGCGCGGGCACCGCGGCCGTGGCTGGCGTGCTGGCGCGCAGGCGCTGCAACGCCTCGAGGCCGACGGCAGTGTGCGGGCAGACCAGGTAGTCGCTGGCGGCGGCCGTCTCGCGCATGCGCTCGAGGGTGGCGGCGTCACCAACGCGGCAACCTACGACGCGCCGCCTCAGACCCTCACCCAGCCACGAGTAGAGGCGCTCGAAGTTCGATGGCGCGCCTACGTCCATGGCGTTGGAGGGCGTGGCCACGCTGGCGGCGAAGTCGAACGCTTCGACCTCGCCAGCTAGGAAGCGGGGAAAGAAGTCGTTGCGGTTGTGCGCCGCCAAGAAGCCTGCTGCGTCGAGGCCCGTCTCGGCCGCCAGGAGTCCGGCCGTCAAGTTACCCAAGTTGCCGCTTGGCACCACGACTTCGAGCGGCGCGTGGCGCCCGAGGTCTTCCCACACGCGGGCAGCTCCCCACAGGTAGTAGAGCGCTTGAGGTAGGAGCCGGCCGATGTTGATGGAGTTGGCCGATGACAAGCGCAGGTCGGCGAGGGACGGGTCGCCGAAGGCGGCTTTAACGAGCCGCTGACAGTCGTCGAAGGTACCGTCCACCGCGAACGCGCGTACGCCGTCACGCCTGGCCGTCAGCTGTTCCTCTTGCACGTTGCTTACGCCGCCTGCCGGGTAGAGGACCGCCACCCGCACGCGGTCGAGGCCCGCGAAGGCGTCCGCCACGGCGCTGCCCGTGTCACCCGAGGTAGCGACGAGCACCGTGACGCGTTCGCCGCGCCGAGCGAGCGCTGCTTGCATGGCGCGTGCGAGGGAGCGCGCGCCGACGTCCTTGAAGGCAGCGGTTGGCCCGTGGAAGAGCTCGAGCACGAAGACGTCGTCTGGCAGCCTGGTTACGGGCCACGGGAAGTCGAGGCCGTCGGCGACTGCGGCAGCCGCCTCCTCACCCATGTATGCGGGCAGGACGAGCTTGGCGAGGTCAGCCGGGCTGCTTGCCGTCTCCCAACCGAGGGGCAACGGCGGCAGTTGCGTCGGCCAGTAGAGGCCGCCGTCTGGCGCTAAACCGGCCAGTACACCGTCCTCGAACGCTACTTCCGGCCCGCCGCGCGTGCTGCGGTAACGCATCACAGTTCTTCTACCCCGTCGCTCGCCTCGCTGGCCGTTAGTGGCACCGGCGCGGCGCTAGCAAGCGGTCTTGGGCCGCTGCTGCCCGCAGCCGCCGTCAACATGTCGGCGAGCACGCCGCTTGCCGTCGAGCCGCCGCCCGCCCCAGCCCCGCGCACGTAGACCGTGCCGACCGGGTCGCCTGTGAAGAGGAGGGCGTTGGTGCCGCCGGTCGTGAGCAACGGGTGGCCAACCGGCAAGGAAACGGGGCGGACCCGCGCCTCCCACCGTCCCGAGTTCGCCACGATGCTCCCGATGAGGCGCACCCTGCGGCCCCGCTGCGCCTGCGCGGCGAGCGTCTGCTCGGTAAGGTCGGAGATGCCGCGCGTGGCCCCACGGACCACCTCCCACGTGAGGGCGGGATCGAAAGCGAGTCGACCGAGAACGGTGAGCTTGTGCGCCGCGTCGAAGCCGCCGACGTCGAGCGTCGGATCGGCTTCCGCGAAGCCGAGGCGCTGCGCCTCGGCCAACGCGGCCGCGAAGCTGCTGCCCTCGTCCATCATCGCCAGGATGACGTTGCAGGTGCCGTTCAGCACGGCGTGCAGGCTCACCGGCGCGGAGCCGCGCAGAGCACCGGCTAGCACGCCAACGGCTGGCGTGCCCGCCATGACGGCGGCCTCGAAGTGAACACGGCCTTCCTCGGCATGAGGCAAGTACTCCGCCCAGCGCTCGGCCAGCGCGGCCTTGTTGGCAGTCACCAGCTGCTTGCCTGCGGCTAGGTGTCGCAGGGAAAGGTCGGCGGCGTTACCGGTGCCGCCTGCCACCTCGACGAGAACATCGACGCCGGCCAGCACGTCTTCGTTCGTAGTGACGAGTTCCTGCCAGCCTGTGAAGGCGCGCTCCCTCGCGGC
Source organism: Trueperaceae bacterium (assembly GCA_035703635.1). Lineage (GTDB taxonomy): Bacteria > Deinococcota > Deinococci > Deinococcales > Trueperaceae > JAAYYF01. The sequence goes on along the minus strand of DASSXV010000052.1, from coordinate 37,795 downwards.
GTCGCGGACGAGTACTCCCACGAGTTCGAACTCGGGTCTGTTGCGCAGCAAGCGCACTACTTCTTCACCGACGGTGCCAGCGCCGATCAAGGCGACCTTCGTGGGCTTACCGCCCCCCCGCCGCGCCGTCTGGTAAGTTACTTGGTTGGTAGTCAACGCCTGCTTCACGGGCGCACTCTATCACTTACCGAGAGCGTCACAGACGCAACTACGGCCCCCAGCCATGGCGGCCGCGTTTAGGAGAACAATGCTCGCCATAGGTATCGTCGGCTTGCCAAACGTCGGCAAGAGCACGCTGTTCAACGCCATCACCCGGGCTGGTGTGGAGGCCGCGAACTACCCGTTCGCCACCATAGACAAGAACATCGGCGCCGTGAGCGTGCCAGACGAGCGCCTTGCCGTGCTGCAGCGCCAGAACACCAAGGGCACGCGCGTGCCCGTGATCGTGCCGACCCACATGGAGTTCGTCGACATCGCCGGCCTCGTGCGCGGCGCTCACAAAGGTGAGGGGCTAGGCAACCAGTTCCTCTCACATATCCGCGAGGTCGCGGCCATCGCGCACGTGGTGCGTTGCTTCGAGGACGACAACGTCGTGCACGTGGCTGGCAAAGTCGATCCCCTCGCCGACATCGAAGTCATCGACACGGAACTCATCCTGGCCGACATCGCGACGCTGGAGCGCCGCCTCGAGCGCGTTCGGCGCAGCGCCAAGAGCAATCCTGACGACGCCGCGCTGATAGCGCCCCTCGAGGAAGTCCTCAAGCAGTTGAACGCTGGCCAACCAGCTCGCCGCTCAGGGCTCGAACTGCCGAACGACAGCGGCTTGCTAACCGCCAAGCCCGTCATCTACGTGTGCAACGTGGCGGAGTCGGACGTTGTGGGTGGCAATAGTTACGTGAAGCTCGTGCAGGAGCACGCCAAGGTCGAGAACGCAGACGTCGTCGTCATATCCGCTCGCATCGAGGAGGAGCTGGCGCAACTCGAACCCGAGGAAGCCCAAGCGTTCCTCGCGGACATGGGGTTGGACAAGCCGGGCCTCGAACGCCTCATCCGGACCGGGTATCACACCCTCGGTCTCCTTACCTTCCTGACGGCTGGCGAGAAGGAAGTGCGCGCCTGGACCGTGAAGGCGGGCAGCAAGGCGCCGCAGGCGGCGGGTGAGATACATTCCGACTTCGAGCGCGGCTTCATCCGCGCGGAGGTCGTCAGTTACGAGGACCTCATAGAGGCAGGCAGCATCGCCAACGCCCGCGCCAAGGGCAAACTGCGGGTGGAGGGCAAGGAGTACGTCGTCAAGGACGGCGACGTCATGAACTTCCTCTTCAACGTCTGACCTGCGCCGCCTAACCATGCACGGACGTGCGCCACGACGCGGACGCCAAGCGAATGTGGGTCTATCCTCACAGTTGCGAGGCGAGCGCGGGCACCATGTGAAAGCGCGCTCTGAGAGGCTAGAGCCCGTGAGTGGCGGTACAGAAGCAGTCAGGCAGCAGGCGTTGGTGGGGTCCAGGCATTACGCGGCAGGCGACGTCCTGCTTTTCCCTGGTCCACCGAGCGAGCTTTACCAAGTCGTATCCGGATTGGTGCGGCTGCACACCGTCGATGACGCTGGCTTCGGCGCCACGTTGCGTTACGTCAAGCCGGGCGGGTACTTCGGCGAGGAAGCCATCACGGGCAAGCAGCGCCGCTACTTCGCCGAGGCGGTCACCGAGGCCAGCACCGTGCGCAGCGATCCGCAGAGGCTGACTCCAAGCGAGTTGCGCGCCTTCGCGGTAGATCTAGCGCTGGCCCTAGACCGCATGAACCGCTCAGTGTTGCGCCTGGCAAGCAAACCACTGAAGGCGCGCGTGGCGGCGGAACTCCTCGAACTAGCCGACTCGGCGCTAGCGACCCGCAACGCAGACGGAGTGGCCACCGTGCGCATGACGCACGACGAACTAGCCGCAGCGGTCGGCTCCGTGCGCGAGACCGTCACCAAAGTCATAGGCGAGCTGGTCCGCGCCGGAGCGCTGCGGGCCGGGTACGCCAAGCTGAGCATCCAGGATCCCGAGTTACTAACCGAGATCGCTGGCTCCTGACGCCGCCGCGCCTTAGAACACCGGTCCAACGCGGAAGCTGAACACGCCCGTTGGGTGGCGTTCGCTGAACGCGTAATCGAGGCGGATGGCTGGCAAGATGAGCCCGCCGAAGCCGAGGTTGACCTGCACCCCGAGGCCGGCGCCCGCGAACACTGGCGTGGCGTACTCGGCGTACTCCGGCACCCCAGACGCCCAGCCGACGTCGACGAAGGCCAAGCCGATCACCGTCTGGGTAGCAACCGTCGACAGTCCGAAGTCGTAGCGGTACTCGAACGAGGCCGTTGCGTAGGTGCGCGAGAGATCGAAGTCCTCGAGGGTGTAGCCGCGGATCTGCGTGGCGACGTCGTTCGTGCGCCCAACGGTGAAGCGCTTGCTCTCCGGGTAGAGTCCGCCGAACTGGTGACCGACGTCCAGCCGCACCGCGAAGACGTGGCTCTCGTCCTGGATCTCGCCCGGCATGAGGTCCGCGAGCTTCACGTAGGTGCGCACGCCAGCCGCTACCTGCTCGTACATGTACCCTGCGCGGGCGCCTCCCACGAGGAAGTCGTTGCCGAACCCGATGCCGGCAGCGCCGTACGCGGACATGCCGTCCGACGGGAAGTTCGTGTCGCTACGCGAGTCGTACGTGACGCGCGCGCCGGTGAACGCGGACAGGCCGCTCGTTGGCAGGTAGGAAACGGCGAACGAGCTCGGGACGGAGCACTTCGTCGGGTTCTGGATGACGCCGCCCACGATCTCGCAGTCGCCGATGGGCGGCTCGAGCTTGTAGTCGTTATATGCGCCGTTGGCGCTCACTAGCAGGTAAGTGTCCTGCGCGATCGGCCGGCCGACGCTGAAGCCCAAGCCGCTCGAGCGCACCGTGTACTCCCCGACGCGCACGTAGTTGTCGGGCGTGTCAGTTAGCCCCGGGTAGAGGATGGACGTCTGGTTGGCGGCGGACAGCGGGTTGTTGTTGTTGACGACGCTGAAGAGCGAGAAGTTGATGGCGGTCGGCACTTCCTCGAAGTCGAGCGCGTCGACGTAGAGCCAGGGGATGGCGTAACTCAACCGCCCACCTAGCATGATGCCGATGTCGGTGTTGACGACATCTACCTCGGCGCTGACTGTGTGGGCGAGGCCGAGGAAGTTCTTCTCGGAGTACTCGACGCTGCCTGAGAAGCCCGTGTCCGTGGCGTACGTTGCCGCTGGCCTCAGCTCGCCCGTCTGGCGCTTGGCGAGCGTGATGACGACGAGCGCTTCATCTGGCGCCTCGACGGGCTCGAGCGCGTAAGTGATGACGTCGACCACGCCGAGGGAGGCGACTTGCCTGAGCCCCTCTACGAGCTGCTTGTCTGACACCACAGAACCGACCTTGGGTAGGTAGCGCGTCACGACCGTGTCGCGCGTTGAGCTTGGGTCGCCGTCATAGCGGAGCTCGTAGCCTGCCGTCTTGAGCTCGGTCACGCGCTGCACGTAGGTACCGTCGTCGTAAGAGAAGTCAGGGCGCGTCACCACGCGGTAGCCGGCGGCCTGGTAGGCGCGGACGATGCTCTGGAAGTCATCCTGCGCCAGTACGGAGGTGAACGTATCGCCGACTTCGAGCTTGAGGACCTTGGCGAGCTCCTCTGCACTGAGCACGGTGTTGCCCTCGATGACGATGTCGTCGACCGTGCCCGCCGTCTCAGGCGCACCGAGGCGGAAGGTGACGCGTACCCCGCCAGTCGGCGACACGGCTGCTTGCAACTGGACGTCGGACGAGCGGCCGCGTGCCAGGCGCTTCACTTCGCTAAGGAGGGTGTCGTAATTGAAGAGGTCGCCCGGCTTGATCTTGAGCTCGGCGGGGTCGACGCCCAACGCCGTCGTGTCGATCGACGCGATGCTAAGTTCGAGGATGCCGACCTTGAGCACGCCGCCTTCGAGGGTGGTCGTGGCCGGGTCTACCCCGCTGCCGCGGTAGCCGAGGTTCCAGTACCGCGTGCTCACTGCCTGCACGGTCGAGGAGTAGAGGGTGGGATCGAACTCCCCGGCCTTCACTAGACCCTGGAAGAGGCTAGCCAGGTCGGCGTTCGACAGCACGGTGTTGCCCTCGAACTCCGCCTTGGTTATGGCGGCGGACTCGTCAACGGTGTACGTGAGCCGCACGGGGACTTCGGCTGCGTTGGTTGCGAGGTCCGGGGCGGGCGTGAGCGTGAGGTCGACTTCGACGTCGAACGGGAAACCAGCCTGGCGGTAGAGTTGGCGGATCGTGTCCTTCGCCTCCTCGGCGCGGGTGGTGTTGTAGACGCGCCCTGGCTCGAGCAGGTTAGTAACGCGCAGCGCCTCTAGCAGCGTCGCGGCTGGGATCGTCACCGCGCCACTAAACTCGATCTCGCCTACGCGCGGGTTCTCTTTGACTGCGATGACGAGGACAGGCCCGGCTGGGGATGACTCGTAGGTCAGCGTCACCGAGTCGAACGTGCCCAAGCTGTAAACCCGGTTGCGTTCGGCTTCTAGGTCGATGTTCGCGGTGTCCGTGCCAACGCGCGAAGTGATGATCGTGCGGACGATATCGGCGTAGGTGGTGGTGCCGGTCACGCGCACCTCTACGAGTCTGCCTTGCACGTTGCCCTGCCCGAAGGCGACTAGCGGCGCGAGGATCAGGAACATGACGACTGACAGGCGGCTGAACGACATGCGAGCAGTCTACCGGAGCGTTTGTGAGAGGACTAAGGGGAAAGCACGCTGATGGCGGAACGACTCTGGCGCACGCAAGCCCTCCCAGCGCGGCCGCGGTTATGATTCGACCATGACCGAAACCGGCAGTTCAGCCGCTCAGCGGCAGGCGCAAACGGCCACCCAGCTCGCTGCGGCGGTCGCTGCCGTCCGCAGCGCCACCAACACCGTCCCGGAGCTGGCCATCATCCTCGGCTCAGGCCTTGGGCCGCTAGCGGACGAGATAGAGGGCGCAACTTCCGTGCCGTACGCTGCCGTTCCAGGCATGCCGCTCGCCACCGCGCCAGGTCACGCCGGCCGCTTCGTGCTAGGTGAGCTTGGCGGTCGCAAGGTAGTAGCCATGCAGGGGCGTATTCACCCGTACGAGGGCTTCAGCGCTCAAGAGTGCACGTTCCCCGTGGCCGTCATGCATGGGCTCGGCGCGAGCAGCCTCGTCGTGACGAACGCTTGCGGCGGCCTCAACCCCGCCTTCTCGGCAGGCGACCTCATGCTGCAGCTCGACTACATCAACTTCACGGGTCAGAACCCCCTCATCGGGCCAAACGACGACGACAGCTACCCGCGCTTCACGGTCATGTTCGACTGCTACGATCCCGAGTACCTGCGCCATGCGCGCGAGGTAGCCATGCGTGAGGGCGTGCTCTTGAAGGAGGGCGTCTACCTGGCCATCTCGGGTCCCACCTACGCGAGCCGCGCCGAGTTGCGCGCCTTCCGTGGCATGGGCGCTGACGCCATCGGCATGTCTACGGTCTTCGAGGTCATGCGCGCGCGTCACCTCGGCATGCGCGTGCTCGGCATCTCGACCGTTACCGACATGGCCTTGCCCGACCGCGACGAGCACGCCACCGGTGACGAGGTCCTCGCCGTGGCCGCCCGCAGCGGCACGACCTTCAGACGCTTCGTGCGCGCCGTACTTCCGGGCCTCTGAACGTGCCGCCGCTGGCCAAACGTGACCTGGCTTGCTCGATGTCAGGGCGCTCGCCGTGAGCCGCCTCACCCCCATCGACATCCAGCACGCCGAGTTCACGAGGCGCGCAGGCGGTTACGACAGGCGTGAGGTGAAGGCGTTCCTCGAACGACTGGCGCTCGAGGTCGAAGAGTCGCTGAAGGCAGCCCAAAGCATGCGGCGCCGCCTTGGCGAGGCGGAGGACGAGATCGAGCGCCTGCGGACGGCGGAGGCTGAGCTGCAGCAGGTCGTGCTGGCGGCGGAACGCATCGCGGCCGACCTGAAGGAGAACGCCAAGCGCGAGGCGCAACTCATCGTCGAGGATGCCGAGCGCATGCGCCAGGCGCGCTTCAGCGACATCGAAGCCAGCCTGCTGCGGGCGCGGGGTGAACTCGAGCGCGTCACGCAGCAGCGCCGCTTGTTCAAGGAGCAGTTCCGCGGCTTGCTCGCCGCCTACTCAGCGGCGCTGGCGGCCGATGACGCGCAGGCGCCAGCTACCGACGCGCCGCTAAGCAGCGCGCTGCTCGGCGACGACGCGCCGAACGCCGCCACGCTGGCCGCTACCTTGCTTGACGACACCGTCGGCTCGTGAACGTTCGCCGCTAGCGCGCCTAGCTTGCCTCGGGGAGTCGCGCTAGTGCCTCGTCGAGGGTCTTCCACGGCAGCACTGCGCATTTGACCCTCGCAGGCAACTTGGCGATGCCGGCCAACGCCTCCAGGTCGCCGAGGTCGCGGCCCACGTCCTCGCCCCTGATGAGGCGCTGGAATGCAGCTGACAACGCGGCCGCGTCCTCCCTCGTGCCACCCACGATGGCGCCTAGCATGAGGCTAGCCGTTGCCTGCGAGATGGCGCACCCTTCGCCGACGAAACTGGCGGCGCTGAGGCGCCCGCCCTCTGCCTTCAGGTATAGGGTCAGCTCGTCGCCGCAGCTTGGGTTTATGCCCTCCTGCACGACGTCGGCACCCGCCATCTCACCGTGATGTCGTGGCTTGCGGTAGTGATCGAGGATGACGTCCTGGTAGAGCTCGTCGAGGAGGCTCATGCTGGCACCCCGAAGCGCTCGACTATCTCGACGAGGACGGCGACGAAGCGCTCGACTTCCTCGACCGTCGTGTAGAGGTAGAAGCTGGCCCTGACGCTGGCGGTTGCGCCGAGCACGCGACCGAGCGGCTGCGCACAGTGGTGACCGGCGCGGACCGCGATGCCTTGCAGGTCGAGCATGGTGGCAACGTCGTGCGCGTGCAGCCCAGCGACCGTGAAGGTGACGATGCCGCCGCGGTCCAAGCCGCGCGGCCCGTAGAGGGTAACGCCAGGCACGCCCGCGAGCAGCGCGATAGCCCGCTCGGCTAGCGCGTGGTCGTGGCGGGCGATGGCGTCCATGCCGATGCCCGTTAGGTAGTCGACGGCGGCGCCCAAGCCGACGGCCTCTGCGACGCTCGGCGTTCCAGCCTCGAAGCGCGCCGGGATGCCGGCGTACGTGCTCTCCTCTAACGTTACGCGCTCGATCATCTCGCCACCGCCGAGGAACGGCGGCATGCCCTCCAGCACCTCGGGGCGCGCCCACAGGACCCCGATGCCCGTGGGGCCAAGCATCTTGTGGCCCGAGAACGCGTAGAAGTCGCAACCCAGCTCAGCGACGTCTACGGGCAAGTGCGGGGCCGCTTGCGCCCCGTCGATGAGCACGAGCGCGCCGGCTTCGCGCGCGCTGCGCACGATATCCGCTACTGGGTTGATGACCCCAAGGACGTTGCTCATGTGGAAGGTGGCGACGAGGCGCGTGCGCTCGTTGATGCTCCCGCGCAACGCGTCCAGGTCGAGGCGCTGGTCGGCCGTGAGAGGCACGGGCCGGATGACGATGCCGAGGTCACGCTTGAGGAACTGCCACGGCACGATGTTGGCGTGGTGCTCTGCCACGCTGATGACGACCTCGTCGCCAGCGCGGAGGTTGGCGCGGCCCCAACTGGCCGCCACCAGGTTGATGGCTTCGGTGGCGTTGCGGGTAAACACGAGCGAGCGCGGGTCCGGAGCGCCGATGAAGCGCGCCACCTTCTCGCGGGCCCCCTCGTAAGCAGCGGTAGCCTCGGTAGCGAGGGTGTGGGCGCCGCGGTGCACGTTGGCGTGATGGTTCTCGTAATAGTCACGCATGGCGTCAAGCACCTGACGCGGCCGTTGACTGGAGGCCGCGCTGTCTAGGTACGCGAGCGGCTTGCCGTTGACCACACGGGCGAGTATCGGGAAGTCGCGTCGGATAGCGGCGACGTCGAGGTCTTTCATCAGGTTGGAGTCTAGCACCGGCCTGCGCGGCGCTCCTGACCCGCCGCGACGGACGCTTGGCGCGGTCTGGCCGCTTGCACCTGCTTGACCGGCAGCCCAAGCGCCCGGCGGTACACTCGTGAGGTGCGGCTCAAGAACCTGTCGCAACTTAACTTCCGCAACCTGCGGAGCACGCGCCTCGACTTCCCTGGCGGCGTGGTCGCCGTCGTTGGCCGTAACGCTGCCGGCAAGAGCAACCTGTTGGCGGCGGCATACCTCGCGTGCACGGGCGAGGTCGTTGGTGGCCGGTTGGCGCGCCAAGTGCGCCTTGGTGAGGAAGAAGCGTACGTTGCCGCCGAGGTAGAGCATGACGCTGGCGTGTCGCGCATCGAGGTGGGCTTGGCGCCCGGCCGCAAGGTCCTCAAGGTGGACGGTCAGGCCGCGCGCACCAGCGACGTGGCGCGGGTGGTCAGCGCCGTGCTCCTCACGCCGGAGGACGCCGATCTCGTTCACGGCCCACCCGCTGGCAGGCGCTCGTACCTCGACGGGCTCCTCTCCAAGCTGTCGGCGCGCTACGCGTCGTTGCTACGCGAGTACCTGCGAGTGGTCGAGCAGCGCAACGCACTGTTGCGCGGCACCCCAGCCTCGCCGACTCTAACCGTGTGGAGCGAGCGTTTCGTGGCGCTCGGCTCCGAGATAGACGCGCTGCGCGACCGCGCCGTTAAGCGCGTCGGTCCACTCGTCGCCACCGTTTACCGTGAGGTGGCGGGCGGAGCGGACCTCGAACTCCAGCTCACACTGCGCCGGTCTCATGCCGAGGAGTCGTTGGCGGCCGCCCTTGAGGCGAGCAGCATCGTCGAGGCAGCCCGCGGTCAGACCGTGGTCGGCCCGCACCGCGACGACCTCTACCTCGAGCTAGGCGGCGTCAGCCTCCAGGAGTACGGGTCTCGTGGCGAAGCGCGCACCACGGCGCTTGCCTTGCGCACGGCCGAGTACCGCCTGTTGAGTGAGAAGCACGCTGAGCCGCCCGTGCTGCTGATCGACGACTTCACCGCCGAGCTCGATGCGGCGCGGCGCGAGTACCTCCTCGAGCTGGCGGCCGCCACGCCTCAGGCGTTCGTGTCTGGCACGGAGCCACCGCCTCGTTATGATCATCGGCTCGAGATGCGCTCCGGCAAAGCGACGACGTTGGAGGGCAGCCATGCGTGAGCGCCACGTCTCCGAACTCCTGGCCGAGGTCTTCAGGCGCGGCGGCCTCAAGCGCGGCGTGCGCCGGGCGGAGGCCGTCCTCTTGTGGCGCCGCCTCGTCGGGCCGGAGCTGGCGGCCTTCAGCGCCGCGAAGGTCTTGCGCGACGGCGTGCTTTACGTCAACGTCAGCGACTCCGAAACGGCCATGCACTTGAGCATGGAGCGGCAACGCTTCATCACGGCCTACCGCGAGCGCTACCTGGTGACTGACGTGCGCGAGATCCGCTTCCAAGTCGGCAAGCTTGACGAGAGCGAGCACGTGCAGCCAGCGCACGCGCCACCGGCGCCGGACCCGGGCGACCTCCAGCGGCTAACGCGGGCCTTGACGACCCTTGACTTGCCCGACGACGTCGAGCGCGGCGTCCTCGCTGCCGGCCGTAGCCTGCTCGCGCTGCAGGCCGCCAGGCGCGCGTTGGGGTGGACGGCCTGCCCGTGCTGCGGCGTGCTGCACGACGGAGCCCTGCAGCCGGAAACCCTTCGTGAGGCGGCCTTGCGCGAGGCTCAGCGCCACGACATCGACGTCGAACTTGGCCGCGAGTTCTGCCTGGCGTGCGCGCGGTACGCCAAGGAAGCCAGGGTCGTTGCCCTCGCCCGCACCTTGCAGGCGACCCCGTTAGCCGTGACAGCAGGAGTTTCCGACGAGGAGCTGGCCGTCGCACGCCACTTAGCTGGCAGGGCGCTCGACGCCCAGTTGGCCACGCTCCTACCCGCCGCGGTGAGCGACCAGCGCTTGGCTGGCCGCCTGGCCGCCGTTGCCAGGGCCCGCCTAGCCCTGCGGCACGGCCGACCGCCTGCGACTTTCACGCTCGAGGACATCGCCACGCTCGACGCGCGCATCGCTCAGCTCCTTGCCATCACTGGAGTTGGCGAGTGACGAACGCGAAGTCCACTACTACCGCGCCCGCTGAAGGCGGCCGCTTTGGAGCGCATACGATGACGAGACCTGTAGTACTGATCGTCCTAGACGGCTTCGGCCTAGCCCCTGCCGGTCCAGGCAACGCCGTCCTCCTCGCGCGCACGCCCGTGTTCGACGCCATCTGGCGCGACGACCCTCACACCGAGTTGGTCGCGTCAGGCACGGGCGTCGGTTTGCCTGAGGGGCAGATGGGCAACAGCGAGGTCGGGCACCTCAACCTGGGCGCTGGCCGCGTCGTCAAGCAGGCGCTAACCTACATCCAGGGCCTCATCGACGACGCCTCGTTCTACACGAACCCGGCCTTGGTCGGAGCCTACCAGGCTGCTGAAGGGCACACCTTGCACCTGCTCGGGCTCGTGAGCGACGGCGGAGTGCATTCCGACCTGCCTCACCTCCTAGCGCTGATCGAACTAGCGGTGCGCCAAGGCGTCAAGCGCGTGAGGGTTCACGCTTTCACGGATGGCCGCGACTCCGCGCCAGACGGGGCAAGGCGTTACCTTGCCACGCTCGAGGAACGGTTAGCCGCCGCCCGAGCAGCCGGTTGCGACGCACGCCTCGCTACCGTCTGCGGCCGCTACTACGCGATGGACCGCGACAAGCGTTGGGAGCGCACGAAGCTCGCCTACGACCTGGTCGTGTGCGGGCGGGGCGAGCACGTGGCAGACGGCGGCGTTGCCGCGGTCGAGGCAGCGTACGCGCGCGGTGAGACGGACGAGTTCGTCAGGCCGACGGTCATCAGGTCGGCCGGTGCGCCGCAAGGTGACGGGGCCGTGCGCCCTGATGACGTCGTGGTGTTCTTCAACTTCCGCACCGACAGGGCGCGGCAGCTGAGCCACGCGCTCCTCGGCGGCCCCGAGTGGCGCGAGTTCGAGCGCTGCGCTGCCCCGCACGTCACCTTCCTCTCGCTGATGGAGTACGACAAGGAGCTGCACGCGCCGTTCGCCTTCGAGCTGCCAGCCATCGACGACACCCTCCCGCAAGTAATCGCACGCGCTGGCTTGAAGCAGTACCACACGGCCGAAACGGAGAAATACGCGCACGTCACCTACTTCTTCGACGCGCAACGCGAGACGCCATACCCTGGCGAGGAGCGCGCGCTGGTGCCGTCGCCGAAAGTGGCGACCTACGACCTGCAACCGAGCATGAGCGCCCCCGAGCTTGCCGCCAAGACGGCCGCCAGGCTAGAGGCTGGCACTGACGACTTCGTGTTGATCAACTTCGCTAACCCGGACATGGTTGGGCACACGGGCGTGCTGCAGGCGGCCATCGAGGCGTGCGAGGCCGTCGACGCTGGCCTAGGTATAGTCCTTGACGCCGTCGCGAAGCGCGGCGGCGCCGCCATCGTACTCGCCGATCACGGCAACGCCGAGAAGATGCTCGAGGCAGACGGTAAGCCGCACACGGCGCACACGACCAACCCAGTGCCGTGCGTGCTCGTATCGAACGATCCCGACCTCGCAGCAGTGAGCCTACGTAGCGGCGGCGCCCTCGGCGACGTTGCGCCGACGATCCTCGACCTGCTGGGCGTTGAGCAGCCGGCCGCCATGACGGGCAAGAGCTTGCTGCGGCGCTAGTTGACGTCGAGCGCGAGCGTTAGGAGCGGCACTAGCAACTCCTCCTCGGTCAGCGACCCGTGCATGCCGAGCGGCAGCTTCTCGCCTCGCACGTCCCACAGCGCGGCGCCGCCGCGCGCCAGCAACACGACGTCGCCGACGCGCTCGAGCGCTTCCTCGTGGAGGTGGGCCGGGTCGCCGTAGAGCCCCGCCAGCAACGCCTCCTCCCCGAGCAGGACTCTGAAGCGCTCACCGAACGCGCTGCGCGCCTGCGCGGCGAGCTCCGCCTCCTTGCCTTTCACGGCGTACAGGAAGACGTGGCGTGGTTCTCCCCCCTCGCGCCACGCCATGCGCGCTCTCAGCTCGCCATGCTGATCGAGGAAGTCGGCTTGGTCGCGAGGCACGGCGTGGTGGCCGTGGTCGGCGGTCACGAGCAGTAGCGTGCTGCGTTTCGCGGTCGGCGACAGGCCGGCCAACGTGCGCCTCAAGCCAGCCACGAACGCCTCGAGCAGTGGCAGGAAGGTCGGGGTGGCCGGGCCGTCGCGGTGCATGAGCGAATCGAAGTCTGGGAAGTACACGAACGTGTAACCGGGTTGCCCCGCGCTCTCCTCGAGGTGGGCGCTAAGGCGCGTCAGCATGTCTACCCACCCGATGTAACCGTGTACCTCGGCGCCAGCGTTCTGCATGCGCGAGAGCGGACTGCGCGCGATGTCGACCGGGCTGAAGGTGTGGCTCCGCACCCCGGCCGCTGCCAAGACTTGGTAGATGGTTTGGGTAGGGAGCGCCGCCTCGGGGGCGAGGCCCCACGCCTCCAGGTCACCGCTGCTGCGGGCGCTGCCCCAAGCAGGTTGCCAGAAGAGCATGTTCGCGACCAGCCCAAGGCGCGGCATGAGCTGCGTGTAGCCAAGAACGCCGAGTTCGCCCGGTGCGGCGCCGTTGGCCGCCAACACGGTCGTGGCGACGGCCGTCGTCGATGGGGCAACGGTCAAGAGCGGCTGACCCAGCCACGACCCGTCGTTGGCCACCCCGGCGCCGTAGCGGTCCAGCAGGTCGGCAAGCCCGCGGTCGTCAGCCGCTTGCCGCCGTAGTCGGGTGTAACCGAGGCCGTCTACGAGGAGTAGCACGACGCGCTCGTAGCGCTCCGCCACGCCAGGCAGGTCGAGTGGCGCGCCGCGCCACGGTCCGTGCACGCCCAACAGCCGCCCGATCGTCGGTGGCAGCCGGATCAGCGAGCGAGCGACGCCATCCGGGTGGGCGCCGTACGGGGCGATGAGGTCGTCGCCCAGCAGCGCCTGCAACCCAGCGAAGCCCGGTGCCGTCATGCCAAACAGTACTGCAGGCACAAGCGAAAGGGGCGCCCCAAGGTCTCCCTTGGGGCGCCCCCAGCTAGTAACGCGGTTGGGCGCTACCGTTCGCTGCGGTCTAGAAGTCCATCCCGCCCATGTCGCCACCCGGCATGGCCGGGCCCTTGTCTTCCTTCTCTGGGCGGTCGGCGATGACGACCTCCGTCGTGAGGAGGAGAGCGCCGATGGAAGCGGCGTTCTGGAGGGCGGTGCGGGTCACCTTGGCGGGGTCGACGATGCCGGCCTTGAACATGTCTTCGACGTAGGTGTCGGTGGCGGCGTCGTAGCCGTACTTGCCGTCGTTCCTGTTGAGGATGGCGTTGACGACGACGCTGCCTTCAGCGCCTGCGTTCGCGGCGATCTGGCGGGCTGGCTCTTCGAGGGCGCGGAGGAGGATCTGGGCGCCGGTGCGCTCGTCATGCTCGAGCTTGCTGACGAGTTCGCGAACGGCCGTGGTGGCGTGGATCAAGGTAACGCCGCCGCCAGCCACGATGCCTTCTTCGACGGCCGAGCGGGCGGTCGAGAGGGCGTCTTCGTAGCGGTGCTTCTTCTCCTTGAGTTCCGTCTCGGTCGCCGCGCCGACACGGATGACGGCGACGCCGCCGGATAGCTTGGCGAGGCGCTCCTGCAGCTTCTCCTTGGCGTAATCGGAGTCGGTGTGCTCGAGTTCGGCCTTGATGCCCTTGACGCGCTCGGCGATGGTTTCGGAAGTGCCGAGGCCCTCGATGATCGTCGTCTCGTCCTTGCTGCTACGGATGCGCTTGGCGCGGCCGAGCTGGTTGAGGCGAACGTTCTCGAGCTTGTGGCCGAGCTCTTCGCTGATGACTTCGCCGCCGGTGACGGCCGCGATGTCGCGGAGCATCTCCTTGCGACGGTCGCCGAAGCCTGGAGCCTTGACGGCGGAGATGTTGAGGGTGCCGCGGAGGCGGTTGACGACGAGCGTGGCGAGGGCTTCGCCTTCGATGTCCTCAGCGATGATCAGGAGCGGCTTGCCCGTCTGCATGACCTGCTCGAGGATGGGAAGGAGGTCCTTGAGGGCGCTGATCTTCTTCTCGTGGATGAGGATGTACGCGTCTTCCAGGACGGCTTCCATGGCGTCTGAGTCCGTGATGAAGTAGGCGCTCAGGTAGCCCTTGTCGAACTGCATGCCCTCGACGAAGTCGAGTTCCGTGTCCATGGTCTTGGACTCTTCGACGGTGATGACGCCGTCGCGGCCGACCTTGTCCATGGCGTTCGAGATCTGCTGCCCGACTTCTGGGTCGTTGGCGGAGATGGACGCGACTTCCGCTACGGCCTTGCTGTCCTCGATGGGCTTGGACATGGCGTGGATGCTGGCTACGGCCGCTTCGACGCCCTTCTCGATGCCGCGCTTGAGGGCTAGCGGGTTGGCGCCGGCAGCGACGTTACGCAGGCCTTCGCGGACGATGGCCTGGCCGAGGACGGTGGCGGTTGTGGTGCCGTCACCAGTGATCTCGTTCGTCTTGCTTGCGATCTCGATGAGGAGCTTGGCGCCGATGTTCTCGAGCGAGTCGGCCAGCTCGATGTCCTTGGCTACGGTGACGCCGTCCTTGGTGATGGTGGGTCCGCCGAACTTCTTCTCGAGGACCACGTTGCGGCCTTTGGGGCCGAGGGTTACTTTGACGGCGTTGGCGACGGCGTTAACGCCGCGCTCTAGTGCGCGCCGCGCGTCTTCCTTGAAGATCAGGTCTTTTGCCATGTTGTCTCCGTTATCTGAATTGGCTAGCTGTAGTCGTTCCGGGTGGTTGGTGGTGCGTGCTTAGTCGGCTACTTGGTTACTCGACCACGGCGTGGATGTCGCGCTGGCTCAGGATCATGACTTCCTGACCGCCCAGGTCGACTTCGGTGCCGCCGTACTTGGCGAAGAGCACGGTGTCGCCGACCTTGACTTCCATCGGTTCGCGGGTGCCGTTCTCGAGGAGCTTGCCACTTCCGACGGCGATGACCTTGCCGCGCTGGCTCTTCTCCTTGGCGCTGTCAGGCAGCACGATGCCGCTGACGGTGGTCTGGGGCTCGTCGATGACTTCCACCACGACCTTGTCGCCAAGCGGCTTTAGGGTCTGCTTCTTGTTTGCCATGGGTTCCTCCGGGTTCGTTCTGCACTTCTTGGCAGTCTCAGCACGTGAGTGCCAAACGTTCCTATGCTAATCGCGCATGGGAGGGTGTGTCAAGTCTACTCGATCAACCTCTTTGAGCGTGGTTGACTCAACTCATCTGACGGTGATCCGCTCCGCAACGCGGCGCGAGACGCCACTTCAGCCGCGCTTCAAGCCGATCACCATGGCAGGCACGAAAGCCGCTGCGAACGGGATGTTGAACGTCAAAATCCGCAGCAGGCCGCGCCAGGCGCGCTCGAGAGAACTCGTCTCGAGCAGCGGGTCGACCCCAGCTTGCAGCACGTCCCAGTTGACGCTGACGAAGCCCGACCACGCGAGGAGCTGGATGACGACGAACAGCACGCCAAGCGCCAACGCCACGAACTTGCCGACCTTCTTCAGCGCGTAACCCGCGACGAACCCGGCAACCGCTCCGAAGGCGATCTGCTGCAGCCAGGGGAACACGGTGGCAAGCTCTACGTTCACCGCCAAAGGTTATCACGCGGTCGGCAGCCGCCAGCTACGCCACTGCGGTAACATTGACCGCGTGACCCTAGCACCGTTCCGCATCTCGCCGGACGTGGCAGCGGCGCTGGGGCGCCGCGCGCCAGTGGTGGCGCTCGAGTCGACCGTCATCACCCACGGCCTCCCCCGCCCCCAGAACCTCGAACTCGCCAACCACCTCGAGAGCGTGGTCAGAGAAGAGGGCGCACTTCCCGCTACCATCGGCATCCTGGACGGCGCGGTCTGCGTCGGCCTTACTAGCGCCGACCTAGCGAAGCTCGCCGCCGGTGGCGCAGACAAGGCGTCGTCTTGGAACCTCGCCGCGCTGATCGCAGGCAAACATCACGCAGGCACGACGGTCGCGACGACGCTCTACGCCGCTCACAAGGTTGGCATCAAGGTGTTCGCTACCGGTGGCATAGGCGGTGTGCACGACACGCCATTCGACGAGTCGGCTGACCTCATCGCGCTCGCCAACCACCGCGTCCTCACGGTTTGTGCTGGCCCCAAGAGCATCCTCAACGCGGACGCCACCGCCGAGCGCCTCGAAACGTTAGGAGTGCCACTGGTTGGCTACCGTTCGCAACACCTGGCTGGCTTCGTGGTCCCGATCACCGAGGTGCCGCTGCCCTCGCGCGTAGACACGCCAGCAGAAGCGGCCGCCGTCCTGATGGCCCAAGAGGCACTCGGCCTGCCAGCCGGGGTGCTGCTAAGCAACCCGGTAAGCGCCGGACTAAGTGAGGAAGAGTTCGCCGGTTGGCTGGCGGTAGCGCGGAGCAACGCGGCTAGCGCCGGCGTGCGCGGCCGCGCGACCACCCCTTACCTCCTCGCCACCCTGGCAGAACTCTCAGGGGGAGGCACCATGACCGTGAACCTGCGCCTCCTCGAGGAGAACGCCCGCCTGGCTGCTCGCGTAGCCGTCGCTTATGCCGCCACGGCCAACGCTACCGATCAGGGGGCGGCCACATGACCCAGAACAACGAAGCCAACGACCACCTAGGTGCTGCCAGCAGGCTCGCCGGCCTCGACGAGCTTGGCTCGCTCCTGAGGCAAGCGCGCCTCGCGCAGGGACTCGAGCTGAGTGACATCGCGGAACTCACCCACGTGCGCCGCGACTACTTGAAGGCGTTGGAGGAGGGCCGCTACTCTGACCTCCCGGAGGACGTCTACACCCGCAACTTCGTGCGCCTTTTCGCGCAAGCCACCCAAGTGCCAGGCGACAAGGCGCTCGAGATCTACCACCGCGAACGCCAACGCGCAGGTGGCCTGACCACCATCGAGGAGCGCCTTGACAAGGAGCGGCGCGGCGAACCACCAACGCGGCAACCACGCAAGAAGAGCGGCGGTGGGGGCTTCCGCATGAACCCGGCCGTCCCTACGGTGCTGCTCGTCGTCGTGCTCGTCGCGCTGGCCGTGTGGGGTTACAACGCCCTCTTCTTCCGCACGCCGCGCGTGGCAACGACCACGCCGCCTGCGGCTACCAACGTCACGCCGCCCGCGGCAACGGCTCCGCCTAGCGGCCTCGCTGCGCCGGTCGGGGCGGCCGAGCAGGGCAACCTCCCGGTCGGCGGCACGGTGCTCCTAGACGTCATCACCGACCCGCCAGGAGCGCAAGTCTCGGTTGACGGTTTCATGCTCCCTGGCCTCACCCCCATACACGCGGCTCCCGTAACGGCACGCGCGGGCCGCAACTTGCGCGTCAGCCTAGAAGGCTACGCGACCGTCGAGCAGACGGTCGACCTCAGCGACGACCGCACCGTGGAGCTGAAGCTCACCACGGCGACAGCCGGCGCAGGTGAGGCGCCAACGACCCCTGCAATAGCCGTTGGCAGCAGCGAGATAGTCATAACGGTGAGGGCGACGAGCTGGCTCGAGGTCTACCGCGGCACCGCGCGCAACGTTGGCGAGCGCCTCGTGTACACGACGGCGGCCCCAGGGCAGACTTACCGCTTCGCGCTACCCGTATATATCCACGCAGGCAACGCGGCAGGCGTCGAGATCACCATAGGAGACGGCGCCCCGTTCGCCATGGGCTCGGCGGGAGCCGTGGTTGGCCGGGCCTTCCAGGCGCCGTGACCGTAACCGGAACACGACTAGGTGAGTAGCGGCGCCGGCCCAAGCATCACTTGGGGGCTCGCCTTCTCCTCGCTAAGGCAACGGCCGATGCGCACGTTCCTTACGGCGCTAGGCATCGCCGTGGCGGTAGCTGGCGCCGTCATCTTCCTCTCCTTGGGTGAGGGCATCAGGCGCGTGTTCAGCGACCAGCTCGCGAACTTGGGCCCAGACATCCAAGTGACTTTCGGTCCAGCCTCCGCCAGCTTCTTTCCGACCTCACCGGACCTGCCAGCTCACTACTTGACCGACCTCCAGGCGGCCGCCGAAGAGTTGGGCATCCGCTCGGTCGTTCCCGCCCTCCTGTACGTGCGTGGTGGGCTCAGCCCAAGCCAGTCGTTCATCTTCGAGGGGCTGCCGACAAGCGTGGAGTTAGGCGACCTGTTCCACGGCGCCAACGCCGTGTCAGGCCGCCTCCTCACCCCAGCTGACGAGGGTGCAGGCGTGGCCATCATCGGCTCAAGCGCCGCCGAACGCGGTCGACTGGGGCTCGGCTCCGTACTGCGGCTCAACCCGAACGTTAGCCTCGAAGTAGTCGGGGTGGTGAGCGCTGGCGGTGGCTTGTTGGACAACATCATCGTCGCGCCGCTGACTACCTTGCAGCGCGCCGTTGGCGTGACCGACCGCTACAGCCTGCTGGCCGTCGCGAGTGCTCAGCCCGAGCGCGCAACAGAAGTAGCTGCCGCGATCCAGCAGCGCTTCCCGGAACTCGGAGCGCAGACCAGTTCCGAACTCTTCACACAGGTCAACACGAGCCTCAAGGTCTCAGACATGATCAGGCTAGGCATCAGCGCCATAGCCCTCATCGTCGGCGCCATCGCGGTCGCGAACACCGTGATGATGAGCGTGTTCGAGCGCACCCGCGAGTTCGGCGTGATCCGGGCCGTTGGTGCCAGGCCGCGTTTCCTCTTCGGCCTCGTCCTAACGGAGTCTTCGCTGCTCTCGCTCGCTGGTGCCGCCGTCGGCGTGGGGCTAGGTCGGGTAGGAGTGTACGTGGTCAACCGCGTGGCGTACGACTACGTGGGGTTACACGTCGCGCTCTTGACGCCGCGCCTAGTCGGTTTCGCGGTGCTGGTGGCGCTTGGCATGGGCCTGCTGTCTGGCCTCTTGCCCGCCGCGCGCGCCTCGCGCTTGCCCGTCGCAGTGGCGCTGGCACGCGAATAGTGGCGCACTCCACAATCTCGAACCCCGACTGGCAGGGATAGTCCGGGGGCGCTAACATCGGGGCATGGCCCACAGGCAGCACAAACGGATAGCCCTAGCGATCAACTTGTTCCTGCTGCTAAGTGCCGCGTTCGCGCAGTCTTACCTGTGGTCGGACGTGGTTCAGGTCGTGCAGATCATGGCCGACGGCAGCGTCATCGTCGACGACACCCGCACCCTCTCCACTGACGCTGACTTCGGCGAGGCGTTCATCTGCGTGAAGTTGACTCCCAGCCAGCGGCTGACCCTGCTGGACGGCTCGGGCGCCTTGGGTAACGGCCCAAGTTCGACCGCGTACCAGCAGCAGTGTTCAGGCGGCACCGAGGTCGTCGTCCGCAACTCGACACGTGTCAAGGAGCGCCGCGTGCGCTT
This sequence comes from Trueperaceae bacterium, assembly GCA_035703635.1. Lineage (GTDB taxonomy): Bacteria > Deinococcota > Deinococci > Deinococcales > Trueperaceae > JAAYYF01. The sequence goes on along the minus strand of DASSXV010000052.1, from coordinate 18,461 downwards.
CGTTTACCGCTTGGAGAACAGCCTCGACGTCCGCAGCGACGTCGCGCAATGGTACTGGCAGATTCTGGAACAGGAGCACCCGCCGGTACGCGGTTACCACCTCACCGTCACCGCGCCTGGCCCCTCTCCAGCCCCATACGATGCGTACGTACACCGCTTCGGCAACACCGAACTGCCGACCGTGGTCCTCAGCGCCGACCGCAGCCAACTCGACGTGTCCTTCAATCGCATCGCGGACGGTGACGGCGTGGAGATCCGCTTCCTCATGGACCCCGCGCTCTTCGAAGTCAAGAGCACGCGGCCTGGGATGGAGGAGTTCCTGCAAGACGAGGCGAAAGTGGCCGGAGTTCAGACCCTCATGCAAATCAGGCGCTCGCCATGGTGGGCGCTGTTACCCCTTGCGCTCTTTGGCATCACGGGCAGCGGAGCGATCGGAGCTTACAGACGCTTCGGCCGCGAGCCGCAGCTCGAGACCATGAAGTACCCGTTCGAGCCGCCATCCGACCTGCCGCCCGCTGCCGTGACCTCCATCCTGCAGCAGACGGCCGCCACGATGGGCCCCGCCTTCCATGCGACCATCATGGACCTCATGCGCCGCGGCTACGGGGAGTTCGACACGAGCGTCAACAAGGGCAAGGATTTCGCCATCAACCTCAACGCCAAGACCGACGCCGGAAACCTCCAACCGTTCGAGCTCGACGTACTCAACTACCTACACGCGGCAGCGGCCCCCGGCACGCCTGAGCGCCTAAGCAGCCAGGAGTTGAAAGCGTACTCGCAGCGGCGCGCCTCGACGTTCATGGCCGCTTGGGGGCCCAAGGTGCGCAAGTGGCTCGAGGCCAAGTTCGGCGGACCGCTGACCTCTCAGGAGAGCCGCGAGGCCGCCAAGCGCGCTTCTAGGCGTTTGCTGCTTGGCGCGCTCGTCAGTCTCGTGCTCGCCTTCGTGCTCGCTGGCACAGCCAGCGCCATCGCCATCGCGCTGACGGTCGCGCAAGTGATAGCCGCCATTCTCGCGGGCATCGGCATCATGGCGTGGCGACCAGAGGTCGCGGCGGAGGTGTACGGTTGGAAGGGATTCAAGCGCACCCTCACCGATTACACGCGCATGAAGGACGCCCCGCTCGACTTCTTCAAGCTGTGGGACGTGTACTACTGTTACGCAGCCGCCCTTGGCGTAGCTGACGCCTACCTGAAGACGCTGCAGAAGGCCGCGCCACTGGCCGGGGTCGACGAGAGCGTCATGATGTCGCGGGCGACCTGGATGACCAGCGGCAACTACTCCTCGCTGGCTAACATGTCCTCGCTGAGCCGCTCCATCAGCAGCCTCTCGACTGCGCTCAACTCCGCCTCCGCGTCGGCGTCGTCCGGTGGCTCGTCAAGTGGCGGTGGTGGCGGCGGCGGAGGGGGCTCGTCCGGCGGCCGTTGAGCACGGTTAACATGGGCCCGATGCTGCGAGCCGTCGGTCTCTCGAAGTCGTACCTGACCCCTGCCGGCACCGTTACCGCTCTCGCCGACGTCGATGTGGCCTTCCAGCCAGGCAAGTTGACTACCATAGTCGGGCCATCCGGTTCGGGTAAGTCGACGCTCCTCAACCTCTTGGCTGGCTTCGACAAGCCGACCGCGGGTGAGGTCTACCTCGGCGACAAGCTGCTTTCCGACCTAGACGAGAGCGAGATCTCGCGCCTGCGGCTGCACCGTTTCGGTTTCGTCTTCCAGTCGTACAACCTCGTGGCCGTGCTCAACGCTTGGCAGAACGTGGCGCTGCCGTTAGGGCTTGCCGGCCAGACTGCCGCCAGGCGCAAGGCGACCGCCACCGCCATGCTCGAGCGCTTCGGCCTGGCGGCGCGCGCCACGCACCTGCCGAGCAAACTCTCCGGTGGGGAGCGTCAGCGCGTGAGCCTCGCCCGCGCGCTCGTCAACGACCCGGAGGTCGTCTTCGCGGACGAACCTACCGGCAACCTCGACAGCCGTAGCGGCCGCACGGTGTTGCAGGCGCTGCGTGATGTCGCCGCCGAGGGGCGGACGGTCATCGTGGTAACGCACGACCTCGGCATTGCCGAGCGCGCAGACGCCGTTTTGGAGTTGCTAGACGGGCGCGTAACCGGAGCGCACGGCGCCATAGCGGCAGCGGTGGCAGGACAACGAACAGAAAAGGTGGACGAGCATGTCAACTAGCGATGAACCAGCTACCGGCCTCTCTCGGGCAGCCCGCACGGCAGCTGCCTGGGGCGCCATCCTCGTCGGACTTGGGGTGGCGCTCGGCGCCTTCGGCGCACACACCTTGGCCGAGTTGGTTACAGAAACCCGCCTGGCGACTTTCGAGACCGCCGTGCGCTATCAGGTCTATCACGGCCTAGGCCTACTCGCCCTAGCTGCACTCGCCCCGAACGGTCGGCTGGCGACCCCAGCGGCGCCCTTCCTCATCGCAGGGACGTTAGTGTTCACCGGCTCGCTTTACGTCATCGTCGCTGGCGGCCCGAGTTGGTTCGGGGCCGTCGCCCCGCTTGGCGGGGTGCTCCTCATCGTCGGTTGGGCCGTCGCGGCTTACAGGCTCTTGCGCTCAGCCTAGGCTGAGGTCGCCGCCAGCGAACACGCTTCGCAAGTAGTCGAACGACGCCTTCGGCGTGCGCTGCAACGTCTCCCTATCAAGCGCCACTACGCCGAACTTGCGCGTGTAGCCGCTCGCCCACTCGAAGTTGTCGACCAGCGTCCACGCGAGGTAGCCGCGCACGTCGCAGCCTGCCTCCCTCGCGGCGGCCACCGCCCGCAAGTAGCGGGAGAAGTAACTGATCCGTGCCCTGTCGTTCACCTTGCCGTCGGGGCCGTGCACGTCCGGGTACGCGGCGCCGTTCTCCGTGACCACGACGGCCGGGTTGCCGTACTCCTCCTTCAGGCGCAACAGGGTTTGCTCGAGAGCCGTTGGAGCGACGCGCCAGCCCATCTGAGTCTCTTCTACCCCAGCTTCTGGTGGCACGATCTCGATCCCAAGCGGACCCTCACCAGCCCTCACGCGCTGCAGCGTGTAGTGGTTGACGCCGAGGACGTCCACGCCTTGCCGTAAGAGCTCGGTGTCGCCCGCCCGCAAAAGGTCGCCCAGGAAACCCTCGAGCGGTTCCGGGTACCTGCCGAGCAGTAACGGGTCGAGGTTAGCGCGGTTGTAGGCCGCGTCCGCCAGCGCCGCCGCGGCGACGTCCTCCTCACGCGGGTCGGCGCCGCCGGGTCCGACTGGAAGGGTTGGTTGCAGTGACACCACCGTGCCGAGGCGCAAGCCGGCGTCCAGGTCGCGAAGCCTAGCGATGCCTCCACCAACCGCCAGGTTCTGGTGGTGAACGGCGGCCAAGTACGCCCCCAAGTCGGAAACGCCCGGCGCGTGCATGCCGACGAGGTGACCGAGAAGCGCGTGAACGTTCGGTTCGTTGAGCATGAGAAACGTACGCACCCGGTCGCCGAGCTGGCGCGCGACGCGCTCGGCGTAGTCGGCGAAGTAGTAGGCGGTGTCTCGCGACTGCCAGCCGCCGCGCTCCTGCAGGGCCTGCGGCAGGTCCCAGTGGTAGAGGCACACCCACGGCTCGATCCCGGCGGCCAGCACCGTGTCTACCAAGCGGTCGTAGAACTCGAGCCCGCTACGGGAGTGGGCGCCTCTGCCCTCCGGCAGCCAGCGCGGCCACGAGACGGAGAAGCGGTAGACACGCGCGCCCAACTCGCGCATCAGCGCCACGTCTTCCGGGTAACGGTAGTAGTGGTTGGTGGCAACGGCGCCACTCGAGCCGTCGACGATGGCGCCCTCGCGGGTGACGAAGCGGTCCCAGATCGACTCGCCCTTGCCGCCCGCCGCGGCGGCGCCCTCGATCTGGTAGGCCGACGTGGATATGCCCCAAAGGAAATCGTCAGGAAAGCTGGTCACTAGCGGCTCCTGTCGGCGAGATCGGGCGGCAGCTTGGCGCACAGCGCCTTCGGCCGCGCTAGACGCCAGCCTACGCCGATGGCCAGCGCACCCAGAACGGCGCCCGCAAGTGGGCGTTAACACCCTGGTGTAGCATCGCTGTCATGCCACGAGGCCAGGGTACCGCTCACGAGGCCCGCAGCAAGGTGTGGCTGGTACTCGGAGTGGCCCTCGTCGCAGTGTCCTTCGCCTCCATCTTCATCCGGTGGGCCGACGCGCCTGGCGTGGTCGTCGCCTTCTACCGCATGCTCATAGCCGGCGTGCTGATGGCGCCGCTGACGCTGGCAGGTCTGCGCCGCACGCGGCCAAGCGCGGCTGCGCTCCGCTCCACCCTACTAGCGGGCGCCATGCTCGCCGTGCACTTCGCGGCCTGGATCACCTCGCTCAGTTACACGACGGTGGCCGCCAGCGTCTCGCTGCTGGCCACCTCGCCCCTCTGGGTCGCGCTGTTCGCGTGGTTCCTCCAGGGCCGCGCGCCGACGTTCATGCAGATGGTCGGCGTCCTCGTCGCCATGGCTGGCGGGGCGGTGATAGGCTTCGGCGACCTGAGCGGAGGCACGCAACCCGTGCTCGGTGACGCGCTTGCGCTCGTAGGCGCGGCGGCTGCCGGGGCGTACTTGCTGCTCGGCAGGCGCGCGCAAACGCTTGGCCTTGGGCTGCAGGCATACGCTGGCACCGCCTACCTCTTCGCCGCGGTCGTGCTCGCCCCGCTGCCCCTGCTCTTCGGAGCGCCCTATGGCGGTTATCCGGCGGCAACCTACTTCTTCGTAGCCGTGCTGGCCGTCGTGCCGCAGCTCATCGGCCACACGGGCCTCAACTACGCGGCCAAGCACCTCGACCCGGCGGTGGTGGCCGCGGCGCTGCTCCTCGAACCGGTCGTGTCAGGCGTGTTGGCGCTAGTGCTGTTCGGTGAGGAACCAGGCGCACTGACCCTCTTTGGCGCCGTCGTTCTGCTCACCGGCATCGGCGTTGCGCTGCGCGCGGCGGCCCCAGTCACGGAGTTGGCGGGGCAAGAGTAGTCGTGAGGCACGCTACGTAGTTGTACCGCGTGCAAAATCCTTCGGTTCCTGCTACCATACGTGACGTGCTCGTGTGCGTTGAACTCTACGATAACTTACGCTCACAAGCTGCAAGCCCCCTCTCTACCAACCAGGTCGCGCACCGGTCAAACACCGGCGCGTAACCGCTATTGGGCCGGGGAGCCCAAGTGCCTCAGTGTTCAATACGTGGCCTAAGCCACCACGCTGTACCACTCGCGCCCGGCGGCGCGCTGCGAAGGGAGACAGTTGCATTGAAAGACCAAGGTAAGACGTTCAAGATGGGTGATCAGGTCGTTCTACCACCTTACGGTGTTGGCGTCGTAGCAGGCACCACGGAACGCACCATCGCGGGTGCCAACCAGAAGTACTACCAGGTCGAGTTCCCTAACGGAACGTCTCGCGCGTACGTGCCCGTCGCCGCCCCTCAGGGCGCTGGCCTGCGCGCGGCCCTCACGCAGGACGAAGTTCAGAGCGTCCTCGAGCGCCTCCAGAACGGCCGCATCACCCTCCCGAAGCAGTGGGCGGCCCGTCACCGCAAGGTAACCGACCTCCTCACGACCGGCGACCCTTACCAGATCGCCACTCTAGCGAGCGAACTGCGCCGCTGGGACCTCGAGCGCGGCCTGCCCGACCTCGACCGCCAAGCGTACCGCCGCGCGCTGCGTCTGCTTGCAGGCGAGATCAGCGCCGTGCTGCACATCAGTCAGCAAGAAGCGCGCGTGCTGATGGACGCGGGTGAGGAAGACGAACTCAACTAGATTGCAAGGGCGAACGTGAAAGTAGGGCGCGCCGCGGCTTCAACCGCGGCGCGCTTCTTCATCTTCTAACCAGCGCAACGCTATGGCGTACGCCGCATAATCGTCGATCAGCACCGGGGGGTTCAGCAGGCCGCGCGGCAGCAGGCGCGCTAGGCCGCGAGGCGGATGTGCGGCGAAATAGAGCTCTCGTCCCGCTAGCGACGTGCCCCTCTCCCCCACCAACTGGACGCTCAACCCCCTAGCGGTCAGGGCGCTAACGACCGCCGCGCTGCCGGTGCCGTCGCCCACGAGCAGCGTGGCGTCGGCCGGGAGTTCGAACGCAGCCAACGCGCTCGGCTCGAGCACGAGCCCGCGCTCCAACGTCCCGTCTAGCCCAACGAACGCCACGCCGAGGTTCTTGCCTGGATCGAACGCCACGATCATAGTCGTGGCCCAGCGTAACAGGCGGCCGCCCGGCGCGCGCCCAGGGTAAAGAAGGGGCCCGCACCCAGACATGGGGTGCGGGCCCTAATCGCCCTAAGTGGCGAAGCTAGCTCAGTTGGCGTCTGGTTGAGCGGGCGCGTCGCCTGCGCCTGGGCGCGTGGTAGGCACAGCGGCCTCCGCTTGACGCGGCGCCGTCTTGAGCTTCTCGAGCGAGCGCTTGTCCGCCACGCGCGTACGGCGGATGGCGGCGAGGCCAGTGCCGGCGGGCACCAGGCGACCGAGGATGACGTTCTCCTTCATGCCGACCAGGTCGTCGACCTTGCCAGCCAGAGCCGCCTCGGTGAGGACGTGCGTGGTGTGCTGGAAGGACGCGGCGGACAGCCAGCTCTTCGTCGAGAGCGAGGCCTTGGTGATGCCGAGGAGGAGCGGCTTCCAGGAGGCGGGCGTCTTGCCCTCATCCAGGAGCGCCTCGTTGACGGCTTGGACATCGAAGTGTTCGATGGTCTGGCCTTCGAGGAACTTGCTGTCGCCCGGCTCGTCGATCTCCACGTACTTGAGCATCTGGCGGACGATCACCTCGATGTGCTTGTCGTGCACGCTTACGCCCTGGCCACGGTAGACCTTCTGGATCTCATCGACCAGGTAGGCCTGGACGGCGCCGGGGCCGCGCGACTCGAGCAAGTCGTGTGGGTTGATGCTACCGCGCGTGAGCGGCTGGCCGGCCTCGACCTTGTCGCCCGTGTTGACGAGCACGCGCAGGTTGCGGTCGACGCGGTGTGGGCGGATGAACTCGCCGTCCTCGCTCGTGATGACGATGGTCATGCGTTCCTTGTCGTCATCGTCTTGCACTTCGACGATGCCGTCGAGTTCGGCGATGACCGCCTTGACCTTAGGCTTGCGGGCTTCCACCAGCTCGATCACGCGCGGGAGGCCCTGCGTGATGTCGGCCCCGGTGGCGATGCCGCCCGTGTGGAACGTACGCATCGTGAGCTGCGTGCCGGGCTCGCCGATCGACTCCGCCGCGATGACGCCGACGGCTTCACCGAGGCTGACTTCGCGCATCATCGACAGGTCGAGACCGTAGCACTTGCGGCACACGCCGGCGCGCGTCTGACAGGTGAGGGGGCCGCGGACGGCCACGGTGCGCAGTTCTGGAAGCGCCGCCATGGCCTTGACGATCGCCTCGACGTCCTCCTTGTAGAGGAGCGAACCGAGCGCAAGGGTTACGCCGGGGAGTTCGAGTTCCTCGGCAAGGCGCCTGCCGTACAGGCTCATGTCGATCTGACCCTTGGGCCGCGCGCGCTCGCCTTCGTAAAGGTCGACGGTCTCGAAGTCTGCGCTGCCGCAATCGTCCTCGCGCACCACGACCTCGTGGGCAACGTCGACGAGCTTACGGGTCAGGTAGCCGGAGTCGGCGGTACGGAGGGCCGTGTCGGCGCCGCCCTTACGAGCCCCGTGCGTGGAGATGAAGTACTCGAGCACGTCGAGGCCCTCGCGGAAGTTCGCCTTGATGGGCAACTCGATGGTCTCGCCTGACGGGTTCGCCATCAGGCCACGCATGCCAGCCAGCTGACGGATCTGTTGCGGGTTACCACGAGCGCCGGACTGCGCCATGACGAACAGCGGGTTGAAGGGCATCTGCGTCTGGAAGTTATCGAACACGGCGTCCTTGACCTTCTCCGTCGTGTCGTTCCACAGGCGCACTACCTGCTGGTAGCGCTCTGAGTCGGTAACGAAGCCGCGCTGGTAAGCCGAGGTGATCTTGGCGAGCTTCTCCTCCGCTTCCGCGATCAGAACCTTCTTCTGAGGCGGGATGGCGACGTCGTCGATGCCGATCGTGATGCCAGAGGTGGTCGAGAGCTCGAAGCCGTACTGCTTGAGGCCGTCGAGCAGAGCCGCGGTGCGCTCGACGCCGAGGCGCTTGTAGGTCTCGACGACGAGGTCACGCAGCGCTCCGCGCTCGTAAACCGTGTCGTAGCGCAGGAGATCGCGCGGCACGTCGCCGCCCGCCTCGAGCGTTTCCTTGACCATGCGGGCGAACAGGAGCCGGCCTGGGCTCGTCTCGATCACTTCACCGTCGACGCGGGCCGTTACGACGTCCTGCATGTCGATGCGGTGCTCCGCCACGGCGAGAAGCGCCTCGTCGACGTTACCGAAGCGGTACATGATGCGCCCGACGCTGCTCTTGACTCCACCGACCGTGATCTCGGAGTTGAGGTCAACCTCGTCGCGTTCGAAGGCGGCAAGTGCCGCGCTCTCGTCGGCGAACTCGAGGCCGACGCCGCGGTGCCCCGTGTGGAGCTGCGTGAGGACGTACAGCCCGAGGATGATGTCACGCGTCGCCTGCACGTTCGGGTTGCCGTGCGCCGGGCTGAGGAGGTTGTGGCTCGACAGCATCTGGAGGCGCGCTTCGGCCTGCGCGTACACCGACAGCGGGACGTGAATCGCCATCTGGTCACCGTCGAAGTCGGCGTTGAACGCCTCACACACGAGCGGGTGAAGCTGGATGGCCTGGCCCTCGACGAGGACTGGCTCGAACGCTTGAATGCCGAGGCGGTGAAGCGTAGGGGCGCGGTTGAGGAGCACGACGCGGTCCTTGATGACCTCTTCTAGGGCGTCCCATACTTCGTCACGGGCGTCGCGGTACCGCTCGAGCATCTTGCGGGCGCTCTTGATGTTGGAGACGATCCCGCGTTCCTCGAGCTTCTTGAAGAGGAAGGGCTTGAACAGTTCGAGCGCCATGCGCTTCGGCACGCCGCACTGGTGAAGCTGTAGCTGCGGCCCGACGACGATGACGGAGCGGCCGGAGTAGTCGACGCGCTTGCCGAGCAGGTTCTGCCTGAAGCGCCCCTGCTTGCCGCCGAGGAGGTCGGTTAGGGAGCGCAGTGGGCGGTCGGAGCCGGGGTGCACGACGGCGCTGCCGCGGCGGCCGTTGTCGATGAGGGCGTCAACCGCTTCTTGCAGCATGCGCTTCTCGTTGCGCACGATCATCTCGGGCGCGCCCTGCTGCATGAGCTTCTTGAGGCGGTTATTACGGTTGATGAGCCTGCGGTAGAGGTCGTTCAGGTCGGAGGTCGCGAAGCGCCCGCCCTCGACTTGCACCATGGGGCGCAAGCTGGGCGGCATGATGGGCACGGCCTCGAGGATCATCCAGGCGGGCTTGTTCTCGCCCTCGCCCACGCCCGACTGCAGGAAGGCGCGGGTGATCTCGAGGCGCTTGCGGGCCTTGGCGCGCTTGTGACGGCTCTGGGAGTTCATCTCCTCCTCGAGCTCGGCCTCGAGCTTCTTGAGGTCGATGGCCTCGAGGAGCTCCTTGATGGCCTCGGCGCCCATCTTGGCTTCGAAATCGTAGCTTTCGATGACGCGCACTTGGCGGCGTACGAGGTCGATCTCTACGCGGCCTTCGACGTCTGACTTGATGCGGCCGTCGTCAGCGAGGTCGTCGCCGCGGCGCACGCGGTCGCCGTTGACGACGATCGGCTCGTCTTCGTAACCGTAGATGCGGGCGCGCGAAACGATGATGCTGGCTGGGTGCGAGAGGCGCACGGTGCCGGACGCGGCGGCCGTGATCTCCTGGGCTGCGTCGATGGCGCCGACGACCTTCTCGCCGGGGCGCACGGTGGCGCCGTCACCGACGAGGACGTGCATGGTCGGGTTCGTCTCGTGAGACTCGGAGCGCTCCCACTCGACCTTGAGGGTAACGGTGACGTTGACGCCCTTCGCCTTGCTCGTGCGCAGCGTCGCGGTCGCGCCTTGCGGCAGCGTGAGGCTGGTGCCGGCCGCGGCGCGCGCCAGCTCCGTGCCTGCCTCGACGAACTCGCCGCCCGCAACGAGCGGCTCGACACCCGCCGGGAGCAGGTAGGAGGCGAGGACCTCTTCCGTGTCTACGTCGTGGATGGAGAGGATGCCGCCATCTGTGCCGATGGGGAGGAGTTCGATGACGCCCTCGGCCTCGCCGGTGATGACGAGGTCGGAGCCGAGCTCACCTAGCGGCTGCCCGCCCTTGTACGACTCTTCCTCGATCCAGTCCTTCTTGGCGAGGACGAGGCGAGCGTCGCGCGACTCGTGGTAGTCGAGGACGATGCGGCGCGGGAAGCGGTACTGCGCGATGCCGGCGATCTTGGCCTTGACGCCCTTAGCTAGTTGCTGACCAGGCTCGACGATCTCGCCGTCGCGCACTACGGCGTCCTCGCCGCCGGAGACGCTGTAGGTCTCCTGCTGGCCGTAACGCAGTTGACGGTACTCGTCGTCGGACAGGAGGTCGGCGCGCTTGAGCGGGCGACCGTCGGGCAGGCGGGCGTCCTGCGGGTCGGTGACGATGTACTTGGCGAAGTACAGGACTTGCTCGAGTTGAGCGGTCGAGAGGTTGAGCAGCCCGCCGATCTTGTTCGGGATGTCCTTGACGTACCAGATGTGCGCGCACGGGGTCGCCAACTCGATGTGGCCCATGCGGTAGCGGCGCACGGTGGCGCGCGTCACTTCAACGCCGCAGCGCTCGCAGGTCTTGCCCGCGAAGCGCTGACCGCGGTACTTACCGCACGAGCACTCCCAGTCCTTCTCAGGACCGAAGACGCGTTCGTCGAACAGACCGTCACGCTCGGGCTTGAGGGTGCGGTAGTTGATGGTCTCAGGCTTGGTGATCTCGCCGTAGCTCCACTCGCGGATGCGCTTCGGTGACGCTATCTGGATCTTGACCTGAGTGAACTCGCGAGGCTGTTCCTTCACGCGCGGGCCATCACGGAAATTGTTGAACCTAGGGTTGTCGCTCACCAGTGCCGTCCCGTCTCGTCGAAGATGCTCACGGTCTTGTCGTCGGCGTCCAGCACCGTCACGTCGAGACCGAGGGAATGGAGTTCCTTCACCAACACCTTGAACGACTCGGGGATGGTCGGTTCGAGAACGTCGTTCCCCTTGACGATCGCCTCGTACGCGGCGTTACGGCCGTCGATGTCGTCCGACTTGATGGTGAGCATCTCTTGCAGTGTGTAAGCAGCGCCGTGTGCCTTGAGGGCCCACACTTCCATCTCCCCGAGGCGCTGTCCACCGAACTGCGCCTTACCGCCGAGCGGCTGCTGGGTGATGAGCGAGTATGGCCCGGTTGAGCGGGCGTGCATCTTGTCCTCGACCATGTGGTAGAGCTTCATGATGTACATGATGCCGACCACGATGGGCGCGTCGATGGCCTCACCCGTGCGGCCGTCGAAGAGCACGGCCTTGCCAGAGCGGGCGAGGGCTTGGTGCGCTTCGCGCGGCGTGAGGTCGCGGTCGACGATCCCCAGCTTGGCGGAGCGGCGGTAAACCTCGAGCTCGCGCTCGTCGTGATCGAAGCCGGCCGCCTCGTTCTCATCGGCTTCCCTGATGGCGTTGGCTTCGAGCAGGTCCTTGATCTCGCTCTCGCGCGCACCGTCGAAGACGGGCGTTACGTAGGAGACGCCGTCCTTGAGGGCAGCGAACCCGAGGTGGGTCTCGAGGATCTGGCCAAGGTTCATGCGCGACGGCACGCCGAGCGGGTTGAAGACCATGTCGACTGGCGTTCCGTCCGCCAGGTAAGGCATGTCCTCAGGGGCGAGGATCTTAGCGACGACGCCCTTGTTACCGTGACGGTTCGCGAGCTTGTCACCCTCGATGAGGCGGCGCTTCTGGGCCACGTACACCCGCACCATCTCCTGCACGCCAGGCCTTAGTTCGACGCCGTCGTCACCCTTGCGGAAGCGCACCGTGCGCAGCACGATGCCGCCATCGCCCGGTGGCACCTTGAGGGAGGTGTCTTTGACTTCCTTGGCCTTCTCGCCGAAGATCGAGCGCAGGAGGCGCTCTTCTGGGGTCGGATCCTTCTCGCCTTTGAAGCTGGTATGCCCGACGAGGATGTCACCTTGGCGGACTTCGGCCCCGATGCGGACGACGCCGTCCTCGTCGAGGTCGCGCAGCGCGGCCTCCGAGAGGCCTGGGATGTCGCGGGTGATCTTCTCGGGTCCGAGCTTCGTGTCGCGCGCTTCCTTCTCGAACTTCTCGATGTGGACGCTGGTGAAGGCGTCAGAGCGCACGAGGTTCTCGGAGAGGACGATGGCGTCCTCGAAGTTGTAACCGTCGAACGGCATGAGCGCGATGAGCACGTTCTGCCCGAGCGCCAAGCGACCGACCTCCGAGGCCGGGCCGTCGGCGATCGCTTGGTTCTGGACGACGCGGTCGCCGAGGCTAACGACGGGCCGCTGGTTGAGGTTCGTGTTCTGGTTGGAACGCTGGAAGCGCGTGAGCTGGTAGTCGCGCTCGATGCCCTTGTCGTTCTCGATGACGATGCGGTTGGCATCGACGTACGTCACGGTGCCAGGCTCGACGGCGAGGACCACAGTACCGGAGTCGCGCGAAACGCGCTCCTCGACGCCCGTGCCCACGAACGGCGCGCGCGCGCGGATGAGCGGCACGGCCTGCGACTGCATGTTCGAGCCCATCAGCGCGCGGTTGGCGTCGTCGTGCTCGAGGAACGGGATGAGCGAGGTCGGCACCGAGATGATCTGCTTCGGGGACACGTCCATGAAGTCGACCTGATCTGGGCTGAGGAAGACGGCGTCGCCGAGCTTGCGCGCGACGATCGTCTCCGTGCCGAAGGTGCCGTCGTCGTTCAGGGGCGTGTTCGCCTGCGCGATCAGGAACTTGTCCTCGTCGTGGGCGTCGATGTAGACGACCTCGTCGGTCACGCGCCCGTTGACTACGCGGCGGTAAGGCGCCTCGATGAAGCCGAGCTCGTTGACCCGCGCGAAGCTGGCCAGCGAGGTGATGAGGCCGATGTTGGCACCTTCCGGCGTCTCGATCGGGCAGATGCGGCCGTAGTGCGTGCGGTGCACGTCACGGACGTCGAAACCCGCGCGTTCGCGCGTGAGGCCGCCCGGCCCTAGGGCCGAGATGCGGCGCTTGTGGCGCAGTTCGGAGAGCGGGTTGACCTGGTCCTTGAACTGGCTGAGCTGGCTGCGCCCGAAGAACTCGCGGAGGGCCGCAACGATAGGGCGGCTGTTGACGAGCTTCTGCGGCGTGGCCGCGTCCGGGTTACCGAGCAGCATGCGCTCGCGCACGCCGCGGGCCATGCGGCCGAGGCCAACGCGGATCTGATCGGCGACGAGTTCGCCGACGGTACGGATGCGGCGGTTGCCGAGGTGGTCGATGTCGTCTTCCGTGTAACCCTCGACGCCAGCCTGCAGGCGCACGAGGTACTGGAGCGTCGGTACGAGGCCGTAATCGATGAAGCGCCCGTCCTCGAACCCGAGGAGGGTGTTAGGGGCGAAGTCGAGGCCGAGCTTGCTGTTCATCTTGAAGCGCCCAGCGTCACCGAGGTCGTAGCGGCGCGGGTCGGCGAGGAGCCCGAAGAGGTACTGCGTTGCCTTGTCGACCTTAGGTGGGTCGCCAGGGCGCAGGACCGTGAACAGCCGCAAGAGCGCTTCGTCAGGCGCGATGCCTGGTGAGGCCTCGTTCTCGAGCGTTGCGTCGATGAGGCTCTCATGGCCAGCGAACAGCTCGCGGATCTGAGCGTCGCCGTAGCCGAGCACGCGCAGGAGCAGGGTGAAGTGGAACTTGCGCTTGTTCACCTTCATCCAGAGGACCTGCGAGTTGTCGAACTCGACTTCGATCCACGGACCGCGCTTCGGCATCGGGATGATGCTCGCCGTGTAGCGCATCTGGTTCACGCCCGTCATGGCCCCAGTGAAGTAGACGCCTGGGCTGCGGTGGATCTGCGAGACGATGACGCGGTCTGCCCCGTTGATGATGAAGGAGCCGTCCTCCGTCATCAGCGGCAGGTCGCCTAGGAAGACTTCGTCTTCCTTGATGAGGCCCGTGTCCTTGTGCACGAGTTGCAGTTTCGCGAAGAGGCCAGCGTGGTAGGTGAGGTCCTTCTCGCGGCACTCGTCCGGGCCGTACTCTGGTTCGTCGAGGCGGTACTCGAGGAAGTCGAGCACCAAGTCGGTCTGGCGTCCGCGCTCGGTCTCGTCGATCGGGAACACCTCGCGGAACGCTGCTTGCAGGCCGGTATCTTCGCGCTCATGGGCGCTGCGACCTTGCTGGAGCAGGTTGTTGTACGAGGTGATCTGGATGTTGGTCAGGTTCGGCAGTTCGATGACTTCCTTGATCCTGCCGAAGTTCCGGATCTCGCGCATCTTCATCCCTTCGTTAAAGGCCGGGGCTGGCGCTTACTGCGCAGCTCCTGAGCACAGGTGCCGGGACGCGCGTCTCGCGCCGTACGGCTCTGTTCGCCAAGGAGTTGCATGTTCTGGTGTGGCTGTGCGTAATATGCGACTAGGCTTACCGGTCCACCGAGCACCCGTCTGGTGCGCACGTTGGCGGTAGCGTGAATAGACACGACGTGACGAGCCACGACGCTGCAGGGCCGGTTTGGCCCTTGCTCGTGGCGTTCACTTAGCAAGATATTTTCCAGCAGCTCAATCGTCAGGCCTCCCGGCGACCTCGCATTGTAGCAGTTGCCCTTGGCAGTTTGGGTAGCGCTGCGCTACCGGCTTGCCTTTTCGCCTTGCTCCCCGGTTGGGGTTGGCGGCGCCCCTATTCGAGACGCCGCCCGACCAACTGTGCCGCGTTAGCGGCTGGCATCCTGGTACCCAGCGGTGATGCGCCGCCGGTCAGGCAGCGCACGACTGCGGGCTTACTTGACCTCGACCTCGGCGCCCGCGGCTTCGAGCTTGGCCTTGACGTCAGCGGCTTCTTCCTTGCTGACCGATTCACGCACGGCGCCGCCTGCTTCTACCAGGTCCTTGGCTTCCTTGAGGCCGAGGCTGGTGATGGCGCGGACTTCCTTGATGACGCTGAGCTTCTTGTCGCCAGACGTCGGCTTGATGCTGACGGTGAACTCCGTCTGCTCTTCGACGGCGGCGGCTTCGACTGGCGCGCCCATCATCATGCCGACTGGCATGGCCGCGGCGGCTTCTACGCCCCAGGCCTCTTTGAGGCCGTCAACGAGGTCTACTAGTTCCAGCACGGTCAAGCCGCCGAGCTGCTCGATCAAAGCTTGCTTATCGAATGCCATTCTCAGTTACCTCCATCTTTCTGTTTGTCTACGTAGTTGTTCATCACGGTGACCAGGTTCCGCTGTGGACCTTCGAGCACGCCAACGAGCTGCTGGAGCGGTGCGGATAGCACGCCGACCAACTGGCTCTGGACTTGCTTCTTCGAAGGCAGTTTGGCGATGCGCACGAGCGCATCCTCGCCGAGGAAGCCCCCCTCGAGGCGGCCGCCCTTTGACTTGGGCAGCTCCCTTGGGTGGGCTTTGGCGAACTCGGTGATGGCCTTGATCGGGGCCACTACCTCGTCGCCGACGAGGATCAGGGCCGTAGGCCCCTGCAGCGTCGCGTCGTAACCCTCGATGCCTTGCTCCTTGAGCACGACATTGATGAGGGTGTTCTTCGCGACGAGCAACTTCCCGCCGGCTTCGCGCACTACTGCGCGCAGCCGACCGAGATCGCCAGCGGAGAGCCCCTGGTAATCCACCAAGAAGAACGTCTTGGCGTCGCCGAGCTGCTCACGCAGGTGGGCTACTGCCGCTTCGTTCCTGGGGTTAGCCATGGTGACCTTCCTCTATTCACGAACTTGGTTCGGGGCCGGGTGGCCCGCGAACATGCCGCGAAGCGCGTGCTGATTCCCGGGGTCATGCCCCGGTTTCCTCACGTTCACGCCTCGGCAGGATCTTTAAGCCTGGCGGCCCCTGCTGTCTCCAACGCCGGAGGTGCTTAGCTCGCGCTGCGCACCAAGATGCTTAGTTCAAGCCTCAGTCGAGGTGCTTAGCGTGACGCGCACGCTCGGCCCCATCGTAGAGGTAAGGTGAATGGTCTTGAGGTACTGGCCGCGCGCGGTATCAGGCTTGGCGGCCTCGACGGCTCCGCGCAGCGCGGCGAAGTTCTCGGCGAGCTTGTCCGCCCCGAAGCTGGCCTTACCGATGGGAGCGTGCACGACGCCCGTCTTATCGGCACGGAACTCGATCTGGCCCGCCTTGAGGGCGCGGACGATGCCACCGATGTCGGTGCCAACGGTGCCGGCCTTGGGGTTCGGGAGGAGCCCACGCGGTCCGAGCACGCGGCCGAGCTTGGAGCCGATGGCCGCCATCATGTCTGGCGTGGCGACGACGGCGTCGAAGTCCATCCAGCCACCCAAGATGCGCTCGATGATGTCGCTGCCACCAACTATGTCGGCGCCAGCTGCCTCCGCAGCGGCCACCCCGTCGCCCTGCGTGACGGCGAGGACGCGTACCGTCTTGCCTGTGCCGTGTGGCAGGGCCACGGTGCCGCGGACGTTCTGGTCGGACTTGCGCGGGTCGATGCCGAGGCGGAAGTGCGCTTCGACGGTCTCGTCGAACTTGGCGCTTGCCAACTCCTTGACGAGGCCGGCGGCTTCGTCGACGGAGTAGAGGCGGTCGCGGTCGACCTTGAGCGCCAGCTCGCGGTAACGCTTACCGTGCTTGGCCATCAGCTCGGCTGCCCTTCGATGGTGACGCCCATCGAGCGTGCGGTTCCCGCGATTATCTTCGCGGCCGCGATCTCGTCTGCGGCGTTGAGGTCGGTCATCTTGACCTTGCCGATCTCGAGGCATTGCGCCCAGGTGAGCTTGCCGACCTTGTCCTTGTTGGACGTTGCGGAACCCTTACCGATGCCAGCGGCCTTCTTGATGAGGTAGCTAGCTGGCGAGGTCTTGGTGATGAACGTGAAGGTGCGGTCGGCGTAGATGGTGATCTCCACCGGCACGATCGCGCCGGACTGGCTGGCGGTCGCGGCGTTGTACTCCTTCACGAACTGCATGATGTTGGCGCCGTACTGACCGAGCGCCGGGCCGACAGGTGGAGCTGGGGTCGCTGCTCCGGCCGGCAACTGCAGTTTCACGACTCCGGATATCTTCTTTGCCATGGTTCCTCCTTTGGCTCCCCCACGCACATGGCGAGGCGCGGGGTGATGACGCGCTACTGTCTACAGCGACCTGGCTTAGTGGCGCACGTGCGCCACGCGCTCAGGCGCGGATGACCTGTGAGAAGTCGAGCTCGACGGGGGTCTCGCGCCCGAAGATCGAGACGAGCACCTTGACTTTGCCGCGCTCGGGGTTCACTTCCGATACTACGCCCGTGAAGTCGGCGAACGGCCCGGCCGTGACCTGCACCATGTCGCCAACGTTGAACGTGATCCGCACCTTGGGCGCCTCACGCTGGCCGGTTACACCGATGGCGTTGAGCATGCGCGCCTCTTCGTCCGGTGATAGCGGAACCGCGTGCGTGGCAGTGCCAACGAAGCCGGTGACGCCTGGCGTGTAGCGCACGACTTCCCAAGCTTCGTTCGGTTCGTCTGGGTTATCGCCAAGGTCCATCTGGACGAAGATGTAGCCAGGGAACAGCTTGCGGACGGATTCCTTCTTCTTTCCACCGCCGATGTGCTCCATGGTTGTCTCCACCGGCACGACGACCTGGAAGATCGACTCCACCATGCCGAGCGAACGCGCTCGGCTCAGGATGTTCTCCTTGGCTTTCTCTTCGTGCCCCACGTAAGTGTGGACGGCGTACCACTCGATGCTCATGAGATGTCCTTTGTCTGGGGCCGAGAGCCCGGCTCAAGCGGGCCCACCCCCGGCACTAGGCGGCGCTGGCTCAGGTTATGAGACCAAGCAGGTTGCCTAGCGTGAGGTCGGCGACGAACAAGAACAGCGCCGTAATGACCACGAACAGTAACGTTGCCTCGGTCGCCTGGATGACTTCCTTGCGTGAGGGCCACGTTACGCGGCCGAGTTCGGCACGCGAGTTCCTGAGGTAAGTGACGAAGCCTTTGAACACGAGCTTAGACCTTCACCTCTTTATGGACAGTGTGCTTGCGGTCCCACGGGCAGTACTTCTTGAGCTCCAACTTGCCCTGGGTGTTGCGCCGGTTCTTGTGCGTGGCGTAGTTACGCCTCTTGCACTCCGTGCACTCGAGTAGAAGCTTGATTCGAACGTCACTGGCCATTCTGGCCTCCCAATCAGACCACGTAGGGTAGCAGATTATCGCGCGGCGCGTCCAGGGTCGGAGCTGGTAACGGGCACGAGTCGAGAGTGGATGATGACCGACCTTGCGCGGCGCTGCCGAGGGTTACGCACTGGTAGCCCTCGGCAGCGCCGGATGAGCAGCGATCAGCAGTTTACTTGAGGATGGCCGTGACGACGCCTGCGCCTACCGTACGCCCACCCTCACGAATCGCAAACCGCAACCCCTCCTCCATCGCAATCGGCTTAATCAAATCAACAGCCAACTCCACATTATCCCCAGGCATCACCATCTCCACCCCAGAAGA
>DASSXV010000061.1:0-5286 GCA_035703635.1 Trueperaceae bacterium | reverse complement strand
CCAGGCCGCACCTGCGCCGACGTCGAGCGCGACGTCCGCGACTTCATCCACAACGAACTCGGCATGGGTGACCTGCTGCGCCACCACACCGGGCACAGCTTCGGCCTAGAGGGCCACGAGCACCCGTTCCTCGACCTCGACGACCACTCACCCATCCAGGTCGGAATGATCCTCTCCGTCGAACCCGGGCTGTACGTCCCCGGCTACGCCGGTTTCAGGCACTCGGACACCGTGCTTGTGACGGAGTCCGGGTGCGAGAGGTTATCGCTGTACCCACGGGAGCTTGAGGAGATGATCATTCGCCGGTAGCCGCAAGCGGCTCCTACTGGATGGCATTCGAAGACGCTGGCTTGAGCTTCCCCACGTTGGAGCGAAGCGAGCGCCAAGAGCGGGTCAAGGCCTCGAACGGGTCCTAGAACATGGCTGGCCGACTCTCTTTGTCCCTCTAGCCGCTGGCAGCTGGGTAAAGGCAGGAGGCCAGCCTGCCCATTGCCACAACAAAGTCTTTTGTGTACTATCACACCCATCACTCTTACAGGAGGTGCCGCCCAGGACCAGGCCACTGTCGCAGCATGCGAGTCGCGCTCGAACCGTTAGTACGTCCATTACCGTAGGGAGCCCCCGATCTTGAGACTGCTTAGATTACTGACGACCTGTGCGCTGGCCTTGGCGCTCAGCGCTGCCGTTGCCCAAGGCGCACCCCCGCAATCCACGTTCACCCTCGGAATGTCCGCCGAGACGGCCACGTTCTACCCCCCAGGCACCGGCGGCCTCTTCGAACGCAACTCGTTCCTCCAGATCTTCGATGCCCTCATGCACCGCGAGGCGGACGGAACCATCGTTCCGCGCATCGCCACCTCCTGGGAAGCGGTCGACGCCACGACGTGGCGCTTCGTCATCAGGCAGGGCGTGACCTTCACGAACGGCGAGGCCCTAGACGCCGAAACCGTCAAGGCCAGCCTCGACATCTACCGCGCTCCAGACAGCGTCGTGGCATCGCGGTACCGCAACATCAGCGAGATCGTCGTTGTCGACGACTACACCGTCGACGTCCTCACCTCCGTGCCAGACCCGTTCCTCCCGAACGCACTGACCGACAACGCGTTCATCCTGCCGATCGACTACCTCACCCAGGTAGGCAAGGAGCAGTTCGCTTCTCAACCGATCGGGACGGGCCCCTACGTGCTCTCCGAGTGGGTGCGCGGCGACCGCATCGTCTTCGCCGCCAACTCGGCCTACTGGGGCGGAGACGTACCGATCGCCCGCGTGATCTGGCGCACCATCCCCGAGCCGTCTTCGCGCGTTGCTGCCCTGCAGAACGGCGAGGTCGACCTCATCTGGGAGATCCCGTCCATCCAGGTTCCGCTCCTGGAACGCACCCCGGGCGTTGAGGTTCAAGCAGGCCCGTCTCCACGCGCCGTGTATATCGGGTTGTGGCCAGACAGCCCCGTCGCCGGCGGCGAGCCGCTGCGCGACGTACGCGTCCGCCAGGCGCTCAATTACGCCGTCAACCGCCAGGCGATCGTTCAGGCCTTGCAGCGCGGTTACGGCACGCTCATCAGCCAGCCCATCCCGCAAGCCAACTACCTCGGATATGACGCGAGCATCGAACCGTACCCGTACGACCCAGCCAAAGCGCGCGAGTTGCTGGCCGAGGCCGGCTACCCGGATGGCTTCAGCATCGAACTCCTGACCACCGCCCGTTACCTGACAGCTGAGGAGTCTCAGGCCGTGGCCGCTGACCTCGCCGCCGTCGGCGTGAAGGTCAAGCTCGTTGAAGTCGAGTACGGACAGTTCGTTACGCGCCTCACGCAGGAGAAGTCACAGTCGCCCATGTACTCCCTGTCCATCCAGGGCACGCAAGGCGTGGACGCATACGAGATCTACAGCGTGGCGGTCGCAAGCACCGGCACCTTCAACTGGAACCACTACACGAACCCCGCCGTCGACGCCCTCGTTGCACAGATGGGTAGTGAGTTCGACAACGCCGCCAGGGCCGAGTTAGCCCACCAAGTAGCGCACCTCACGCACGACGATCCCCCCTGGATCTACCTGTGGAACAACTCCTCCATCTACGGCGTCAAGGACATCTGGGACTGGACGCGGCGCTCAGACGACCTCCTCTCCATCTACGACGACGTTCGCTGGTAGATGAAGCTCCGGTTCCTAGCGTCACGGTTGGCGCAAGCAGCATTCGTGCTGCTGGGCGTCTCATTCGCGGTGTTCGCGCTCTCGCACTTGAGCGGCGACCCCGTCTCGCTCATGGTCGGACCGACGGCAACGCAAGCCGACATCGAAGCGCTGCGCCAATCCATGAACCTAGACCGACCCTTCTTCATGCAGTACGCCGCTTTCCTCGGCGGCGTACTGCAAGGAGACTTCGGCACGAGCCTCTGGCAACACCAACCAGCTTTGGGACTGGTGCTCGAGCGCTTCCCATTCACGATCCAGCTGGCCGCCGCCGCCCTGTTCCTCGCCCTGCTAGTAGCCGTGCCGCTCGGCATCCTAAGCGCCGTGTACCGCAACAGCCTCCTTGATCGACTCGCCATCGGCACGTCTCTCGTTGGTCAAAGCGTTCCAGGATTCTGGCTCGGCCTGCTCCTCATCCTGCTCTTCTCGGTAACGCTCCGCCTACTACCCACCGGCGGAAGCGGGAGCCTCCTACACCTCATCCTGCCAGCCGTGACCTTGGCCGCCTTCACCATGGGCAGGATCGCGAGGTTAGTGCGCACGAACATGCTCGACGCGTTGAACAGCGACGCGTTGCGCACTGCGCGCGCCAAGGGGCTTCGGGAGATGACCGTCGTCCTCAAGCACGGCCTGAGGAACGCGGCGATCCCGATCGTCACCCTCATCGGACTAGACGCCAGCTCGCTCCTCGGGGGGGCCGTCATCACGGAGACGATCTTCGCGTGGCCCGGCCTCGGACGCCTAGTGGTGCAAGCCATCAGCCAGCGGGACTTCCCGCTAGTTCAGGCCGCGACACTATGCATCGCGGTGATCGTCGTAGCCGTCAACCTGATTGTCGACCTCTCCTACTCGTTCCTGGACCCGCGAGTGACTGGTTGACGTGACGACCCAAGTAGCCTCCGAACCGAGACGCCGCCGCAAGGGCAAGGTGCCAGCCACGATTCTCGTGTCTGCCTTCTTGCTCGCCGTCATCATCGTGTCAGCCGTCGCCGCTCCGTTCGTGGCGCCGCACGACCCTCTCGCGCAAGACCTCCTGAACCGCTCCCTCCTACCCCCGGCTTTCGCTGGCGGCTCATGGGCGTACCCCCTCGGAACAGACGCGCTTGGCCGCGATCTTCTCAGCCGCATCATCTATGGCGGCCGCGTCTCGCTCCTCGTCGGCCTAACAGCGACTGTGATCGCTGGCCTCCTCGGCCTCGTCATCGGAGTGCTAGCTGGCTACTTTGGCGGTTGGCTAGACATCGTCTTCATGCGCGTCGCCGACGTGCAACAGGCGTTCCCGTTCATCCTCCTAGCCATAGTGGTCATGGCCGTATGGGGGCCTGGGCTCGTCAACCTCATCATCGTTCTCGGGGTTACGGGCTGGGTGATATTCGCCAGGGTCATTAGGTCCCTAGTCCTGGTGATCAAGGACCAGGAGTACGTCCAGGCAGCCATCGCGCTAGGTACCTCCACGCCACGCATCCTGTGGAAGCACGTTCTACCCGGCGTGACGAGCACGCTGCTCGTACTCGCCACGTTCGCGTTCGTTCAGTTCATCCTGGCCGAGGCGGCCCTGAGCTTCCTTGGTCTCGGCGTGCCTCCACCGGCTCCAACCTGGGGCGGCATCCTCTCAGAGGGGCGCGTCTACATGGTCATGGCGTGGTGGATCACCGCCCTGCCAGGCGTAGCTATCTTGCTAACCGTCCTCACCGTAAACCTGATCGGCGACTGGGTGCGCGACCGGCTCGACCCACGCCTGCGCAACTGAACCCCACTCATCAGCCAACCATCGCCACGGAGGAAGCACTTGCCCCACTCGGTCATCGACGAAACCAGCCTGCTAGCCTTCTGTGAGCAGCACGGCTTGCCCACCACGCTGCTTGGGACAACGCTGTTCGGGCGCGGCATTCACGCCATCGACCTCCCGGGGCCGGCCGACGCTCCACCCATCGTCATCACGTCGGGCTCGCACGCCACCGAGCCAGCTGGCATCATCGCGGCCCTCACCCTGGCAGCTACCCTAAGAGTCGAGCGCCGCGTAGTGATCCTGCCGATTCGCGACCCGCTAGGTTGGGAGGGTTACGCGAGCTACCTCTCACTCGCAGCAGGTCGCCAGATCACGCTCGCCCCGACCACCGACCTGGCCGCACTCCTCGCCGAACTCGGAACCGTGCTCTATCAGGAGGACGGCCTCACGATCGTGCAGGTGGGTGAGATCGCGTTCCTCTCCAAGCCCCCTGTCACCGGTGGCCGCGGACCGATGGACATCTGGAAGCACCTCCACGGCGTGCTAGATGCCGATCCGGATGTGGTGAGAACGTTGCAGAACCGCCGCCTCGTACTGCCCGAAAACCTACCCGACGTTGAAGGTTGCGGCGTTTACGACCACGCGTTCACCGCGTGGGTGACGGCCGAGGGCGGGGTCGGTAACTTCAACCGGCTCTTCTCCTTGCCTGACCCCCCGACCGAAGTCCGCTTGCTGGCCGACTTGGTGCGCGAGCTACGCCCTGAACTCGTGATCGACATGCACGAGAGTCAGGGCGGCAAGTTCTCGATCTTCGCGCACCCGGACTTGCGCCCTGGCGCAACGGAGGTCTACTTCGGGGCCACCGGCGCCGTCTACGCAGCTGGGCACGAGCTTGAGGCCCTGGTTGACCTCATCCCCATCATCGGAGCCGACCACGCCGCGAAATTCGTCGACCGGGGCGGCGGCGTGCTCACTGGCCTCAACGAGTTCCCGGGCCAAGGTTGGCAGTTCACGCACCTCTGCGCGGAACTTGGCGCCGTTACCGTAACGACGGAGACTGGCAGGTGGCAGCCACTAGCGTCTCGAGTCGAGCAGCAGGTGCTGGCGGCGCGCGGTGCGATCTTCGCCTACTTGCACGCGGTCGGTGCGCAGCGTGCCTGAACGCGTTCCCCTCACCCCGGATAGCGCCACCAAGTTGGGGGCCGCCGCTGGCCTGCAGGTCCCGCTTGAACTCGCCGCAGGCGTAGCAGCGCGCCTGAACGGCGCAGCTGCTGAAGCCGAAGCTTGGCGACCAGCTGTCGGCCAAGACGCCAAGCCGTTCCGCGATTTCGAGCTGCCTCCAGCGCCAACTCGGCGGCAGGCTCGCA
>DASSXV010000036.1:0-2488 GCA_035703635.1 Trueperaceae bacterium | reverse complement strand
TGTCGTGAGAATCGGGGCGCAGGACGGCGCTTGGCGTGACGACCTGGAAGCGGTCGTGCGGCCGGGCCTCCACGCGGTCCGCGTGCCGAAAGTCCAAGGCGCGGAGGACGTGCTGCGCGTAGCGCAAGTCCTCGCCTCACTGGAAGCGGCTGCGGGCCTGACGCCGGGAACGGTGAGGCTGCAATGCACGATCGAGAGTGCCGTGGGCGTTCTCCGCTCCGAGCAGATCGCTGCGGCCGATAGCCGCATCGAGGCTTTAGTGTTCGGCCACGCAGACTTCGCCGCCGACATCGGCGTTACCGTCAAGGACGCAGGTACCGAATCGTCGATGGCACGCTCTTGGTTGGTCTTGTGCTCACGCGCTGCAGGCATAGGTGGTCCACTAGATGGCCCGTTCACGGCTTTAGGCGACGAAGAAGGCTTGCGCCGCAGCGTCGCACTTGCCAGAACCCTTGGTTTCTGCGGGAAATCCGCCATCCACCCTAGGCAAGTGGCCGTCATCAACGCAGGCTTCTCCCCCACTGAGGCGGAGATCGAGGCGGCAACCGAACAACTGGCCGCCTTCGAAGCGGCGCTGAAGCTCGGCGTCGCCGTCGCCAAGACAACTGGGGGCCAGTTCGTCGACGAGGCAGTCGCCAAACGCGCTAGGACCGTGCTCGCCCTAGCCAGGTCGGCGGCAGGGGAAACTAGGGAGGAACCATGATGAGACCTGAACTAATGGCCTGTACGCAAGCCGTGGTCATCGACTTGGGGCAGCCGCTCGAGCGGGGCATGCCTCAATCACCGAACCATCCGCCTTTCAGGATGATCCTGGAGCGGCGCCACGGCGATATGACCAGGTCAGACGGCGGCTCGGCGGCGAACGAGATCATCATCACGGGAGGGCACGTCGGCACGCACATCGATGCGTTCAGTCACGTCTCCCAGGACGGGCGCTTGGCTGGCGGAGTCGACGCTCATGGTGCGTTAGTGAGCGGACGCTTCGCCCAGCTCGGCGTTGAGACCATCGAGCCGATCATCTGCCGCGGCGTGCTCCTTGACGTAGCCGGATGCCTCGGGAAAGAGGTCCTGGACGACGGCTTCCCCATCGGCGTGGCCGAGTTGGAGCGCACAGCGGCCCAGCAGGGTACTGAGTTGAAGCCCGGGGACGCTGTTCTGATCAGAACGGGGTGGCCAAAGCATTGGCACGACGTCCCCAGGTTCCAGGGCCAGACCGGTGGCGTCCCAGGGCCAACGGAGGAAGCCGCCCAGTGGTTGGCTAAGCGCGCGATCAAGTACGTCGGCTCAGACACCATCGCGTTCGAGCACATCGCGCCAGGCAAGGGCCACTCCGTTTTGCCCGCACACCGCGTGTTCCTCGTGGAGAACCAGATTCACATCATCGAGTTGCTCGAACTCGAGGCGCTAGCGAGCGGGCGCCACTACGAGTTCTTGTTCATCGCCCTGCCGCTCAAGATCACGGGGGCTACGGGCTCACCGGTCCGGCCGGTGGCGCTCGTATGAGCAACCAAGCGGCGAACGGCACCGTTGCCCAGCGGATCGCGGCCTTCACGGCAGCGCTCAGGTTCGAGGATGTACCCGCGGCGGTGGTCGAGAGCGTCCGCATGCGCATCACTGACACGCTCGGCATCGCCAAGGCGGCAACCGCGGTCGATCACCTGCGGCCGGTCTGGGAGCTAGTGCTCAGCGGCGGCGGCGCGCAGGAGGCCTCTACTCTCCTGACGGACGCTCGCGTACCCGCCGCCAACGCGGCTTTCGTCGGGGGCTTGCTCTCGCACGCCCTTGATTACGACGACACTCATCTCCCGTCTATCCTGCACCCCAGCGCCATCCTAGTTCCAGCAGCTCTGGCGGCTGCCGAGCTAGCCGGGGCGACCGGCGCCGAGACCATCACGGCACTGGCCGCCGGGTACGAGATCCTAGTGCGGTTAGGCATGGCGGCTTACGACCCTGTCATCAAGAACTCCGTCTACTTCGAGAAGGGCCTACACGCCACGTCAATCTGCGGCACCGTGGCAGCGGCGGCGGTCGCCAGTCGACTAATGGGTGGCTCCGCCAAGCAGATCGCCGACGCCATGGGTGTGGCCGGCAGCATGGGAGCAGGTCTGCTGGAGGCTAACCGCACCGGCGGAACCGTGAAACGCATCCACGGCGCCTGGGCGTGCCACTCTGCCATCTGGGCCGCAAGGCTCGCTAACGCCGGCATCAGTGGCCCACCCACCCTGTTTGAAGGGCGCTTCGGGTACTTCTACTACTTGCTTGGTGATGCCGCCTTGACCGTCGATCCCGCCAACGGCCTTGGCGAGGAGTGGGAGACGCCCGGGATCTTCTTCAAGCCCTACCCCGTCAATCACTTCATCCATACCGCCATCGACGCCGCCCGCACGATTCGTGAGCGCGCAACGCTCCCTTGGCAGAGAATCGAGCGCATCGACCTTGGCGTGGCGGGCGCCACGCTGCGCACCATCGCCGAGCCGCGCGCCGCCAA
>DASSXV010000013.1:0-25993 GCA_035703635.1 Trueperaceae bacterium | reverse complement strand
GCTCGAGCACCTGAACATCTTCGGCGACAACTTCTTCGTCGAGTTGCAGGACCACGGGCTCGAGGAGCAGCGCCGCCTCAACCCCATCCTGAAGGAGTTCGCAACCAAGCACGGCATCGGCATGGTGGCGACCAACGACGGCCACTACGTGCGGAAGACCGACGCGCACGCGCACGACGTCCTCCTCGCCATCGGTACGAAGGCGCTCGTGAGCGACGACGACCGCATGCGCTTCCCGTGCGACGAGTTCTACGTGAAGAGCCCGGCCGAGATGGCCGCCGTGCTGCCTGAAGCGGAGTACCCAAGCGCGCTCGCGAACACGAACGTGGTGGCGGCGATGTGCAACGTCGACTTGCCTATCGGCAGCAGGCGCGTGTACCAGATGCCGGAGCTGAAGCTGCCGCCAGGCATCACCCTGGCCGAACAGTTGCGCATCGACGCTTACCGCGGCGTCATGCAGCGCTACCCGCTCCTCGACGAGACCGCCATGCGTGCATACGCGGCCGCCAGTGGCGTCGAGCAAGCGAGCACGCGCCCGCTTGACGAGGTGCTGCTCGGCGTCGCGCGCTCGGGTGAGGCGGGGAGGCAGCCCCTTGGCGAGGGAGAGAACTTCCCCCGCTACCTCTACCCGCACCTCGAGGAGTTCGCGGCGTCGAGCGCGGACGCCAAGGCGAAGGTGGTGCTAGAGCGCGTCGAGTTCGAGCTTGGCGTCATCGTCGCGATGGGCTTCCCCGACTACTTCCTCATCGTGGCCGACTTTATCAACTGGGCGAAGAAGAACGGCATCGCGGTAGGGCCGGGGCGCGGTTCCGGTGCCGGTTCGATCGTGGCGTACGCCCTCGGCATCACCAACATCGACCCGTTGGCGTTCGGGCTCCTCTTCGAGCGGTTCCTCAACCCTGACCGCGTCAGCATGCCTGACTTCGACATCGATTTCTCCGACATCCGGCGCGGCGAGGTCATCGACTACGTCCGCGAGAAGTACGGACACGAGAAGGTCGCACTGATCGCCACGTTCGGAACGCTGGCTTCGCGAGCCGCCATCAAGGACGCCGCCCGCGTGATGGAGGCACCGTACGCCGAGGCAGACAAGCTCGCCAAGCTCATCCCCACGAGGTTCGGGCGCAGCATCCCGATCGACAAGGCCCTCGAGGACGTGCCTGAGCTCAAGGAGGCGTACGACGCGGGCGCCAGCAGTTACGTAGACGTCGCGCGGCAGCTGGAGGGCCTCACGCGCCACGCCTCGGTGCACGCTGCCGGCGTGATCATCGCGCGGCACGAGGTGCAGGAACTCGCGCCCGTGTTCCGCTCGGGTGAGGGCCCGATCGTGTGTCAGTACGACATGGGTTCCATCGAGGAGCTTGGCTTCATCAAGATGGACTTCCTTGGCCTGCGCACCCTGTCGTTCATCGAAGCAGCGGTGCGCATCATCAAGGAGTCGCGCGGCATCGACCTCGACCCTGACGCGTTCCCTGAGGAGGACGCGGCCACCTTCGAGCTCCTCGCGCGCGGTGAGTCAGCTGGCGTGTTCCAGTTCGATAGCTCTGGCATGATCGACACCCTCAGGCGGCTCAAGCCGCGGCGCATCCAGGACCTCATCGCGGTAGGTGCGCTGTTCCGGCCAGGGCCGATGGAGAACATCCCGACCTACATCCGCCGCCACCACGGGCTTGAGCCCGTTGACTACAGCGATTTTCCGGCCGCCGAGCCGTTGCTTGCGCCCATCCTCGAGGAGACGTACGGCATCCCCGTCTACCAGGAGCAGATCATGCAGATCGCCCAGGTAGTCGCCGGTTACAGCCTGGGTGAGGCCGACCTGCTGCGCCGCGCGATGGGCAAGAAGAAGCTGGAGGAGATGGTCAAGCACCGCTCCCTGTTCCGTGAAGGCGCGGCGAAGAACGGCATCAGCCAGGCGGAGTCCGGGCGCATCTTCGACTTGCTGGAGCGCTTCGCCAACTACGGCTTCAACAAGTCGCACGCGGCCGCCTACGCGGTTCTCTCCTACCAGACGGCGTACCTCAAGGCTCACTACCCGGTGGAGTTCGCGGCCGCCCTCCTTACCGTGGAGCGCGGCGACTCCGACAAGGTGGCGCAGTACGTCGGTGACGCTCGCCACCTAGACATCTCGGTGCTGGCCCCCGACATCAACGCGTCACGTGGCGACTTCACCCCGGTTGACGGGGTGGTGCGCTTCGGGCTTTACGGCATCAAGAACCTCGGCGATACCGCCGTCGACCACCTGCTTGCCGAACGCGACCGCGGAGGCAAGTTCAAGGACCTCTTCGACTTCTGCGAGAGGGTTGACACGACGGTCGTCAACCGCCGCGCCATCGAGTACCTCGTCAAGGCGGGCGCGATGGACTCGTTCGCTGGCGCCGGCCGCGCCAAGGCGGGCGGTCCGGAGACCCGGCATCTGCTGCTCGCCAACGTGGAGATGGCCATGAAGTGGGGAGCGGCGCAGCGCGAGCAGGCCGCCTCGGGGCAGTTCGGGCTGTTCGGCGCCGAGGAAGTGGCGCCGCCCGTGCTCGCAGACGCCCCCGCGCTCGATGACCTGACCATGTTGCGCTTCGAGAAGGAGGCCCTTGGGCTCTACCTGAGCGCCCACCCGATGGGCACCTACCTTGGGCTAGCCGACGCTGCGTCCGAGACCGCGGCCGGCGTCGACAGGCGCTTCAAAGAGTTCTTGCAGGCAGGTGGCACTGGCCGGTTGCGCCTCGTGCTTGCCGGGCTGCTGCAGAACGTCGAGAAGCGGCCCACCCGCAAGGGCGGCATGATGGCGCGCTTCCAGGTTGCGGACGAGACCGGCGCGTGCGAGGTGCTCGCGTTCGGCCGCACGTTCGACTCCGTCGCGCCGCTACTGGAAGAGGACGCGCCCGTCGTTGCCCTCGTCGAGCTCGCGGAGGAGGGTGACGGCGTGCGCATCGTGGTCGAGCGCCTCATCCGTTGGGACACGAGGGCGGCGTCGCAGGGCGGGGCGCCTGAGGTGGCGCTCCTCACCTTCGATGTGGCGCAGGTGGGGCGTGATCAGCTCGTCGAGCTCAGGTCGCTGCTCGACGAGCACTCCGGCCGGACTCCCGTGCGTTTGGCGCTCGAGGTCGGCGCCGATCAGGTCCTTTACAGCCTCACGGGTTCCGCGATCGACCCGGCTGCGCTGGAGGAACTCAAGCTGACGTGTCCGTGGCTGGATGCCCGCGTCACCGTCGACCGTTACGCGCTGCTGGCCGAGCGTCCGACCAACCCGTGGCAGCAACGCAAGGTAGAAGCGCAGAGTGAGACGCCCTTCTAACGCGCGGGCTAGGCCAGGGCCAGCTCAGTTGGCGACGATGGTGTCGCGCCCTACGTTGATCTGGGTGGCGGCCATCTTGAACGCCTGACTGCTGGTGGCCGAGCTGTAGCCCGTCTCGAAGTCGATGATGCCCTCCGCGTAGAGCTGGGCGAGGTGATCGTCGAAGGAGCGCATGCCGTCCAGCACGGCTTCGCGGAGCACGTCGTAGAGTTCCGGGGTGCGCTCAGGGTCGCGGATGAGGTCCTTGACGCGCAAGGTGGCCTTGAGGATCTCGGTGGCGGCCACCCTCCCCTTCCCGCCCGTGCGCGGCAGCAGCCTTTGCGAGACGACGCCGACGAGCGATTCCGCGAACAGCACGCGGGCGGTCTCGCGCTCGTGGGGCGGAAACAGCTCGAGCACGCGGTTGATCGTCCTCACTGAGTCCTGCGTGTGCAGGGTGCTGAAGACGAGGTGGCCGGTCTGCGCCGCACTGATGGCGGCGGCGGCGGTGGCGTGATCGCGGATCTCGCCGATGAGGATGACGTCCGGGTCTTGGCGCATCGCCGCAGTCAGGGCCTCCGAGAACGACGGCGCGTCCATCCCGAGCTCGCGCTGCACGACGATCGAGTTGTGCGAGCGGTGAAGGTACTCGATGGGGTCCTCGACCGTGACGATCATCTTCGCGTGGGTGACGTTGATCTCGTGCACTATGCGCGAGAGGGTCGTCGACTTGCCGGAGCCAGTCGGGCCAGTGACGAGCACGAGCCCTTTCTCCTGGTCGCGGAAGTACTCGATGGCGTCTTGCGGCAGGTTGACGACCTTGAGCGACTCCTCGTTTGAGTTGATGACGCGTAGTACCGCGCTGACGCTCCCGCGTTGGCGGAAGAGGTTGACGCGGAAGCGGCCAAGGCCGGCAACGGAGTACGCGAGGTCGACCTGGTGCTTGGTGTCGAAGGCCGCCTTCTGGCTCGGGTTGCACATGAGGTCGACAAGCGCCGACGTGAACTTGGGCGTGATGCGCCCCTCGGTAACGGGTGTGAGCTTGCCGCTCACGCGGGCCATGGCCGGTAGGCCAACGTGAATGTGAACGTCGGACGCCCCCCGCTCGACGATCTGTTGCAGCAAGTCGTTGAAGTGCATGTGTCCACTGTAGTCAGGGGTTCTGACGGCGTTCTTGCAAGCGCTTGTGCAATCCCGCACTTGACAGCACCTAGTGCGCTTGTGCCACCTGAGGGGTCGGCTGGCGCGCGGGCGACGCGGCTCTCATGTTGCCAACCGGTAGACTACCGGGTCATGAAATCGACCCCGACACAACACTCTTTCACTGCGTCAACCGCGCGGCGGTCGCCAAGAGCGCCGCTCCGGCCCACTGGCGCAGCCGCCGCGACCCTGGTCGCCGAGGCGCAGGCATGAGCCGCGTCGTCGCCCTCGCCGTGCTCCTCGCCGTCATCGTCGCGAGCGGCTTCTGGCTCGCGCGCGACCGCTCCGCCGGGCAAAGCACGGCGCCGACGGTCGTGCAGACCGCCAACACCACCCCGCCAGCCCCCGCCACGGAGGCCGAGCCGCCAGCCGCGACCGAACCGGCGGACGCCGACGAGCCCGCCAGCTCTGACGAAGAGCCGACCGCAGCGCAGGATGGCACCCCAGTAGACGAGCAAGGAACAGAAGCTAGCGAGGCGCAGGGCGCGAAGTTACCGGACGGCTACACCCAGGTTCCGTACCTCACCGAGGCGCCCGTTCAGGCCTTCGACGCCCCGCAGCAGGTTATCGACCCTGACCTCGACTACGTGGCGGTGCTCCGCACGAACCGCGGCGACATGACGGTCGAGCTATACGCTGCCGCCACACCCGTCACCGTCAACAACTTCGTGTTCCTCGCCCTCAATCACTACTACGACGGCGTGCCTTTCCACCGCGTACTAGAGGGCTTCATGGCCCAAACGGGCGACCCGACCGGCACCGGTCGCGGTGGACCCGGCTACCAGTTCGACGACGAGATCGTCGCCGACCTCAGCTTCGACTCACGCGGCATCCTCGCCATGGCCAACGCAGGCAAGGCCGCAGACGGCAGCGGCACTAACGGCTCGCAGTTCTTCATCACCTTCGAGCCGACCGAGTGGCTTGACGGTAAGCACACCATCTTCGGACGCGTCATCGCCGGCGAGGAAGTGCTTGACGCCATCACGCGCGTGGATCCTGGCACGCCGAGCGCCATCGCCTTCTACGACGACACGCTCGCTTCGTTGCGTAGCCAAGGCGTCGACCTGCCAGGCGCAGACGACATGACAGTAGCCGACGCCATCGAGGCCCTGCTCGGCACGCTGCCGCTGCCTGGCCAGTCGTTCAACGTCGCCGGTTACGTCGGCGCTGCCGGCCAGGCAGGCGGCCAGTCGGCCTTCGGCTTCTTCCCCAACCCGGATCAGCTAGATGCCGTCGTCATCGCCGCGCGCCCGCGCAACTAAACGCGCCTAACCACGCCAACGCCATAACGCGCGGAGGCCGCGTAACGCCTCCCAGAAAGGTCCGAACGTCGTGAACGAACTCCTCGAAGGTTTCCAGCAAGTACCTGAGCTCTCCGCCGAGCGCAAGACGCGCTTCGCACAGGCAGAGTCCGTCCTCCAAGCCGGCAAGGAGTACCGCGCACTAGTCAGCACCAACAAGGGTGACCTCGTGCTCGAACTCTACGCAGACAAGGCGCCGAACACCGTCAACAACTTCGTGTTCCTCGCACTCAACCACTACTACGACGGCATCGTCTTCCACCGCGTGCTGGAGGACTTCATGGCCCAAACCGGCGACCCTACCGGCACCGGCAGCGGCGGTCCGGGCTACAACTTCGCGGACGAGTTCCACCCCGACCTCAGCCACAAGGGCATCGGTGTCCTGAGCATGGCCAACGCTGGCCCCGGCCCACGCGGTGAGGGCACTAACGGCTCGCAGTTCTTCATCACCTTCGTCGATACGCCCTGGCTGGACGGCAAGCACAGCGTCTTCGGCAAGGTCATCGGCGGCGGCGAACTCCTCGACCAGATCCAGCGCATCGACCCTGGCCGCCGCGGCGGACCGCAGCCAGATCAGATGTCCAGCGTGACCATCTACGCGCGCTAAGCGCAGCTCACGCACGAAAGGGGGCGCGCGCCGTGGTTGTCACGGCGCGCGCCACTTCTTTGACTAATAAAGTTGCGAGCTCAGGCCAGCGGCGCCACCTTGAGGAGGCGCCGAGCATGAGCGTCCTGCAGATGGGCGATGAACGCGTCGGCTGCCACGGCCTGGCGGTCCGGCTCCTGGCGGCTGCGGAACGATACTTCTCCCGCTGCCTCCTCCTTATCGCCGACCACGACGATGTAAGGCACCTTGTAGAGCTCGGCGTCGCGGATCTTGGCGTTCATGCGTTCGTTGCTCTCGTCGACTTCGCTACGCAACCCGGCGGCAGCCAGGCGCGCTTCGAGTGCACGAGCGTAAGCGACGTGACGGTCGGCGATCGGCACGATGCGCACCTGCTCAGGCGCAAGCCACACGGGGAAGTCGCCAGCGAAGTGCTCGATCAGGAAGCCGATGAGGCGCTCGTGGGTCGAGAGCGGCGCGCGGTGCAAGCACAGTGGGGTCTTGCGTTCGTTGTTCTCGTCGACGTAAGTCAGGTCGAAGCGGGCGGGCTGCGCGAAGTCGACCTGGTTAGTTGCTAGCGTGAACTCGCGGCCGATGACGCTCCTGATCTGGACGTCGATCTTCGGGCCGTAGAAGGCGGCCTCGTCCTCCTCCTCGACGAACGGCACGCCGGCGCTAACGAGCGCGTCTCGCACCATGGCCTCGGTCTTGAGCCACAGCTCCGGCTCGTCGACGTACTTCTTGCCCAGCCCAGCGGGGGCGTGCTTCGAGAGGCGCATCTGGTAATCGGTGATGCCGAAGAGGTCGAAGTACTTCGTGTAGAGGGCGACGACGTTGAGGAACTCGGTGGCGAACTGCTCCTCGGTGCAGTAGATGTGCGCGTCGTTCATCTGCATCGACCGGACGCGCATGAGTCCAACGAGGGCGCCGGAGTCCTCGTAGCGGTAACACGTGCCGTACTCGGCCAGGCGCAGCGGCAGGTCGCGGTAACTATGCTGCCTCGCCGCGTAGATCTTGTGGTGGAACGGGCAGTTCATCGGCTTGACGTAGTACTTCTCGCCGTCCTCGAACACCATCGGCGGGTACATGGACTCCGCGTAGTAGGGCAGGTGCCCCGACTTCAAGAAGAGCTGCTCCTTCGAAAGGTGCGGGCTGCGCACGCGTTGGTAGCCCGCGGCCTCCTCCGTCTCCTTCGCCAGCCGCTCGATCTCCTCAACCATGATGGCGCCGCGCGGCAACCATAGCGGCAAACCCGGGCCGACGTCCTCGTCGATGACGAAGATGTCTAGCTCGGCGCCCAGCTTGCGGTGATCGCGCTTCTTGGCCTCCTCGAGCTGCCACAGGTGGCGCTCGAGTTCCTCCTTGGTAGCGAAAGCCACGCCGTAGATGCGTTGCAGCATGGGCCGCGACTCGTCGCCCCGCCAGTAAGCGCCAGCAACGCTCATGAGCTTGAAGGCGACGGCCAACGCGCCGGTGCGCGGCAAGTGCGGGCCGCGGCACAAGTCCGTGAAACCGCCGCTGCCACCCTGCTCGTAGAAGGTGATGTGCTCGCCAACCGGCAGGTCGGTGATGAGCTCGACCTTGTAAGGGTCGCCCTGCTTCTCGAAGCGCGCCAACGCTTCGCCGCGCGGCAGCTCGTACTTGACCAACGGCAAGTCGGCCTTGATGATGGCGCGCATGCGCTCCTCGATCACGCCGAGGTCCTCTGGGGTGAGGGAGCGCGGTAGGTCGAAGTCGTAATAGAAGCCGTTCTCGATGACGGGACCGATACCCATCTTCACGGACTCAGGCGCGAACCCCTCGGCGACGAACTCCTCACGGACGGCCTGCGCCATGACGTGCGCGAGAGTATGGCGCGCGAGAAACAACGACTCCGCGTCCCGCTTGGTGACGATGGCCACCTCGGCGCCGTCAGGCACGCTGCTCTGCAAGTCGGAGAGCTTGCCATTTACGCGCACGCCGAGCGCCGCCTTTGCCAAGCCCGGCCCGATGGCGCTGGCGACGTCGAAGCCGTTCGCGTGAACTGGGAGGTCTAGGCGTTTACCGTCTGGTAGGAGTACGAACATGGGTCACCTGAACCGTTCTGCGGATCGCGGCCTGGTGGCGCGACCCTGGCGTTGTGAGTTGCTGGTGGCGCCGGGGAGCCCGGCGTTACGGCGAAGTGGGTGTGAGTCAAAGTCGTCGCTTCAGCGACGCGTTCGCCGGTAAGGACGCGTGCCAGGAGCCAGGTAGTGGTCGAAGCAATACGCGTGTAGCACCTGATGATTCTACCATGGGGTCGCATCGAGGCTGCGCGCCCCTGGTAAGCTCGGCCCCATGCATTTAGTGGCGCTCGTCACGGAAGACTCCAACCTCAAACACGCACTACGTGACTTCCGCGACGAATCCGGCCGCTTCCTCATCCACGCCGTACCAGACGGCTCGATGAGCGACCTCGTGCGCGCGTTGCAGCGACTCGATTTCGCTGGCGCCGTGATACTCGACGAGGCGCGCCAGGCCGAGGCTAAGTCGGTCGCGGCGCGCGCGTCGCTCGACGCATCGGACTTAGGCGTGGCCGACACGCTTACCGTCACGCAAGCCGGGGTTATGGCAGACCACACCTTCGGTCGGGCGCTCAGCACCATGCTCGGTGCGCGGCGCTGGCACGCTGACGGTGCGCACGCCGTCATCTTGGGCGCTGGACCGGACGCTCGCGCCGCCGCACGCGAGTTCGCGCGCCTAGGCGTCGCGTCTCTCGCGATCCTCGCTAGCGACCGGGTCACCGCCGAACGCGCCAAGCCGGAAGCGGCTGGCACGACCGTGTACGCGCGCTCTTTAACCGACCCGCTCGGCAACACGCTGCTCGCACGCGCCGACCTCGTGCTGCGCCTCGACAAGAACGCGCGAGTCGACGACAGCCTCCTCGGGCCGCACCTCACGGTCATAGACCTCATAGATACGAACGTGTCTGACCTGCGCAGCCGCGCCATCGCAGTCGGCGCTCTCACGTTCAATCGTCGAGACGTCGAGGCACACCGCTTCGAGCTCGCGCTCAGCCAGATCCTCGGCGGCACCGTCGGCTTGGAGCCGCTCCTCACCCTGTTCCACGGGCTGTGAACGTTCGCGTGTTGTAGCGCGCGCTCATCAAAACCAACACTTGACTTGCGAGACTCGCTTAGATGTTGCGCGATTCCCTTGCTCGCCTGAGCCTGCTCGTCACCCTGCTCCTCGTCCTGACGAACGGCGGCGCCCAATCCACGACCCCTGCCGGAACCTATTACCGCCTGCCTGACGCAACGGCCACCGTTGCCGCCGACGCCATCACTATAGTCCACGGACCGTTCCACGAAACCTACGTGGCTGGCTTGGGCTGGTTGTCCAACATGACAGCCGACCCGCCCGTCTTCGTCGACGGTGAAGTGCTTGTCAACGGCAGCGTGCTGGACGCGCTCGGCGTAACGGAGCCGCGCCTGGAAGGCATCCGCTACTCAGGTAACGCCGAGGTGCGCATGGTGCTCGACGTGCCGAACGTGCCGCTCTCCCAGCTCGAGGCGCTGCGCAGCGGCGGCTCGCGCGCGGCGAAGGAGCCGCTCATGCTCGAACTGCCAAGGATGCTCGTGCCCGCCGCCGCTCCTGAGGACGTATCCGGACTAGAACTCGAGTTGGTGACGACGGGCAGCGGTCTGCAGCTGCGGTTAAGCGGCCCGGCGTTCGATTACGCCGTCTTTCCCCTCGAGAACCCGAACCGTCTGGTCATCGACGTCACGCCCCGCCGCGACCTAAGTCAGCTCGTGCAAGTCGAACAAGACATCGCTCCCGGCGTCGTCTACCGCAAGTACCGCGTTTTCAGCGCGAGCGGTCCGAGCGTCGTGCACCTCGTAAGCATGGCGCCGGGCAGTGGCGAGTTGCGCGTGGTTGGTGAGAGCCGCGTGCCGCGCACGGTCACGCAACTCGCATCCGGGGCGCTGATAGCCCTTAACGCCGGATACTTCGACACGAGTAACTACGCGGCCATCGGGCTCCTGAAGGTCGACCACGGACTCCTGTCGCTCCCGAGCAGGGGCCGGGCGAGCGTCGCCTTCTCCCCCGCCAGCCCACCACTGATCGATCGCTTGGACGCGGACGTGCTCCTCTACACATCGCGCGGCACACTGAGAGTTGGCACCGCCAACGGCGACGGCGTCATCGTGGCCACCAAGGCCGGTGCCTTGGCTGGGAGTCCAACCCAAGGGGTGTTAGTCGTGAAGGACGGCGTCGTGGTCGAGAACAAGATCGGCCCGCGCGTGGTGCCAGCCGACGGCTTCGCGCTGGCGTACCCCGCCACGAACCGCGAACTGGCCCTGCTCGACACCGGCGATCTGGTAGCCCTCGACACCAACCTAAGACCGCTAGGCTTCGACTCCGCGCAGTACGCAGTCGAAGCCGGACCGCTCCTCGTCCAGGACGGCGTTGCCGCCTACGACCCTTCGCTAGAAGCGTTCGCCTCCGGGCAACGCATCCTGGACGGCCTCACTCAACAAGCGGCCATCGGGGTGATGCCGGACGGGACCACGCTCTTCGTCGTGGCTGAGACCATGCGGGCGGAGGACCTCGTCGAGCTCTTCCTCGGGTTAGGGGTCGACCGCGCCATGCGCTTCGATAGCGGCAGCAGCACCACGCTCGTAGTCGACGGCAAGGTCATGAACCGCTCAAGCGAACGCAAGGTCGTTAGCGCCGTGGTGTTCGTAGCTGCCGTAGCTGGGCGCTAGGCAACGGCCTAGCCCGTTACCGGGGCTGACTCGCAACGCCCGTATACTTCCAGTTCCAGATGCCTAGCAGCCGCGCCCAAGCACCGTTAGTCGCACGGCGGTTCCCGCTCCCGCGGTTACGCCCGCTCGCCATGGCCGTCGTCGCCTGGCTAGTCTGGGGTGTCACGCACGCGGCCACCGGGCCGGTCGAATTCACCATTGGTGTCGCCAACCAAGTCGTGGCTGGCGCGTGGAACCCCGTAAGCGTCGTCACCCGCGACTTGCCCCAGAGTACGCTCACTATGGTCATCGACGTCGGAACACTCAAGGACGGCGAGGTACCCGTCGTCATCACCCACGAGTTGCGGGGTGGCGGTGGCGTCAACCATCTCGAGACCGACCTGTACGTGCCGCCGTTCCGCTCCCTTGCGTGGCGCGTCGCCACGAGTTCAAGGGTGGTCGCTAGCGGCAGTCTGGGTAGCCGCGAATCGGACGCGCGCCCGCTAGTGCTGGCCGTCAGCGAGCGCATGAACGCAGCTCAAGCCAACGCCGTCCGGGAGGCGTGGCCGGCGGCGCGCTTGGTGGAGGTAGTGCCCTCCGACCTGCCGTTCACCCCTGCCGCGTACGGCGGCGTTAGCGCCGTGGTGGTCGCACACCGGGCGGTGCCGGTCGAGGCGCTCGTGGCCGCCGCAGTGGCCGGCGCTCAGGTCGTAATAACGGAAGCGGCTGGGCAGGTGGCCCCTGGGGTTGCTGACCTCCTAGGTGAAGCGGGAACCACGAACCTGGGCGCTGGCCTCCTGACCTATAGTTTCCCCGGCCAAGCGGCAGGTGACCAACCGCTCTGGCCGCAGTCAGGCGAACTCCTCGCCACCGTCCTCGCCCAACCTCTAGTAGTTGGCCCAAGACCAACAGCGCTGTCAGCGGTGTTGGTTGGCGCGGTTGCGTACGCGATCCTACTGCTGGCCCTACTACGCTTCGGTGGGGTGCAGGGGCTGCTGGCTGGCATCCTCGTCGTCGGTCTAGTTGGCGCCGGGGCATGGCTGGCGGTGCGGCCGCCGGCCGCGCAGTACCGGAGCAGCATCGCCGTTGGGGTCGTTGGTGGCCCGTTGGCCCTGATCCAGGAAGCCGACGAGGCGCTCACCCTTCCTCCAGCAGCGCTCGAGTTCGCAGCGGGTGCGAGCACGGTGCCGCAACAGCCATACTCTGCCGATGACACCGGCGTTCGCGTGCCGACTGCCGCTTGGCGCTCGGCGCTCGTCATGCTACCGCCGCGCGCCGTCAGCGCGCCGTTCAGCGTGGCTGGCTCGACGATCACGAACCGCTCCGCGCGGTCATTGCATGGCACCTACGTCATCGGTCTCGGAGCCCAGAACGATGTGGCGCCCAACGAACTCGCCGCGCTGACGCCGGGCGAGCTCGAGGCCTTTCCACCGCACCTCGCAGCCATCTACGCCGGCCTCACCCCCCTGCTCCCGCACGGCACCCTGATCACTAGTAGTGGGTGCGAGCTTCAGAGCGGGTGCGTCATCTGGTTGGCGGCAACGGAACTCGGCAGCGGCGGAGTTGGAGCTGCCCACACAGAGGTGGCGAGGCGATGAGCCTCCTCGCCCAAGTCGCAGGCAGACTCCAGCGCAACGACTTGGCGCAGGTCGTCGCGTTGTTTCTCGCCGTGATGGTGGTTGCCATTACAGTCAACTGGCCGGACGGCGGCGCACGCGTCAACGAATCGTGGTTCGCGGTCGCGCCCTTGCGCAACAGCCTGCTGGCCTTCCTTGGGCTGGCGTACGGGGCGCAGCACGGCGCTCAACCCGCTCGGCAGGACCCCAACGGCGCCGGCGCCACGGCCTTACCCAAGGCCTTGAGCGTCAGGCTGACGTGGTTGGCGCTTCTCGTCATAGTGCTCCTCACGTGGCCGTTCGAACTCACTGCGCAGGCGGGTAGTTACCCGGCTACGCCAGGCTATTGGCCGGCCCTCGTGGCGCCGCTTACGCTCACCGGGTTCTTCGGCCTCGGCCTGCTGCTCGGGCGCCTCGTCCGCGGCCCATACTCTGGCGTGTTGCTCCTCATCACCGTGCCGGCGCTGCTCGCGGGCCTCGTGTGGACAGACTTCGCGTTCGACCTGGTCATCGTCAACCCGTGGGCCGGGCCGCTGGCGGTCGCGCCGGCATACCTCGCGGCGATGGTCGTACTCTCACTCGTCACGCTCCTTGCCGTGCGCACGCCAGCTCGCGGTAACCCGGCGGCCAGCGCATGATCTCCTCGAGCAAGCGCCGCGGCCCGGACCTCCAGCCAGACGCCACGTTCCGCCTCCACCTCGTAACGGCGCGGCGCCTGGCTGGCAGTGAGCGCGTTCGCCGCGCGGCTTATGGGGCGCTTGCCGTTGCCGTGGTCGTCGGGCTCATCAAGCTCCTGTGGCCCGTCGGGCTGGCCGTTCACCTTGGCGCCACGGTGCTTGGTGCCATCGGGGCGGCACTCATCCCCGTCGCCCCACAAACGCGCCGCGCTCTAGACCAGATCGCGCGTACAACGGGCTTAGCGTACGAGTCCGCCCTAGCTATCATCGACTCCCGCGCCGAGCACGCGGGAACGGTGTTAGGCGACCAGTTCGACGCCTACGGCCTCGAGGCCAGCGTCATCGGCAGGGCCAAGCGCTCGGTGGCAGACTTCAAGCCAGAGCAGGGCCCGCAGTGGTGGCTGCCCGTTTCGGTCGTAGCACTGGCGGTCGTGCTCCTGAGCCAGTTCCTGCCCACCGCGACTAACGCCGGCGGTATGGTGGGCGCGGGTCCGGCGAACGCCGCTAACAACAGCGATTCCACACTTCCGCAGCCGCTTGAAGAACTGGTGCCCGCGTTACCAGCGAGCAGCCGCGCCGATGCCCCCGAAGTTCCCGATGGCTTGGGTGGCGCGGCCGATAGTCGTGATGCGCTGCCGCCAGGTGGCTCCGATGCTGGTAACGACGCCCTCTCGCGGTTCTTGGAAGCGCTCAAGCAAGGCCAGTCCGCGAGCCAGCCTGGCGCCGGCCAGGGTGGCCCAGGCGATTCGCGTGACCTAAGCGAACAGGTCGCCTCCGAAGGCGCACGTATGCCGCAGCCAACCACCCCCGGCGATGCGGCAGAGACGACAGGCGCGACCGCAACAGCCGAAGCTGCTGGTGAGGGCGCAGGACAGTCACAGAACGATGCCGGACGAAGCAGCGCAGACGCGCAGACTCAAGCAGGCACGGAGACTGGCAAGGACGAGACTCAGCCCGACGCCGAGGGGAACAGCGGCCAACAAGTGGCTGGCGGCGGCCGCACGCAAGAAGAAGGCCGGGGCGATCGGGGCCTAACCGAGGACGACGAGGTGGCAGCGGGGCCGGGCGCTGGCGACGAGCAGGGCCCCGGCGCTGGTGACGAGGCCAGCGCAGGCGTTGGCGGCGGCGAGGATGGGCCAGAAGGCACTGCCGGCGCTGGCGGCGCTGAGCTGGCAGACGACGGAGTCGAGCCAGACGCCTTGTTCAGCGCTGCCGGGGCTCAACTCTTGCCTGGGGTACTACTCGACGGTCCAACGACGCCGGCAGGCAACGTGAGGCTCCCCGGCGATGACCAGGTCGAGTTGCCCCCAGGCACGGCGTTCGCCCCGTACGCCACGGCAGTCGAGGAGGCGTTAGGCGAAGGGGACCTGCCGGCTGGCTACCAGGAGATCATCCGCCGTTACTTCCGATGAGCAGGCTGTTCGTCAGGTAAGGCAGTTCGGCCGACAGGGCCGCGGCGAGTTCTGGGATGGCCTGATCTCGTAGCGCAAGGACGGTCGGATCCGAGTCGACTGGCAGAACTGGCTCGCTATTCGCCTCGACTCGAGAACCTTGCAACGTGCGCGTCCTGAGTACCTGCACGACGGCGTCCGTCCTAGGGTCGACGACCTGAGCTTCTAGGGCCAGCGACACGTCGATGCGGCGTGACGCTCCGTCCTTGGAAGCGGTGACGACGCGGTCAAGCACAGGCGCGCCCACCATGACTGCGAGATCCGCGCCCTGCGTGCGGGCGATGCGCGCTGCACTTGGAGCGGCGCGGCTCTGGAACAAGTCATTGTGCGTCTCGAGGAAGCGCATGGTGAACGCGGAGACGTAAGTGAAGCGCGTACCCGGTTCACGCTCCAAGATCGCCTGAACGCCGTCGGCCGCGCCAGCCACCCGCGCTTGAGCTGGAGCGTTCATCATGGCGACGAGAACCTTGCCCGTCGGAGTACTTGCGGGAGCGCACGACGTGAGCAAGGCGCCCACCAGTAGTGACGAGATGATGAGGAGGCCGCGCGTCTTGTTCATGACTCCATGCTCGCACTTTGGGAGGCAGTTGGCGGTGAGGGGGGCTTCACCTCTCCCTCAGCCTCAGTCGACGACTTCGACGTTGGCGGCGCCGCGCGTGGCTTCCCGCAACTCCTCACGTAACTCTTCGGCGGCGGCCACGGCCAGTGCTACGTGAACGACGAGCCCGTCGCCATCGAACTCTGGCGTCTCGCGGACGAATGGCGCGCGCTCGAGGGCGGCGGCGTCAAGCAGGCGTAGCACGGCGTCGGTCGCCGCGAATGGCGCGTGCACTGCCAACCGCACAACGTCGACGACTTCGCGCGTTCCAGCGGCGTCCAATGCCTTCGCGAGGCTGCCGGAGTAAGCGCGAACCAGTCCGCCTGCTCCAAGCTTCTTACCGCCGAAGTACCTCACCACCACTGCGGACACGCGATCGAGGCCGCGCTTGAGGATGACCTCCAACATCGGTCGGCCAGCTGTACCGCCAGGCTCGCCGTCGTCAGAGAAGCGCTGTGCGTCCGCCACGCGGTATGCCCAGCAGTGGTGGGTAGCGTCCGGGTGAGCCGCGCGCACAGCGGCGAGGTGGGCGGCGGCCCCTGCCACGTCGTCAACCTCAGCCACGTACGCAATGAAGCGCGAGCCCTGCACGAGTTCCTCGTGTTCGGCAGCTACGGCAACGGTGCGGTGAGCCACCTCGAGACTGTACCTTGGGGGGCGCAAAGCGGCGAGAAACCCGTGCTACGCTAGCCGTCATGGACGTGGTGGAGGCGCGAACGAGCACGGCAGCTGCCCTTGCCGTGGCGCGCTCAGCTTGGCGATGTCGTGTGAACAGTTGCCTGTAGCAGCGCCGTCGGTTCGCCGCGACGAGTGCCCCGTCACATATCACCGAAACCGCTTCCCGGCCCATGATGGCCTCGGCTTACGGCCGCTCTCGGAGGAGTAGATGCCGCTAGAGTTCTACAACACCCTTTCTCGCTCGAAAGAGCCGTTCCGGCCTGTCGTCCCCGGACATGTCGGTATCTACATGTGCGGGCCGACCGTCTACTCTGAGCCGCATCTTGGTCATGCGCGAGGGCCCGTCGTCTTCGACGTCCTGCGCAACTGGCTCGAGCATGAGGGCTTCACGGTCCGCTTCGTCACGAACATCACCGACGTCGGCCACCTGGTCGACGATGCGGACGACGGGGACGACAAGCTAGCAAGGCGAGCGCAGCTCGAACGCCTCGAACCGATGGAGGTGGCTGAGAAGTACTTCTGGTCGTACTTCGACGCCATGGCGGCCATGCGCGTCAGACGCCCAAGCATCGTGCCGCGCGCCTCTGGGCACTTGATAGAGCAGCAAGTCATGACGGAGGAGCTCCTAGGGCGCGGCAAGGCGTATGAGCGCGACGGTAGCGTCTACTTCGACGTTTCGTCATGGCCGGACTACGGTAAGCTCTCCGGCCGAGATCCTTCCGAGCAGTTGGAGGGCACGCGCGTCGAAGTGCGCTCCGAGAAGGACGACCCGCGCGATTTCGCGTTATGGAAACGCGCGGAGGGTGGGCACATCATGCGCTGGCCTAGCCCGTGGAGCGAAGGATTTCCTGGCTGGCATATCGAGTGCTCCGCCATGAGCACCAAGTACTTGGGCGACGAGTTCGACATCCACGGCGGCGGCCTCGACCTGTTGTTCCCGCACCACGAGGCCGAACTAGCGCAGGCGCAGGCGGCAGGCAAGCCGTTCGCGCGCTACTGGCTGCACTGGAACATGATCACGTTGCAGGGCGAGAAGATGGCCAAGTCGAAGGGCCACTTCATCACGCTGCAGGACCTCTTCGGCATGTACGACCCGCTC
Organism: Trueperaceae bacterium; assembly: GCA_035703635.1. Classification (GTDB taxonomy): domain Bacteria; phylum Deinococcota; class Deinococci; order Deinococcales; family Trueperaceae; genus JAAYYF01. Next base: position 8,798 of record DASSXV010000013.1, on the reverse strand, counting down.
GTCATCAGGTTCCACCTGCTGCGCTCGCACTACCGGAGCGTGTCCGACTTCAGCAAGGACGGCATCGTCTCCTCCGCTCAGGGGCTCAAGCGCCTGCGCGACACGTACCGGTCCGTTGCTGGCTCCGCCGCCAACGACTCGGCCCGCGACGACACGCCGTTCGCGCAGTTCCGCTCGCGCTTCGCTGCCGCCATGAACGACGACCTGAACACTCCGCAGGCTATCGCGGTCCTGTTCGACGCCGCGCGCGCCATGAACAAGGAGCTCGAGGAGGGCGCAGGCGAGGAGTACTGCGCCGGGGCTGCTGCGTTCCTGAGCGAGTACCTCACCGGCGTTCTGGGTGTGCCAGCGGGAGACGACGCGGCACGCACGTCAGCCGACACCCTGGGCGGGATGATCGACCTGCTCCTCGAGGAACGCCAGCGCGCCCGCGACCGCCGCGACTTCGCCCGCTCAGACGCGCTCAGGGACCGGCTCACGGAGCTCGGCGTAAGCATAGAGGACACGGCGGAGGGCAGTCGCTGGAGACTCGATTGAGGCCTAGACACTCTAGGCAGTAGCCAACTTCCCTGCCCTCGGCCACCGGTCTATGACCGAGGCTGGGGGCATGTCACTTGCGGCTCATTACCTCGCGGCTCTCGCTACCCCTGAGCTTGGTCTCACGCGGCTGAGGCGCCTAGTCAACGCGTGTGGCAGCCTCGAACAGGTGCTGACGGGCGGGTGCCACAGCGACGAACTGCCCGAGCCAGACGTGTTCCGCGGCATCCTGGCGGGCATCGAGCAGGTGGTAGCCAGTGCTCTGCCCGCCGCGCGTCGCGCCGTCGCCGAGGCCGTGGCGCTCGGCCTGACGGTGCTGTGCTGGGAGGACGAGGCCTACCCAGCGGCGCTGGCGGCCGACGAGAGCGGGTGCGCGCCCGTGCTGTTCATCGAGGGTGAGCTCCCGGAGCAAGTCCTCACGCCGGGAGGAGAGCTTGCCGCCTGCGCCATCGTCGGCACGCGGCGTGCTTCCAGCTTCGCGCTTGACTTCGCACGCGATCTTGGCAGGGCGGCGGGGCGCCACGGCGTCACTGTCGTGAGCGGGTTGGCGCTTGGAGTAGACGCCGCCGCCCACGAGGGTGCGCTCGAAGCCGGCCTGCCTGGCGCCACCGTGGCGGTGCTCGGCGGTGGCCACGCGCGCCTACATCCGGCGGCCAACCGTGGCCTTGCCGAGCGCATCGTTCGTCAGGGCGGCGCCGTCATCTCGGAGTGGCCACCCCACGTCAACCCGCAGCCTTATCACTTTCTGCGCCGGAACCGCGTCATCGTTGGCCTCTCGCGCGTAGTGGCCGTCGTGGAAGCCGGGGTGCCGTCAGGGGCGCTGAACACCGCCACTCACGCCGCTAACCTGGGCAGGCAAGTCTTGAGCGTGCCAAGCCGGCCGAACGAGGCGCGTAACCTCGGCGGTCTGCAGCTCCTGCGCGAAGGCGCCGAGCTGCTGGTCGAGGCCTCAGACCTGCTGCGCCACTTCTCCGACCTGGAGCCGCCGCCGGAACCGGCGTATAGCGGCGTGGAGACCGATGCCACTAGGAGCACGCCCGCCCTGGCGCTCGAGGAGATCTTGCGGCGAACCCTCGCCCAGGGCGCCAGCGCGTCACTCGACAAGCTCGCGCGCGCCAGCGGCATGCAGCCTCCCGAGCTCATGGCGGCGCTCGCACTCCTCGAGTTGGACGGGCGGGTGTCGCGCACCGCTAACGGCCATTTCCGTTGGCGGTCATAGTGGAAACCGGGCGGAAGACTTGGCACGTGGACAGTGGGCGCTCATGTAGCTATTCTGGTCTGGTAGCGCGTAGAGCTAACAACGGGGGAAGCTCGTCGAGCCCTACGCCCGGTCGCAAGGCCGAAAGGAGTAACACGTAGTGAAGAAGTTCCTGATTCTACTAGGCGTGCTGGTGGCAACCGCGAGTGTCGCCAACGCCCAGACCCTGAAGGTGTGGACCACCTGGCAAGACCAGACTCTCGACTGGCTGCGCTCCGAAGCCGCCAGCTTCACGTCCGCTTTCGGTGTCGATATCGAGATCGTGCGCCTCGACGTCAACGAACTCAAGCAGCAGGCCCTCCTCGCCGCGCCACAAGGCGAAGCGGGCGACGTGTTCACTGGCGTTCCGCACGACCAGATCGGCGAGATGGCAGTGGGCGGCGTCCTGCTCGACATGAGTGGTTACGCCACGAGCGCCTACCTCGCCGACCTTAGCGAGCAGGCGCGCCTGGGTTACTCGTACGCCGGCAAGCTCTTCGGTCTCCCCATGTACGTCGAGGGCCCGGCGCTCATCGTCAATGACGATCTCGTTTCCGCGCTGCCAGCCAACTACGACGAGACGATGGCGCTGGCCAAGGAGCTCACCACCGCCGACACCTTCGGCTTCATGTTCGACATCGCCAACTTCTACTTCAGCTACGCGTGGCTCCACAGCGAAGGCGGTTACGTCTTCGGCCGTGACGCCAGCGGCGCCCTCAACCCGTCTGACATCGGCCTCGCCAACGAAGGCGCCATCCGCGGCGGCGAGGCGCTCAAGGCGCTGCGCTTCGACCTGGGGCTCATCCCGTCTGGCACCAACTACGACGTCGCCAACGGCCTGTTCGTAGACGGCGCCCTCGCCATGATCTACACGGGCCCGTGGGCCATCAGCCAGTACCAGGACGCAGGCCTGAACGTCAGCGTTCACCCCGTCCCGCCGCTAGCCGACGGCTCGCCGTTCTCCGGCTTCATGGGTGTGCAAGGCGCGCTCGTCAACGCCTTCACGCCGCTCAAGGTCGAGGCGGCCAACTTCGCCAAGTGGCTCTCGCGCAAGGACGCGCAAGTGTCCATGGCGCAGCTCTCCGGCCGCATCCCCGCGTCGATCTCCGCGCTCGAGGCCGTCAAGTCAGACCCGATCATCGCTGGTTTCGGTGCCGCGCTCGTGCACGCCGAGCCGATGCCCAACATCCCCGAGATGGGCGCCGTCTGGTCGCCGATGGGCAACGCCCTCACGGTGCTGACGGAGGATGCCAACGCCTCCCCCGCCGCCGTCCTGCAACAGGCAGTCGACGAGATCAAAGGCCAGTGAGTCTCGGTAAGTCCGAGTAGTTCGCGCGGCCAGGGGCACGAGTTGCCCCTGGCCGCTCTCACAGGGGGTTGTTGACATAGATATCTCGCGCTCACCCAAAGACTTCCTCCCCCGCAGCAGGACCGCGGCAGGCGGGCTCGTCAAGTCTCTTGCGCTGCTAACGTTAGCTCTCTTTCTAGCCGTCGCCGTTGGCGCGGGCCTCACTTATCTCGTTCGTTTGATTGCGCCAAGCGCCCCAACCTACATCGGCATTCCCGCCGCGGTCATCGCCCTCATCATCGAGTTGCGCTACATGGCGAGGCGCTTCTCGTGGTTGATGCCGTGGTACTACTTGCTACCCGCCATCGTCTTCCTGCTCACCTTCACCATCTTCCCCGTCGTCCTCACGGTGTTCCTCGCCTTCACCGACTACGCAGGCATCAGGAACGGCGAGCTGAACATCAGCAGCGAGACTGGCATCGTGGCGGTCGACGGCACCCGCGTGACCATCGACAACCCCGCCACGCTCGACTGCAAGAACCTCCGCGACGGCTGCAACGGCGTGCGCGCCGTCATCTACGCCTCCGCCGCCGACGTGGTGGTCGCAGAAGCGCTTGACGGCACCAAGCTGGTACTAAGCGAACCGCCACCCGCTGGCCGCACGGTGACCGCAGTCGAGCTCGACCTGCCCGATCTGGGGTTCGCCGTCACGATCCGCGTGTTGTCGGTCGATGGCAACGTGCTGGATCTGGAGCGGGCACCGCCGTTCCCGCCTGACCTCAGCGACGTGCGTGTCGAACTCGACCGCGCCTCCATCCAACGCACCATCGTCGCGGAGGAGGGCGCAGTGCTCGTGCTCGACGAACCGCTGCCGGAGGGCACGGAGGCCACGGCGCTAGCGCGCTACAACGACTTCGGCTTCGTCGGCATGCGCAACTTCAAGCGCGTTTGGGACAACGCGCCGAAGGCGCTCTTCCCGGTCTTCTTGTGGAACATCTCCTTCGGGTTCATCACCGTGCTGCTCAACACCGCAGTCGGCGTGCTACTGGCCGTGCTGCTCAACAACAAGGGGTTGCGCCTGCGCAACCTCTACCGCACCCTCCTCATCGTGCCGTGGGCGTTGCCGAGCGTCATCACCATCCAGGTCTGGCGCGGGTTCCTCAACCAGAACTTCGGTTCGATCAACCGCGTGCTTGCGCTGCTAGACATCACTCCAGAGCCCATCAACTGGCTGCTCGGCGACCCGACCGCGGCCAGGGCGGCCATCCTGATCGTCAACTTGTGGCTCGGGCTGCCGTTCATCATGACGGCTACCCTCGGCGCCCTCTCTGCCATACCTGACGAGATCTATGAGGCCGCGCGCATCGACGGCGCCAACATCTGGCAGGGTTTCTGGAACGTGACAGGGCCACTGCTGCGGGCGGCGCTCATCCCGATCACCCTCAGCAGCTTCGCGTTCAACTTCAACAACTTCAACGTCATCTTCCTGCTCACGGACGGCGGTCCGCCCGTGAGCTGGGGTACCGCAACGGCGCGCGGCACCGACATCCTCATCAGTTGGGCCTACAACGAGGCGTTCCGCAGCCAAGGAGGTTACGCGTACGGGCTCGGGTCCGCCATCTCGCTGCTCATCTTCATCATCACCCTAGCGGTCAGCCTCATGAACTTCAGGGTGACGGGCGCACTCAAAGAGGAAGGGGCGGGCGCATGACCAAGGGCAGAACCATCCATTTCGCCAGCATGGCGGCCGTCGCGCTGCTCGTCGGCGTGGCGATCTTCGCCCTGTTCGCCACCGCCCCGGAAGCCATCACCCGCGACCGCATGCTCGTCGTGCCTGGCGCCTGGAAGCGCTTCCTCGCGGCGTTCGTCCTCGCCATCGGCGGCATCAGCGGCATCGCGTACCTTTACGGCCTAGCAACCCGCCCGATGCGGGCCGCTCGTTACGCTGTTACGGCGGGCACGCACATCTTCATGTGGCTCGTCATCCTCGCCGTCTTCTACCCGGTCGCGTACCTGGTTGCCGTATCGCTCAACCGCAACGACACGCTCGCGGGCGCGCTGCCGCGCGCAGGCAACCTCCTCGTGCGCGCCGGCGTGATCCCCAACCCCGCCGACTTCTCGCTCGTGCAGTTCCAGAAGATCCTCGCGGAAACGCATGTCTACTGGTACCAGTGGTTGCTGGCCGGCGTGATGCTGGCGGCGGTAGTCGTGCTCGTGGCCACCTTCACGCTGCACCGTGTCGGTTTCACGCCAGCCAGAGCGGAGCAGCTACGCGGCTACGCCGGCTGGACCATCTTCGGCGCTGCGGCCGCGCTCATCTTCAGCGTTCAGCCTGGGCAGTTCTTCGGGACGAGGGCAAGCGACGGCGCGCGCCTCCCGGCCAGCATCGGCGGCATGGTGCCGCTCTACATCCGTAACACGCTCCTGGTTTCGGGCGTCACGGGCATCATGGCCGTCCTCCTCTCCACGACGGCGGGTTACGCCTTCTCGCGCCTGAAGTTCGAAGGGCGCTACGGCACGCTGCTCGGATTCGTGTTCGTGCAGATGTTCCCAACGTTCATGGCGCTCGTCGCCATCTTCTACTTGATGAGCCGCCTCGACCTGCTCAACACGTTCACGGGCCTGATCCTCGCCTACTCGGGTGGCGCCATCGCGTTCTCGTCGTGGATCTTCAAGGGGTACCTGGACTCGCTAAGCACCAGCCTCGAAGAGGCGGCGATGGTAGACGGCGCAACGCGCTGGGGCTCGTTCTGGCGCATCATCCTGCCCATCAGCGTGCCGATGCTACTCTTCATCTTCTTGCAGCAGTTCATCGGCACGTACTCCGAGTTCATCCTCGCCAACACCATCCTCGTCGGTCAGGACTTGTGGACGGTCGGCGTTGGCCTGCGCAACTTCTCGACGAACCAGTTCGCGACCCAGTGGGGCGCGATGGCGGCCGCGGCCGTGCTCGGTAGCCTCCCGATCCTGGTCATCTTCTACTCCTTCCAGAACGCGCTGACGGGGCAGTTCACGGCTGGAGGGGTGAAGGGGTGAGCTCGGCGTGGTGGTAATGTCAGCGCATGTACGCTCATGACGCCCTAGGCTTCGGCACCCTCATCTGCCTCGACGGGGCGTCTGCCGATCACGGCGCGCTCGGAGACGTCGCGGTTGCGCGGCGCGTGGTCGCCGACTTGATCGCTACTGTCGAGGGCGAGAACGTCGAGGCATTGCCAGGCACGGTCGTGATAGTCGACCACGGTGAGGACGGGCACAGCGCCGCACTGGTCCACGGCGAGTCGTCCATCGCGCTTCATGCGTTCAAGGCGCTACGGAGCGTCACGTTGCAGTTCTTCTCCGTCCGCGACGTGCCGCTTAGCCGCACCACGAAGCAGTTCCTGGAGGCGTACCGCGTTGGCCGCTTCCAGAGCTCGGTGAGGGGCCGCGGGTTGATCCTCCCGCGAGACCCGCAAGTACTGACGAGGTTGCTGCGGGGTGAGCGCGAGTACGCTCGACTGCGGGTCGTACCGGCTGAGCGCGTAACCCTGTAGTCATGGCGACTAAACGCCGCTACGTCCTCGCCCTCGACCAGGGCACGACGAGTTCGCGTGCGCTGCTCTTCGACCTTGAAGGCCAGCAAGTCGCTTCGGCCCAAAAGGAGTTCGCGCAACACTACCCACGCCCAGGCTGGGTGGAGCATGACGCGACCGACCTGTGGTCGAGCCAGGTCGGAGTAGCCAGCGAGGCTCTCGCCAGGGCGGGCGTGGAAGCGAGCGCCGTAAGCGCCATCGGGATCACCAATCAACGCGAGACCACCGTCATCTACGACCGCAAGACGCTCGCGCCGCTAGCGAACGCCATCGTGTGGCAAGACCGCCGGACGGCCGCGGCCACGGACGTGCTCCGAGCAGCAGGCGTCGAGGAGCTGGTGCGCTCCAAGACGGGGCTCCTACTCGACCCGTACTTCTCCGCCACCAAGATAGCGTGGCTCCTGGACAACGTCGCGGGCGCCCGTGACCGCGCCGAGGCTGGCGAGCTGGCGTTCGGGACGGTGGACACCTGGCTTACCGCGAAGCTGACCGGCGGCGCCGCGCACGTAACGGACGTCTCGAACGCCTCGCGGACACTACTCTTCAACATCCACAACGGCGCGTGGGACAGCGAGCTGCTTGAGCTCTTCCGCGTGCCTGCCGCCATCCTCCCCGATGTCGTTGCCTCCTCTCAGGTAGTCGGTCAGGCAACGCCGGGGCCCCTTCACGGTTTGCCGATCGCCGCGCTCGTCGGGGACCAGCAGGCGGCTACCTTCGGCCAGGCATGCTTCAACCCGGGCCAAGTCAAGGCCACATACGGCACAGGCGCCTTCCTCATGTTGAACACTGGACTAAAGCCGCAACCTCCGACCGACCGCCTGCTCACCACCGTTGCGTGGCAGCAAAGTGGGCCGCTCGAGTATGCGGTCGAGGGGAGCATCTTCATGGCGGGCGCGGTCGTTCAGTGGCTGCGCGACGGCCTAGGCATCATTAAGAACGCCGCGGACGTCGGCCCGCTGGCCGCCAGCGTGCCAGATGCGGGCGGCGTAGTCTTCGTGCCGGCCCTCACGGGCCTAGGCGCCCCGCACTGGGACCCGCGCGCACGTGGCACACTCCTAGGGATCGACCGTGGGACGACCGCGGCCCACATCGCAAGGGCCGCACTCGAAGGCGTCGCGCTGCAAGTAGCTGACGTGCTGCGCACCATGCAGGCCTCCTCCAGCGTGCCGCTCTCCGAGTTGCGCGTCGACGGCGGCGCCTCACGAAGCGACACCCTCATGCAACTCCAGGCCGATATCTCTGGGGTCACCGTCGTCCGTTCGGAACAGAGCGAGACGACCGCGCTCGGCGCGGCGTACCTGGCCGGACTAGCCGTAGGCGTGTGGCCTGACCGCGCCACGGTGGCCGAGAACTGGCGTGCCGGTGCCCGCTTCGAGCCGCGCTCGACGGACGCGCAACGCACGGCCATGCTGGACCGCTGGGAGCTGGCCGTCGAGCGCTCGCGGCGTTGGGCTGAAGACGAAGAGTAGCCCGGCTGGTTACACTTGCGGGGCTGCTCTTCAGGCGAGGAGTGCGCGTGGGTGGTCGGCCGGAATGGCGGAACGGTAGACGCTGCAGACTTAAAATCTGCTGCCCGAGAGGGCGTGCGGGTTCGAGCCCCGCTTCCGGCACCACAACCTCTGGCTCATGTGAAGCGTAAGACCGCCGTAAGACTTAAGGCGGTAAAACTGCGAGCGGTGTGACGCCAGCTACGCGACTCCCTCACGACTCGAACCCACCTGCGCCACTGTGCCCAGCCTGCGCTGCGCCAGTCGTGCGCATCGACACCTCTGTCGAGGTGAAGTACCACGTGCATTACGCCATCACGGCGCAGGACCTCGAAGTGATCGCCGAGCAGATCGGCGATAGCGGCTGGGACGAGCACACTCCAGCTACATGCGATGCGTGTGGGTGGCACGGCACGGTCGGCGAACTGCTTGGAGCTCACTCAGGTTCGTAGTGGCGGCCACCGGCCCATGCGTGGGGCTGGCGCGTTCCGCTCTGCCGGGTATAATCTGCAGGTCCGGTCGCGCGAGGCGCGGCTGGTGTGCCGGGGAACTCCTTGGCGAATGCAAGGCGATGTAGCTCAGCCGGTGAGAGCGCACGACTCATAATCGTGAGGTCGACGGTTCGATCCCGTCCATCGCTACCACGTGCAGGACGCGGTTTCTACTGAAGCCGCGTCCTT
>DASSXV010000085.1:0-22613 GCA_035703635.1 Trueperaceae bacterium | reverse complement strand
GGCCGCGGTGCGGCCGTCGGGGCGTTCCAGCGCTAGCGCGAGGCCCTGCGCCACGGATAACGCGGCCGGGTAACGCATGCGCGCAGGGCCAACGAGTGTCAGTTGGCCGGTCGAGCGCCCGAGCGAGAACGAGGCGCCCACACGAGCAACGCGGTCGTCCAGTTCGAGGCTGAGGCCACTGCCGTCGTCAACTGCGGGGGCGTCGAGTTCCAGCTGCTCGAGCGCGGAGCGCACGAAAGCGGGGTCGGCGCACTCGGGCTCCGCTAGTAGCTGGCTGATGCCCTCACGGAACAAGCGCGGTGGCTGCAGGTCATTCCAGGCCTTCGCTAACGCGACCAGCGTCCGGCCAAGCTCCGCCTCCGCGCGCTTGGCTATCTCGAGGAGGGCAGCGGGCACCTCACCAAGCGGTTGGGAGAGCTGGCGCAGGTTGCGCTCGGCGTCGTCTATCACGTCCTCCGTTGGCGCGGGGTCGACGGTGACGCCCAACTGCCTCACGATGCCGTTCTCGAGCACCACGACGGCCAGCATGCGGTTGGAACTCAGTTGCGAGAGGTGGATCTCGAGGATGTGCATGGTGTCGTCAGCAGGCAGCCTCACCGTAACGGCGTAACCGGAGAGTTCGGCCGCCAGGCGCGTGGCGAGGGTGAACAGGTCGTCGCCCTCTGCGCCCTTCAGGCGTTGGTCCAACTGGGCGCGCTGCAGCGCGGCGAGCGGTCGCGGGGGCAGGAAGCTCGAAGCGTAGGTGCGGAAGCCGAGCGTGGTCGGGATGCGCCCGGCCGACGTATGCGGTTGTTGCAGGAGACCCGCGCCTTCGAGGGAGCCGAAGTCGTAGCGCACCGTGGCTGGGCTCACCTCGAGCTGCGCCGCGATGTGCCCAGACGCGACGGGGTGCGCAGTAGCGATATACGCTTCTGCGACCAGTTCCAGGACGCGTGCCCGGCGCTCGTTCATGGCAGCGATGCTACCACCGGCGCGACCGAGACGAAGTAAGGCCCCGTTTAGTTGCCGTTCAGCTCTCTGCCAACAGGGCGATTCGTTCCAGGTGCTCCGCGGCGACCGGCATGACGCTAAGGCGGTTGCCGCGTGCGAGGAGTTGGAAGCCCGTCAAGTGCGGGTCGGTCTTCATCTCGCTTAGCGTGACTGGCCTCGCCAACTCACGCACCGGTTCGAGGTCGACGAGGAACCAGCGCGGCTGCTCGTGCGTTGCCTTCGGGTCGTAGTACTCGCCTTGCGGGTCGAACTGCGTGGCGTCCGGGTAGGCGTCCGACGCGACGCGCGCCAAGCCGACCACGGCTGGCACGGCCGTGCTCGAGTGATAGTAGAGGACGAGGTCACCTAAGCGCATGTCATCTCGCATGTAGTTGCGCGCCTGATAGTTGCGCACCCCTTCCCACGCGGTACGGCCGTCCTTGACGAGCTCCGCGAAGGAGTAACAGTCGGGTTCCGACTTGACCAACCAGCTTCCTGCCATGCCCGACTCTACCTGGTCACTCCCACTCGATCGTGGCCGGCGGCTTACTCGTTATGTCGTAGACCACGCGGTTGACCTCTGGTACGGCGTTGACGATGCGGTTGGCAACGGTGGCGAGGAACTCGTGAGGCAGCCGCGTCCAGTCGGCCGTCATGCCGTCGATGCTCGAAACGGCGCGCAACGCGACGGTGTTGGCGTAGGTGCGGCCGTCGCCCATCACGCCAACGGAGCGCAGCGGCGTGAGGACGGCTAGCGCCTGCCAAGTGTCGTGATAGAGGTCGAACTCGCGCAGCGCCGAGATGAACACGTCGTCGACGCGCCTGAGGACGTCGAGGCGCTCCTCGGTGACCTCACCGATGATGCGCACGGCCAAGCCCGGCCCAGGGAACGGGTGGCGGTCGCGCAGGTGCGGCGCGAGGCCGAGGCGTTCCGCGATCTCGCGCACCTCGTCCTTGAACAGCTCCCTGAACGGCTCCACTAGCTCGAACTGCAGATCGGCAGGCAGCCCGCCGACGTTGTGGTGCGACTTGATGTTGGCCGCCCCCGGCACGCCAGCCGACTCGATGACATCGGGGTAGAGCGTGCCCTGCGCGAGGAAGCGGATGGCGCCGCCCGCTTGCTGCCTGCGCGCCTCAGCGGTGAAGACCTCGATGAACTCACGCCCGATCACCTTGCGCTTCGCTTCCGGGTCCGTAACGCCGGCGAGGGCAGAGACGAAGCGCTCGGATGCGTCGACGACGGTAACGTTGACACCTAGGCCGCGCAACGCGCGCTCCACTTCTTCCGCCTCGCCGAGACGCAGGAGCCCATGATCGACGAACACCGCCACGAGCTGCTCCCCGATGGCTTGGTGCAGCAGCAGGCCGAGGGTGGTCGAGTCGACGCCGCCAGAGATGCCGAGCAGCACGCGCTCATTCCCTACTCGCTCGCGCACGTTCGCAACGGCGGCTTCGACGATGCTCTCAGGCGTCCAGTCGCGGGGCGCTCCCGCGAGCGTGATGAAGCGCTCCAGGACAGCCATGCCCTTGGGGGTGTGGTTGACCTCTGGGTGGAACTGCAGCCCGTAGAGCCGGCGTTCCGGGTCCTCCATGGCGGCCGTCACGCCGCTCGAGCTCTCAGCGACGGCCGTGAAGCCCGCAGGCAGGCGTACGACGGCGTCGCCGTGGCTCATCCACGCTACGAAGTCGCCCTCGACACCCGCGAACAGCTCGCCAGAATAGTTCCGCAGCGCGGCTTTGCCGTACTCCCCGCTCCCGCCGCCGCCGACCGCGCCCCCGAGTTCCTTGGCGAGGAGCTGCATGCCGTAACAGACCCCGAGCACCGGTAGCCCGAGGTCGAGCAGACCGGGGGTGAGGGTAGGCGCGCCAGCGTCGTTAACGCTGTTCGGGCCGCCTGAGAGGATCACGGCAGCCGGGTCGAGCGCGACGATGCGTTCCACCGTCGCGTTGGCGGGCACTATCACGGAGTGCACCTGCAGCTCGCGCAGCCTGCGCGTGATGAGGCGGCTGTACTGCGAGCCGTAATCGACTACGACGATGCTCTGTGGCATTGGTCTGCTCCCTAGTTGTGGCTGGCCATGGCGGTCACGGTGCGGCGGGCTGCTCCTCGAAGGCGAGCGTGATCACCGTGTCGTCCGGCACCCGCAACGTGACCTGCGCGCTGGAGCGGCCCTGGAACTGCGCGTGCACGGTCCAGGTGCCGTTGGCGTCGAAGCTGACGCGCCTCGGCACCGAACCGATGATGGTTCCCGGGCTGTAACTCGAGCCGTCTGGACTGCGGTCGACCACCAGGCTGACGGGCGGCAAGTTGCTCGGGCTGACGCGCACGTCAACGAGGTGCCTGACGGAGCTGCCACCAACTTGCGCGAGGTCGGAGTTGCGTTGCGCACGCAGCGCCAGGAAACTACCAAGGGCAACGACGAGGAGCAGCAGGATGAGCAACCCGGGCCCGCGCCACGCCTTGCGCCGTGCCTGCCCGTCGTGCCTGTCGTCGATGCGGATGGGCGCAGGACGGATCGTCTCATCGAGGCTGCCAGAGCGGTAAGTAGCGCCAGGCGGCAGGTGTTTGACGAAGCCAGAGTCCGCCGTGCTGCCCGAGACGGGAGTCGTCTTGAGGGTGCCGCTGCCAGGATCGCTATGCAGCGTGATCGGGTCGGGGTCGGATAGGGCTTCCGCCGGCGTCTGCTGCTGCCGAGGAGGCGTGACGCGCGGCGGCGGCGTCTCGCCTTGCTCGACGCGCAAGTCGGTGCGCGGGGCGGACCCACGCGACGCCGCCCCCGCGTCGCCGACGACTTCGTTCGGGTCGTGGCTCAAGCCTCGAGCCGCTGATGGCGCAACTGGGGTGAAGTCGAGCGCGTCGAGGTCCAGGTTCGACTTGCCGCCCGCTCCGCCCGTTTTGGAGACGGGTAGGACGATGTCGACGAAGCCAGCCGACGGCACGGTGACGGCCCCGCCAGCCAGGCGCCGCACCACGCCTTGGAGACTAGCGGCGTCAGCGCCGCTCTTCCCGCTCGTCGCGCCTCTAAGTGCGGCCGCTACCTCGGAGCTGATGCCCTGAGCACCAAGCGTGAGCAGGGCCTTCACTGCGCTCTGCAGGTCAGCGGTCAACGCAGCGGCCAGGGCTGGGTTGACCGCAGCGGCGCCAGTTGACACGGCGGCGGCTGCCGGTCGCGGTAGGCCAGGCTTCCACGGAACGCCGTAGCCTTCGAGGTAAACGCGCCTGCCTGACCACAGGAACCTGCCAGCGCCGAGGTCGCCGTGAGCCAGGCCGCGCTTGGCGGCGTCACGCAAGATGGTCAGCGCCTGTAGTACGAACTGGTCGTCGACGACGGACTCGCCTGGCGCAACCAAGGTGGCGTCACTTGGGTAGGCCGTCACTAGGGTGCCTTCGTCGTCCTGTACCCAGGAGGCGAGCACGGCTGGCAAGCCGTTCACGTCCTGGAAACCTTGCTTGAGGAGCGGCTCGCCGGGGAAGTCGTAGATCAGCACCGCCAGGCCGGTAACGACATCGACTCCAAGGCTAGTGACGACCTTGCCGTCACGCCTCAGCTCCTGGTTTCGCTGAAATCGCCCTGCCTGCTCCACCCGCCTGTGAGTATAGCCATGGCTGCCTGATGCCACAAGGCGACCACGGTTAAGGCTGGCATCATGCGCTGACTACCGCTTCGTCACACCGCGTGCGGCGCGGAAGGCCGGGCGCTGATACGCTTGCGACACTTATGGCAGTCACTCGCGAACGCGTACTCCAGGCCCTCAAGGGCGTCAACGACCCCGAACTCCACCAGGACCTCGTCACGCTTGGCATGGTCGACTCCGTCGAGATCGTCGACGACGTCATCAAGCTCGAGGTAACCCTCACCACCCCGGCCTGCCCTATGAAAGCGAAGATCGAGCAGGACATCAGGGCGGCAATCCGCCAGGAAGTCGGGGTTGACAAGGTCGAGTTGACCTTCGGCTCCGCCGTGCGGGGCCCGACGCAGATGCCGCTGCCTGGCGTGCGCAACGTCATCGCGGTCGGTTCAGGCAAGGGCGGCGTCGGCAAGTCGACGATGGCGGCCAACCTCGCAGCCGCGTTGAGCTTGGAGGGCGCGCTCGTTGGTCTGCTCGACGCCGACATCTACGGGCCAAGCCAAGGGAAGATGTACGGCGTCGAAGGCAAGCGCCTCATGGCGGACGACGAGAAGCACATACTGCCACTGCGTAACCATGGGGTGAAGGTCATCTCCATCGCCAACCTCGTTGAGGACGGCCAGGCGCTTACCTGGCGCGGCCCCATCCTCCACGGCACCCTCACGCAACTCCTGAAGCAAACGGTGTGGGGCGAGCTCGATTACCTCATCATCGACTTGCCGCCAGGCACGGGGGACGTCCAGCTCTCGCTGGCTCAACTAGTCCCCGTGACAGGCATGGTCCTCGTCACCACGCCGCAGGACATGGCACTGGTAGACGTGCGCCGCGCGTACACCATGGCGCGTAAGACGCATATCCCGGTCCTCGGGGTGATCGAGAACATGAGCTACTACGCTCTCCCAGACGGCACCAAGGACTACATCTTCGGCGAGGGCGGCGCGTTGCGCTGGGCAGAAACGGAGCGCTTGCCTCTGTTAGGCGCCGTTCCCATCACCCGCGCGCTGCGCGAAAGCGGCGATAGCGGCACGCCGCTCGTCATCTCTCACCCTGATGACCCGAGCACTCTCGAGTTGCGGCGCGCGGCGCGTTTGATGGCTGGGCAGATCAGCATCCAGTCGGCTAACGCCTTGCCGATGGTCGGGTAAGCAACCGCGCAACATGCCGCGGGTGCTATCATCCGCCAAGCGGGAAGAGTAGGCGTCCGCCCCTCTAACAGCGAGCGTGGGTCACGGCTGAGAGCCCACGCGAGAGGAACCGCCGAACGTCGCCCGGGCCGATCGGCCTTCGAGGAAGAACGCCGCTAAGGCGGTTACTAGAACCTCCGGTTGCCACCCCGATAGCGTGGTCTCGAGTGCCCCGGATTCAACTGTTCGGTTCGGGGAACTGCGGTGGTACCGCGGGGCTTTCCACCCCGTCCGCAGCTGTGCGGGCGGGGTGTTCTCATCCCTCCAGCAGGAGCGCCAACTGACCCCACCGCGGGTCTTGAAGCAGGAGGAGTAGATGAACAACGTCGATGAGCACCCCGAAGCTCCAGGGCTAGCAAGCCGTTACCAACCAGCGGAGGTCGAGCTGCGCTGGGCCAAGCTGTGGGCTGACGAGCCGTTCCGCGCCGACGCCAACAGCGACAAGGAACCGTTCTGCGTGGTCATCCCGCCGCCCAACGTCACGGGCAACCTGCACCTCGGGCACGCCTTCGACAACACCATCATCGACGTCCTCACCCGCTTCAAGCGCATGCAAGGTTACGAGGCGCTGTTCCAACCCGGCACCGACCACGCTGGCATCAGCACGCAGGTCGTGGTGGAGAGGGCGCTGCGCGAGCAAGGCATGAAGCGCCTGGAGCTTGGCCGCGAGGCGTTCAACGAACACGTGTGGGCGTGGAAGGAACGCTACGGCGGCGTGATCTTGGGGCAACTGCAGCGCCTGGGCGTCAGCGCGGACTGGTCGCGCACGCGCTTCACCCTCGACGAGGGCCTGTCGCAGGCGGTACGGCGCCAGTTCGTGGAGCTTTATCACCAGGGCCTCGTCTACCGCGGCGAACGCATAGTCAACTGGGATCCGGTGAGTCGCACGGTGCTATCCGACCTCGAGGTGGACCGCGAGGACCGGCCCGGCAAGCTCTACTACCTCGCGTACGAGCTGGAGGGCGGCGGCGAGATCGAGATCGCTACCGTGCGGCCCGAGACGATCTTCGCAGACGTGGCGATCGCCCTTAACCCCGCGGATCCGCGTGCCGCCGAGCTGGCGGGCCGCAGCGCCCGCATCCCGCTCACCGACCGGTTCGTGCCCGTCATCTTGGATGAGGCGGTCGAGTTGGAGTTCGGGACGGGCGCACTGAAGATCACGCCAGCCCACGACCCGACCGACTTCGAGATCGGGGAGCGCCACGGCCTTCCAAGGCCGAGCGTGATCGATCTCGATGCGCGCCTGTTCGGCGAACTAGTGCCAGTCGAGCTGCGCGGACTCGACCGCTTCGAGGCGCGCCGCGCCGTAGCCGCCATGCTTGAAGCAGCCGGGTCACTTAGGCGAACCGACGACTACAGCGTCTCGCTGGGCTTGAGCCAGCGCAGCGGCGAACCGGTGGAGCCCATCTTGTCGCTGCAATGGTTCTACAACACCGATACGGCGGCTGCGCGGGCGTTACGAGGGCTGGACAGCGGCGAGGTATCCGTTCACCCCGAGCGTTTCACGAAGGTGAACCGCGACTGGCTCGAGAACCTGCGCCACTGGTGCATATCTCGGCAGCTGTGGTGGGGGCACCGCATCCCGGCCTGGTACGACGCAGACGGCAAGACCTACGTGCCTTCCCTCGACGAACCGAACCTCGACCCACCGGACGACCCGCGCTACGCTGGCCTCGACCTCGTGCAAGACGAGGACGTCTTCGACACCTGGTTCAGCTCCAACTTGTGGCCCTTCAGCACCCTTGGTTGGCCCAACGTAGACGACCCGTTCTACCGGAAGTTCTATCCGACGAGCGTGCTGGTAACGGGTTACGACATCCTCTTCTTCTGGGTGGCGCGCATGGAGCTGGCCGCTTATCAGTTCACGGGCCAACGGCCGTTCGACGACGTGCTCCTTCACGGCCTCGTGCTCGACGCGAACGGCCAGAAGATGTCGAAGTCGAAGGGCAACGGCATCGACCCGCTAGAGGTGATCGACCAGTTCGGCGCCGACGCGCTGCGCTTCGCCATGGGCTACGTGTCGACGGGGGGGCAGGACATCCGCTGGGACGACCGCCGCGTGGAGATGGGCCGAAATTACGCCAACAAACTGTGGAACGCCGCGCGCTTCGGGCTCATGAACCTCGCAGGCGACGAGGACGCCAGCGCCGCCGCGCCGACCCGCTTGGCCGACAGGTGGATCCTCAGCCGCCTGCAACGGACCGTTGGCGCCGTGACCGCCGCATTGGACGCCTACGACCTGGGCGCCGCGACGCGCCTGCTTTACGACTTCACCTGGTCCGAGTTCTGCGACTGGTACCTCGAGGGCGCCAAGCCGGCGCTGCAGGCAGGCGACGCCACCACGCGCGCGACTTTGCGCACCGTGCTAGAAGGGGTGCTGAAGCTGCAGCACCCGCTTATGCCCTTCATCACCTCGGAGCTCTACCAGGCACTAGGACACGAGGAGCAACTCGCGCTCGCCGCCTGGCCGACGGTCGACGAGTCCCTCACGGACGCCGCCGCCGAAGCCGACTTCACGCGCTTGCAGAACGCCGTAGCTGGCGTGCGTGGCCTGCGCCGCGACGCTGAGGCTTCCCCGGCGGCCTGGTTGGACGTGCACGTGAGTGGACCCGCCGCAGAGTTGGTGACCAGTGAGGCCGAGGTGTTTGGCGCACTGGCGCGGGCGAGGATAGCGAGCGGGCTGGTGGCTGGCCCAGCGCTAAGCCAGGCGGTACCAGAGTTGGTGCTGACCTTGCCGCTGAGTGGTCAGATCGATGTGGCCGATTACGTGGCGCGGCAGGAGCGCAGAGTAGCCAAGCTCGAGCAGGAGCGCGAGCGCTCGCTGCGCAAGGTGGCGAACGAGAAGTTCGTGGCGAACGCACCCGCCGAGGTAGTGGCGGAGGAGCAGCGGCGCATAGCGGAGGCAAGTGACCTCATCAGCCGTGTTACCGGACTGCTCGCCCAACTGCGAAGCGGAGGCGCCGCTTGAGTAGTCTGGACACATGGCCCTGGCGCAGACAACAGCTTACGGTGACCTAGAACTTGACGACCAGCTGACCTTAGCTGACCTCGAATCGGTGGCGCGCGGTGGGCGGCAGGTGACCCTGTCCGCCGCCGCGCGCCAGCGCGTTGCTAGCAACCGCGAGTTCGTGGAGCGGCTAGTCGAGGACGGTAGCACCGTCTACGGCGTTTCCACGGGCTTCGGGCGCTTCGCGACCAGCCGCATACCACCCGCGGAGGTGCGGCAACTGCAGCGCAACCTCATGCTCTCTCACGCCGTCGGCGTAGGGGAGCCGTTCCCAACGGAAGTCGTGCGCGCCATGCTGCTCCTGCGCGCACAGTCGCTGGCGCTCGGCGCCTCCGGCGTGCGGCCGCTGGTGGTTGAGCGGCTGCTCGACCTCCTGAACAGGCGCATCCACCCGGTGGTGCCGTCGCAGGGGTCGGTGGGCGCCTCTGGTGACCTGGCGCCCCTAGCTCACATCGGTGTCGTCCTGCTAGGCGTGGGCGAGGTCGAGGTGGGCGGCGAACTGTTAAGCAGCGCGGCCGCGTTAGCTGCTGCCGGCCTCGAGCCGCTCGAGCTGCTGGCGAAGGAGGGCTTGGCGCTCATCAACGGCACGCAGGCCATGACGGCCATACTGGCCCTCACCCTGCTTGACGCCGAGCGCCTAGCGCGGCATGCGGACCTGGCCGCGGCCATGACCGTTGAGGCGGCGATGGGCAGTCACATGCCGTTCAACCCGGCGGTCGTGCGCTTACGCCCTCACCCTGGCGCAGTGGGCGTCAGCGCCAACATGCGCAAGCTCCTAGCGGGTTCGGAGATAGTCACGGCGCACGCGGAGTGCGACCGGGTGCAGGACGCATACTCACTGCGCGCGGTGCCGCAGGTACACGGCGCCAGCCGCGACGCTCTCGGTCACGTGCGGTCGGTGCTGCAGGTGGAGCTGACCGCCGTCACCGACAACCCGCTAGTGCTCGGCGACGGCTACAGCGAGGAGGAAGCGGCCTGGGGCGGCTCGGACGTGGATGGTCAGGGCGGCCTCGTCATCTCGGCGGCGAACTTCCATGGGCAGCCGCTGGCGTTAGCGGCGGATTACGCGGCGATCGCCGTTGCCGAACTAGCGAACATCAGCGAGCGGCGCGTCGAGCAACTCGTCAACCCAGCCTTGTCCGGCCTGCCTGGCTTCTTGACCGAGCACGGCGGACTCAACTCTGGCTACATGGTGGCGCAGTACACCGCCGCTGCGTTGGTGAGCGAGAACAAGGTGCTGGCGCACCCGGCTTCGGTCGATTCCATCCCTACCAGCGCCAATCAGGAAGATCACGTGTCGATGGGCACGCACGCCTGCCGCAAGCTCGCGCAGGTCGTGGCGAACGCCAGTTACGTCATCTCCGTGGAGCTACTCACTGCGGCGCAGGCGCTCGACTTCCGGGCGCCACTCAGGCCTGGCGTAGGCGTGGCGGCCGCGCACGCACGCTTGCGGGCACTGGTCCCGCACCTAGACGGGGACCGCTACCTCAAGCCGGAACTCGAGGCAGTGCGGGGCGCCGTACGCGACGGCAGCCTGCTAGCCGCGGTCGCCGCGGCCGGAGTGGAGTTGGCGTGAACAGCAGGCATCTGGAGCTCACCTTCACCGGCCCTGCGACCTTCTTCAAGGCCCCGTTGCTGTTGGATGGAGCGGCGGGCGCTGGGGCTAACTACGACGTTGCGTTGCTTGGGGTGCCGTACGACTTCGCGGTCGGTTTCAGGCCAGGGGCACGCTTCGCGCCCGCCGCCGTGCGCGCTGCCAGCGGCCGCTACGCCTTGCCGCCACAGGGGTTCTACGACTTCGCTACCGACAGTCACCGTTTAGCTGGCGCGCGCCTCGTCGACGTTGGCGACGTCGACCTTGCGCAGCTGGAGACGGCGGAGAGCCTCGCGCGCATCACGGCAGGCGCTCGCCGCGCGCGTGGCCTTGGGCGCCTGCCGGTGTTCGTAGGTGGCGATCACTCGGTGAGCTACCCGCTGCTACTGGCGTTCGCCGACGTTGGGGACCTGCATGTGGTGCAACTCGACGCTCACCTCGACTACTCGGAGGCGCGCAACGGCACGCGCTTCGCCAACTCGAGCCCGTTCAGGCGCGCGGTCGAGGCGCTGCCTAACCTGGCGAGCGTGACGGTGCTCGGCTTGCGCGGCGTTCGCGCGGACGCCGAGGCATTCCGCAGCGCTCGCGCGCGGGGCCACACGCTCATCAGCGCCAAGCAGGTGCGGGATGACCTGGAGGCGGCCGTTGCCAAGCTGCCCGCCGGCGCGAACGTCTACCTGAGCATCGACGTCGACGCCCTTGATCCGGCAGAACTGCCAGGCACGAGCAGCCCAGAGCCGGAAGGGCTCAGCTACGCTCAGCTGCGCGATCTGGTGGCGGCTACGGTCGCGCGCAACCGCTTGGTCGGGCTAGACCTCACCGAGCTGGCGCCCGACCTTGACCCTAGCGGACGTAGCGCGTTGCTAGCTGCGCGGCTGGTGGCAGAGACGCTGGCGCTGTGGTGGGACGCTGGGCCCGCTGATTAGCCGTCCTTGCGCCACACCGTGTTGCCGCCGATCACCATCTCGCGCAGCGACGGCGACCCCCAGGTATAGAAGGGCGTTAGCGCGCGGGGCGAATCGACCACCAAGTAGTCGGCAACCGACCCGGGCGCTAACGTGCCCCACGTTGGCTGACCTAAGGCCAAGCCGGCGTTGGCGGTGCCGGCCACGAGGGCTTCCTCGACGCTCATGCCGAGGGTGGCGACGGCCAGGTTGAGCGCCAGCATCAGGCCGTAAACGGGCGAGGAGCCGGGGTTGTGGTCGGAAGCCACCGCCACCCTCACGCCGCTGGCGCGCACCGTGGCCCAGTCCGGGGTCCCACGCCGCAGCAGTAACGCCGCGACAGGCAAGAACGTGGCGACGGAGCCAGCCGCGGCCATCGCCCCTAAGTCTTCCGCGTTGGCCAACTCCAGGTGGTCGGCAGACACACCGCCTAGCTCGGCCACCAGCCGCGCGGCCCCCGTGTGCGTGAGCTGCTCGGCGTGAGCCTTGATCTTCAGGCGGTAGGTCAGTGCGGCCTCCAGGATGCGGCGCGTTTCGGTCAAGGTGAAGGCGCCCTCGTCGCAGAACACGTCGACGGCGTCGACCAAGCCAAGGCGTACCGCCTCCGGCAGCGTTTCGCTTAGGAACGTGGCGAGGTATGTTTCGCGCGGCACGTCCTTGTCGGGCACGTGCGCGAGGAGCGTGGTCGTCACGCGCTGCGGACCCTCCTCGCCGAGTTGGCGTGCGACGCGAAGCATGCGCAGCTCACCTTCGGTGTCGAGGCTGTAGCCCGACTTGATCTCCAAGGCCGTCACCCCGCTGCGCAGGAACGCTCCGGCGCGGCGCCTAGCGGAGAGGAGCAGGGACGCCTCAGACGCGCTCCTCGTGGCAGCCACCGTCTCGTAGATGCCCTTGCCAGCCGCGAGGATCTCGGGGTAACTCGCGCCGCGTGCCCGCAGGAGGTACTCGTCAAGGCGGTCGCCCGCCCAGATCAAGTGGGTGTGGCTGTCGACGAGGCCTGGGATGACGGCGTTGCCGCCCAAGTCGACGCTTGGCCAAGCTGCATATGCGCTGGGGAGCGCGGCCTCGGCGCCAACCCAAGCGACGTGGCCGTCGACTATGGCCATGGCCGCGTTCGGCACCGCTTCGTAGGGGGTGAAGAGCTCGCTGATCCCTTTGACCTGGGTGCCTTCGTTGCTCATACGTCCTCCACGTCCGTGATGCCAGGCAGATCCATGCTTCGCGTTCTCGCCGTGTTGATCGCCAGATCGTAGCCGGCGTCTGCGTGGCGCATGACGCCAGTGCCAGGGTCGTTGAGCAGCACGCGCGCGATGCGCTCGGCCGCGGCCTTCGAGCCGTCCGCCACGCACACCTGGCCAGCGTGCAGGCTGTAACCCATGCCGACGCCGCCGCCATGGTGGAAGCTCACCCAGCCGGCGCCACTGACGGCGTTGAGTGCGAAGTTCAGCAGCGCCCAGTCGGCAACGGCGTCAGAGCCGTCGAGCATGGCCTCGGTCTCGCGGTAGGGGCTGGCGACGGACCCGGCGTCGAGGTGATCGCGGCCTATCACGATGGGGCCGTCCAACTCGCCGTTGGCCACCATCTCGTTCAGGCGCAGACCTGCGCGGTCACGCTCGCCATAACCGAGCCAACAGATGCGCGCAGGCAGACCCTGGAAGGCGAACTTGTCAACGCCCTCGGTAAGCCAGCGCCTCAAGCCGACGTCATCAGGGAAGAGTTCCAGCATGGCGCGGTCTGTGCGGTAGATGTCCGCCGGGTTGCCCGAGAGCGCGACCCAACGGAACGGCCCGCGGCCCTCGCAGAACTGGTCGCGGATGAAGGCGGGCACGAAGCCCGGGTACGAGAACGCGCCCGCGAACCCGCCCTCCTGAGCGAACGCCCTGAGGTTGTTGCCGTAATCGAAGGCGATGGCGCCAGCTGTGGCCAGGTCGACGATGGCCGAGCAGTGCCGCGCCATGGAAGCAAGCACCCGGGCGCGGTAACCGCTAGGGTCCGCGCTTCTTAGGGCGTTAAGGTCTTCGTCTGGCCGCGCAGTTGGGCGGTAACCGACCATGGGGTCGTGGGCGCTCGTCTGGTCCGTCACTAGGTCGACTCTTACACCGCGCCTTACCAGTTCGGGCAGCACCTCGGCTGCGTTGCCGAGCAACCCGATCGAGAGTGGCGTGCGCGCCCGCCTTGCCGTCTCCAAACGCGCTAGGGCGTCGTCTAGGTCAAGGCTCGACTCGTCGAGGTAACCCGTCTCGAGGCGCCTTTGAATGCGGTGCGCGTCCACCTCCACCACCAGCACCGCGCCGCCGTTGAGGGTGACGGCCAGCGGCTGCGCGCCGCCCATGCCGCCGAGGCCAGCCGTTACGGTCAGCGTCCCCGCCAATGTGCCACCGAAGTGCCGTCGCGCTGCCGCCGCGAAGGTCTCGAACGTGCCCTGCAAGATGCCTTGGGTGCCGATGTAGATCCAGGACCCAGCCGTCATCTGGCCGTACATCATGAGGCCAGCCTGGTCGAGGCGGTCGAACTCCTCCCAGTTAGCCCACTTCGGCACTAGGTTAGAGTTGGCGAGGATGACGCGGGGGGCGTCAGGCACGGTCCTGAAGACACCGACCGGCTTCCCTGACTGCACGAGGAGGGTCTCGTCGTTCTCAAGCCGCTCGAGCGTAGCGATGATCCGCCGGTAAGCGTTCCAGTCGCGAGCCGCGCGGCCGCGGCCGCCGTACACTACGAGGTCTTCCGGCGCCTCGGCCACCTCGGGGTCAAGGTTGTTCATCAACATCCGCATGGCCGCCTCTTGGATCCAACCCTTGGCGGTCCGCTTGTTACCCCGCGGCGCCCGGATGGGCCAGGACGGTGGCGTTCCAGTTGGCATCTGTGCCTCCTTACGGCTAGGCACTGCCCGACTGCTGCGCTGCCCACACCATTATCGTTCCCCGGTGGTGCGCCCGACCGGCTTGAAGCGGAACGCGTGTAACCTCGGGCCTGGAGGTAGTGATGTTCGGCCACCCAAGTAGGTGGAGCTTCTGGGCGCTGCTTGCCCTAGTGACGGTGGGCATCAGCGCCTGTGGCGGTGAACTCGGCGTGCGCGTTGACGGCTCCTCGACCGTCTACCCAGTGTCGTTGGCCATGGCTGAAGAGTTCACGATCGAGCACCCTGGCCTACCAGTCTCGGTGGCTTACTCCGGCACGGGAGGCGGCCTCTCCAAGATGTGCGCTGGCGCACTTGACGTTGCCGACGCTAGCCGCGTCGTCAAAGCGAGCGAGTTGGCGACTTGTGCGGCGGCTGGCATCTCGCTCATCGAGCTACCCGTCGCCGCGGACGCCCTCACGATCGTGGTGAACCGCGCGAACGACTTCGTCACTTGCCTAACGTTAACGGAACTAGCGGCCATCTGGGCGCC
Organism: Trueperaceae bacterium; assembly: GCA_035703635.1. Lineage (GTDB taxonomy): Bacteria > Deinococcota > Deinococci > Deinococcales > Trueperaceae > JAAYYF01. Next base: position 7,896 of record DASSXV010000085.1, on the reverse strand, counting down.
TGGGTCGGGCATCACGAAGTGGAGTCAGGTTCGCGCCGGCTTCCCGGACGCCGACATCACGCTCTATGGCCCTGGCACCGACAGCGGGACGTTCGATTACTTCACGGAAGCGGTCAACGGTCGGACGGGGGCCATCCGCACCGACTTCTTCCCTAGCGAAGACGACAACGTACTAGTACAGGGCGTGGAGAGCGACCCTTACGCCATGGGCTTCTTCGGCTTCGCGTACTACGCCGAGAACTCACAGCGCCTTACCGCGTTGGCGGTCGATAGTGGGCATGGCTGCGTGGCGCCGACCCCGGAGACCATCGAGGCGAACAGCTATACGCCGCTTTCGCGTCCGCTGTTCATCTACGTGAGCACGAAGTCCCTCGAGGCCAAACAGGCCGTTACCGCGTTCATCGACTTCTACCTGGCGCCGGCGAACCGCGAGTACATCGCAGGAACCGGCTTCGTCACTTACCCGCCCGCCGTTTACGAGGCGGTCGCCGCCCGCTTCAAGGCGCGCGTGACGGGCACGGCCTTCGCGGACTTCCACCCGGGCGACAGCGTGCTGGCCGCCGTCTTGGCGCACGAGTGAAGCGGGGAGGCGCCAGTGCACCATTGGCGTTGCGCCCTTCTGAGCGCATGCGCGAGCGGCTCGTTGCCGTCGCCCTCGGCGCCGCGGCGTGGGTGACGGTGCTGACGACCATCGCCGTCGTGGCCGTGCTGGCAAGCGAGACGTTCGCCTTCTTCACCGACCCGCTAGTCAGCGTCGTCGAGTTCTTCACTGGTGACAGGTGGACGCCGCTCTTCCTCGACAAGCACTTCGGCATCTCGCCGCTCCTGGCCGGTACCTTCCTCGTCACGGCGATCGCGATGCTGGTCGGGGTGCCGCTCGGCATCGCGAGCGCCATCTACCTCTCCGAGTACGCCACCCCGCCCGTTCGCAGGCGCGTGAAGGGCGTGCTAGAGCTACTGGCCGGGATCCCAACCGTCGTGCTTGGCTACTTCGCGCTCCTGTTCGTTACCCCGTGGCTGCAAACGTTCATTCCAGGCCTCAAGCTCTTCAACGCCCTCTCGGCCGGACTCGTCATGGGCTTCATGATCCTGCCCATCATCTCGAGCCTCGCTTCGGACGCCATGATCTCCGTGCCGAACTCCCTGCGTGAGGCAGGTTATGGCCTTGGCGCGAGCAAGTTGGACGTGGTCATCAAGATCGTGTTGCCTGCCGCGTTCTCCGGCATCGTTGCCGCCGTGATCCTGGCGTTCGCCCGCGCCGTCGGGGAGACGATGATCGTCACCCTCGCCGCCGGGCAGCGGCCGATCCTCACCCTCGACCCGCGCGAGACGATCGCCACCATGACTTCCTTCATCGTGCAGGCAGCCACCGGCGACCAGCCGGCTGGCTCCCTCGCCGCGCGCTCTCTCTATGCCGTGGCGAGCGTGCTGTTCGTGATCACGCTACTCCTCAACCTGGTATCGCAAGCGCTCGTACGGCGCTTCAGGGAGCGCTACGAGTGACTGCCGCCAGCGCTCGGCGCGCACGCGGCCGCCTGTTCTACGCGGCCGTCCTCACCCCGACCCTGTTGGCGCTCGCGGTCCTTGCCGCCCTCGTCCTCGACGTGCTCGGAGACTCGGTCTCATGGCAAGTCGTCGAGCCGGCCGGCAGCGGATCGAGCTTCTCGGTCGCGGAAGGCTTCAGGTTCACAGGCACTTGGGAGAGAGTCGTGCGGCTAGAGCTTGCCGCGCGCGGCGAATCGGCCGAGGAGGTGGATGCCCTGCTAGCCAACTCGGAGGAGCGCCGGATCTTCGCGGCGCGCAACCGCGTCGAGCTGATGTGGGCGGTCGACGGGCAGCCGCTTAGGTGGGTCGTGACGAGCAGTCGCGACAAGCTGATCTCGGACCACGCCCTGGTCGCTGGCGCGAGGGAGCGCAAGGCCTTGCTTGCCGAACTGCGGCCTGGCCAACACCTCTACCTCAACCAGTGGCTTGACGGTTCGATCTTCGGGCGCAACACCTCGCGGTCGCCGCTGGTCGCGGGGTTGGCGCCCGCCCTGCTCGGCAGCTTGTGGGTGATGGCGCTCGTCATCCTCATCGCCGTGCCGCTCGGCGCGGCGGCGGCGATCTACCTCGAGGAGTACTCGCAGGACACGTGGGCGGCGAGGGCCATCGAGGTCAACTTGCGCAACTTGGCTGGAGTGCCGAGCATCGTCTACGGCATACTTGGCCTCGCGGTCTTCGTGCGCTTCATGCGGCTCGGGCCCGTGGTGTTGGCCGCTGCGCTCACACTCGCGCTGCTCGTCGTTCCCGTCGTCGTCATCGCGGCGCGCGAGGCCATCAGGGCGGTACCTGACTCCATGCGCCAGGCGGCGTACGGCCTTGGAGCGACGAAGTCGCAGGTTGCGTTCCGAGTGGTGCTGCCCGCCGCCCTCTCGAGTATCGTGACCGGCGTGATCCTCGCCGTCGCACGCGCTGTTGGCGAGACGGCGCCCCTGCTCCTCATAGGGGCGGCAGCGTTCGTGCCGGGCCTGCCGAGCAGCCCGATGTCGCAGTACACCGTCCTGCCCGTGCAGATCTACTCGTGGGTGGGGGAGAACAACCCCGAGTTCGCTCACGTAGCGTCTGCCGGGATCGTCGTGTTGCTCTGCGTGCTGGCGCTACTCTACGGGGTGGCGTTCTGGTTGCGGCGGAAGTTCGAGCGGCGCTGGTGAGCTACTTGCGCCCGAAAGGAAGAGCGTGAGCCAGGTACTGCCTGACGACCACGAGACGGTGCGGACCGACCCGGTGGCCGCCGAGGACGCCGTCGTCGAGATAGATTCGTTCAGCCTCTGGTACGGGGACTTCAAGGCGCTCAAGGGCGTCTCGCTGACGGTGCCGCGCAATAGCGTCACCGCGTTGATCGGCGCGTCAGGCTGCGGCAAGAGCACCCTGCTGCGCAGCATCAACCGCATGAACGACTTGGTGGAGGGCGTGCGCACCGCGGGGCGCGTCCGTTACGAGGGTGAGGAGCTGTACGGCGCCGGCGTCGACCCTGTCGAGGTGCGACGCCGCGTTGGCATGGTGTTCCAGAAACCGAACCCGTTCCCCAAGTCCATTCACGACAACGTCGCTTTCGGTCCGCGCCTGGCTGGGCGTCGCTTTGATCTCGGCGCGGTCATCGAGCGCGCCCTCAAGGACGCCGCCCTGTGGGAAGAGGTCAAGGACAAACTGCAGGGTTCCGCGTTCGGGCTGTCGGGCGGGCAACAGCAGCGCCTGTGCATCGCGCGGGCGCTGGCGACCGAGCCGCAGGTGCTGCTGATGGACGAACCTACCAGCGCCCTCGACCCGATCGCGACCGACAAGATCGAGCGCCTGATAGCCGAGCTCAAGGGCCGCTACACGGTGATAATCGTGACGCATAACATGCAGCAGGCCGGCCGCGTTTCGGACCGCACGGCCTTCATGCACCTCGGTACCTTGGTCGAGGAGGGGCCAACGGACCAGATGTTCACTGCGCCGCGGCACGAACTGACGGAACGTTACGTCTCAGGGCGCTTCGGTTAAGGCAGCTAACTAGACGAAGCGGCTACGTCTAGACCGTTGATCTCGTTCATGGCGTGCTGCGGGCCGTACCGCGCCACGAGTTCGACGGCGTCCGCAGCTGCCGCCACCACGCGTTCCACGAGGTCCGCCTCTGACTGAGTGAAGCGGCTCAACACCCAGTTCTCCGTCGTCCACTCAGGCGGGGGTCGCCCCACGCCGACTTTCACCCGCACGTAATCGGGGCCCACGGCCCGCGAGATGTCGCTAACGCCGCGCTGGCCGCCACTGCTGCCGCCGAGCCTCACCCGCAGCTTGCCTAGCGGCAGATCCATGTCGTCGTGAACTACCACCATCTCGCCCGGCCTGACGGACCCGCGCGTGAGGGCGGCCTGCACTGGGCGGCCGGACAAGTTCATGAACGTTAGCGGTTTAAGCAGCATGCAGGCGCCAGCAGCTAGCGTGCCAGGCGCCAACTTGGCCGTTGCCGCTTCGCGCTCGACCCTGAACTGCGCCCCGTGGCGCCTCGCCAGCTCATCAATGACGAGGAACCCGGCGTTATGCCGGGTTCCCGAGTAGCGCGACCCTGGATTGCCGAGGCCGACCACGAGCTTGAAACTTGGTGGGGACGCCTGGTCCACCCTAGAGGTCAACCCTCTTCCTGCTCCTCGGTACCGGCGCCGATGACCTCAGGCTGCGTAACGGCTTCGGCTCCCTCGGTCTCTTCCACGACGCGTGGTGGCACTACTGCCACGATGGCGAGGTCGAGCTCGTCGAGGATGTGCGCCTCGCTCGGGAGCTTGGCGATGAGGTCTTTGACGTGCAGGCTATCGCCGACGGCGAGGGCGCTAACGTCTGCCTCGACGTGGTTGGGGATGAAGCGCGGCAGGACCGAGATCTTGATCTCGCGGCGCTGAACGTCGAGCATGCCACCGTCGCGCACGCCGACGGCCGTGCCGACGAACTCGATGGGGACGTGCACTTCGAGGGGACGGTTGGCGGTGACGGCGTAGAAGTCGACGTGCATGGGAACGCGCTTCCGCTTGTCCATCTGGACTTGCTTGACGACGACGGAACGCTCGGTGCCATCGATGACGAGGTCGATCAGGCTCGAGGTGCCCTGGGCGCGGAACGCCTTGTCGAAGTCACGCATGTCGACCGTGATCGACTCGTTGAGTTCCTTGTTGTAGACGACCGCAGGGAGCTTCCCCGTGCGGCGCAAGTCAGCGGCCGTGCCCGGCGCGCGCTTTTCAGCGTTGATTCTCATGGTTCCTCCGGTGCGCACGGCTATCTCGCCGACGCGTTAGCAACTACTGATGCTACTTGGTAGCGCCCGCCGCTGTAAAGGTCGGACGCGGTTTCAGCTGTCGAAAAGGGAACTCACGGACACGTGATCGTGCACGTTGCGGATGGCCTGGGCGAGAAGGGGAGCCACGCTAAGTACCTTGATCTTGTCGTTGGTCTCGACCAGCGGGATGGTGTCGGTGACGTAGATTCCGCTGACGGCCGGGTGATCGAGGCGCTCCATCGCCGGTGGCGTGAAGACGGCGTGGGTTGCCGTTACGCGCACGTCAGGTTGCGCGCCGAGGTCGAGCAGCGCCTCGATGCCACGACGCATGGTGCCCGCAGTCGAGATCATGTCGTCCATGATGATCGGACGCTTGCCTTCGACGTCGCCGATGACGTGAGTGACTTCGGTGTCCGTCGGGCTAGTGCGGCGCTTGTAGAGCATGACGAGCGGCAGGTTCAAGTAGTTCGCAAGGCGCCTGGCCTCGGTCGCGCGCCCGACGTCAGGTGACACGACCACGCTGTCGGTCAGGTCGGTGCCCCTGAGGTGATCGCCGAGTATCGTCAATGCCGTCAAGTGGTCGACGGGGACGTCGAAGAAGCCCTGGATCTGGCCAGCGTGCAAGTCGATGGTGATGACGCGGTCGGCGCCGGCCTTCTCGAGCAAGTTGGCTACGAGTTTGGCGGTTATCGGCTCGCGCGCTTGCATCTTCTTATCCTGCCGCGCGTAACCGAAGTACGGGATGACGGCGTTGATCCGCCAAGCCGAGGCGCGCCTCAGCGCGTCGATCAGGACGAGCAACTCCATGAGGTGGTGGTTAACGGGGGCGCAGGTCGATTGGATGATGTAGCAGTCGCCGCCACGTGCGCTCTCGTCGATGCTGATACGCGTTTCGCCGTCAGGGAACTGAGAGACCGTGCCGTGCGCTAGGCGGCCACCCAGATGCTTGGCGACGGCCTGAGCGAGCAACGGGTTGGCGTTGCCGCTGAATAGCTTGACGTCCTCGCCGCTCCTCACCTGTGGTCACCTACTAGCCGCGTGCAACGGGCGTGGGGGGACTCTTCGCCACGGTGGGGCGAAAGGTGGAGGCAAGTACTGAGCGTCACTGAGCACCTCGCAGGGGGGACTAGGGTGTGCGGCAGAACAGGGCAGTAGCGGCACCCTCTGGTAGCCACGGGCGAGTATACCCAGGCCGGCGCGCCTTGCCGTAGGCGGGCCGGACGGTACCGCGACTAGCGCGCGGCTTGTCAGCTCAGCGCGCGTACTCGACGGCGCGCGACTCGCGCACGACCGTCACTTGCACCTGACCTGGGTACTCCATGTCCTGCTCGATGCGGTTGGCGATGTCGCGCGCCAGCAGCACGGCCGTGGCATCGTCGACGCGCTCCGGTTGAACGATGATGCGCAACTCGCGGCCGGCCTGGATGGCGAAGGCACTGTCTACGCCAGGGAAGCTCGTTGCGATGCTCTCGAGACCCTCGAGGCGCTTGATGTAGCTCTCCAGCGTCTCGCGCCTTGCGCCCGGCCGGGCCGCCGAGATGGCGTCTGCCGCGTTGATGATGATGGGGAAGAGGGTCTCGGCCTGGTCGAGGTCGTGGTGGTTCGCGATGGCGTCGATGACTTCCTTCGGCTCGCCGAAACGCCGCCCGAGGTTGGCGCCGATCTCCGTGTGCGTGCCCTCGATCTCGCGGTCGATCGACTTGCCGATGTCGTGCAGGAGGCCGGCGCGGCGCGCCATGGCCTCGTCGAGCCCAAGCTCGGCGGCGATGATGCCCGAGAGGTGCGCTACCTGCACCGAGTGCTTGAGGATGTTCTGCCCGTAGCTCGTCCGGAACTGCATGCGGCCGAGGAGCTGAACGAGGCCCGGCTTCAGGCCCACGACGTTCGCTTCGAGCGCCGCCTCGTCCCCGCGCTCGCGGATGTACGCCTGCATCTCCTGCTGCGCCTTATGCACGACTTCTTCGATGCGCGCGGGGTGGATGCGGCCGTCCGTCACCAACTCGGTGAGCGCCAGCTGCGCTACTTCGCGGCGCACGGGGTTGAAGCTCGAGAGGAGCACGGCCTCTGGCGTGTCATCGATGATCAGGTCGACCCCTGTGAGCGCCTCGAAGGCGCGGATGTTCCGGCCCTCGCGCCCGATGATGCGGCCCTTCATGGCGTCGCTTGGGATGGGCACTACCGAAACGCTGATGGCGGCAGACACCTCGGAGGCGCTGCGCTGTATGGCCTGGGCGAGGATGTCCTGTGAACGCTTCCGCGAGTCCGCGTCCGCCCGCTCGAGCGCAGCGCGGACGCGCACGGCTTTCTCGCGCTCGAGTTCGCGCTCGAGGCGGTCGAGGATGAGTTGCGTGGCCTGCTCGCGGCTCAGCTGCGCGATCTCATGTAGTTGAGAATCGACCGCCGACTCACGCGCTTCGATGCCCTCCTCGCGGACGCTCAGGTCCGTGACGCGCTGGTTGAGGCGCTCCTCCACCTCATCCAAGCGCAGGGCGCGGGCGTCTTGCTGCTCACTCCGGCGGTTGAGGCGCTCCTCCTGCTGCTCGAGGCGCTCGCGGTCGCGTCTCGCCTCGTCGCGCGCCTCGCGCGCCGCCGTGCGGTCGCGTTCGATCTCGCTGAGGCCGCGTTCGGCCTCTGCCTTGGCCGTTTCACGCTGGTGGCGCAGTTCGTCATCCAACCGCCTGCGCTTGAGCGCCTCATCCTCAGACCAACGCTGCTGCGCCTTGGCGAGCTCGGCCTCGGCGGTCCTGTTCGCCTGCTCGACGACGCCGCGCGCTTCGCGTTCGGCCTCGGCCATGCGAGCCGCAACACGCTGTTCTGCTTCCGCCTCGGCGTCGCGTTCGCTGCGTTGCCGCAGCAGGTACATGAGGGTGGCGCCAACCACCAAACCAAGAGCTAGCAGCAGGAAGTAGGTGACGTTCGGAGTCACTGGGCACCGTCCTCAGAGTCGACGTCCAGTTCGGCTGGACTCTTGGTCTTGGCGCCGAGGCTGAGGGCGTCCATCACCTTGCCGCGGATCTCAGAGATCAACTCCGGCTTAGCCGCGATGAACTCAACCGCCCGCTCCTTACCCTGCCCCAAACGCTGATCCCCATACGAGAACCACGAAC
>DASSXV010000062.1:0-21599 GCA_035703635.1 Trueperaceae bacterium | reverse complement strand
CTGCTAGCGTTGCCAGTACCGAACGTCCAGCGGTTCGTGGTGCTCGAATCCGCCTCCACGATGGTTTCCAGCTCTGCTCTGATCGCGCCTTGCATGACCGCGCCGCCCATGTTGGCAGCGCCGCGGGCTAGGAGCAGGGTCTGGATGATGGCGGCGTCATCGCCGCTGTGTTTTATTTCGTTCACGGTACGCGCGAACATCAGCGTGCCTATGCCAACGACCACTACCATGAGGAGTAGTGCGTACAGCATGGCAACGCCGCGCTGCTTCATCAAGGTCTGCATGGAACCACCCTGTCAATCCTGAAGCTTGGGTTAGAGGCCAGTTCTACCTGACCCGTGTACGACCGGCTCACGCTGCGACCGCCGCCGCTTGGTTCGGTGGCAGAAACCGTCAGTTGGATTCGCACGAGGCTGACGTTCTCGCCCGCAACCTTGCCGCGCCTGACGGGGTAGCCGTTGGCGTCAGCGTAAGGCTCCGCACGTACGCGCGTGCTGCCGTCGTCCAATAGGTAAACGTACTCGAGCTCAAGCCCATCGAGGTCGAAAGCCAAGGGGACTTCCGCGCCACTCCCGCTGATCTGGTTGAGGTTGCCGCTAGCTGAGTCGAAGTTCATGCCGAGCGAACTTACGAGCATGACCAACGTGGAATTCGGCGTGTACGCGATGGTGTTGGCGCAGGCGTTGTGAACTACGCGGTAGATGCCACTCCCTGGGCCACTAGTGCTCGTCACGTTAGTGACCTGGAGCACCGTGGCGTCGCCGTTACCGTTGATGAGCATGATCTCCTGCCCAGCTAGGCTGGCCTGTACGGCTGCCGCGGTTCCTGGGGCGATTATCTCGAAGTTGACGGAGTTCGGGAAACCCCCGCCCGAGTCGTGGGGCAGCACTTGGTAACCGGCCCCACCATCGAGCAGCAGGAACGAAATGCTCGACGAGCCCGACGCGTAAGGCTGGTTGCTTACCCCGCCCAGCACGGCGCTTCGGAGTTCCTGGGTGAAAACCTCGACGACACGTCTTAACTTGGCCTGAGCGCTCGCGGCTGCCTCGTTGACGCCCTGCACGCGCAGTGCGTTGATGACACCGGACGTTGCGATCATGGCCACGATGCCGAAGATGAGCAGCGCCACCAACGTCTCGATGAGGGTCATGCCCTGGTGTCTTGCGTGCTTGTTCATCGCAGGGCCTCCTAGTTGATGCCGGGCAGCGGCGGCGTGGACCCGCTCGGACTGTCGGTAGAGCTGAGGGTGCTGCCGGTAACGCAGCTCTCGGCGTCTGGGGTGGCGAAGCACACCGTTACGTCGTACTGCTGCAGAGTTGCGCCTGCCACGGTAGACGTGCCCGGTGAGCTGATGACGACCCGGTAGCGGTCGGCGTCCGCCATGCCGGTGGCGCCGCCAATGTCTGGGAACGCTGCGCTTAGCTCGTCGTATGTCCAGGCTAGTTCGTCGCCCACCGCGGGCCTGAGGGCGGCGTCTCCCCCAACGATGCGCCTACCGAAGTAGTTGAGTACCTGCGCGGCTTGAGTCCGGGTGCCTGACGTGGTCGTGTGCCTGAGATTGCGCAGCACGGAGGTAGTGAAGACCGCCCCGACGATGCCGAGGACGGCGAGGGCGAGGATGACCTCGAGCAGGGTGAGTCCCTGCGCCCGCCGTGACGCCAAAGGACCTCGTTGAGAACTAGGAGCTCTCACCTCAACCGCACCTCCCCTATCAGCGAGACCTGAACGCCTTGGGTCCTGCCGTTTGAGCTGATCGTGAATGGGTTAGGTAACGCCGCCAGGCTGGCCAGGTCGACTTTGCCCGGTGGCGTGAACTCAAGCAGCGTAGTGCCGCTTGGCACGTTGAGGCTGGCGGCTTCCGGCAGATCGAAAGTCCTGATCGTCTCGCCACTGGCCTGATTAACCACGGTGAGGGTCGAACCGGCGTACGTGAGCTGCGTGCGCACGCCACGCGAGGCCGCCATTGTTGCGCCCTGCCACACGCTCTGCTGCAACGTTCGGAAGGCGGCCTCCTCGGCCTGTGCCCGAACGACTGGGCGGCCCGCCATTACGGCGATGCCTGCAACGATGCCGATGATGGCGATTACGACCAGCAACTCAAGGAGCGTGAACCCAGAGGCACCGGAACTTCGGACGATTCGTGCTCTATGTTGCATTTGAGCCAGAATAGCAGGCGACTGTCACGGGAGGCTTACGAAAGGCCAAAGTACTCCCATACCCAGTGGTCTCGTGAATCGATAGGTGGTAACAGAGCGTACGACACTCACGCTAGAATCTCGGCCACCCGCCGCATCTTGGCCCGCCCGGTAGTGGTCGCCTCATGAAACACATGCACCAACAGCGCGCTCATGACGTGCGTCGTGGCCACCACGACTAAAGTGCCGAAGGCGGGCAAGGACGCAGGCATCCCGATGCGAGCGGTCATGGGATCGTGCCTCGTACGGTTGATCTTCGCAGGACTTCCTAGTTGTTGCCGGGCAGCGGGGCTGTCGAGACGCTCGAGCATTCAAGCCTTCAAGGTGAAAAGGCGGTGCCGGCCACTGTGGCCGTCCAGCCGACGAGATGCCCATCCGGCAGAAGATAGGGCCTGGCATCCCAGTGATGCTGTCGACTTCGTGGAACGCTGCGGCGAGCGTCGCATTGCCCCACACCTGATGTCACCCTTAGCGTGCCGGAGCGTTCAGCCTCCCCGACGATGTGCTGCCCAAAGTAGTTGAGCACCTGCGAGTCTTAAGTACAGGCCGTGGCTGTTTGCTCAAGGTTTCGCAGCACGAGGGTGGTGAAGTCCGCCCCGTTCATGCCGAGGCCAGCGCGTGCGAGAATGGCCTTGACCAGGCTAGAGTCCAGTGAATGCCTCGCCACGAACCACCGGCGTTGGGAGACCCTCACAGGATTCCGCACGCCTCCTTGTGGCGTACAACTCAAAATAGCGGGACCTCGACGATCCTTGCTCTGCCATAGGGGAAGATAGCCGAAGGATCCGGCATCGCGGCCAGCGTGGCCTCGTAGACCATGCCCGGGGGCGTAGGTAAGACGAGGGTCGTACCGCTGAGCACTTTGATGCTGGTTGCGGCCAGCACCTTGACTGTTCAGGGAACGGCACTCCAAGCCTGGTTCCTTACGTTGGCATCGAACCGCTCCAGGTGGACGGAGTGAGGACGCTGCCCGAAGACTCCATGGTGGCCCCTGCCACACGACTTGCTGCCCGGTGCGGAAGGTGGACCCCTCAGCCTGTGGCCGCGCCGGCGGCCGAGCAACTCAGCGGTACCCGCGACAATGCACTTCATTACTGCGAGCACCAACAACTCCAGGATGGTGTAGCCGGCGCTTCGAGAGTTGCGGAGCGTTTTTGCCCATTGTTGCTATTGGCTGCACGCAAGCAGATGTTGTCAGGGGGCCATCCGGGCACAACCTGAATACATGGCAGCACCTCCATGTCGCGCTCTAGATGCCGGGGCGCGACGTGGAGGGCCGCCTTTGATCCGCAGTTCAGGCCGTTACCGGAGTTCGTAAGCCTCTACTCGAAAAGTTGGAAGACCATTCGAAGGGGCGATAGCCCGGAACGACTTCGGCCTGTTAGCGCCGGTCGGTACGAAGAAGATCTCCGCTGGACTGCCACCCTTGTCGCTGCACGCAAGGTCCGCGCTGCCGCTTGCCTGAACAGTACAGAACCGGTCGGCAATAACCTGTCCGAACAGTTTGCTTCCGGACGAAGCCATGAAGTCTCTGCCAGAATAGACTGGCAGCGCGTACATCCCCTTGTTCTTAACAAGTTTTACGTCGCTCTCGGCGATCACTGTCATGACGACATCAGGGAACTTGCCAGCGACCCCATCTGGGACGAAGCTGCCTTGGGCGATGAACTGGCCGCCCGCGCCACTCACGCTTTCAAGCGAAAGTCCAGCGAAGGTCTCCACGGCCCCCCCGTCACCTCGCGATACCGCCCGATACTTGACGTCATTAGCGAACTGCATCGAAAGTCCCCGAAGGTTCACGTTGCCGAAGACCTCGAAGAGTCCGGATGGGTGACTATAGCGGAAACCATAGCGTGTCCCGGCCACTTCAACAGTGCAGTCCAGGTTTGAGTTTCCAAACTGAATCCGCCTCGTCGAAACTGCCGCTGCCGCATTCAAAGCACTAGAGCAAGCCGCGGGAAGCGTAGCGCCAGCAGTGGCCAAAGGTCCGGCAAGCGACACACTTGAGCCGCTAGCAACAAGCGTCATGCCGTCAAGATTCGCCTCGTTCCTGATGCAGGTACGCCACGTCAACGGGTCGGTACAGAACTCAGTTGCAGGAGCTTCATCTAGCATTGGAAACGTGGGCGGATCTTCAGAGAGGTCGAAGATGCCAAAGCTCTCGGCACAGACGCCCTTACCGTCTTTCGCGCAGTTCGTACTCTCGCTGATGTTGATGTCGTTTGGGTTGTCTCCAACCGCAACCGTAAGGAGCGGGTGGGAAGCCGAACCGAACGAGGCACTGCCTCCGACATTAACCCTGCCGTATTGAACCCGGACTGAAGCGCAGAGATTATCTGATGCCTGAGCCCCCGCGGCCAAGAACCCAGAAGTTCCCGAGGTTTCATCAATCGTGTAATTGTTGCGCACTGCGGCATCGCCTTTCGCGTCGATTACGACCGAATCAGGCGAGGTCTCATCTCCCACGACGTGTATGCCACCATAGACGATAGTATTGCCGTTGAAGAACTTCATCCCGTGGCCTGTGCCTGCGAACACAGCCTGCTCGATGGCAGAACTGTCTCTTACTATGAACGTAGCGGTAGCTCGCGCAGTTGCTCGGCGAACAGCGCTGCCATCCACTGTTGTCCCGATAGATTGAATACTTATCCGGCTGTCGTTAGTAGGATCTTGCAAGAACGTGACAACGTAGCTCCCGATGGCGTTGCCGTCGGTATCCGTGACTGTCTCTCGTGGCAGCACTATGCGGTTACCCGACCAAGCAATGGTGCCGCCCGTCACTCTAGTGAGGTTTATACCGCTGGAGAGACTGTTCTCGCACGCCGCTACCGAACTCCCGCCACCGGACTCCTCCCATCGGAAGGCCTGGAACAGGGCGGCCTTATACTTCTGAAGACCGGCTTGTGCGGCATACTGCGCCTGCGCGGCTGTCATGTCGTTCCTTGTGACGTTCAGTTCGATCCCGGTAGTAAGTATGGCGCCGAGGATGAGGGCACCGACGATTGTGAGTATGGCGAGGCTGGTTATGAGCGCTATACCTGCCTGCGATCTTGAACGCATTTCTGGTGTCCTCCTTGGAGACATGGTCATTGGTCCTTCATGTTGGGAAATAGCACCTCTTGCGTCATCTCAAAGCACAACCTGTCCGCCGGACAGCCGGTTAGCACTGGACCCGATAGCGGCGTCCGCGACTGTCCCATAACACGGACGGTCGCCGATCTCCCGTAGGAGGTCCCGGGCGGGCAGGTCGAAGTGGGAAACGTATCAGATTGCGTGCCATTACTACAGAGGACCTCAACGCGGAAAACGACCAGGTTCGGTGCCAATGGCACATATGCTGCCGCTTCGCCACAGCCCACGTCGGACCGTTCGAGGGCCCCAGAAGCATCGAGCCGGTATGCGACGTCACGACAGGCGTCTGCCACCGGAAATTGGGATGATAGGTAACGGACCTGGACCGAAGTACCGCCATCGGCCACCACCAAACAGCCCTTTCCACCGTCGAAGCATGCTGGCCACATGGTCGACGTCTTGCTACCGGCGCCATCTATCACGGCCGAATTGCCAGCCAAGGCCAGGTCTTGAGTAACGAGTTGCATCGAAACGCGAACGCGGTCCTGTAGTTCGTTGCGGCCCTGGGTAGACCGCTGCATCTGAGTCTGCCTTGCGAAAAAGACCCCCGCAATCCCAAGAACAACGACCAGGATTGTTGACGCTATCAACAGCTCCACGATAGTGAAGCCCAAGGTACTGGTCCGGTGAAGTGCCTTCGGCCTCATGGGCGACCAGCTCCAACTGCGGTCGGTACGGGGCAGGGCTCAGGTGCAAGTGACGTGGGCGAGGGGTAGATGTCGTAGCAAGTAACCCTGTCACCGAGGGTGAGGGTTTGGGTGCCCAGATCGTGGTCCGCCGTCACGATGATCGTCAGGAGGCCTTCGCCAAGAATGCCCGCCTCCCCCCGAATGCGGTAGTCCACTACTACATCGCCGATCCGCTCCACTCCAGAGCACGTTCGCGACGTGACAACTGCTAGGGCACCGCCCGACGGCGTCACAGGGGTCGGACAGCTCCAGTAGAAGTCATTGAAAGCGTATCTTTTTGCTCCTGTGTAAGGATCAGTCGAGGTTGCTAGTACAAGTGACATCTGCTGTTCCAGCACGACATTGGCGGCAGCCTTGACCTCCGACGCCAACCGTGCGGATGCCGTCGCCCGCAAGTTGTTGACCTGAACGAATGCCATGGCCGCAAAGGCAATGCCAATGACGGCCAACGCAATCAGAACTTCGATGATCGTGAATCCGCCAACTCGAGTCCTCATTCGCCGACCTCCGCTCGGCCTGTTGCAGAAACCGAGACCGTCCTGATGTTGTTTCCGGACCTATCGGCAATCGTGATTACTTGCGATGCGCTTGAGGGGTTACGCAAGATTCCCCGTCTGTCGAAGAAGAAGGTCACTGAGGCCGGAGACGAGATTACAGCTCTAGCAAGTTCGCCACCGTCGAAGTCGATAGTCTCGGCAACTGACCCAGTGGAACACGCAAGAGTTACGGTCTCATCGACATCGCGACAGATGACTAACGAGCCAGAGGAACCGCCTGTCCCAGCCGTGATCGCCAGGCCTGCCGTGTTATTCGTCCTGATGGCCTCATAGCGAGCGCGGTTCACTGCGGCTGAGACGACCTCGGCAGCTTGCCTTGTCGCGGACCCGGACAGATTGAATCGGCCGACACCTACGGCGAGCAATATGCCCATCAAGGCTAGCGCCAGAATCAACTCAATGAGCGTAAACCCAGCAGTGCGCTTCATGACACGATGGTATGAGAGCAGCACGTTGAATCAGTACCCCATAGTGGGGGGGGCTAATGGTTGTTCACGCCTATTCAGTGGAACTCCGCTGTTCCTTAGGCCTGTCACGAACTATCAAGAAGAAGTGCACCGACATGAATCGCAAGCCGCCACTACACTTAAGCATCGATATTTACTTTTACCTAAGCAATGCTACGCACGCCACGGCAATCGAGGCACCACAGCTATCATATTTGCTTTTGTGATACCACGACACTTGGCCAATAATCGAACCGTCAAGCGGCAGCCTCTTCGAACTACATTCGGCCAACCCATTCTGGAAAAGCTTGGGGTCCAAGGCAGTAAACCGATGATCGGCTTCCATCCGCCCCCCAGGAGAGCCAAATTGATTAGGAGCGTTAGGGCAATTGTAGCCCCAGAAGGACCCGTGCGATGGGGGGCGACCGGCCTAGGCTTGTCAGGCCAAGAAGGGGGCCGCCCCGAAAGGCGGCCCGTCTCTCACAATCTCGGCAGAAGCTTATTACGGCAGGACTTTGGTGCCGCCACTGTTACTGGTACCAGCGCCAAACGTGACAGTGACCTGAGCATCCCCACCTACGTCGGCAAGCGCACAGGCCGACACGATGTTGGTGGCGATCGGCGACACGACGTAGCCGCCCAACGTGTAACCGGCAGCTGGATCACAACCTGGCGCAATGGCCGTCGCAACGGTCTCGTTGACGTTTTCGGCCAGGTATGCGTTGACGGCGGTGTAGACGTTGGCGGTGTACGATTCCGCGGCGCGGGTGGCAGCGGCGCGTCGGGCCTGCATGAGGTTGGGTATGAGTACGGCGGCGAGGATGCCGATGATCGCGATTACGATCAGCAGCTCGATCAGGGTGAAGCCCTGCGTCTTACGGTTGCGCATGATGCGCTCCTTCCGATTCGGCTCCCGGGATGAAGTATGAATGAAGTCCGGTCGCCTGATAGTGCCAGTCCCGGGAATCCCCGTGGACTGAGCAGAGCCTAACAAGCCGTCCTTACGAGACTCTTACAAATTCCACACATTCATGCTGGGCGCGCTAGGCAGCGGCCTAGAGTATGCGCGCCAGACGCATGCTCTCGCCCTCATGTGGAGCACCTCACACGCCTCACAACCAACTCACGAAGGCTAGGGGAGCGTAGTGAAAACCCGCCTTCACGCCACGCCTACGCGCCGTGTTACTATCCCCTCTGCCCCGTCGGACCAGCGCGGTGGCGACCCTCGAACCAGGTCAGGTCGGAAGAAGCAGCCTTAAGAGGTGATCGTCAGGTGCCGTTGGAAACCGGCGGGGCACTCTACTTACTCAACTACAGACTCGTCGGGCGCCAAGCGGGCGCTGACCTCGGCCAGCAGCCCAGCCGCAGCGGCCTCGATCATGTCAAGCACCAGCTCGAAGCCTTCCGCCCCACCAACGTACGGGTCGGGCACCTCGACCTCCGGCCGGTCGACCGCGAAATCCAAGAACAAGCGCACTTGCGCCCGCTGCCCATCGCTTGGCTCGGCGCCGCCGAACAAGCGCGTGACGCGGTTGAAGTTGCCACGGTCCATGACGATCACGTAATCGAAGCGCTCCGCGTCATACTCAGATAACTGGCGGCCGCGCAATGCGCTCAGGTCGTAGCCGCGTGCGGCCGCGGCAGCTTGCGAGCGCGGGTCGGGTGGGTCGCCGACGTGATAGGCGTGCGTGCCGGCCGAGTCGACCTCGATGCGGTCAGCTAACCCAGCGTCCATTACCAGCTTGCGGAACACGCCCTCGGCGGTGGGAGAGCGGCAGATGTTGCCCATGCACACGAACAGCACGCTGAGCTTGGGTTGAGTGCTCACGCTCGTGCGGGCGCGAACACGAAACAACAGCGAACCTGCCTCACGCCTTCAAGCCCGGCTTGCTGCGGTACACCCGCGTGACGTCCGCAATGCGCGCCACGCCCTCTTTTATGAACTCGATCTCGGCTTGGTCCTTGACGTCCACCCGGAACATGATGCGCGCGCGCATGGCGCCCTGCACGTCTGCCGCCACGCGGTTGGCGCTCTTGTTCATGCCGCTGATGACGTCGAGCACGTCCTTCAGCAGGCCGGGGCGGTCCATGCCGATGACCTCGAAGTCGACGGCGAACACCTCCCCCGCCGGCGCGTCCCACATGACCTGCACGAAGCGGTCGTGGTCCGTGAGCATGAGGTGCTTGACGTTCGGGCAGTCAACGCGGTGAACGGAAATGCCGCGGCCGCGGGTGATGTAACCGATGACGTCGTCGCCCCGCACCGGGCTGCAGCAGCGCGCCAGGTTGGCGGGGGCGTCTAGGCCGTCGACGTACACGCCGCTCACGCTCCTGCGCGGCGCCTCGCTGCTTGGCGACGGGCGGCGCTCCTTGACGAGGTCCGGCACCAGCGCCTCGACCACGTGCTTGGCCGACAAGCGGCCGGACTCGAGGGCCAGCAGCAGCTCCTCCGTGTTATCGACGTTGAGGAGCTTCTTGGCCACCTCTTCGAGCTTGGCGCGGCTCATTAGCTTCGCTACGGGCAGGCTGCGGCGCCGCAGAGCGCGCTCTAGGGAACGCTTACCGCTCTCCAACTGCATCTGCCTAGCCTGCGCCCTGAAGTAGTGCTTGATCTTCTGCTTGGCGCCGCGCGTGACTACTATGTTCAGCCAGTCGGCGCTCGGCCCGTACTGGCTGGAGCGGTTCGTGAGCACCTCGACGCGGTCGCCGGTGGCAAGCTCGTGGTTGAGGGGCACGATCTCGCCGTTGACACGCGCGCCGATGCACCTGTGCCCCACCTCGGTGTGCACGTGGTACGCGAAGTCGATCGGCGTCGAGCCGCGCGGCAGGTTCACCACGTCACCCGCCGGCGTGAACACGAGCACGCGCTCGCTGAAGATGTCGGTCTTCACGGCGTCGAGGAACGCCCCGGCGTCCTCGGAGCTGGTGTCGACGTCGAGGAGCTGCTTCATCCAGTCGAGGCGGCGCTGCACCTCCTCCACGTCCGTAACGCCTTCCTTGTACGCCCAGTGCGCCGCCACCCCGAACTCCGCCACCTCATGCATGCGGCGCGTGCGGATCTGCACCTCGATCGGCTGCCCGAGCAAGCCGATGACGGTGGTGTGCAGGCTCTGGTAGCCGTTCGGCTTCGGCACCGCCACGTAGTCCTTGAAGCGCCCAGGGATGGGCGTCCACAGCGAGTGCACGATGCCGAGGGCGCGGTAGCACACGGCCTTCTCGGCGTCATCGCCAGCCATGCCGTTGGTGGTCGGTTCCGGGTCGAGGATGGCCCTGATGGCCATGAGGTCGAAGATCTGATCCAAGTTGCGGTGGTCGCGCTGCATCTTCCTGTGAATGCTGTAGAGGTGCTTGCTGCGGCCCGACAACTCGAACGTGAGGCCCTCGTGCACCAGGCGGCCCTCCAGCAGCTTGATGCTCTTCTTGACGTACGCCTCGCGCTCCGACTGCCGCATGCGCACCTGGCGCTGCAGTTGCAGGTAGCGCTCGGGTTCGAGGTACCTGAAAGCGATGTCCTCGAGCTCGTTCTTGATGTGGTTGATACCCAGCCGGTGCGCTAGCGGCGCGAAGATCTCGAGCGTCTCCTCGGAGATGCTCAGCTGCTTGTGCGGCGGCATGAACCGCAGCGTGCGCATGTTGTGCAGCCGGTCCGCTAGCTTGACGAGGATGATGCGCACGTCGGTGGTCATGGCGAGGAGCATCTGGCGGAGGTTCTCCGCCTGCTCGTTCTCGTACACGCGCACCGCCAGCTTGCTTATCTTCGTCTCGCCCTCGACTATGCGCCTTACCGTCTCACCGAACTTCGCCTCGACCTGCTCGAAGGTGGCGGGGGTGTCCTCCACCGTGTCGTGAAGCAGGCCAGCCATGAGCGCGGCGCTGTCTAGGTGCATCTCCGCGAGGATCTCGGTGACGGCGACCGGGTGGATGATGAACGGCTCGCCGGAGCGCCGCACCATGCCGCGGTGCATCTCCTCGGCGAACTCGTACGCCTCCGCCAACTTGGCGGCGTCTGCTGGCGCCAAGTAACTCGTGGCTTTGAGGAGGCTCTGCGGGACCGCGGTGGGCATCAGACTGTCGACGATACCATTAGTGGCACTGGTGGCAACGCGTTCTGGCCGACCTGGACGGGGTTTCAAGCGCACGGGCGCGGGTCGGTCCGCGCAAGCTCACCGTGCCCGTCGCGCCAGCAACAACAGCCCAAGCACAGCGAACACGATGTTCCCAAGCCACGCGCCTAGCCACACCGGCAACTGACCCGTTTGCGCGAACAACAAGCCGAACGTGTAGAACAAGTACCAAACGAGCGTCACCACCAGGCTGAGGCCGAAAGCGACGCCGCGTGTGCGGGCGTACGTGAGGCTCAACGGCACCGCCACCAGCAACAACGCCAGGTTCGTGAACGGCTCTGACAGCTTGCGGTGCATCAGCGCTGCCGCCTGACGCCGGTCAGTCGCCGAGGCGCCCACCCGCGACGAGTCTCGCCACAACTGCGTTATCGAACGGTCGTCCTCGAAACCGCCGCTGCCGAAGCGCGTGATGATCTCCTCCAGCGTGACGCTAGTGGTGATGGTCAACGGCGCCGCGTCATCTGGCGGCACGTTCCTCAGGCGGATCAACCGCGCGAGGGCCGCCGTCGGGTCGTTCGTGGAGCTGTCGAGGGCGCTCAGGTCGAGGGCGTCGATCCTGTAACCCGTTAGCACCAGGTCCACACCATCGAAGCGCGCCTCCTTGGCGCGCAGCAAGGTCAGCACCTCCCCGTCCCAGCGCTCGATCCTCACGTCCTGCATGAGGTTGCCGCGGTCGGCGGCCTTCTCGAAGTGCAGCGTGAAGTCGTCGACCGGCAAGGACTGCTGCGCCAAGCGGAATAGACCGGTCTGTCCGGCTGTGAGCTGCCAGTAGTACTTCGTCACCAAGGTGTTCGTGACGGGCAAGACCCACTGGTTGATAGCTAGAACGGTTAGTGCGCTAACCAGGCCGAGCACGACGAACACGCCAGCCGTGCGGCGCACGGGCACCGCGCCAGCCTGCAGCGCCAACAACTCGTTCTCGCTCGCCAAGCGCCCGAAGGCCAGCAGCACCGCCAGCACCAGGGCAATGGGGAACGTCTGCACCATCGCCTGCGGCAACTGCACGAGCAGCCACGCACCTAACTCCAGCACGGGCGCGCCGACCACCCACTGCAAGCGCGGGATGGTCACGCTGACGACCGCCAAGCTCGAGTACAGCAACAAGCCGAAGAGGAAAGGCGGCAGGCTCTCCCTCAACAGGTAACGGTCGATTATCGTGATCACGGGCGGCCTCATGGCGTGTTTGGCATGATACCCGGCTCCGCGTCGTTGCCCTCCCCCGCCAACTCGCCCACCACGGGCGCGGGCTGCGTTGCCGCGCTGACGCCACCACTGCCGCCTGGTCGGCGCTCGAGGTTGACCGCCACCGAAGCGCCCCAGTTGCCGCGGTCGTTGATGGCGCCAACCGTTAGCGAGCCGCAGCAGGTGACGAACGTGAGGTCGAGGCCGTAGCCGCTCAGGTAGGGCGCACCGCCAACGAGCAGCCGCGCAACGTCCACCGCCACGAACGGCCGCAGTTCCAGCGTGTCGAACGCCACCGGCACGCCGAGGCGCGCCTCGAGCTCGGTGAGGCTGACTGCCAGCAGGTCGTACTCCGCACCGACCCCGAACTCGAACGACCCGTAAGGCACGTGCGTGCCGATCAACGGCCAGCCGTAACGCTGCGCCGCGACGTCGAGCGACACGAACGCAGGCACGTCAGGCAGCGCGTTGACCAGCCCGGCCGCCTCGAACGCCGCCGTCAGCGTCACCGTCCACGGGTCGACGTCCAGCGCGAGGGTGCCGTCTGCCCGCAGGCGCTTGAAGCCCGCCGGCAGCGCGGGGGTGGCGAAGGCGTCGTAGGTTGCGCCAACGCCGAGCCTGCCGCTGAACCCGCCGCCGATGGCGCCGGCCACGCTGACGTTGCCGGTGGCGCGCTGCAGCGGCGTGAGGCCGTCGACCGCGCTGCCGAAGGGTGAAGCAGCGTTCGTGAAGCGCGCGTCGTAACCCAACGACAAGGAAACGGGTCCAGAAGCCAACCGCCACGAAGGCGCCAAACGCACACCCCACTGCGTGACCGCGCCGGCGGGCGCCGTGGCGCCCCAAGTGCTCGGGTAATGCGTCACTTGGAAGCGGCTAGTTAGCGCCAGGGTTCCTAGTGGGCCAAGGTCGGGCGTGGCGGCCGTGGCCGCGATGCTGGCGCCCAAACGCGGACCCGCCACCACCGGCTGCGCGCTCGCAGCGTTGGCAGTGATGGCCGTGGCGGCAGCGAACACCTCCCCCACCACGCTGCCGTTCACGAACGGCAGTGGCGCGCTCGCCTTCAGCGCCAAGCGCCCTTCGTGCCGCGCCCGCCTTGCGGGCGCCGCGCCGCTGCGGGCGGTCAGGTCCGCGGTCAACCACGGGGCAACGGGCACGCTGAGTCCGAAATCCAGGTACGGGGCGCCGGCTTCCAACCCGAACGTCGCCGAGCTCCGCACCCCGGCGCCCTCCTCCGCTACAGCCCTCACCAGCGCCACCGGCAGCAGGGGCTCTTCTGGGTCGAGACCGGTTGCGCCCACCTCGAGCGTCAAATCGTCAGCTAGCGGGATGCCAACCACGCGCACGCTCAGGCCCGCGCCGGGCGTCGGCGCGCTGGTGGCGGGGCTGGCCTCGACAACCGCGACCTTGACGGGGAACTGCAGCTCGGAGAGCGTCTTGTCTGAAAGCGTGAGGTCTTCGCGCAGCGGCACGCGCAGGCTGCCGATGCGGAGCACGCCGCCGCCCAGCTTCACTTCGCGCGAGCTCAACGCCACCAGCGCCACGTTGCCCTCGATGGCCAGGGGCGCGGGCTCGACGCCGATGCAAGTCGTCACCTCGGCGCCCTCCACCCGCAGCACGTCGCCCTGCAAGGTAGCCAACGCCCCAACGACTTCGAACGCCGTGCCCGTCAACGACAAGTCGGTGAGGGTGAAGGCGCCGGAGGCAATGTCCACCTCCAGCTCGGCCGCGCGTCCACTCACGTCCGGTCCCGTGAGCACCGCCGCCGTGAGCTGCAGGTGGCGCGCGTCGGCCACGAGCTCGTCCCCCGCTATCCGCCAACCTTCGAGGTAGAGGGTCGGCGCGGGAGCCTCGAGGTAGATATCAGTGCTGAGGTTATTGACCCTGACGCGCTCCGCGATGATGGTCCACTCGCCGCCAACGGCGGCCACGCACACGCCGCCGTAGAACTCCGCGGTGTCTTGCGCGGCGTCTGAACGGAACTGCTGGTAGTAGACGGCGAACAGGCCGGGGAGCGTCACCTCGGCCGTCTTGGGTCCGCGCGCGCACTGGGCGAAGGCCACCGACCCCGAGCCCAACAGCAGCGCAACAACCAAGTACCGCCATCTCACGACGCGATCATGACCCGCCGCGTAGGCCATGCGAGCACTGTTTGCCCACAACGAGGCAGCTACAGGTACGGGGCGAAGCGCGCCAGGACTTCGGGCGCCACTTCCGTGGCGGCGTCGTAACTGGTAACGCCGTCGGACACGACCAGCTTGAGGGCTAGGAGACCGCCGCCCTCCGGTGAGCGCAGCGCGAACACGCCGCCCTCGAACACGTACTCACCCTCGAGCAGCACGTCGCCGCTGGCCACGTCCAGGAGCACGCGATCAGCCACGAAGCTCGGGTCGCTCGACTGCACCCCACCGGCGAAGGTGGCGACTTGCGCGTTGGCATCGAAGTTCAGGCTGTCCGCGCTAACGCTTAACCCCTCACGCACGAGGCGCAGGCCACCAGACGCCGTCAGCAGCCCGACCTTGAGGTCGATGCGCATGACGTCGGCCGTCACGTGCCCGAACGAACCGTCGAGGCTGACGCGCGACGCCTCGAGGTAATCCTGGGCGCGGTACTCGATGTGGCCCGCCACCAGCGCCACGCCCGTGTCCTGGTCGGTCACCGTTCCGCCCTGCGGCAGCGTGGTGATGCCGGAGATGATGTCGAACACCTGACCGCCGGTCGGCACCACCGTGAGGGCGGCGAACGGCGAGTTAGCGAGGGCGCCGCTCATGCACAGCATGAACACCGCGCCCAAGGCCCTGACCCCCGTCGAAAAGCTGGCTCTCATTGGCCGAGTGTAACTGGCGCCTCATGAGAAGAGGCCGCCAGCGCGTGAGGCACGTCCTCATGCACCCCTCGGCTCAGGCTGGGCCGAGGGTTACGAGGTAATCGCGGTCGAACGGACGACCTTCCAGCAGAGCCAGGCCAGCCTCGAGCGGGGTGTTCATGACCTCGTCGACCATGTCTGCCACGCTGCGGTACCTCCCAAGCGTCTGGTACGACGTGCCGAACGACATGAAGCGGCCCATGGGCGTCTCAGCGCGCAGCGTCAGGCCGGTGGCGGTGCGCAGTTGGGCGCGGCGCCACTCGTCGGCCGTCACGCCGCTGTCCTGCACGCCCCTCACCACCGCCTGGAAAACCTCGAGGACTTCCGCGGCGCGCTCTGGCGCGGTGCTCACGTAACCGACGAACGAGCCAGCGCCCTCCTGCGCCTCGTGCGACAAGGAGGCGTTGTCAGCCAAGCCCTTGTCGACGAGCTCCCAGTAGAGGCGGCTGCCGTCATCCGCGCCGATGATGCTGGCGAGCAACGCGGCCGCGAAGCGCGCAGGGTCCTCTGCCGCCACGCCGGGCGCGTAGTACGCCGCGTGCAGGCGGTGGAGGGTGGCGTCCGTGAGGGCCTCGCGGCCAGCGAACGGCTCAGCTGGCGGGTAGTCGCGGTGCGCCTCGAAGGCCGGCCAGCGCCCGGCGTGCGCCTTGGCTTGCTCCACCACCGCGTCCCAGTCGTAGTTGCCTGCCACCGCCAGGATGACGTTGCCTGGCGCGTAACGCCGGTCGAAGTACGCCTGCATGTCGTCGCGCTGCAGTTCGGTGATGCTCTTCGGACTGCCGAGGACACTGTTGCCAAGCGGGTGAGAGCCCCAGTAGCGCTCGTTGGCGTGCTCGAACAGCCTCCTGGCGGGGCGATCCTGGTACATGGCGATCTCTTCCAGGATCACCTTCTTCTCCATGTCGAAGTCGCTCTGCCGCAAGCTCGGGCGCAGCAGTTGCGTGAGGACGTCGAGCAGCGCGCCGGCGCGGTTAGCCACTACGGAGCCGTAGTAAACGGTGCGCTCCTCGCTCGTGTAGGCGTTGTAGTCGGCGCCGAGCTCGTCGAAGGTGCGGTTGATGTCGTCGGCACTGAACTCCTCGTTACCCTTGAAGAGCATGTGCTCGAGGAAGTGCGATACGCCGGCAACAGCGGCCGTCTCGTCGCGCGAACCCGTGTGCACTAGGTAGCCCATCGCCGTGGTGGCAGCACGCGGGTTGTTCTCGCCGATCACGACGAGGCCGTTCTCGAGCACGACCTCATCAAAGCGCAAGGTGGCGCCCTTCATGCCTTCGGCCCCAACGTCACGACGGTAGGTTCCGGGATGGGGTTGGCGGCGAGGTAGTCGTTAACGCCCTGCAACGTCACTCCTTCGATGTGGCTGGCGATCTCGGTGAGGGTGCGCGGGCGCCCGAAGAGGACCAGGTCGTTCGCTAGTCTGCCCGCCGTGCTGCCTGACGACTCGCCAGCCATGACGATGCTCGCGAGGAGGCCGGTGCGCGCCCGCTCGAGCTCGGCCGCCGTGACGCCCTCCGCGAGGCGCCGCAGCTCGGCCAGGAACACGTCGAGGGTCTCTGCGGCGCGCTCGCTGGTCGTGCCTGCGTAGCCGAGCGTGTAACCGCGGCCGCGTACGGCGCGGTAGAAGGCGCTCACGGAGTAGACCAGCCCGCGTTTCTCGCGCACCTCGGTGAAGAGGCGGGCGCCCATGCTGCCCGACAAGACTTCGAGGGCGACGAGGTAGACGTACATGTCGTCCGTGCCAGGCGCGGGGCTCGGGTAAGCGAGCCCGATCTGCACCTGGCTAGACTCGGCGTTCACATGGTGACGCCCGACCGGCGCCAGTTCGGCCGGCGGCACGGGCACGCTACCGCCGCTCCACGACCCGAACGCGCGCGTGACCGCCTCCTCCAACTCGGCCCACTCGCCGCCACCGGCCAACCCGAGGATCGCGCCTTCCGGCCCGAGGCGGCGCGCGGCGTCCGCCCTCACGCTCTCCGGCGTTAATGCGCGCAGACCGGCGCTCGTGCCGAAGCTGCTGCGGCGCTGCGGGCTAGCGAACACCTGCTCCTGCAGCGCCTCGAACAGGCGCTGCGTCGGCGCGTCCTGCAACGACTCCAGTTCCTGCACTGCCAGCTCCCGGCTGGCCTCGAACTCGCTGGCGGCGAAGTGCGGCTGCGTGACGCTGGAGGCGAGCAGCTCGAGGGCGGGGGCGGCAACGGACTCCAGGAACGCGGCGCTGAGGCTCGCGGCCTCTCGCCCGCTACCACCGCCGCGGCGCACGCCGAGGTCCAGGAGGGCATCGGAGTACGCGCGCGAGCCGAGCGCGCCAGCCCCCCGCTGCAACCACTCATGCACCACGTTGGCTGAGCCCTCCTGCCCGACCGGGTCGGTGGCCGACCCAAATGGCAAGGAGAGCGTGGCGCTCAGGGTCGGCAACCACGGCATGGGCGCGTACACCACGCGCAGGCCGTTAGCCAACGTCAACTCTTGGATAGCGCCCTCTGGCGCCAATTCGGCAGGCATGGGCGCAAGTATAGCGCCGAGCAGTTACCCGGCCCGCCGTGCATCGTGCTTCCGCGCCTTACGCGCGTTACGCGCCGCGCAAGGCCAGTAACGCGCCGGCCAGGTCGCCGCTGCCAGCTAGGCTCGTGCCGACGAGCACCGCGTCGGCCACGCCAGCCACGCTCGCCACCTCGGCGTGGGTGCGATAGCCGGACTCCGCCACGGCCACGCCGGTGAAGCCAGCCGCTCGCGCCTTCGCGATCAGCCGCGGCGCCGTGGCGAGGTCGATCTGCAGGGTCTTCAAGTCGCGGTTGTTGACGCCCAGGACCTGCGCGCCAGCCGCTAGGGCGACGTCCAGCTCGGCGTCGTCGTGCACCTCCACCAACGCCTCGAGGCCTAGCGCTGTGGCGTAGCGCAGGTACGCGGCCGTCTCCTCGCCGAGGACGCTGACCATCAGCAGCGCCGCACTCGCGCCGTGCTCGGCGGCCTCACGGAGTTGCGCAGGGTGGATCACGAACTCCTTGCGCAGCAGCGGTAACTGCACGGCCGCGGCCACGGCGTCTAGGTGCTCGAGGTCGCCACCGAAGTGGCGCGGCTCCGTGAGGACGCTAAGGGCGGCGGCGCCACCGGCCGCGTAGTCGCGAGCGGCGGCCGCAGGGTCGAGCTGTGCGATGGCACCCTGCGATGGGCTCGAGCGCTTGATCTCGGCTATGACGGCGATCGCGCTCAACCCGGCGCTGGCAGCCGCGGCCTTGGCCGCCACCAGTGCCGCACCGAAGCCTGGGCGGGTCGGGCGCTTGGCGGCGCCCGCGAGCGGCGCGTGTGCGTAGTCCGCCGCGCGTTCCCGAGAGATGGTGCCGAGCACGCCTTCGATCGCGGCTAGCTGCGCAACGCCAAGCGGGTTCGGTGGCGCGGCGTCAGTAGGCATGAAAACCGGGCTTGGCGCCGGCGGCGTCTGCCCACTCGAGCTCGATGTTCGTGACGACAGAGTGCGTTGGACCGAGCCGCAGGCGGGCGATGAGCACGTCAAGGTCGTCCTGCGCGCCTTCTGCGACTACTTCGACGCGCCCGTCTGCGAGGTTCTCGACGTGGCCCCGCAAGTGCAGGTCAGTGGCGTTGCGCCTGACGAAGGCGCGGTAGCCGACTCCCTGGACGTGGCCCGAGATGATGGCGGTGAAACGGCGAGTGCCGTGAGGTTCGGTCATGCTGGAGGCATGCTAGCAACTGTTCGGGCGCGGCCAGCGTTAGGTGGACTAACGCCCGATTTTACCGCGGGGTTCTCATGACCTCGTGGTAGGCTGGCGCACACTGTAGCGCGTAGGGCGCGGGGTTCCTGCCGCCGCCAGCCACCCACCCCGACGTCTCCCGCAGAACTGGACCCCACCCCCTAGCGCAATGCCGCGGAAAACTCTGCTCACCGCCGCTATCGTCACCCTGTTGCTTGGGGTCGTCGCTCTGGCTCCGCAGGTACCTGCCGTGCGCAACGGGCTGCTTGACGTTTTGCTCAACGCAGCCGAGCGCCAGGGCATTACGGTCACTTACCAGCGCAGCGCCGGTAACCTGTGGCGCACCGTCAGCCTCTTCGGCGTCACGGTCGAAGGCCCGGGCACTCAAGTCGAACTCGATCACCTGCGCCTCGACTACTTCCTCCCCTCGCTCCTTGGCGGCGAGTTGCCGCTCGACGTGGAGGTCGACGGTGCCCGCGGGGCCGTAGACCTCAAGGAGCTGACCAGCACGAGCGCCAGCGCGCCTGGCGGCCAAGGTGGGGGGTTCGTGCCGCGCGTGCGCCTCGGCAACGTCCACCTCTCCGGCGTGGAGGTGAACGCCAGCCAAGTGCCGTTCACGCTGCCTGACGCTCAGATCACCGACCTGAGCGTGAGAAGCGCCGACGGCTCCTTGCACTTAGCTGGCGCGGTGAGCACGAAGCAAGGCAGCGCGCACGCGACCGGCATCCTCACCCTCAGCACCCTCGACTTCACCGGGTTCATCGACCGTGCCGACGTGACGCTCGCCCAGCACTGGTGGCCGGGCGCCAAGGGCGGCAGCGTGACTGGCCCGATCAGCGTGAGGAACGGCGCCGTGGTTGCCGACCTCGAGCTCACCAACGGCAGCATCGACGACCTCGGCCTCACCGCCAGCGGCGTCAACGGCACGGTGCTACTCGACTACCCAGTCATAAAGGCGCAAGTCAGCGGGCACGGCATGGGCGGCCCCGTTACGGCGACGGGCGAGGTCGACATCGCGGCCATGCGCTTCACCGCCAGCGGCCGGGCAACGCCCGCCTTGGCAGAGGCGGCGGCTTGGCTGCTGAAGGGCGCTCTCGACGGGCAGCCGTTCGACATCACCGGCACCACGCAAGTCGACCTGACCATCAGCGGCTGGACGACGGTGGAGGCCCGCGGCACCGCCACCGGCGCGGGCGCCGTCAACGGCGTGCCGCTCGACGACCTCGCAGTGCGCTTCGCGTACGGGTCTACTGGCGAGCTGAGGGTGGACTCCTCCACCCTGCTCGGCGGCGGCAAGGTGGCACTCAGCATCGCGCCGGGCGCCCGCGGCACGTCGCAATTGCAGGTGACCGGCAGCGACGTCGACTTGACCGGCTTCGAGTACGCAGGGGTGGCACCAGGCGGGGAGCTGACTGCCATGGCACTCACCTACGCCATGGGCGCCAACGCCAGCGCGCGGCTGACGGCTGCTTGGAGCGGCGCGCTTGGCGTCGATCCCGTGGCGCTTGACCTAGATGCGCGCCTCGACCCAGACGGCTGGCAGGCTTTCGTGTCCGGCCACACGAGCGCGCTTGCCGCGAGTCCTGACGGCGTCGACGTGTCGGGCGCGCTCGTGCTGGCGAACGACCGCCTCGAGGGCGGGCTCAACGCAGCGAACATCGCCGTTCCTGGGTTGACGGGTCCGGCCACGTTGGCGCTGAAGGCCAGTGGCCCGCTCAACGACGTTGCGCTCGACCTCGAACTAGGCGGGCAGGGACCAGTCGGGCCCGCAGTCGCCGGCGTCGATCTCGACCTGCGCGGCAGTGCGGCGGCGCGGCTCGCGGACGGCGCGCTTGGCCCCATCACCGGGCGCTTCGGCCCGCTGAGCTTGGCAGCTGACGTGGGGCCCGACCTGGCCGTTACCGGCAGCTGGGCCATGGACGAGGTCAGCCTGACCGCTGCTGACGGCGTGTCAGGCAGCGTCAGCGCCCGCTCCGGGCGCATCGAGTACGCCGCTGGCGCTCTGAGCGTGACGGCGAACGCCCAGCTTGGCACCAGCGACTTAGGCCCCGTTGCGGTGGCGCCGACTGCCGTGGCGCTCGACTTCGGGCTGGCGGACGTTGGGGGAGCCATCACGTGGAACCTGCGCGGCCACGGCGAACACCTCGCGCTGGCCGTTGGCAGCGCAACGCCCCTAGCGGCGACGGTGGCCGGACTGCCCGTGAGGTTGGCAGGCGCAGGGGAAGACGAGCCCTGGGCGGCGCTTAGCGGCGCCATGGAAGCGGCGGCAGACGGCGGCTACGAGCTAGACGCGCAACTACCGGCCGGCAGCGTGGTGGCTGGCCTCGAGTTGCCGACGAACCTGGCGCTGACGGGCGCGGTGCCAGCAGACCTCGGCTCGCTGCGCGCCACGGCCACCGTTGGCGGCGTGGCGGCCGACCTGACCGCCGACTGGACAACGGCGCATGACGTCAAGGTCAACGCCGCTGGCATAGACGTGGCGTACGACCTGATTAGCGCGAGCTGGACGGCGCGCGGGAACGCAGACGTAGCCACGCTTACCAGGGCGCTGGGCCTCGGCGCAGCTGGTTTGACCGGCGAGGTAACGCTCGACCTCTCGGGTACGGCAGGCGGCGTGACCGGCCCCGCTAACATCACCATCACCGCGCCCGTCGCCCTGACCGTCAACGCCGTGGCCGACGGCGAGAACGTCACCCTCGACCTC
>DASSXV010000011.1:0-37140 GCA_035703635.1 Trueperaceae bacterium | reverse complement strand
CACCGTCATGGGCAAGCTCTTCGGTTTCCTAGGGATCCTCGTCGCCACGCCGTTCGCGGCGGTGATCGTGCTGCTCGTGAAGCACCTGTACGTGCGCGACGTGCTCGGCAAGGATGTGGCCGAGAGCTGAGCTGACGGGCGGCTACGACGAGACTGAATTTCCGCCCGGTGGGGTCACAGATCTCTCGTCCTGCACGCCCTGACGGCGCCAGCGGCGCTCACCTCCTATGCTCGCATGCTGGAGCGGAAGACGTGGATACTGTCCCAGGTGTGTCCTGGACCGTATCATCAACCGTTTCTAGCCGACGCGCCATATGGCAGAATGCCTGCAAGTGCATTTCGGGCCCGGAGGCGGCGCCAATCACCTTTCGAGCGGGCGCTGATGGCGGCCGTGGCCGCTTGCGTGGGCCTCGATCAGGCTGGCGACGGGGAGGGTCATGGCTAGGTCGGATCGAACGCGAACGTCATGGTTCAGCGGCTTGGGTCGCGCTTGATGCCATGCTTCTCCGTACCCTAGGTAGGTTGTCGCTCTCGGGCGTGCGCTTCAGTCGCCCTAAGCCGTTGTTGCTCCTGACGTACTTGGCTCTCGAGGGCCCGCAGTATCGCCGCTTCCTCGCGGAGTTGTTCTGGCCCAACGCCGGCGACTCGAAGCAGAGCCTCACGGTTGCGCTGTCTCAACTACGCGCGGCTGAGCCGACGCTCGTGCGCAGCGAGGGACCGCGCGTGCACGCGGCCGTGAGTTGTGACGCCGAGCAGTTCAGGGCGGCCACCGCCAACGGCGAATGGGAGCGGGCCTTAGGGCTTTACGAAGGTGCGTTCCTGGCGGGAGTGGACGTGGAGTCCGGAAACATCGAGCTCGAGGAATGGCTCTTCGCCACGCGCGAGTTGTTCGCACTGTCGGCCCAGGCCGTGTTGATGGAACTCGCCGAGCGGGCGCTCGCGCGAGCCGACTTGCCTGAGGTGAGTAGCCTAGCGGAGCGCGCCGTCAGGTTGGCGCCTGACGGCGGCGGCGACCCGCTGCGACTCGGGCGCCTGCATGCGCTGCTGGCCGAGGTCGACAGTCCGCGCCTCGGCGCGTTGCGCAAGGAAGCCGATGCGCTCGGCGTTGCGCTGCCCGTGCGGAAGGCGCAGCGGGAGAACGCGGTTCTGCGCTCGCTCCCAACCAACTTCACGCCGTTCCTTGGTCGTGACGGCGAGTTGGCTTCGCTGCAGGCCTTGTTCGAGGCGGACGCGCGCCTCGTGACGATCACTGGACTTGGCGGCATCGGCAAGACCAGATTGGCAGTGGAGCTCGCGCGGCGCCTCACCGCGGCTGGCCGGTACCGGCAGGTCCTCTTCATCTCTCTTGGCGGCGCCAAGGTGGACGACCAGTTCGCGGCGCTGGCGGCCGATGCGCTGCCCGGGCCGAACCGCGGCCGCCGCGCGTCGGACAGGGCTGAAGGCGAGGGCGATGGCAAGGTCTTGCTGGTCATCGACGACCTCGACCCCACCGCTTCGCTGCGCGATCAGATCGAGGAGCTGCTCAACGGTTCGGCGTTGCTTGACGTGGTGATCACCTCGCGCCTGCCGCTCGGTTCGGTGGCGGAGACACAGTTCCAGTTGACCGGGCTCAACCTGGGTGGTGACGGGCCAGGTATCGGATCGCCGAGCGATGCAGTCGCCCTGTACCTCCTGACGGCAAGGCGCTACGATTCGACCTTCGAGCCGGGCCCAGTCGACATCGTCAGCGTGCGGCGCATCTGCGAGCTCGTCGCAGGATCGCCGCTCGGGATCGAACTGGCGGCATCCCTCTCGAGGGTGTTGCCCACCAGCGAGCTCCTAAGCGAGATGCAGCTGACCCTCGACGTGCTTGGTAACGGGCAGGGCGCCATGCCGGAGCGCCACCACAGCGTTAGGGCGATATTCGACAACTCCTGGTCGAGGTTGACCGCCGACGAGCGTGCGGCGCTGGCGGGTTGCGCGTTGTTCCGGGGCGGCTTCACCCGCTCGGCGGCCGGCCGGGTACTTGGGCTAGACCTCAAGTTGCTGAACACCCTTCTGGAGCGCTCGCTGCTCAGGCGTAACGGCAACCGTTTCGAGCTGCACCCGCTCGTGCAGCAGTACGCGGCGGAGAAGCTCGACGGCTACCGGCTTGAGGTCGAGCAGTGGCGAGAGCGGCACGCCGTTCACTACACGTCGTGGTTCGCCTCCAAGCGCCCGGCCGACCAGCGTTCCGGCCAACGCCAAGCGCTTGAGGAACTCGGCACCGACTTCCTCAACCTGCAAGCCGCCTGGCAGTGGGCGACGAGCGCCGGTAGAACCGACCTCATCGAGCAAGCCGTATTCATGACGTCGAGGTTCCTGCTCCTGCGCGGCCGCACCAGCGAACTCAACAGGCTGCTCGAACTGGCCGACGGCGTAGCCGCGAGCGGCTCCATGCTGAGGGCGAGGGTGCTGCGGTGGCGCGCCGCCATCGCGGGCTGGTCGGATCCCGTGAGCGCTCAGCGGCTGCTCGGCGAGGCTCTCGCCATCCACGTCGACCTTGGGCGCAAGGACGGGCTCGGCCAGCTCTATCACCACCTCGGCTTGGTGGCCGCATTCCAGGGCGACACCGAACTCGCGCGGCGCCACTGGAACGCCGCCATCCCGCTTCTGGAGTTGCGCGACGACGAGGAGCTGCTCGGGGCGGCCTGCAGCAACCTCTCCCTCGTCACGGCGCTGGCGTCTCAGCACGAGGAGTTGGCGCAGCGCGCTCACGACGTCTGCGTGGAGAGAGGAGCAACGGCCCAGCTCGCCGTCTGCCTGGCGAACGAGGCAGGCGAGGCGCATTACGCCTACGGTGACAGTGTTACCGCAGTGGCCCGCCTGGAGGAAGCCATCAAGTTGGAGGAGAGCGAGGGGGGCCGAGACGATTACCTCGAGCGCTTCTACGTGCGGCAGGCCCACGACCTGCTCAACCTGGGTGATCTGGAGGGCGCCGCGGCGCGGCTGGCCCAAGCGTACCGGCTTATCGAGGAGCGAGACACGCACAACTATCCCGATCAGGGCCTGTTCCCACCGATCGAGTTGGTCGAGGCGCTGCTCCTCGACGCCCGCGGGGAGCCGGAGGCGGCTTGCGCGGTGGCGGAGCGGGCGCCCACTGATCGCCTCTGCCGAGAGGTCTTGGTCCGCCTGGCGCTTGAGGCGGGCAACGCGGCGGCGGCGGAGGGGCACCTCGCCACGCTCATAACCTTGCGGGGCTACGGATACGCCGTCAGGGCGCGCCTGCACGAGCGCGCGGTGGAGCAACTCTTCACGGCCGAACTGGCTCGCGTGACGAGTGCTGCCGCGGCCGCCACGAGCGATGAGGTCGAGGCAACGCTACAGCGGGCTGTGGCCCTCGAGTGCCTCGGGTCAGTTCTCGACGACGCCCTAACCTACACGTTCATCCCACTGGCCCTTGAAGCTATTACCGCCGCGCGCGCCCTGAGCCCCGACCTGTGCCCACTACCCGGCCTCGAGCTCGCGGCGCGCCACGTCGCCAGCCGCTTCTACGTGCGGCGCCGAGCGGCCGCCATGTTGCCGCCTGATCGTCCACCCGCAACGGAGGCGGTCGTGGGCGGGTGGTTACATGTACCGCCTACCGAACTCGTGCCGATCGTTTCAGCACTGGCGCGTGACGTGCGGGCCAAGCTGGCCGCGGCGATGAACGTGCGAGGACGCTCCGATTAGCCGCTGTTTAGGACGCGTTTAGTCAAGCCCTCATGCCACTTAGGAGGCGTTAACCGCCCCCTCACTAACCTGCTCGTGAAGCCCCGGTTGACCGGGTCTCAGGAGGAGGGAAGTTCGCATGATCAAGTTCCGAAGCAGACTAGCACGTGTAGTTGCGGCGGCGATTGCTCTGCTCACCCTGGGGGTCACACATGGGGCGGTGGGTTGCCAGTTCCTCGATCCGGGCGCGACATTCGGTTCGGCGCCTCCCGCGATCGCGCACACTCCTCCCCTCGATCAGAAGCCGGCCACCGCGCGCGACGCCATGCGCATGGCAGCGGCTCCCGTCCCCGACGAAGCCTTGAACGTCAAGCGGGAGATGGTCGACCTGCGGGCTGAGGTAAGGCAAGCCGCTAGAGACAGAGCGGCTGCCGAACTGGCCCGGCTCCGCGCGACACAGCAGCTGGGGGCCGCAGCGCACCAACCCGGCGCCCAGCAGTTGTTGGTTGGATTGCGGTACGAAGCCAACTGCGTTTCGTACCAAGATCACGGTTCGGCGGTCGCTGCCTCTGGTGGAGTGTGGGCCGTTGTGCCGATGATCTGCCTCAATGTGATCGCTTGACGCATCCCGGGGCCGCACGCTCTCGCCTGTCCGAGCACGCGGCCCCGGACCAACACGGCGCGGTGCGCGCCCCGCAGCAGCCTGAGCGCCTCGGGCCCGCGGTCGTCGTTGTTGGGCGTGCCGAAGAGGTAGCTGGTCAGGACGCTGATGAGCGTGGCCACGCGGCACGAATACCCGCACCGCCGTCAGGCACGAGATAACTGGCTGGGTAAATTGCTTCGACCGCTTGGAACTTCAGACTAGACGAACAAAGTGGTGCACCAGGAAGGACTTGAACCCTCGACCTACCGCTTAGAAGGCGGCTGCTCTATCCACTGAGCTACTGGTGCGCGCCAGCGTCCTAGTTTGCCAGGCGTGCACGCCTCCGCCCCGAAGGCCATTGAATGCGCGCCGGTCTGCCTGAAGCCAAGGTAATGGAGCGGGAGACGGGATTCGAACCCGCGACATACAGCTTGGAAGGCTGTCGCTCTACCAACTGAGCTACTCCCGCCTGGTGCTTCGAGCGGCCCTCGCCACCTAGTGGCTGAGGGCCTGCTGAAGTTCGTGGTCGGGGCGGCCGGATTCGAACCAGCGACCCCCTGGTCCCAAACCAGGTGCGCTACCAAACTGCGCTACGCCCCGACGAGAGCGGCATGGCCCCCAACACAAGCGGTGCTAGTGGCAGCGGAGGGAGTATACATGGTTGCGCGGCGAGTGCGCTACGCGGGTGGTGTCTATGCCGTTGGCAAGGGGGTAGGCTTGGCGCCGTGCCGTTACTTGGCTCCGATGACCAACTGCCGCTGCGGCCTGAACGCGTGCTCGTGGCGGGCACTAGCGGGGCAGGCAAGACCACGCTGGCTAGGCGGTTGGCTGCGGCATTCGAGCTCGTGCACACCGAGATAGACGCTCTCTTCCACGGGCCAGCCTGGCAGCCACGCAGCGAGTTCGTCGCGGACGTCGAACGCTTGGTCGCCCAACCGCGTTGGGTTACGGAGTGGCAGTACCACCAGGTGCGGCCGCTGCTAGTCGCCAACGCCGATCTCATGGTGTGGCTCGATTACCCACGTGACCTCGTCATGCGGCGCGTGATCTCGAGAACCCTTTGGCGGCGCCTGCTGCGTGAGGAGTTGTGGAACGGTAATCGAGAGCGCGGGCTGTGGCGCATTTTCGTCGACCGAGATCACATCATCCGGTGGGCGTGGCGCACGCACTCTAGCACTGCCACGCGCGTGGCCCGAGTCCTCGAGGAACGCCCAGAGTTGACGGTCGTGCGCCTGCGCTCGGCCGCCGAAGCAGAGGACTGGCTAGCCATGATCAGTGGGGCTTACGACGTCAAGGCAACTCGCTGAGGGTGAGGGCAACCCAGGCGCTCAGCTCTGGCGTCAGGCCGAGGGCGGTCGCGCTTGGCTCGTCGTACCAGCCCAGTCCCTCCTCGCCCTCAAGCAGTTCGCCGCCGTACGGTTCGGTGGGGCGAGCGAGGTAGACGAGGTCGACGTGCTCGTGGTTCGGCTCGATGCTCTCGAGCTGCACCCCGCGCGGACGCGTGAGTTGCCGCGGCCCCGACGCTGTGAAGGGCGGTGGACCGAACAGCTCGACCACCACGCCCGTCTCTTCCAACACCTCGCGCACGGCGGCGTCGTCCGGGAGCTCGTTCGGCTCGACGTGACCGCCAGGCGGCAACCACAGCCCCAGCTTGCGGTGCTTGTGCAGCAGCACGCGACCGCGCCAGGAGACGAACACGCTGACCGCCAGGTCGCGAGTCACGACGCCATCACGAGTTCGATGCCTCCATGCGCCCCGCCCTCCAACTCGCCGTAGAGCGCATGTGGGGTGGCGCTGGTGACGGTCACCTGCACGACGCCCATGCTGTGCACGGTCTCGGCGGGCACGAGCACCGTGTGGTTCTGATCCGAGTGGCCGACGGCATGACGCGAGTCGCGACTGAGGTCGTTGACTAGAACCCGCAACTGTGTGCCGACCAAGAGTTCGTTGGCGCGCAGGCTCCGCGCCTTCTGCTCCTCGATCAGGCGTTGTAGGCGCTCGACCTTTAGGGGCCGAGGCATGTCCTCGAAGTGCTTGTAACTCGGGGTGCCCGGCCGCGCCGAGTACATGAACATGAACGCTTGCTCGAAACCCGCCTCGGCTGCAGCCGCCAGCGTCGCCTGGAAGTCCTCCTCGGTCTCGCCTGGGAAGCCGACGATGATGTCGGTGGAGATGACGACGCCTGGGATCTTCGCGCGGACCTCCCTCACGATCTCGAGATAGCGCTCGATGCGGTACTCGCGCGCCATGCGCCTGAGGACGCGGTCGGAACCTGACTGCATGGGCAGGTGGATGAAGTTGCAGACGTTCGGGTGTTCCGCGATCACGTCGATGAGGTCACTCGTCAAGTTCATCGGATGGCTGGTCGTGAACTTGACGCGCGGGAAGCCAAGGTCGGCAACCATGCGCAGCAGGGCGGGGAAGCGCGGCAGGCTCGGGTCCGCCAGCCCGTAAGAGTTGACGTTCTGACCTAGCAGCGTGACTTCCAGGACGCCAGCAGCGCGCATGACGCTCGCCTCGCGCAGCACGCTCTCGACGGGGCGTGACACTTCCGGGCCGCGTGTGTCAGGCACGATGCAATAGGTGCAGTGGTGATCGCAGCCGCGCATGATGGTGAGGAAGCCAGACAAACCGGTCGGCGGAGGAGGCAGGAGGTCGTGAAGCTCCGGGTCGAAGCGGAGCCGCTCGACGATGCCAGCGCCCCTCCGTTCCTCGAGCTCGGCGACGGCAGCGACCAGGTCGGTGATGGCGCCAGGTCCGACGAGCAGGTCGACGCCGTACTTCTCGGCGAGGTCGCGCCCTTCGTCGAGCTGCGCCAAGCAACCCATGAGCCCGAGTGTGACCTCACGGCCTGCTGCCCTTTGCTTGCGTAGGTCGCCGAGCAGGCTGATGACTTTCTCGACGGGCTTGCCGCGCACCGCGCAGGTGTTGAGCAGCAGCAGGTCGGCATCCAACGGCTGGGACACTAGTTCGTGGCCGCCAGCCACGAGTTCGGACTGAATGGTGTGCGTGTCGTACTCGTTCATCTGACACCCGAAGGTGATCACGTGTGCGCGCAACTCGCGTACCTCCCTAGCCGTGCGGTTCGGCTCGCGCGGTGGCCGCTCAGCGGAAGAGCAGCGCCCCCACGAGCACGAGCACGAAACTGCCGAGCGCCATGAACGACCCGGCCGCGAAAGCGCGAGGCAACCGCTTCCTGACCGCAGGCACCGCACTACTGAACAGCAGCACTACCCCTGCGAGGAACAAGTAACTCGCGACGCGAACGATGGTCTCCAACACGCGGCCTCCTGCGCCAGGATAACGGAAGTGGGGAGCTGACCGCCCGGTAGTACCATCTGCCATGGACTCAACGTTCCGAGACGCCGTTCTCGCTGTCGTGCGCGCCGTTCCTGCAGGCAAGGTCACCACCTACGGCGAGGTTGCCCTCATGGCCGGGTGGCCCAATCACGCCCGCCAGGTGGGCGCCGTGCTCTACGGCCTTGTGGAGGCGGACGGCGACGTGCCGTGGCAGCGCGTCATCAACGCTAGCGGCGGCATCTCCACCTACAAGGTCGGCAACGGCGAGTTGCAGGTGGCGCTCCTGCGTTCGGAGGGAGTGGTGGTCACGAACGACCGCGTCGACCTAGGCCGTTACCGCTGGCTTGGGCCGGATTGACCTGGTCACCCAACGTGGAAGCTGCCGCCCACGTAGTAGGTGATGACGCGCTTGTGGTACTTCCTGCTCAAGAAACCAACGCGCACCTTGGCCTCCACGTAATAACCACCATGCTCACGCAAGTTCCGCGCCTGCCACGCCAACGCAGGCACGGCGAACGAGAGTAGGCCGAGGACGTCGGCCATGATGTCCGCCTGGATGCTCTCGTGCGGTGTATCCGGGAACGGCGCAACGAAGTCGGCGCTCAGGCTCGTGAGGCGCCGGCCACGCAGGCGGGCGCGCCTCAACGGAGTGATGCTCGCCAGCTCGCGCTGAGCGCGCTCGACGCCGTCCTGCGACTTCTGGAAGTAGCGGTCGACGAGCTTGACCTTGACCGTCACGTTGTTGAGCGTCTCGTACGGCACCAGCCTGACCACTGGTACTAGTGGCTCCCCGGTCTTGACGTGCGCGGGCACGACGAGCTCGAGCTCGTTGAAGAGGCGGTGCCACAGGGCCGTGAAGAGGGAAGAAACGGCCGCGCTACCCGAGGCCACTATCTCGCCGACGAGGAACACGTTACCTAGCGTGCCCCTGGCGACTGGCGACAGCCACAAGGCGACGCCGCCGAGCGCTGCCACGCCCCACATCATGCTCAGCCAGAAGGCTGGAATGCGCGTCAGGCGGGGGCGGTAGGGGATGTCGAGGGGCGGATCGTCCGTCATGCGGCGCGCCACCCCGCACAGGTCGCATGTTAGTCCGGCGAGCATCACGTGCCCGCAGGCCGGGCAGGTCCAGCGAGAGTTCGCTGGCGCGGTCGCTGACTCTGTCATCTCACAGGGAGGATACGCGCCTGGGAACGAGCAGCGCTGCGAAAGTTCGTAAGATGGCGAGGTGACTGAACCGTTGGTCGAACTCGCCGCCGCGCTCATCCGCGCCCCCAGCCCATCAGGTGCAGAGGGGCCAGCCGCGCGCGTGCTCCTAGCCGCCTTCGAGGCGCACGGGTTCGACGAGGCTTACCTCGACGAGGTAGGCAACGCCATCGGCATCATGCGGCGCGGTCCCGGGCCGACGCTCATGCTCAACGGCCACCTCGACACCGTGCCGGTCGGCGATCTCAGCCGCTGGCCCCACCCGCCCCTAGCTGGCGTGGTGGCGGAAGGCAGGTTGTGGGGTAGAGGGGCGTGCGACATGAAGGGCGCCCTCGCCAGCATGGTGTTCGCCGCCTCAGACGCCGCCGCAAGCGGGTTCAGCGGCACCCTGATCGTTAGCGGCGTCGTGCAGGAGGAGGTCGGCGGCGCGGGCTCACGGCACTTGGCTAAGACGCTCCGTTACGACGCCGTAGTCCTCGGTGAACCCTCGAAACTGCGACTGATGTTGGGGCACCGCGGCAGCATGGTCGTCGAGGTCGTGTTCCCGGGCGCCATAGCGCACGCGGCCAAGGCGTCATTGGGTGAGAACGCCCTCGCTCACGCCGCGCGCTACCTGCTGGCGCTAGAGGGGCTCGAGCTACCGAGCGACCCGGTCCTCGGCGGCGCCAGCGCCACGCCGACGCGGCT
Source organism: Trueperaceae bacterium (assembly GCA_035703635.1). Classification (GTDB taxonomy): domain Bacteria; phylum Deinococcota; class Deinococci; order Deinococcales; family Trueperaceae; genus JAAYYF01. Next base: position 27,635 of record DASSXV010000011.1, on the reverse strand, counting down.
CGTGTCCTCCCCAGCCGACGCCACCAACGTGGTGCCTGGAGAGGCGGTCCTCACCGTCGATTACCGCTCGCTGCCAGGCGAGACGGTGGCCTCCGTCCTCGAGCGCCTGCAGAGCATCGCGCATGACGACCGCATCGTCATCGGCCTAGGTCGCGCCGCCAACGGCCGTTCCCCTGAGGACTCGCTGCGCGCCGCGCCGGCCTACCTAGCCGATTCGACGGCGGCCGCCGTTCACCAGGCGCGCAAGGCGTTCGGTAAGGCCGTCGCCGAACAGGGCCGGCAGTTCTCGGAGGGCGTCTGGTGGTTCTGCACGGACGCGCCCCACCTAGCGCAGCAGGGCGCTCCGGTCATAGGGTTCGGGCCTGGAGAGGAAGAGCTGGCGCACACGACCAACGAGAGCGTGGCAGTCGCCGACCTGGTTGGTGCGAGGGCCGCCTACCGCGAGTTCATCACTGCCTTCCTCGGCGCGGGTCACACCGCCCCTGGGGCCGCGGCCGGTGTTCCAACAGTCACCTCGGCGCCTGCGCCTAGCTCCACGGCGGTCGGCGCCGCCGGCCGCGCGAACTTGAAAGGGTCTGACATGCTGGGTAAAAGCGTGATGATCAACGGCGATAGCTGGACTATCGTCGACGTAGCACCTGCGGCGCCACTCGGCGAGATGGTGGCCGCGATCCTAGAAGACGAAGGCCTTGTCACCCTGGTGCGCGGCGCCGACATGCTCGCAGACGTCTTCTCGCACCTCGGATCGACTAGCGCCCAGACGAGCTACGTGCTCGTGCCCGAGGCGGACGGCGAGCGTGCCCTCGCGATCATCGCCGAGACCGTTACCGATTACGAGGGCGACGAACTCGACGACCTGCTCGAGCGCATGGCGAGCGGTGAGGTACCGCTCGAGCTAGCCCCAGACGAATGGGGTTACGAAGCGGACGAGGCGGACGCCGACGAGCCGGCGTCCGACGACGAGAGCACCGAGCGGGCCGCTGGTTCGGCCGATGCCGGTCGGGCGGACAGCTAAGCGGGCCATGGACGCCGCTGGTAGCAAGGCGACCAGCGTAGGCGACAGACGGAGCAATCACGCGGCCTGGTTGAGCCTAGTCGCCGCGGTAGCCATCCTCGGACTGAAGTTCGCCGCTTACTTGCTCACGGGGTCGATCGGCTTCTTGTCCGACGCGGCCGAATCGCTCGTCAACCTCGTCGCAGCTGCGGTGCTCATCGTCGCCCTTGGCGTCTCCGAGGCGCCGCCCGACTACCGCCACCCTTATGGGCACTCGAAGGCAGAGTACTTCTCGAGCGTCCTAGAGTCTGCCCTCATCCTCGTGGCGGCGGGCGCCATCGCCTGGACCGCCATCGGTCGGCTCTTCAGACCGGAGGAGCTCACGAACGTGGGGCTCGGTGTCGTCGTGTCGCTCATCGCAGCTTTTGCTAACGGCGCGCTCGCCCTCTACCTGTTCAGGGTGGCGCGCGGCGGGCGGTCGGACGCACTCGAGGCCAACGCCAGGCACATCCTCACCGACGTGGTCACGTCGCTTGGCGTGGTCGTCGGCGTAGCGCTCGTGCACCTGACGCGTTGGCAGGCCCTCGACCCGCTCGTTGGCCTTGCCGTGGCCGCGAACATCGTCTTCGTCGGCGTCGGCGTCATGCGTAAGTCGCTCTCCCGCCTACTGGACGAGCGCCTCCCTGAGGCGGAGGAGGCCATCATCTTGGGTGTGCTCGAGAAGGCGCCCAATATCCTAGGGTTCCACCGACTGCGTACGCGGCGCTCTGGCCGCGCGCGCTTCGCTGAGGTCGACGTGTTCGTCGCTCCGACCATGACCGTGGAGGACGCCCACGCGCTCGTCGGGCGGGTCGAAGACGCGTTGCACGCCCAACTAGCGGACCTCGTGACGACGATCCACGTCGAGCCGTTCGTCGCAGGCCTACGCGACCGCGCCCTGACCCCGCTGGACGAGTTCGAAGACGCGCCGCGCGACGACTAAGGCGCGCCGATCCGGCTAGTTGGCGGCCGCGAAACCGCTCTGCTGTCTGCGTCAAGGTAGCGCAGGGGCGCGGCCGCCCACGCTCCCGCGTACGCCACGCCCACCCTAGGCGTGACCGTGGTGCGCGCTGGCGGGCGCCCAGCATGCAGGGTGATAGGGCCGGTGAGCAGGTCCGTTCCGTCGTGCTCGCGCGTTATGCCGAGCGCGCGCGTTAGCTTGCCAGGGCCGGCCCCTACGCTCGCCTCGCCATTGCAGAGTTCGACGGCGCGCACGAGCACCGCGTGTGGCTCGCCGACTGGCTGACACACGACGTTGAAGAGCTCGTGCACGCCGTACACGAGGTAAACGTAGGCGGTGCCCGGAGGGCCGTAGAGGGTGCGCGTGCGGGGCGTTAGCCCGCGCGCGGCGTGGCAGGCGGCGTCCGCCTCGCCGAGGTAGGCCTCGACTTCGACGATGCGGGCTACCTTGCCCTCACCCGTGCTGGTGCGAGCGATGCAGTAGGCGCCAAGTAGCGCCCGAGCGACTTCGTCCGCTTGCCGTTCGTAGAAGGAGCGGGGCAGGGGCGCACCGAGACCGTGCGGGGTGACTGACGGTTGACGTTGACCAGCCATCTGCCCGCAATCTACCGCCAGTTCACGCTCGTCCCTGTCCATAGGGCTCGTCTGAGACGCGCAGTGTGCGTGGTAAGCTGCTGCCACCTAACCCGGCGGTGCGCGGTAGCTGTGGTTCGCGCCGCCGCACCATGCCAAGCACGCCAGGTAATGCCGGCCAGCATGCCGATAAGGTCCCACGAATGGCCGCTGGCCCATGAAAGAGGAGAGCATGAGCTACCGTCACATCAAGGTCCCAGACGGGGACCGCATCGTGCTGCAGGACGGGCACCTGCACGTCTCAGACCGACCCATCGTCGCTTACATCGAAGGCGACGGCACGGGGCCAGACATCTGGCGCGCCTCCCAACGCGTGCTCGACGCCGCCGTCGACAAGGCTTACGGCGGCAAGCGCAAAATCGCGTGGATGGAAGTGTTCGCTGGCGACAAGGCCAACGAGGTGTACGGCGAGCAGGTGTGGCTGCCCGACGAGACGGTGGACGCCCTGCGCGAGTACCTCATCGGCATCAAGGGCCCGCTGACCACGCCCGTCGGCGGCGGCATCCGCAGCATCAACGTAGCCATCCGTCAACTGCTCGACCTCTACGCCTGCGTGCGTCCCGTGCAGTACTTCACTGGTGTGCCTAGCCCCGTGAAGCGCCCAGAAGACGTCGACATGATCATCTTCCGCGAGAACACGGAAGACATCTACGCCGGCATCGAGTTTCGCGAGGACAGCGACGAGGCGCGGCGCTTCCTGGCGCTTTTCGAGCGGGAGTTCCCAGCGGCCTACAGTAAGATCCGCTTCCCTGGCAGTAGTGGCATCGGCATCAAGCCCGTGTCGAGCGAGGGCACCAAACGCCTCGTGCGCGCCGCCTTCGAGTACGCCATCGAGAACGACAAGCCGTCCGTCACGCTCGTGCACAAGGGCAACATCATGAAGTTCACGGAGGGCGCCTTCCGCGACTGGGGTTACGAGCTCGCCGATAGCGAGTACGGGGCGCAGCTCCTAGACGGCGGTCCCTGGCGGACCTTCAAGAACCCGCGGACCGGGGCCGACATCGTAGTCAACGACGTCATCGCTGACGCCATGCTCCAGCAGATCCTCACCCGAGCTAGCGAGTACAGCGTCATCGCCACCCTCAACCTCAACGGCGACTACTTGTCCGATGCGCTGGCCGCTCAGGTCGGGGGCATCGGCATCGCTCCGGGGGCGAACATCAACTACTTGACTGGGCACGCCGTGTTCGAGGCCACCCACGGCACCGCGCCAAAGTACGCGGGCCAGGACAAGGTCAACCCGTCGTCCGTCATCCTGTCCGGCGAGATGATGCTGCGGCACATGGGCTGGACGGAGGCCGCCGACCTCGTACTGCACGCCACCAGCAAGACCATCGGCCAGAAGCGCGTTACTTACGACTTCCACCGCCTCATGGACGGCGCCAAGCTCCTGAAGTGCAGCGAGTTCGGCGACGCGCTCATCTCAAACATGTGAACTGAAGAGCGCTGATCGGCGGCGGGCCTGGCGTTCAGGCCCGCCGCTACTCGTTTAGGTTGCTGCGCTCACACCACGCGCCCCGCACGACCGTCCCAGCCCGCGAAGGCGTAGAACTTGCCAGGCACGCGCTCGCGCAGGTAGTTCACGAGAGGGTCCCGGAGCGGGGGGATCGGCACGATGGTCGCTACTTCCTCGACGGGGAAGAAGCGCGCCTCGACAATGAAACCGTCCGGGTCCTTCGGGTTGAGAAGTCCCTCGTATGCCGCGACGAACGCGAACGAGACGGCGCGATCGTTGCGGCGCCTATCCTCGACGTGCACGGCGTACGCGAGGTGCTTGATGGAGGTGACCTCGAGACCCGTCTCCTCACGCACTTCGCGTCCGAGGGCGTCTAGGGTCGACTCGCCGCGCTCAACCACTCCACCAGGGAGGGTGTAGCGCACGCGCCCGTGACCTTGCCAGTCGTTGCCTACGAGCAGCACTCGACCCATCGGGTCGAGCAAGATGGCCGCGGCAACGACGAACTCACGCCGCGCCACGGATCCGGCCTGCGAGGTCGTCGCCACCTGCCTTGGCGGCCGCGAGCGCTAGGCGCGTCTGTTCTTCCGACTGGAGCGCAGCGGTCAGTTCCTCGAGGTCACCGCTGAGCACGCCGCTTAGGTCGTGCGTCGTGAAATCTATGCGGTGGTCCGTGACGCGTGACTGCGGGAAGTTGTAGGTCCGGATGCGCTCCGAGCGGTCGCCTGTGCCGATCTGCACGAGCCGCGCCTCGCGCGCCTCGCTCTGCGCGCGCTCGCGTTCGCGCTCCAAGAGCCGCGACCTTAGGACGGTGAGGGCGCGCTCCTTGTTCTTGATCTGCGACTTGCCGTCCTGGCACGTGACTATGATCTCGTCTTCCTGGCCTGGGTGGAACGTCACGCGCACGGCGGAGTCCGTCGTGTTCACCGATTGGCCGCCTGGGCCACTCGAGCGGTACACGTCTACGCGGTAGTCGCTTGGGGAGAGGTGCACGTCGACGTCGTCTGCCTCCGGCAGTACGGCTACTGTGACCGTGCTCGTGTGGATGCGCCCCTGCGCCTCGGTGGCGGGCACGCGCTGAACGCGGTGCACCCCCGACTCGAACTTGAAAGCCCGGTAGGCGCCCTTGCCGTTCACGGCGAGGGAGACCTTCGCTAGGCCGCCTACCTCGGTCGCGTGCGAGTCGAGGAGCTCGGTCTTGTAACCGAGGTCGGCTGCGTACTTGAGGTACATGCCGAGCATCTCGCGTGCGAACAGCGAGGCCTCGTCGCCGCCTGCCGCCGCCCGGATCTCAACGATGACGTCCTTATTGTCGTACGGGTCGCGAGGGGTCAGCAGGATGTCGAGTTCGGCGCGGCGCTCTTCCAAGGTTGCGGTTAGGCGCGCCGCCTCGCTCTCGGCTTCTGCTCGGAGGTCGGCGTCGCTTAGGAGCTCGTCGAGGTCGGCGAGTTGAGTTTCGAGGTGCTCCACACGTAGCGCGGCGTCGACGATCTCTTTGACCTCGCTGTAGCGCTGCATCGTCTTTCGGTACCCGGTGGCGTCAGCTAACAGCGCCGGGTCCGAGAGGCTGCGCTCCAGCGTCTCGAGCTCGTACTTTAGGGCCTGAGTTCTCTCTGTCATTGCTGTAAGTCTACTCTTCGGGTCGCGTAGCGCCGGATGACGCTTCACTTAGTTGGTAGCTAGACTGGTCGGTCAAGCAAATCTAATCCTGCAGGGCCGCAGCTATTTCGCGACTAGACCGGTCGGTGTGGCGGTAGTGATGGCGAGACTACGCGGCAGCACCGCACTCTTTCGTCCATCCTCGAGGTCGAGTGCGCCGGCGCCGCTGCACTGCACCGGCAGGCCGACGAGGGTGTCGCGCAGCGCCTGGCGCACCACCGCCTCGTTCGTTAGGGGGATCTGCAGGGCGAGGAGTTGCTCGAAGGCGGCGGCCACGAGGTCGAGCCCACCGAGAACGGGGGCGGCCGCGAGTGTTTGAGTGGTGTCTGCCGTGGCGACACGTAGTCGCGCGGCGTCGCGTTCCGCCGCCGCCACGCAAGTGCCGAGGGCTCCGCCTTCGCGTTCGCCCGGAAGCACGTAAGCCTCGGCGCTGCCTGGTGTAGCCACCACGGCGGGGGCGACTGCGAAGAGCAGGTCGACGACTGCGCGCCATGCCGGTGCTTCCCCACCTGCGTACAAGATGCCAGTGCGGCCGTACACGGCGCCCTCGTAACCGCGGCGCTGCAGTGCGTTGGCGCCGGCGGCTACCTCTGCCGCCGTGCCCCACACGACCACACCACCGGGGCGAGCGCTCGCCACGAGCAATGCATCGGGCCGCAACTCAGTCTGGCCAACCGGGTAGCGCGTATCAGCAGCCAAGCGGATCCCGACGAGCGCGCCGAGCGCCTCCAGGTCACGGGCTGCGGCCGCCGTCGCCTCGTTGTCCGGTGCCAGCAGCGCGAGGCTCGGGCGGCCGCGGCGGTACGCGTCGGCCACGATCGCCGAGAGGACGTCAGTGTCTGATGGCGCCAGCGAGAACGCCCAATAGTTCGCGTTGCTCGGCCCCGGCCACGGGATGGGGGACAGGAGCGCCACGCCAACGCTCTCCGCGAACCCCGCGACCGCTTCGGTGGCGGCCGCCGCCGTGCAACAGACGATGGCGAGCGCGCCGGAGTCGACCTGGCTTTGGGCGAGAGCCACGGCCGCTTCCGGGCTGCCGCCGTCGTCGCCAAGTAGTAAGCGCACGGGTTGGCCGAAGATCCCACCACTGGCCCGCAGTTGCGCGGCCCAGGAGGTGGCTACTAGCGTCTGCGCTGCCCCTGCAGGGGTCGAGCGCGTGGCGATGACGCCTACGATCAGGTCGTCGGCTGCACTGGCCGACGATATGGCGAGGAGCGCCGCGAGCGCGCGAAGTAACGAAGCTGTTTTCACTTGGGTCACCACCTGGGCCGCCGCGGCGACCGGAACCGGCCGACGGCCGCGCTTCTCCCGAAGCGCCCCACCGTGGCGGAGCAGAAAGCGTGGTGCGCCCGGCAGGAGTCGAACCTGCGGCCTAGGGCTTAGGAGTCCCCCGCTCTATCCAACTGAGCTACGGGCGCACGTTGCGCAGCGCGCCGACCAAAGTTGGTGGTCAGGCGCGGCGTGCAGCGCGTAATGATACGTCGGCGGCGCGTGACGGGCAACCTGTGAGTGGGCCCGAGCTGCGTGAGAGCGTCGTTAACGCCTCAACGTGCGGACAAGGTGTAGTTCGTGGCCTCGTCCTCGTAGTACTGCATAACGTCTACGTACCAAACGCCAGGCGTCGGCAGGGCGATGGTGAAGGCGCCGCCTGGCGCCTCGGTGAGGTCCCGGTAATCCCAGTCGGCGTCGTCGGCCCAACTTTCGACCGGCGAGCCGTACTTGACGGCGATGTCGAGGTCGTGATCCGAGTCGAGCAGGATGGTGAGGCTCGGCGTGCCAGCTGGCACGGTGACGGTGTACGTGTGGAAGTTGATGTAGTCGACTACTCCGCCGATGACGTTGCTCGTTTGAGTGCCGAGCGCCAACTCGGCGACGGTGCAGAAGTCGCACGGGCCGACGCCGCTACCGCTCGGCTCGGTAGCTGCAGGCGTCGGGGCAGACGTGGCCGGGGTAGTGCTTGCGCGAACGCCAGTGCTGCTCTTGGCGCGCGCCACGTCCGGAACGTTCGGGCCGATGAGGGCCCAACCGAGGCTGATGGGCCGCACATACGCCTGCTCCTCGGTGTCCAACTCGTCGTACTTCACGGTGCGCCCGGCCGTTGGCACGCCGATCAGGTAGCCGTTCTCGTCGAAAGCGCCGCCGCCAGAGTTACCGTGGGAGATCTTGCCGTCCGTCTTGATCCACTGCTTGCCGCCGCTCTCGAAGTTCTCACCCACCCAGCCAGACATGAGGCCGGCCGTGAAGGTGACGGTCGAACCAGAGATGCCTGGGTAGCCGACGATCGTTATCGGGTCGCCGGGGATCAGTTGGTTGGAGTCGCCGACTTGCACGTGCGGAAAGACGAAGCTGGGGTCGACGGGCTCCTCGTCGAACCACTCGACGATCTTTAGGAGCGCGAGGTCGTGCGTCGGGTCGCCGGCCACGTACTGCGCCCAGAAGTAGAACTCCGGCGGCTGATCCGTGAAGTCAGGGTCCGTAACCCAGATGGTGTGCCACTCGTAGTTGCGGCGCGTGTCGAGGTCGCCGGCCACGTGGAAGTTGGTTAGGACGTAGCCAGAGGGACTGATGATGGTGCCGGAACCAGACCAACCAACCAGCTCGTCGGCGTCCGTGTCGAACGGGATGATCTGCACGACAGCTTGGAGGATGCTCAGCCTGACTTCGCGGGGCATGGCTTGAGCCATGACGGTGCTGGCAAGCGCGATCAGAGAGGTGAGCAGCAGGGGGCGTAACAGACGCATTTGAGATTCCTCCGGTGGTAGAGACGATTCCGCTACGATTCTACTCGTAACTGATACCGTCTGGAGCGTGATATCGGCCCCATCGCCCACCAGTAGGAGTGACCTGAGGATAGTACTTGCCGCCGTACTCGTCGGGCTTGGGCCGGGGGCCGCGCTTGGCGTTGGGCGCTTCGCATACGCGTTGGTGCTACCTGACATGCTGGTCGCGCTCGACCTCGGCATCGGCCGCGCGGGACTGCTAGGCAGCATGAACACCGGCGGCTACCTGCTTGGGGCGCTCGTGAGTCACCGCATCTTGAGCGCCGTAGGCTACCGGCGCGGCTTCTACTTGGCGGCGTTCCTGCAATGCGCCACGCTGCTCATCATGGCGGTCGCACCGCCGTTCTGGGCCATGAGCGCCCTGCGGCTCGCGCAGGGCGCCTTGGGGGCGATGGTCTTCGTCGGCGGCGCCGCTCTCGTGATGGCTTCTGGTGGCCGCGCACTGGCCCTAGGTCTGTACTTCGGGAGCATCGGGGTTGGCATCGCAGTGTCGACTGCCGTCATTCCATTGGCGAGCGACTGGCAGGCGGCCTGGGTGTGGCTCGGCCTTCTCGCCCTCGCGCTTTCTGGCTTGGCGTTGAGCGCTTGCCCGCGGTTGGCGCAGCCCGCTGCTCCGTCGCCAACCGGGCCGCGTGGCAAGGGCGCCGGGCCCGCCCCGGCTCAGGCCGCGGAAGGGAGCGCGCCAGCCGCTAGCAGCGCAGCGGGCACCGGGACCGGTACCATCGCGTCGATCTGGCCGGCGCTCCTCAGCTACGGGCTCTACGGCGCCGGGTACATCGCGTACATGACCTTCGTGACCAACGGCCTGAGCGTAGGGACCGGGCCGTTCTGGCTGTTGCTCGGAGTCGGCGCAACCCTCAACGGCCCCGTGTGGGGGCCGATCAGCGGCAGGCTCAAGGGGCCAGCCGCTCAGGTGCTGGTGTTGGCTGCGCTGCTCATCTCCAGTCTGCCGGCGCTCATCACTGCCGTGCCGTACGCCTCGGCCATACTGTTCGGGCTGTCATTCCTCGGGGTGATCACGGCGATCACTGAACTCATCAGGGAGCGGCTGCCCGCCAGCGCGTGGCCACGGGCCATGGCGCTGTCGACCGCGGCGTTCGCGGCCGGTCAGGCGGTTGGGCCCGCGCTCGCCGGCGCGGTCGGTGAAGCCATCGGCGGAGCCGCCCATGGCGCAACAGTTGCGCTCTACGCTGGCAGCGCCCTGTTGGCCGTTGCGCTCGTCGCGGCGGTCATAAGCGCCCTTGTGGGCGCGCGACGGCAGCGGCCTGCCCTCTCGGAATAGACTGGCGTTCGTCATCCGGAGGGTAGATGTCGTTAAGCAGCACCGTCAATCGTTCGGGGCCAGGTGAGTTCACCGTAACTGGTGAGCGCCAGTACGACCGCAACTCCCCGCTGCGGTGGATCGTCTCGCACTTGCTCGTCAACTGGCCGCTGCTGGCGGCGTTCTTCGTCAGCTCGATCAGCTCGACGGTCCTGACGTCCGCCATCCCTTCCGAAACGGGGCGCGCCTTCGACCTCGTCCTGTCCGGCAGCGCGGTCGCCCGCGACGTGCTGCGCGTCGCGCTACTGATCCTCGGCATGGTCGCGCTGCGCGGGCTGCTCGACCTAGCTGGCGGCTTCTCGGTCGAGACCCTAGGGCAGCGGCTCGAGCGCGACACGCGCCGCGAGCTCTACATCAGCCTGCTCGGCAAGAGCCAGACCTTCCACAACCGCAACCGCGTTGGCGACATCATGGCGCGCGCCGCCAACGACGTCAGGCAACTCAACCCCATGATGAACCCGGGCGTCGGGCTCATCACCGAATCGCTGGTCAGCCTCATCGTCCCCATGATCTTCATCGCGGCGATCGATGCCCGCCTGCTCCTCGCGCCAGGGCTGTTCGTCATCGTCTTCTACTTCGCGCTGCGCTCCTACATGCGCCAACTGAACCCCGTCTCTAGCGCGCAGCGGCAGCAGTTCGGGGTGCTCAACGCCAGCCTCAACGAGACGATCACGGGCATCATGGTCGTCAAGTCGACCGTGCAGGAGGGCGCAGAGCGCCTCAAGTTCGCACGTAATGCGCGGCTGTTCCGCGACCACTTCGTGGCCGCAGGGCTAGTTCAAGCGCGCTACCTACCGCTGCTGTTCATCGGCCTGGCGTTGGCAGGCGCCTTCGCGCACGGGCTTTACCTCGTGTCTTTGGGCGCCATCACCACCGGCGAACTCGTCGCCTACATCGGCCTCATGGGGGTAATGCGCTTCCCGGCGTTCATCTCCATCTTCACCTTCTACCTGGTGCAGATGGGCCTGGCAGGCGCCAGGCGCATCCTCGAGCTCATCACCTCGGAAGTCGACATGGACGAGAACCTGGAGGGCCACGCAGAGCGCATAGCTGGCGCCATCGAGTTCCAGAACGTGACGTTCGCATACGAGGGCGAGGGAACGCGCGAAGCACTAACGAACGTGTCGTTCGACGTGGCGCCCGGGCAAACCGTGGCCATCGTCGGTCAGACGGGCTCGGGAAAGAGCTCCGTCACGCGGCTCGTCAACCGCATCTTCGACGCCACCTCCGGCCGCGTGCTCATCGACGGGATAGACGTGCGCGACTGGAACCTCGAGGCGCTGCGCTCCCAAGTGTCGGTCATCGAACAGGACGTGTTCCTGTTCTCACGCTCCGTTGCCGAGAACATCGGGTTCGGTTTGGGAGAGGTAGCTACGCGCGAGAACATCGTCGCGGCGGCCAAGGCCGCGCAGGCGCACGAGTTCATCATGGGTTTTCAGGACGGCTACGACACCGTGATCGGCGAACGCGGCGAGACGCTCTCTGGCGGGCAGCGGCAACGCCTCGCCATAGCGCGGGCGCTACTCACTGACCCGCGCGTACTCATCCTCGACGACTCGACAAGCGCCATCGACAGCGCAACCGAAGACGCCATCCAACGCGCCATCAACGTCGTGCTAGAAGGGCGCACGACGCTGATGATCACGCACCGCCTGGCGCAGATCCGCCGCGCCGACCTGGTGCTCGTGCTGCAAGGCGGTCGTCTCGTCGACCGAGGCACGCACGCCGAGTTGCTGGAACGCAACGACCTCTACCGCCGCATCTTCCTGAGGTACGACTGATGGGCTTCATCATGGACGGCCTGCAGGCCGAGGGTTACGACCGCGAGTACAGCGACGGCCAGCTAGTCAGGCGCATCTTCCAATACTTCAGGCCGTACCTGCCGATCATGCTGGTGGTGGGCGTCAGCGTGTTCCTCGCCGCCACGCTCGACGCCGTACTCCCGATACTCGTTTCTGTTGGCATCGACCGCTTGACGGGCGTGACCGACCTGCGCGCCGTGATCTGGCAACGCACGCTCTGGCTGGTGGCCGCCTTCCTGGCCGCGGGCGTGCTCTCGTGGGTCTTCAACTTCCTACGCCAATGGCTGACTGCTCGCGCGGTTGGCGACGTCGTACTGAAGCTCCGCAACGACGCGTTCGACGCCGTGATGCAGCGCGACATGTCGTTCTACGACGAGTACTCAACGGGCCGGATCGTCAGCCGCGTCACGTCCGACACCCAGGACTTCTCCAACGTCGTCACCCTCACCCTCAACCTCATCAGCCAGGTACTGCAAGTCGCCATCCTCATCGGCGTGCTCCTCTACATCGACGTCAGGCTTGCCCTCATCGCGCTCGGCGTCGCGCCAGTCGTGGTGGCCATCGCCCTCGCCTTCAGGCACATCGCACGCCAAGTCACGCAGCAAGCCAGGCGCGTCCTCGCCGAAGTGAACGCCAACGTGCAGGAGTCGATCACGGGCATCGGCGTAGCGAAGGCGTTCAGGCAAGAGGAGGCCATCTACCGCCAGTTCGTAGGGGTGAACGACCGCTCGTACCACCTCAACCTGCTGCAGGGCTACATCTTCACGGCCATCTTCCCGGTGCTCGGCATCGTAGGCGGCATCGGCACGGCGCTCATCATCTACTTCGGTGGCACGCGCGCGCTCGGCGGCGACATCTCCGCAGGCGAGTGGTTCCTGTTCGTCCAGGCCGTCGCCATGTTCTGGTTCCCGCTTACCTCCATCGCCTCGTTCTGGAGCCAGTTCCAGCTGGGCCTATCCGCCAGCGAGCGGGTTTTCGCCCTCATAGACGCGGAGGCGCGCGTCGTGCAGACCGGCGCGCTCCGGCCGGAAGTGAAGGGCAACATACGCTTCGAGGCGCTAGGGTTCCGCTACACGGCGCAGGAGACGGTGCTTGCCAACTTCGACCTCGAGATCAGTGAGGGGGAGACGGTCGCCCTCGTCGGCCACACGGGTGCAGGCAAGTCGAGTCTGGGAAAGCTCGTCGCGCGCTTCTACGAGTTCCAGAGTGGGCGTCTCCTGATCGACGGGAACGACATCCGGGAGTTGGACCTCGACTGGTACCGCGCCCACCTCGGCGTGGTGCAGCAGTCGCCTTTCCTCTTCTCTGGCACCGTGCGAGACAACATCAGGTACGCCCGCAAGGCTGCAACCGACGACGAGGTGGCGACAGTAGCTGGACGCATCGGCGGCGGCGACTGGCTTGACGCCCTGCCGAACGGCCTAGATACGGAAGTAGGTGAGGCTGGCCGCGGCGTATCGATGGGTCAGCGGCAACTCGTGGCCATGGCGCGCGTGCTTTTGCAGAACCCCAGCATCCTGATCCTCGACGAGGCCACCGCCAGCGTCGACCCCCTCACGGAGGCGCAGATCCAAGAGGGGCTGGACGAGATGCTCGCTGGACGCACGTCCATCGTCATCGCGCACCGCCTGTCGACGGTGCGGGCGGCGGACCGCATTCTCGTGTTGCAGCACGGCGCGATCGTCGAGCAAGGCACCCACGCGCAGCTGCTCGAGCAGCGTGGGCATTACGCCGAGCTGTACGACGCCTACTTCCGGCATCAGAGCGCCGCTTACGACCCGGCAGCGCTGGCGTGGGAGGCGCGGGGTTAGAGCAGGGTCGTCGTCACTCAGAGGCGCACGGTAACTAGACCGCCAGCCAGGCGGAACTCCACGCCGCGCACCCAGAAGGTGATGTCCTGACCAGTTGACCCTTCCTCCTCCACGGTCAACGCGTCGTGAGCGACCCTGACCCACAGCCGCGCACCTCGCCACCGCAACTTGAACTCTAGGGTCTCCCAGCCGCTTGGCAGTCGGGGGTCGAAGCGCAACTCGCCTCCGTCGTCGCGCATGCCGGCGAAGCCGCCGACGACCGCCTGCCACGTGCCTCCTGCTGAGGCGATGTGCACGCCATCGGCAGTGTTGTGGTGGCTGTCGCTGAGATCGACGTAGAGCATGCGCTCGAAATAGGCCATCGCCAAGTCGGCGTGACCAACCTCCGCCGCTAAGATGGACTGCACGGCGGCTGAGAGGGTCGAATCGCCGGTCGTGAGTGGATCGTAGAAGTCGAAGTCTGCGCGCTTCTCCGCCAGCGTGAACTCGCTGGCGTACAGGTAAAGCGCCAACACGAGGTCTGCCTGCTTGATGACTTGATGGCGGTAGATGACGAGCGGGTGGTAGTGCAGCAGCAGAGGGCGTTGGTCAGGCGGGGTGGCCGCAAGGTCCCACGGTTCGCGGTCCATGAAGCGCGCGTCTTGCAGGTGCACGCCGCGCTCCTGGTCGAAGCCGATGTGCAGCGCGTCTGCTGCCCGCCGCCAGGCTGCCGGCTCGCTAGCGGAGAGGTCGAGGCGCGACTTGATGGCCTCGAAGGCGCGCGGGTCGCGGCTGGCTAAGTCCTCACAGAGGTCGGCGGCGAAGCGCAAGTTGAAGCGCGCAGCCACGTTGGTGTAGAAGTTGTCGTCTACGACGGCGCTGTACTCGTCAGGGCCAGTTACGGCTGCGATGTGGAACGAAGTGGACTTGAAGTAGCCGAGGCTGGCCCACATGCGCGCAGTCTCGACGGCGATGTCGACGCCTATGCCCGCGGCGAAGCCTTCGTCAGCTGTTGCCGCCAGGTACTTGGCTACGGCGTAGGTGACGTCGGCATCGATGTGGTATTGCGCCGTGCCTGCTGGGTAGTAAGCCGACGCCTCCTCACCGTTGATGGTGCGCCATGGGAAGAGCGCTCCCGCCTCGTCCATGACCCGCGCCCTGCGCCGCGCGGCAGGCAGCATGGCGTGGCGGAACGACAGCGCTCCCCGCGCTAACTCTGGTCGCGTGTGGATCAGGTAGGGGAGGACGTAGATCTCGGTGTCCCAGAAGTAGTGCCCAGAGTAGCCGCTGCCGCTCACGCCCTTCGCGGCGACACCCCGCCCATCTGCGCGCGCTGTCGCCTGAGCCACCTGGAAGAGGCTCCAACGCAGCGCCTGCTGCACGGCCGCCTGACCCGCGACTTTCACGTCTCCCGCTGACCAGAACTCCTCGAGCCATGACGCCTGCGTGGCGAACAGTTGGGTGAGGCCGGCGGCGCGTGCGTCGTCTAGGGTCGCGTGGCACGCCTTGATGAGGGCTGGGAGTTCGTCGGCGCGGCCGTCGTGATACGCCACCAACTTGTGCAGCGTGACGCTGACACCGCGCTTCGCCGCTACCTGGTAAGTCACCGCGGTTGAGGTTGGCGAGGTACTGGTGCGCGCCTCATGAGGGGCGCCCGTTACGTGCTGGTCGACCATGGACGCCAGACCGAGGGCGGAGCGGCGCGTCGTGTGAGCCAGGAAGGTGCGCTCTCCATCCTGGCCGTGGCGCTGCGGGATGAGCGCGCCACGCATGTCCTCCCCCCGGCGCGGGTCGAAGCCCGCAGCGCCGAGCCCGGCCGCCTCCGCCTGGCGGTCCACCAGCAGTGACGTGATCGTCAGGTTAGCGTCGGCGTCGAGCAACGTGACGCTGTACTCCATCGCGGCCAGATGCTTGTCGCTGAAACTGACGAGCCTGCGCGAGGAAACGGCGACACGTTCACCAGCCGGCGTGCGCCAGACGAGCCGGCGCTCGAGAGCGCCAGTCCGCATGTCGAGCGTGCGCCGGTAATCGTCGAGCGCGGCGCTGTCTAGGTCGAGCGTGTGCGGACCGACTTGCAGGCGGATGGTCTTGGCGTCCGGGAGGTTCAGGATGGTCTGACCGACGGTCGCGAAGCCGTAAGCGGCCTCTGGGTAGACGATGGGCCAAGTCTCGTGAAAACCGTTGATGTACGTGCCGTGCTCGTACGCGGCTCCGCCCTCCTCGTCGTTGCCGCGTAGGCCGAGGTAGCCGTTACCTAAGGCGAAAAGCGTTTCGGAGTGGCCGCGTTGCGCTGCGGCCGGTCGCGCGAGTTCCACCAGGCGCCACTCGTCAACTGGGTAGCGGCGGCGGTCGAGTGGTGGAAGTGCCACGGCGGCCGCTAGCGGCGCCAGGTCGGCGACGACCACGTCCGCGCCCGCCAGCGACAACGCGTTAGCACCGGCGCCACGGTCGACGCCGACGACCAACCCGAAACCGCCTGCGCGCCCTGCGGCGACACCCGCGATGGCGTCCTCGATCACGACGGTCTTGGCGGGGTCGGCTCCTAGGATGTGCGCGGCCGCCAGGTAGGTGGCCGGCTCCGGCTTGCTCGCGAGCCCTTCAGCGGCGGCCTTTACGCCGTCTACCACGACGCGAAAGCGATCCGTTAAATCCGCTGCGGCAAGCACGTTGGCGGCGTTCCGCGAGCTAGACACGACCGCAACGGAAGTGCCGTGTGCCGCCAACGCGTCGAGCAGCGCCAACGAGCCCGGATACGCCGCCACGCCCTCCTCCACGAGGATGCGTTGAAACTCGAGGTTCTTACGGTTCCCGAGGCCGCAGATGGTGGCCGCGGACGGCGCGTCATCTGGCGCTCCGAACGGTAGCGAAAGCCCGCGGGAGTGCAGGAGCTGCTCGACGCCCTCGAAGCGCTGCTTGCCGTCGATGTGGTCGTAGTAGTCCTTCACCGTGTACGGCGCGGCGCCAGGGCGGTCGCGGAGGAACGGCGTGAAGAGCGCCTCCCAGGCGCGCATATGCACCTCGGCGGTGGGGGTGAGGACGCCGTCGAGATCGAAAAGCACCGCTGCGAACTTCGAGAGGTCCGGTAGCGAGATGGGCT
Source organism: Trueperaceae bacterium (assembly GCA_035703635.1). GTDB lineage: Bacteria > Deinococcota > Deinococci > Deinococcales > Trueperaceae > JAAYYF01. Next base: position 11,104 of record DASSXV010000011.1, on the reverse strand, counting down.
GGCGCATGGGTAACGATAATGGGCCGCGGGCGACGAGTGCCGCCATTGGCGCGTCCCGTAGCGACACCAGGTGCTGACGGCGGTTGCGACGGCGAGTATCGTTGGCTCTGATGTTGGGAACCGCAACCCGTGCCTAACGAGAAATTGTGGCCAGGCCGACGACCTAGGGAGCACCCATGAGGCCTGACCCCGGTAGCGCGGCACCGCCGGAAAGCGCGCAGCTCCGGCGCGAGGTCGGCACGTTCGGCGCCGTCATGATGGGCCTCGGGAGCATCATCGGTACTGGCGTGTTCGTCTCCATCGGCATCGCCGCCGGTATCACCGGCCCGTCGGTGGTTTTGGCCGTTGTCATCGGCGCGGTGGTTGCGACTTTCAACGGCTTGTCGAGCGCGCAACTAGCCGCTAACCACCCCGTGTCTGGTGGCACGTATGAGTACGGTTATCGCTACCTGAACTCGTGGTTCGGGTTCTTGGCCGGCTGGTTGTTCCTCTTGGCGAAGAGCGCTTCGGCCGCGACCGCCGCCTTGGGTTTCGCCGGCTACGCGTTGGCGTTAGTTGGTAGGAGAGAGGGCGGGGAGGTTGTGCCGCTGGCGCTGGCGCTAGTGGCCGTCTTGACCCTGACGGTGCTGGCTGGCATCCGGCGCTCGAACCGCGCGAACATCGTCATCGTGAGCGTTACCCTGGCGAGCCTGGCGTTCTTCGTGCTGGCCGGACTGCCCGGAGCCGTCCGCGAGGGGCTGACGAACTTCGTGCCTTTCTTCGCGCCCGAGGAGGGCAGGGGCCCACTATCTGCGCTGCTGTACGCATCCGCGCTGATGTTCGTGGCTTACACCGGCTACGGCCGCATCGCCACTCTCGGTGAGGAAGTGCGTGAGCCGCGCACGACCATTCCGCGCGCCATCATCGCCGCACTCGTCGTTGTCGCGGTCGTCTACATCTTGGTTTCGTTGGTCGGAGTGGGGGAGGCTGGGGCGGCAGTCCTGGCGGCCGTGCGGAACCGCGCCGCGCCGCTCGAACATGTCGCTCGCGACTTCGGCTTCGGCTGGGCGCCGCACGTTCTTGCCATTGGGGCGATCACGGCGATGGTCGGGGTGCTACTGAACCTCATCCTTGGCTTGTCGCGGGTTCTGCTTGCGATGGGGCGAAGGCGCGACGTGCCGGCGGTCTTCGGGCGACTCGACCCGACGGGAAGCACGCCGTCGGCGGCCGTGATCGCCGTCGGAGTAGTGATCGCGGTCCTAGCTGCTACCGGGAACGTACGCACTACTTGGAGCTTCAGCGCGTTCACGGTGCTGGTCTATTACGCCATCACCAACCTGGCAGCATTGCGCTTGCCGTCTGAAGCGCGTTACTACCCGCGGTGGGTAGCCGCGGCGGGCCTGGTGAGTTGCCTGCTGCTGGCGTTCTTCGTGGAGCGCCGCATCTGGCATTTCGGGGTTGGCTTGGTTGGAGTTGGGCTTCTCTGGCAGGCCGTTGCTCGCAGGCTACGGTCGGAAGCGTGAAGTCGAGCGCGGTGTTCCGGGTCGTATAGCTGGTTATCCGCCGTGAGCTGGAGCGGGCTCGTTGCCGTGCCGCGAGGTCCACGCGGAGGTCGGTTAGTGTCATTAGATTGCAGTAATGACTGACCTTGACAGTGAAGGCTGTAAGTCTTAATCTGTGAGCATGCTTCCCGACCCGCTCGCCAGCCATCGCGACGCCATCTACTCGCTGGCCGAGCTCGTTACCGCAGCCAACGTGCTGCTGCCCACTTACCTCCCGAAGGACGCCACCGGCCGCGCCGCCGAGGACGTGAACCCGCGGCTAGTGCGCTTCTACACCACCGAGGGACTCCTGCCGGAAGCTCACCGCGAGGGGCGCGAGGCGCGCTACACGTTCGAACACCTCACCACCCTGCTGGTCGTCCGTAAGCTCCTCGCCCAAGGGTTCGGGAGCGGCGCCATCCGCGCCGCCCTCGCAGGGCAAAGCGTGGAGCAAGTTGCTGCGCTGCTAGAAGGCGAAGTCCAACTCCAACTCGTGCCGAGTAGTACGAGCGCTCCTGACGGCGCCGCCAAGGCGGCGTTCCTCAGCGCGGTCCGCGCACGCGCCGGTTTGCAGGAAGCGGGCGTTGGCGGCTCCATGCAAGCTCCAGCTCCGGCCAGCCCACCGCCGCAGGCGCCACCACAGGGCCATCAGGTGACCACCCGGCCGCCCTCGCCCGCAGCCTCCGTTCAGAATCAAGCACCCCTGCTCCTTGGCCAGGAGCCCCCCACTAGTTGGACGCGCTTCAACGTGGCCGACGGCCTGGAGCTCTCAGTTCGCGACGACTTCATGCTCCCCACCACGCTCTGGGGCGACGACGCGCTCCTCCAAGCCCTCAAGGTCGTCCTCCTGCAGGTGGAGCAGGTCCGCAAGAAGCGCAAGTAGCCGAAGTCGGGAAGACGGGGCCGCTTGCCGTGGCCCTACACCACTGCGCGGGCCCAATGACCCGCGCGCATCGAGGGGAGAAGCCATGCCAGCCAGCAGTCACACCAACCTGCCAAGACCGCAACTGACCGTCGTTCCAGCCAAGCCAGGCCTGCCGCTAAGAGGAGGCGAGCTAGACCTGCTCGTCAGCGTCGCCGTCGATCACCCGGCCACCGAAGTCGCCCGTAAACCCCTTAGCCTCGCGCTCGTCATCGACTGCTCCGGCTCCATGAGCGGCGCGCCGCTCGAGGCGGCCAAGCGCGCGGCGGTGCTGGCGGTCAGCATGTTGGTGCCCGGCGATCGGGTGGCGGTGGTCAGTTTCGACAGTGGCGTGGACGTCGTACAGCCCCTAGTGCGCGTTGGCAACGACGTGCGGCGGCTGGCGGAGAGCATCGCAGCCATCCAACCAGGGGGCTCTACCAACCTGTTCGGCGGCTGGGCCGAGGGGCTCACGCAGGCGCTCGCCTGCACTGACGACGAGGCGCTCGCACGTGTGGTACTCCTCTCCGACGGCATGGCCAATGCCGGCGTCACAGACCCTGGTCAGATAACGCGCGACGTTGCTGCGGCCGCCGGCCACGGCGTAACGACCACGGCCATGGGCCTCGGCCGCGACTACGACGAGGATCTCTTGCGGGCCATGGCCGACGCCGGGCGCGGCAACTATGTCTTCCTAGAAGGTGACCAGGTCGTAGCGCGCGCCTTCGAGCAGGAGGTAGCTGGCCTTAGTTCACTGAGGGGCCGCGGCGTCCGCCTCGCGGTGGCGCCCGTCGCTGGAGCGAGCCTGCGCTTCGCGGACGGCGACGGGGCGCGGCTGGCCGGCCTTGGCGCCGACGCCAGCGGGCTGATGCTCCCCGACCTGATCGCAGGGCTGCCTGGCGAGTACTTCGTAACCCTCAGCGTTGAGCCCGGCCCTAACCCGGTTGCGCTGACCCTCCATTGGGAGGATGCACTTTCCAACGCACGTGACGAGCAGACCGCCACCCTCGAGCTTCCGTGGCTTGACGCGGCCGACTGGGACGCCGCGCCACTGGACGAGCGCATCCTGCAGGCGCGCGCACTCATCCAAGTCGCTGCCGTCAAGCGGCGGCTGGCTGACGCCACGCGCGCTGGCGACCAGCTCGGGGCGGAGAAGTTGGCGAGCGAACTGAGCGCGCTCGTGGCCGCCTTGCCTGAAGGGGACGCTCGTAACCGTGAGGAGGAGGACCTCGCTAGCCTGCTGGAACGCCTGTCGCAACGCGACCACTACATGGTGGCCAAGCAGGCTGTGGCCGCCTCGCGCCGCACTTTTAGGAGCATCGACGACGGAAAGCTTGCCCACATGCAGCTTGCTGAGAGCGAGTGGCGGAAGCGTAAGGCCAATGCGTTCGGGGCCAGTCACGGGACTGCCATGGTGGAGTGGTCGGACGTCCTGCTCGACGTGGCGCTGCCTGACGGAACGCAACGCATTCAGGTGGTGGTTGGCGACATCACTCAGCAGCCTGTCGACGCCGTCGTCAACTCCACCAGCCGCTCGTTGATCGGCGTTAGCGGCGTAGACGGAGCGCTGGCCCGCGCTGGTGGGCCGCGGCATGTGGCCGCCATGCGCGAGATCGGCTCCATTGACTTCGGCGACGCCGTATTCACGCCCGCGTACGACATTCCCGCCCGCTACGTGATCCACACCGCCGCGCAGCCGTGGGCTGGCGGCGGTGCCGGAGAGGAGGAGACGCTACGGCGCTGCTACGCGGCCGTCTACGCCCTCGCAGAGAACCTTGGGGTGAGAAGCATCGCCGTACCTGCGATCGGCACTGGCGCCTACCGCTTCCCCGTAGGTGTTGCGGTCGGCATCGCCGTTGAAGCTGCGCGGGCGGCTCTCACCCGTGGCGGGATCGACCGCGTTCGCTTCGTGGCCTTCGACGTGCCGACCGGTGAGGCCTACGTCGCGGGGATCAAGCAGGCGTGACGGGGCGCTCCCTCGGGGCTTACGGCGTTACTCAACGAACCTGCAATACCGTGGTGCCCCGACCGGAGTAGTCGACGGCGTCGACCTGGGACAGGCTGCCGTCGGCCGCGATCGAGAACAGGTGGGCGCCCCCTGTGATCGAATCGTCCGCCGCGACCTGGAACCAGACTGCGATGGCGGCGTCCGAGCCGTTAGCCAGCGCCACGCCGCGGTACTCGGTGTTGAGGACATCGGTAGCGGTGTAAGTGTCGAGCAGCGTGAGCCCGGCGCCGTCGAACGTCGCTGTCTGTACCGTGTTGCGACCGGCAACCACGATGCGTGCGAGTGACGCGTCGAAATCGAGGTCGCGGGCTTCGTTCCTAGCCATGGCCAGGGTGGCCACCGTGGCCGGTGCCTGCGGATCGACAAGGTCGTAGATGGCTACCGCCTCCGTCGACACCGTGCTGATGAGACCGGCCTGACCGCCAAGATCCACTAGTGCCGTAGCGTTTCCAGGGTCGGCAAACAGGATTGCGGTGGGAACGTCACCGCTGACGCCGATCACGCTTGAACCGTTATAGAGGTAGGATCCGGTCGGATCGATCGTCAATCCGTGGGATTCCGTCACGGCGCCTTCAGCGATGAAGGCCAAGTTGCCGCTGGCATCGACCTCGAAGATATGGATTCCATCGAGATCGTCGTCGTCCACGTAGAAACGCGACCCATCGGCCGAGAACACCATCCCGTTCGGGGAGCAGTAACCGACCTGGCCGACTAACGCCGGGGGAACTGCTTCATGGGCACAGGTAACGCCAACGGGGGCGCTGAGGTCGTAGAGGAACGCTGCGCCGTCGTGCGTTATCGAGTCGTTCTCGACAACGAAACGATCGATGCGGCCGTTGCCCCAGCAAGCGTTAGTGCCAACGCCGCAATCGTTCATTGACGCGGCGTATAGCCACGGCTTGCTCGGGTGCTTGACGACGTTGAACACCGCGTGCTCCGGCAGCAGGCCTGCGCCGGGGATCGAGGCGCTGTCAACCTCGACCAGTTTGCCCTCGTTAGCGTAGACCAAGTGAAGGTTAAGCCCCTCGGCGATCACGTGGGTTGACAACGGCGCTGGGTCGGGCGCGGGGGGAGTGCAGGCGGCGATCAGAACCACGAGCGCCACCGCGATGGAAGCTAGAAGGGGAACCTTGCGAGAAGACGGCATGCGATACCTCCCCGGTTGCCCATGAGTGGGGACCGGACGTGTTACTGCCAGCGTTGCGGTAGAGACGAAACCCCCCTCACTCTTCGGCTCTCGTTCCATTGGTTGTCCGCGTATTTGGACTCAGAACTTCCTTAGCGACTGGCGCTCGGCGACTGTAACAGAAACTCCTGTTCCGCATGGCCAGGCGGCTGGAACTCCTCTAGCTCTTCGTCTGCCGCGCCAGCTTGCGGCAGGGGCGGTGGGGATTCTCGTTCTCCATATACCGCCGGCGCCGCGAGGCGCTAACCTTGTGCCGTGAGCATGGAGTTCAACGGCGTCATCTGGTACTGGCGGGGTCCGGCACCCCACCATTTCGTAACCGTTCCGCCCGAGGAGTGCGGACTGCTTCACCAGTTGGCGCGGTTGGCGACGTACGGCTGGGGCATGATCCCGGTCGAGGTGACCATCGACTCTGTGAGGTGGGAGACCTCGTTGTTCCCGAAAGGAGGCGGCTACATCGTGCCGGTCAAGGCGGCTGTGCGTAAACGCCTCGGTCTGGGTGAAGGTGACTCGGTGACCGTTAACCTCGAGGTCGTCACCCGTGGTGGGCGACTCTTGCTTGATAGCGAAGCCGTGATGGACGCCGACTAGTGTGGCCGGAGGAGGAGAGATGAACGACACCGGTAACCGCGTTCCTGGGCTGACGACGCACACGCGCACGGGCGAGCAGAGCATCGTCCATCGTCGCGAGTTCGCCGCTCCCGCAGCTCAAGTGCAGCGCGCTCACACCGAACCGGACCTGTTCACCAGATGGATGGGCCCGCGAGGCACGACCGTCAGGCTCGACAGGTTCGATCCCGTGACGGGCGGGTCGTTCCGCTATGTCGTGGAGGCAGCAAGCGGCGGAGCATGGGCATTCCGAGGCTCGTACCACGTGGTTGCGCCTGGGTTGATCGTCCACACGTGGGAGTTCGAGGATGACCCTGGCGTGACGCTCGAGACGCTGAGGTTCGGTGACCTGGCCGACGGCCTTAGCGCGCTGGAGGTCGCCTCGACCTACACGTCGAAGGAAGCGTGTGACGCGATGCTAGCCAGCGGGATGGACGGCGGGATGGACGAGAACTTCGAGCGCCTCACAGAAGTGTTGGCGGCGCTGTAGGAGGGGCCTGTGCCTGGTGCGGCTTGTCTCCGAATGACCGGGGGACATTTTCTCCTATACAGGACACAACCCACTCCATATCCTCGTAACAAGGCGCCATTGTGTCGAGGACGCCTGAAGAGAGCGTGATTGATATGGCCAACACCGCTACGGGAACCACGAACAGGTTGCAGTCCTCCCAAAGAGGGGTGGGCAGGTCCGCTAGGCCTGCTGGCGCCTACGTGCTGATGGGGCTCCTGCTACTCCTGGCGTTCGGGGCTCTCTATGGCGGGGGTGCGCTAATCCTGGACCCGAGCGGGGGCATCCTGGATATGCCCGTCTCTCTTCTGGCCGGTAGCGCGTTCACCAACTACCTGGTTCCCGGCCTGATTCTCTTCGCGCTCTTCGGGCTGGCCTCACTGTTGCTCGTGGTCGGCCTGTGGCTTGAACCCTCCTGGGCGTTCGTCCGGCCTCTGGGTGCGCACGGAGCGTGGCTCGGCACCATCCTCGTGGGCGGCGCCCTCATCGTCTGGATACTGGTGCAGATGAGGATACTGTCCTTCTTCCTCCAACCGATTCTGCTGGCCCAAGGGGCGGCCACCATAGTGGTAGCGCTGTGGCCCGCCGTCAGGCGCCACTTCCAAGAGGCTCCGGTCTAGGGCCTATCCGCTGTCAGAACAAAAGGAGGGCTGCGTGTGACCACCAAGGCACAACTCCGAAAGACCGCCGTAGGACTTCTCGAGACGGACGCTGTAATAGTCGGCGGACCGCCGGTTCACCGGGTCTATTCGCCTCGCTAACTCCCGAGGGGCAGGTTTGGACCCGGAGGCCATCAGCAACTCACTGCCTAGGTGCACCATCACGGAGGCCCGTTCGCCGGAAGACGATGCCCCCTGTGTTGCGGTGCCGCTGGACCAGGTGAACGGCATGGAGCTGAACAACCTGGTCTACAGATCATGGCTGAACTAGGCACCTGCGGAACTGGCCGCTGCAGCCGCCGGGGCGGTCAAGGGTGAGGTCCCTAAAGGCCCGGACGCGCTGCCACGAGCGATCGGCAAGCCTGCGGCGCGTGAGGTAGGTGTGGGGAGAGTACGTTACGTCGGCGACGCATCGGCATGGCGCTGGTGGTGGTCAGCCAGGTACTGCCCTACGGCGCCATCAAGAGTGGTAGTGGCGCTAGACTTCCTTCCGCTTGCCAAAGATGAACCCGCCTGACAACATTTGCGTCTGTGAGGGGGTCTTCTGGTCGGGGTGGCCAGATTTGAACCGACGACCACTTGACCCCCCAGGAATCTAGTGGGCGTGCTTCCCACCTCGGTTGAGGGCGGTTATGTGCGTCTGGGACAGGGGAGATGTGGGTGCTCTTTCTCCTCCGTGTGTGGGTACTCGATTGAGGTCTCGCGCGTTGGGCCCACACTTGGGCCCCGGTTCGGCTTACCGTATTTCTGAACTGCAGCCTTGGCCCTGTCCGCCAGCGGCCGGTTTTGGTGGGCCGCCCTCAGGTTAGCTCCTCGATGGCGGCGCGTTGCCGCTCGTGCTTCTCTGGGTCGGAGTTCCGGAGGCGTTCGAGGTTGTGGAGCTTCCAGCGCACGGCAGGCAGAATGGCTGCTTGTGGCAGGCCGATGACGTCGAAGTCGGGAGCGCCGTCATGGAGTGAGAGCAGGAAGCGCATGGCGTTGGTGTCGAGCCGGGCACGGAGCTCGGTGACCAGGCGCTCGCGCGCCGCCTCGAGCTCGGCCAAGGGCAGCGGGTCCACGGTCATGCCGGCGAACTCGGCGTGGAAGACAGGTTCGATGTCGACCCGTCGGGGGTCGAGGAGCTCGTGGGGCGGCCGGTTCGAGGAGGTGACGTAGACGAGGAAGGTGCGGAACAGCTCGTCGGTTATGCCTTCGTGCTCGAAGAGCAGCCTGACGTCGTAGAGGTCTCTGGGGTGCTGGCGGTCGAGGGCGGCCACGAGCTTGCCGGCGAAGAGGTCCTCGAACGCTACCAGGGTCATCTCGGCGAAGCCGAACTCGTCCTCGACGCGTGGGGTCACGCGCCGTGTCTCGGGCGGCTTCACCGTGCCGCGCATCACCGGGGAGGTCTCGATCTTGACGGCCGCATTGCCGTGGCGGATCTTGAGCCGGACCTCATCGGTGCGCCCGGCGGCGTGCACCCCGGCGCCGCGGAGGCTTCGCTCCACGCGTTGGGTGAGGCGCTGTAGGGCGGCGTCGATGCCGGCGAGGGTCTCCTGCCGATCCTGGATGGGTAGGTACACGAGGTCGGCGTCGACCGACAGGCGCGGCATGTCGCGGTGGAAGAGGTTTATGGCGGTCCCGCCCTTGAGGGCGAACACCGGTTCCTCGGCGATGAGCGGCAGAGTGCGGGTGAGCAGCCGCACCTGCGCCATGTAGCGCTCACGCGCCATCGGGGTCCGTTCCGCCGGTCGGTAGCAGGTCCTGGGGCACGGTGATGCGGTACCGCGGGTGCAGGCGACCGCCTTTCGTGAGCGCGCGGTCGCCGGAGCCTAGGTCGAACGCCTCCGGGTCCAGGTGCTTGCGCCAGGCGTGGGCGTGCTTGTCGGCGTAGACGAAGAACAGGCGCTTGACCTTCACGGACCGGCACTCCTTCAGCAGCGAGGTCAGGAGCCTGGGGCGCAGGTTGGCGAGGCTCTCGAACGTGGCGTCGATGGCGCCGAACCCCTCGTTGCGCGGTAGCTCGTCGAGCGTCTCGAGGATGGCGCGCTCGGGGGTGGAGAGGGTCACCGGCTGTTCCCAGGCCGTGAGGCCGCCGCCTTTTTCGCTTGGCCGGGCTTTCTCCAGGCCTATTTCAGGGTCAGTGAAGAGGTTCTTGGAACGAAGGCGCAGTTCCGAGCTCAGGTCGAGGCGCTTCATCCATTTCGGGGGCTTGTCGGAGTACAGGTATGCGACCGCTTGCCCACCCAAGGTCAGATAATGAGCGTAGCCATGAAGCGTGAGCGCGGTGCGGCCACCGATATGAACGTCATATCCCAGCCATTGCGCTGACAGGAGCGGGACAACCCAATCTGCGGTGGGAGTTGCGGCGGCGCCCCGGGGGAGGGGTAGGCGGTACACCCCATAGGCAACACTTTCGAGCCAGCCTCGTTCGGCGTAGTGGTGGGCGAGTCTTCTGCTCACGCCACTTGCGGCGAGCCAGGTAGAGTCCACCAGGAAGCCTGGCGGTGCTTCTGCTAAATGGCGCTTTGAGGCATCCTCTGAATGTCTAACCACATTGGACATTATAGGGCATAAGTAAAGTCGATGGGGGCTTGCGGACTAATCAGCTTAATGCTCAGGAAGAAGTGAAGCCGCAGTAGAGTCGGGCGGCATGGAGCACAATCCTACTTCCACCCGCAATCGAGCCAAGCAACAATCTTGCCTCGGCCAAGGTGGACTTCCCCCGCCTCGGTGTATACATGACTGCTTGAGCTAGAGTGCTCAGGAATGAAAAGTGTCCAATGAAGAGTTTATGTTCTGGAACTCGCCGCAAAGGAAGGCCCGTTTCGCGCTAATATGCGACAACTGCAGGACATGTTCGTCGCCGACTTCGGGCCGGGGGAGACTATAGCGGCTCCGGACCTCGTTGGAAGCCGATGGAAAGGCCCAACGCTAGTCCTGGCTCCCTTACCGGAACGCCCTTCTTCCCGTCATGCGAATGCTACGGCTTCCCACCACGCACCTGCCGCCGACACGCCGGGACGGGTTTGGGACAGTATGACGAACCCCGCGCCGAGCAGCTCGGCGCGGGGGTTCCTGTGTGTGACGTCCGGGACGTCGTTTTCTCTTGGTCGGGGTGGCCAGATTTGAACTGACGACCACTTGACCCCCAGTCAAGTGCGCTACCAGGCTGCGCTACACCCCGGACTGTCCGTGACGGCGGTTGGGTGCGGCTCGTTGGGGCCGCCGGCGCACGGGTGTCCCTTGCAGGACGCAAAGGCAAGTTTACGTTCGGGCGGCTGTGGCCGTCAAGGATGCAAGGGGTTGGTTGGGGCGCTTGGTGTCGCCGGCCCGATCACCACCGAAGGCCGCTGGTGGGCCGCACGCTATGGTTCGTCAGCGGCGGCGGGTGCCAGTCGTCACTGGAAACCCCGGTGCATGCGAGTAGGGTACGGCACGTGATCAAGTCAACAAGCGAAGCACTCGTTCACGTTGAGCACTTCCGGATGGACTTCGGCCGGACCACCGTGATCAAGGACTTGTCCTTCGACGTCAACCGGGGCGAGACCTTCGGGTTCCTCGGCAGCAACGGCTCAGGCAAGACCACTACCATCCGCGCACTGTTGGGCATCTATCAACCAACTTCTGGCACGCTGCACATCTCTGGGCGGCCGTTCAAGCCGGAGGACGGTGAGCAACTCGGTTATCTGCCGGAGGAGCGTGGGCTTTACAAGCGCGAGTCGGTCATCGACGTC
>DASSXV010000072.1:0-36220 GCA_035703635.1 Trueperaceae bacterium | reverse complement strand
GGCGGTAGAGCTTGCGGCGGTCGAGGTTGAGTTCTTGGGCGGAGATTGTGACGTTGCCGTTGGTGGCGAGGAGGTCGAGGAACTCGCCGAGCTTTTTAGGTGTGGCTTTCGAGCGTCTGGCCATGGTCGGCCTCCTTCCTGGGCGTCATTCGTTGCTCCTGTTCGCGGCGTCCCACACGCGTTGCTCCATCTCGGCTTGGCGTCGACTGGTGGGGTCCAAGTGCGCGTCTCCCCTGGCCGCAGCCTGGCAGAGGGCGATGGCGAGCACGCCGATTGGCGCGCCTATCCACGCGCCGACGAGCATCCAGAGGACGGGGCTCATCGGGTGGCCTCGGGGGTGGTTGGCCGCCAGGCGTTGGTGCCCTTGGGGGTGCGGAAGTTGCGGCCGTGATTGAACACGAAGGTCTCCAACGGCATTAGGCGGTTCGTGATGCGCGTCCCCAGGAAGGCCGTGACCTGCTGCGGGGTGAGGTTGCTGGTGAGGACAGTGGCGCGCCTCGCGTTCTGACGTTGCTCGAGGACGAAGTAGAGGATGCGGAGTTCGAGTTTCCCTTCCCCTGCTTCGCCGGCGCCGATGTCGTCGATGACGAGCAGGCTTGGGCGGGCGAGGCGTTCGACGACGGCAGCTTCGCTGTCGCCCGCCTGGTGGTCGTCGTACCCGGCGCGGACGGTCATGGCGGTGTGCCCGATGTTGGCGAGGCGGGCGGTGTGGCCTTCGGCGATGGCGGCCTTGAGCAGCAGCGTGGCGGCTTGGGTCTTGCCGGTGCCGGGCGGGCCGGCCAGCAGGGCGTTGTGGCCGCTCGTGATGATCTCGGTGATGCGCTCACTCGCCGCCTTGAGGGCGGGTAGGGGGTCGGGGAGGTCGAGGTCAGCCCAGGTGGTGTCGAGGTAGCGGCTGCCGATGCCGCTGGCTTCGACGGCGAGTCGCAACTCGGTCTCAGCGGCTCGCGTTGCGCAGTAGGGGCACTTGAGCATTGCGGTGTACCCGTCCTCGCTGACCTGCTCGATCCAGCCGGCGGAGCAGTACCGTTCGTGCGCGTCGCGCGGTGTCAGGCTGCGCAGTTGCTCGGGGGTGGGTGCATCGATGTAGAGCGCGGTGTGGTTCACTGGTCACCTCCTGGGAGACCAAGCAGTTCGGCGTTGGTGGGGACGCGCTCAAAGTCCGCTGCTGTCGGCAGGTCACGCGCCGGGGAGGCGCGGGGTTTGTTGCGGTCGAGTGGGAAGACGCCCGTCCAGCCGCGCTTGATGGACGTTCGCAGCATCTCGTCGGCGTCCAAGGGGGTCTTGGCGAGATCGGCGAGGGTCAGTTCGACGGCGCGGGGCGTGAGGGGTCGCTTACGCTCCTTGCGGTCGGCGACGAAGTCGCGCCACACGTCCGGGCTGACGAACTCCGGGAGGACGATGCTGGCGGGGTCGAAGGCGGGACTTCGTGCCTTGCCGTTCTTGTTCTTGCCGTCTTGGGGTTTCCCTAGAGCGCGTCGAGGCGCAGCCTCGACATCTGGCGGGGGTAGCGGGCCGGCTGCCTGGGGGGTAGGGGGGTTATTCTCAAGCTCAAGCTCTAGCTCTAGCTCAACCTCAACCTTAAGCTCCTCCGGGCTTCGCTTTGGCGGGGTCGTGGCGGGGTTCGGTACCTCGTCTCGCACCTTGTCCGGTACCTTGTCTCGTCCTTCGTGGGTTCCCGTTCCCGTCGTGGTGATTGACACGCTCCCGGCGTCGTCTGGGCCTGGGAAGGTGCTGGCCGCTTCGCGTTCGTGCGGCTTGTTGAAGCCGCCGTCGTCGACGTGGAACTTCGCGTACTGGATGATGCGGTCGTGGCGGCCATTGCTGTACAGGTGGACGAGGCCGACGCGAGCTAGGTCGTCGATGGCGGCGGTGAGTTCCTCGAGGGTGAAACCGTAGCCTTGGAAGACGCCGCCCTTGAGGTAGTAGGCGTTGGCGTTGATGCGCCCAGCGCGGTCCGTGTACGGCAGGAGCCACATGTAGACGCTGGTGGCGAGGAGTTTGCCTTCGTTAGCGAGGATCCGGATCTTGTCGCTTTCGGTGATGCGACGGGCGATGAAGCGCTTCTCGGCCATCTACGGGCGCTCCTCTCTCTGGTAGCTGGTGTCGATGTCGAGGCCGGTGGCGGCGCGGTACTGCGCGGTTTTACCGGCCTTCCACCGCTGCACTAGTCCGGCTCTGACGAGTCGCGTGAGGTGCTGTGAGACGGTGCTGGGCTTCGCGTCGATCTCGTCGGCGAGGTCGGTGAGGCCGAGCGGCAGTGGCGCGAAACGGTTGAGGGCGTCGAGGATGCGGGCGGCGGCCGTGCCTGGCCGCGGCCACGGTTGGCGCGCTGGCCGGAGGGAACCACCGCAGTGCGGGCAGGCACGCAAGCGCGGGGCGGTCACGGCTTCTCCACGACGCGCGCCCAGAGTCCGTAATCTCCCCCGCCGGTCGCGCGGACGCGAAGCTGGAGCGCGTAGGGGGCGGCGAGGCGCTTGTAACCGCGGCCGTAAAGGGTGCTTTGCATGTTTCGGAGGGTTTGGGGGTCCTCGCTGCGCATGAGGCAAGCCCATTGCCCTGGGCGCTCACGTAAGGCAGTGACGTAAGGCCCGTGCTTGAGTCGGCGGACGCGGGGTTCAGCGGCCGGCGGGTCACTCCAGACGATGATCGGGCGCTTCACTGTTGCCCCTTGTCGATCTTGAACATGCCGATGCCGTCGCTAGGAACGTACTGGAGGGACCAGTTGATGCCGCCGCAGGCGGGGCATGCGCCGAGCGGTGCGCTCTTGGCGCGGCCCGCCGCGCTGCTGACGCACACGAGGGTGCCGCAATGGGTGCACTGCTCGACCCACTGCTGACCGCGTTTGCTGGCGATCGTGTGCTTGAGTTCGAGGCCAGCGAGGAGGGGCTGCACGACGCCGCTCACGCCCTCACCCCCTCGCCTGCCACGTAGACGGGCACGCCGACAATCCGCTCGATCTGCCGCTGGAAGTCGGCCTCGTCGCTGTTCCCGCCTGACAGGTGCAAGAGGTGCACCTCGCGCAGACTGGGCATGGCAAGGCCCTGCAGGAGTTGCGCGGCGTGCTCAATCGACATGTGGTTGCGAATGACCCTGGCCGCGTGGTGCCGGTCGAGGGTGCCCTGCTCGACGAGGCGATCGAGGATGCCGCGGCTGTAGTTGGCCTCGATCGCCGCCACGCTGACACCTGAGAACGTCCAGGGGCAGTACGCCGTGTCCGTGATGTACAGCAGCTTCTCGCCGCCCTTGGACTGGATGAGGAAACCCTGGCAAGGCACGTCGTGAACCAGGTCGAAGGGAAGCACTGTCCAGCCGCCGACGTCGAACTGCTCGCCGTCGAGGACGGGGTGGAAGTTGTGGCGCCGGTCCACACCCAGCGCCTCGCCTGCCTCCGGACTCGCGTAGACGCTCACGCCGGCTGCGAGCAACTCGGGAACGCTGCGGCTGTGATCGCCGTGGGTATGGGAGACGAGGCAACCGGCCAGGCTCGTGACCTGGAAGGCGAGGGCTCTGCGGAGCGCCTTGTAGGCCACGCCCGCCTCGATGAGGAGTGGGGCGTGACCATCGGCCGTGACGCGGTACAAGTTGCCAGCGGACCCGCTGGCGAACGATTCGAACTTGAGCATCAGAAGCCCGGCGTGGCTTCCGCGAAGAGGCTCTCGGGTTCTGCGGCTTCGCCTGCCGACTCGACGTCGACTGTGGCCGGCTGCACGTCCACCAACTGACGGTTAGCGACGTTCCGGTGCGCCACCTCGACCTCGACGTGCGCGACGTCAACCACGTCGCGGTCATCCTCGAGGACGGACGCGAGCACCTCGACGTTGACCTTCGCGGGATCCAGCGTCATCTTCCCAACCACGCGGTGGTACACGGTCTTGAGGTGCATTTCGACGTCGTTCTTGGTCCAGAAGTCGCTCTTGCTAGCCGCCCTCGCGCGGTCGAAGTCGCGCTTCGTGACGAGCACTAGGCGGTTCTTGCGCGGGTCGTCGTACACGATGTAACCGAAGCCACCGACGATATCCCCACGGTTGAAGGGGTTCGTAATCTCGAACTCGTAACCCTCGACCTCACGCGACGAGCTGCGCGGCAACGCCTTGAAGGTGTCGGTCGAGTACACCAGCTCATAGGCGATATCGATGGGCGTGTCCATCGCGAAGCGGCGCGTGACGTAATCACGACCGATGTAACCGACGCGCAAGTCGATGTCGTACAAGCCCTTAGCGCTGTTGAAGTAAGCGATCGGCCAGATGTGATTCGGGATGAGGGCATCGAGGCCCAGGCTCACGCGATGGACCGTGTCCAGAGCCAGCTTCTGACGGTCGACATGGTGCCACGTGAAGGCGCGCGGGTCGTCAGCCGCGGTGGCGAGCTTCTCTTCCGTCCAGCCCTTCGTGCGCTTCTCTTCCGCGGCCTTCAACGCCTGGTCGACCGACAGGTACATGTGCTGCACGAGGCGCTGCTCGAGGGCCGTGAACTGAGTGCCGCGGCCCATCTCGGCCAGGAACTGGCGCTCAACGTCGGCCAGGAACCGCTCACTGAGGGTCGCCTTGGGCTTGGCGAGCGCCTGTCCAGGAGTTCCGTTTGACTTCGTTACATCTCCGCTCATGCTGCTACCGCTTCTTTCTGCAGCTCGACGCGGAGCTGCTTGTCTTGGGGGCTGACGACGAGCGCGATCTGCTGCGCGCCAGTCGCTGGGATGTCGCTGATTGACTCGGCCTGATCGACCCAGACTGGGGCGGAAAGGCCGTGGTGCTCTTGCAAAGTGCGGATGATGTCCAAGCCCGCCGCGATCTGCCCGGCGTGGTTGACGCTCTCGTACGGCACGCCGTTGACGGTGGCGGTGCAGACCTCGGCGATGCCACCGTTGACCTGGTTCTCGAAGAGTTTGAAGCGGACGAGCCGGAACTTGGCGGCCACCTTGTCCTCGAGCATCGAGACCTTGGTCCGCACGAACAACTCGCAGAGGTGCAACTGGCGCTCGAGTTCCTCGAACTCCTTGGCCAGGGTGCGCTCCTGCTCCTTGAGCTGCTCGATGCGCGCCTCACCCTTGGCTCTGGCCTCGTGCGCCTGAGCGTCCTGCTCGAGGAGCGCGATGGCCTGCAGCTGCTCGGCCACGCGGGCCTCTAGGTCAGTGAGGGCGGCCGGATCGCCGGCCATCACGGCCTCGATGCGGCGCGTGAGGTCATCACGCTCGGCGGCCAACTGCGTGTAAGGCTTGGTGCGAGTCACGTCGGCAGTGACCGTGGTCTCGGCCTTGGTCAGCGCCTCGGTGGCCTTGTCCACGTCCGCCTGCAGTGACGCCAGGCCGGTCGTCTGGTTGCGGGCCCTGTCGAGCAGCATTGCCAGTTCGGCCGCCACACTCTCGCGCTTCGCCTTGAGGCTCTTGCCGTCATCGGTGATCTGCGCGAGTTCGCGCGCCTTGCGGCCGTTGAGCTCAGCCACGGCGGCGGCGTGCGCCTCCTCGACCTGCTCAGCAGGCAGCGCCTGATGGCAAGCCGCGCACGTGCCGTCAACGTGCGGGTCGACCTTGCGGGCGTTCACGACCGCCCAGCGCTCACGCAGCTCCACGAGTTGCGCGTCCAGGCGCGCCACATCACTCTGTAGGTCGGTTGCTTGTCGTTCCCAGCGCACGAGGCGCTCCTTGGCGTCCTCAAGGCCGCGCTTGGCGTCCGCCAGCTTGCCGCGGGCCTTGTCTGCGGCCTCCTCGTCCCGTCGGCGCGCCTGTCGCTCGAGGTCGGTCAGGGCGTCCTCGACTTCGCGCAGGCGCTTGCGCTCCGCGGCCGCGTCACCCTGGCCGGCCTTGGCCGCGGCGAGCTCTGCCAGGGCGTCAGCGTGCGCGGCCCTTGCCGCCTCCAAGCCGCTCGTGACCTGCTTGAGGCTCAACTCGGGGCGCTCAGGCAGGCCGCGTTGCACCTCGTCGATGCGCGCCGGGAGTTCCTGCAGCTCGCGGTTGAGCTGCGGCTTGCGGCTGGCGATCACCTTCCGGTGCTCCTCGAGGCTGCGCTTGCCGAGGACGCCAGGCAGGTCAGCCAACTCGGGGTTGCTCGCGATCACGTCCGCGTCAGACACGTCGCCGCACACGTCCAGCAGCACCTTGCGGCGCTCCTGCCAATGCAGCGCCTGAAACGCCCCAGGGTCGCTCAGCAACCGCCAAGTGGCCTCGTCCGCGATCTCCGAAACGCGCGTGGCGTACTCGCCTTTCGTGACGGGCACGCCGTCCACAAAGTGGCTGGTTTCGTGACCCGTCATCTCGGCTGTAGCGGAGCCGCGCTTCTTCGTCCACTTCTCCGCGTACACCCGCTTGAGGACGAGCTCTTCGCCGTCGATGCGGAACACGCCCTCGACCTCGTGGTCGACGCCAGAGAGGGCGACACCCCCGACCAGCGTCTTGATGTCGAAGTCCTTGCGGCCAGAGCTGTCCTTCTCGAAGAGGAGGTAGCTGTAGGCATCAGCGAGGCTGGTCTTGCCGCTCGCGTTTCTGCCCATGACGGACCCCGACTGGCCGTCGAGGATCAGCTCGAAGCTCGTCGCGCCCTTGAAGTTCCGCAGCCGCAGGCTCACCAGTTCGATGCGCGTCATTCCTCGCCCTCCTCTGGGGGTGGCGTCTCTTCGAGGTCGCGCTTGCAGCGCGGGCAGACCTCGGTGGATAGGTAGCCGGGGTCGGTGTCCGTCACGCCGACCCAGGCGACCTCGATGCCTTCGGCGTGCGCGCAGCCGGGGGTGTGGCAGTAGAGGGTCATGCTCTCCTCCTGTTGATGAGCCACTCGATGCCGTCATGGACGGCGATGAGGACGCCAAGGACGACTGAGAGGCCGGAGAAGAACGCGAAGACGTAGAGGGTCACTTGGAGGTCGCTCATGCGAGCACCCCCAACTGCCGCGCGGCGGCCTCGATCACGACGGTGGGCTCGAGCGGCAGGAGCTTGTGCGGCCCCTTGCGGAGGCGCTCCACGACGGCTTGCGCGTCAGCTTCGGCGGCGAGGAGCACGTCGCCGGTCTGCTTGGCCCGGAGCATCAACAAATGGGAGGTCCAGCCCTTGGCGCGAATCTCGTCGAGGCGGCTCACGGCAGCACCTCTACGGGGGTGACGCTCACGCCGCGCACGCCGTGACGCTCGGTGACCTCAACGAGGTGGCCGGCGACGACGACGCGGTGTGCTTGGCGGGCTTCAAGCTCGGCGAGGAGCGCAAGGCGTGCGTCCGTGGCCGCGTCGGCGGCAGCGCAATGCGCCGCGTCCGCTCGCCGCAGATTGGCCTGCGCGTCCTGGTGCGCCCTGACGGAAGCAGCCAAGTCGGAGCGAGTGAGAGTCGAGGTCATCGCTCCACCTGCTGGCTTTGCGTGCGCGTCGGCAAACTGCGGCTGCCGCGGCCCAGCGTGAGGGCTGCGATCTGCTCGTTGACGATTCCGAGGCGCGCGGCTTCCGCATTCAGGCGGCGGCGGGCATCCATCCACTGGTCCATTGGCGTGGGGTGCGCCGCGGCGTGCGCAGCAGCCTCGTCGAGGAGGTCTTGCATGTGTTCGAGGAGGTCGTGGCGTTCCTCGTGTAACGCGGCGAGGCGACTTGTTGCTACACTGTTCATGGTTTTCCCCCTTCAAGGGTTCCCGAGTGCAACCTCGGGGCAGGAGCCTAGGCGCGCGGTAAGCGCGCCTGCTTCTTGGCGGTTAGTTGCTGAGGTGCCTTCTCACCTGCTTGGTCATGGGGCGCGTGTTCACCACGTGCCCTTCGCGCATGAAGCGGTCGAGTTCCTCGCGGGAGATGACGACTTTCTTCCCGAACCGCGTGCAGGCGATGTGCCCGGCACGCACGAGGCGGTAAATCTCGTGCCTGCCGGTGCGCAGCAACTCTCCGGCTTCTTGCGCCGTGAGGAACGACAACGAGTTCAGGAACTGAACACGCTCAAGATCAGGACTCACTGAGACACCTCCTTCCTGTTATTGGTGCGTGCTTGCCGGGAAGTTGACACTGCGGGGCCACTCTGTTCGCCGGGGACTTGCGGCACGCCTTCGCGTAGTACCCGGTCGAACTCAGGGGCAGAAATCCGGTAGAGTCTGCCGACTCGGATGCACTTGATGCGTTCCTCGCGGCAGAATTTCATTACCGTTTGCGGCTGAAGCCCGAGGGCGGCGGCAAGCTCCTGCGGCGTTCGCATTGCCGGGGGGGTCTTTGTGTTCTCTCGCATGGCAAGTTGAGTTTACACCTGACCTCATTGAGTGTCAACTACACTTGCCAGTGTTTCGGCTATAGTGGCGCGTAATGGTCGGTTGGCTTTACAGCGCGTCGCCTAGAGTGGCAATCATGACGACCACTAAGGGGCCTGTCACCCCTGGCGACCTGTTCAAAGAACTGCGCTTGCGGCGCGGAATTCCCTCTGCGCGTCAGGCTGGCTCACGCGCTGGGCTGAGCCACACAACGATCACCAACATCGAGAACTCAATCGGCCCAGTGAACATGAGCAGCGACACTGCCCGCCGCTTGAGTCGGATTTACTCAGTTCCGATCTGGCTCGTCGACAAGATCGGCACAGGGGTTGTCGATGCGCTTCCAGAAGACCTAGATGTGCTTCTAACCGGAAAAGTCGACGCCGAGCCGACAAGGGGGAGGATTCAACCGGTGCGGTTCTTGGGGACAGTTTCAGCGGGAGTAACCGGCAGCGGAGTTGCTGGACCAGTCGATTACCTGGGCGTAGCAGATTACTTCCTCGGCACGTACCGCCCTGACGATCTCTACTTGCTTGAGGTCACAGGAGACTCGATGGTTAGTGAGGACGCCAGAAGATGGGTGCCGCCGGGCAGCATCATCATTGTCCACGAACATCTACAGCCGCAGCCTGGGCAAATCGTCGTCGCATGGCTTGAAAACGAAGACATGGGGGTACTCAAGGTGTACTCCGAGCGAGACGGAGAGGCGTGGCTCATGTCGTATAACGCGGCTCACGCGCCGATTCATATTGACGAGGAGACTCCGGCCATGCTTCGTGGCGTCATGGTCGCGAACTGGACGCGAGCACCCGGCTTCAGGTGACGAAGGCACTGGGCTTCTAAGCGCGCACGAGGGGGAAGCATGGCGACAGACTGGGCGAAGTTCCGAGAAGAGCAAGAAGCCGCAATCTACGCACGGGGCTACTCGAAGGAAGAGCTGCTAGAGAAGGTTCGAGAGGGCCTCCGCGGCATCAAGCTGACGCTCCCCACGTACCGAAGCGTCCAAGAAGAACGCCGGTACGCGATGACTGTCGAGGACGTCGAAGAACAGGAACTGATGTACACGCAGCTCGCTAACGACGCGGCCGGCGTTTTCGAGCACGAGGACTACGTTGAGGCGTACGTCCGAATCCTTGAGATCAGCGAAGTTATCTCGCACGTCTTCCAGCATGGCGCGGGGACGCACACGCCACGAGCCGCAGCAACCGGACGTGGTTGCCTCGTCTTCCTCGCGTCCACTGGCGCTGCGGTCGCAACCGTAGTCACGCTGCTATGAGCCCACCCGACGGCGAACCCCGCTACTTCCAAGCCCCAGACGGCAGCAGAGTCCTCGGCAAAGTCATACACAGGCTCCTGAAGGGATGACCAACGGCAACCACGGGACGAACTGAGGGGGGCTTAGGCAGCAAGGGGCGAATTGAGGGCGAGAGTGAGCGAGGGAGAGGATCTCAGGGCGATGCGTTCTTCATTACCCCTGCATTGGGGCTTCACACCAGAGGCATGCGTGTGTCATATTCTGGACACCTGCACCTTAGGAAATCCTAAAGTGGGGCGTGGGCAATGAAGTCTCCCTACCAGGTCACCTGGCATTGGCACGGGGGGACAACCAACCAAGCCAGGACGCTCTTCGAAGGGCTGTCCAAGCAATGCGCGAAGAAGTTCGAGAAGCTGAAGCGAAACCTCAGCTTCATGGGACCACAACTAGCCCACACCGAGATGTTTGGCCACATAGACGGAGACATCTGGGAGTTACGGGAGTTATGCGACAGCGGAGCCCTACGCATCTACCTGTTCCGGGACGGCAACGTCTACTACCTAGCCACTGCTGAGATCAAGAACAACGGTAGGAACCAGGCCAACTCGAGCCTCATCAAGAAAGCCCAAGAATGCTGCGACGAGCACAAGAGGAGCCGAGGATGACGAACACTCACGCGAACAATGCGATCCCCCAAGATGAGAAGATTAGCGCCGAACTCGCCGAGTTCCTCTGGGAGGAAGTTAACGCCGACATCGGCGCGAGCCTGAAGAAGGCGCGAGATACTCGACGCATGCTTCAGGCAGAAGTAGCGAAGGTCATGGGCGTCCAGGCGTCCAGAGTGTCTCAGATTGAATCGACCAAGGGCATCTCCATGACGCTCGACGTGCTCGCCCGATACGTCGCCGCTCTCGGATACCGACTCGACGTTGACATCGTCGACCCCGAAACCGACGCGATAGTCGCGGTCCTCCCCGTAGTGCCGCTATCCTTCATGCCGATCGCAGAGGTCGAGGCGCGAGCTCAAGTGGAAGACGACAATCTCACCGTGACTACCTCCGTGAGCAAGCCTCTCCCGCGGCGAAGACCCGCACCTTCGTCGCAGCCGTGGCGAGGTCGACCCGGCGACTGGATAGCGCGCGAGGAGAAGGGTGACAATGAATACCTCGCAGCCGCCTGAGGCCGAGCAAGGCCGAGTTGGCAACATACACATCGACCCTGGCGTCGTGGAAATCGTCAAACTTCACTTTGACGACCTTCGCGGGCGCACTGCCCAGGCGCGGACCGCAGAGCAAGGCACCCCCGACAGCCCCGCGGAACCCACCCTGCGATTCGACTATTCGACTGGGCGTGTGGCCAAAGACGCGATAGTAGCAGCGCTTCAACTCGTGATTGAAGCGCCCGAGACGGCATCGCTCACCGTCGCGGCGAAGACGCGCATCACCGTCACCATCTCTGAGGATGCAGCGCTCGACGTCGACGTTGAGCTCGCCAAGATTGCATCACAGATGGGCCCGGTCATCATCTACCCGTACCTGCGGGAGGTAATCGCGGACGTAACGCGACGGGCGGGCATGCCTCCACTGACCCTGCCGATCTACCAGATCGGGACGTTCTTCAAGATCGACCCGAAGTCCCTCGCCCTTTCAGCAAGTCCTAGACAGAAGATGAAGTCTGCAAAGAAGGCGCCGGCTACGGCTAGCCGAAAGAAGCCAGCAGCGAAAGGCTAGGCCGACCACCTGCTACGGGTTGGCGGCGCGGTCCTGCGCACCGCCAACTCGGTCGGACGGAGGGAATCCATGTCTCGCAACGCTGACGGTCTAGGCACGCGCCCGCACAAGTGGCGCGGTCGTCTAGTCAGGCTTGGCGCGCAGAGGAGGCGGCATGGCTCGCAAGCGTAATCGCCGCGCTCCAGGTGAGGGCGCAGTGTACGAGCGTCCCGAGCGCGGCACGTGGGTCGCCGCCCTGATCGTCGGGTTCGACGAGCGCGGGCAACCGCTGCGCCGCACCAAGACGACCCGCACGAAAGGCGACGCGCAAGCCTGGCTGCTCGAGCAACAAGCCGCCCTCCACGGCGGCGCGCAACTCGGAGACAACAGCACCTTCCAGGACCTCGTAGACGCCTGGCTCGAAGCTGGCGAGACGCTGCGCGGCTGGAAGTCCAGCACGACCTCGTCCTACAAGTGGGTGCTGCAGCGCGCCACGCCTCACTTGGGGACCCTCAGAGCCCGCGACATCGAACCCAGCACCATCCAGCGGCTGCTCCTCACCTTGGCGCGTGGCGGGGCGTCCCCGGCGCTCGTGCGCCGCGTCCGCCTGCACGTAGGCATGGTGTTGCGCGACGCGGCCAAGAAGGGCCTCATCCCAAGAGATCCTGTTGCCGTGATCGACCCGCCAAGAGTCGAGGCGCCGGCCATCCAGCGGTGGAGTGAGGACGAAATCGGCAAGGTCGTCCGACACTGCCTCAGCGTGGATGACCAGGCGGCACGCTACACGCTGGTAGCCCTAGGCACTGGCCTGCGCACCGAGGAGCTGCTGGGCCTCGCATGGTCCAGCGTCGACCTCAAAGACAAGACCATAACCGTCGAGCGGGTGGCGGTTGAGGTCGAGGGCCGCGTCGAGCTGCGAGCGGGCGGTAAGACGGACGCTGCTAGCCGCGTGGTGCCCATCGACGACATCACCACGGGCGCGTTGGCGCGGCAGCGTGAGCACGTGGAGCGCCTCAAGGCCATCAGGGCGGACGTGAACGCTCGCCAGGCGGCCCTGGGCCGCGAGTCGCCACCCTGGGAGGACCTGGACGCGGTGTTCCCCACGAGCACCGGCACCATCTGGGGCCGCTCGTCGCTGCGCGGCCAGTTCAACGCCCTGCAGAAGGCCGCGGGCGTGAACCAAATCAAGCTCTACGCCACCCGCAGCACCCACGGCAGCCTCCTGGCGGATGCCGGGGTCAACCTGCACGCGCTAGCGGAGCGCCTGGGGCACACGGACCCGCGCTTCACAGCCAAGGTCTACCTGCGTGGAAGCAACTCGACTCACCGCGCCGTGGCTGATCGCATCGGCGCGATTCTCGGTAGCAGCTTGGTAGCAGAAGGCACCAGCTTTCGCGTTCCAACGGCACCCAGTGACGCCAGTTCGGGCGTCGAACCGAGCTGAGAACGCGTCCAGAACGCCACATCCCGCCTCGTAGCTCCTACTACCGCCGATGCCTGGACGTGCCTACGGATCAGAAGGTCAGGAGTTCGAATCTTCTCGGGCGCACCAAATAAAGTACGTTGAGGACGGCGCTTCCACGGAAGCGCCGCTTCTCGTTCTTTCGTGGATACCTGGTTGGGTGCAGGTTGGCTGCAGAAGGCATCCGCGAGGGCAACCGCCGCCCTCGGGTAGGCTGCAGCCATGCCGCACCGCGCCTCGGCGTTCGACCCGTACCCGCCTGCGCTAGCCACATGCCAGCTCTGCCCGCGCCTGGTCGAGTACCGTCAGCGGGTCGCCCGGGAGAAGCGCAAGGCCTACGTGAACGAGGAGTACTGGGGCGCGCCAGTACCGGGCTTCGGCGACCTGAACGCGCGCCTGCTACTGGTCGGGTTGGCGCCGGGCGCCCACGGTAGCAACCGCACCGGTCGCATGTTCACGGGGGACGCTTCCGGCGCCTTCCTCTACCCCGCCCTTTACCGTGCCGGTTTAGCTTCAAGTCCAGTGGCGGTCAGCCGCGGCGATGGCCTGGAGCTACGCGGCGTGTGGATCACGGCCGCGTTGCGCTGCGTTCCGCCTGGCAATAAGCCGCTGCGCGGGGAGTTGGCTGCATGTCAGAGATGGCTTCATCACGACCTGGACGGCGTCAAGAACGCACGCGTCGCACTTGCGATGGGCAAGATCGGGCACGACGCCGCAGTGGGTGCGTGGCGCTCACGGGGCCTTCAAACGACGTTGGCTGCCAACAAGTTCGCGCATGGCGCGGTACACGACTTGAGCGGTCTGCCTGGCGCCGCTGCCAGTGGCGCCTTGACGTTGGTGGACGTGTACCACGTCAGTTTTCAGAACACGAACACCGGTAGGCTAACCGAGGCCATGTTCGATGAGGTGCTAGCTCACGCCAAGGCGCTTGCTGGGCTGTAGGTCAGTCGTCCCTAGCGGCCAGGAAGTGACCGGGCGGCTGGTCGGCTGCCCAAGCCGCCTGGCTTAGTAGTCCACGTAACGCGGCCACTTCGTGTGCCGTCGGGTTGGCGCGGTCGAGTAGCCCGCGGTAGAGCCGCAACATGCCAGGCGCACGCCGCTCGTCCGTGTAGCCGATCTTGAGCATCGTCGCCTCGAGCTGGGCGTAGAACTGCTCAAGTTGCTCGCGGGTGACGGCGGAGTGTCGGGGGTCGTCACTGTGCACGGGCTCGACTGGCCCTGCGGAGTCGCCAAGCGAGCGAGCGTACTCGTAAGCAACGACCAGTACGGCCTGAGCCAAGTTCAGTGAGGAGAAGTCGCGCGTCGGAATGACGATCTGCGCCTGGCACAGCGTCAACTCCTCGTTACCTAGGCCGTGGTCTTCAGGCCCGAACACGACCGCCGTACCTTGGACCAAGCGCCGCGCGGCTTCGTTCGGCGTAACGATCGGGTAGTTGTCCGCCTTGCGAGGCCGTGCACTGGTCCCGAACACCATGCCTACGTCGCCGATGGCTTCCTTGAGGCTGTCGACGACCTTCGCGTCGTCTAGGACTTCTTCGGCGTGCGTTGCGAGGTCGTAACTGCGGTGGTCGATGCGGCAGCGTGGCGCGACGAGCCACAGCTCAGTGAGTCCGAAGTTGAGCATCGCGCGCGCCACCGAGCCAATGTTGGCGGATTCCTTCGTGCGCACGAGGATGATGCGCGGCCCGCCGCGAGCGGGCGGTGATGCTGGTGCTGAGGCGCCGGGTTCGGCGCTGCTGGCGTTCGTCACGTGGGCGAGCATAGCAGCGCCCCGCGGGGCGGTGCCTCACGCTGTCGCATGGACGAACGACGCTGGCGGACCGAGGTCCGCCAGTTGAGTCTGCCAGTCAATCGGTGGTAGCTAGTCGATCAGGCGCTTGGGTTCTGCAGCGCGTTGATGTGCTTGGCAAGGCGCGACTTGCGGCGGGCGGCCGCGTTGGCGTGAAGCAACGACGACTTGATGGCGCGGTCAACCAGGCCCTGGACGACCTTCTGGTACTTGGCGGCGGCCGCGAAATCGCCGGCTTCAGCAGCCGCGACGGCCTTCTTGGTGAAGGTGCGGATGGTGCTCTTCTGTGCGCGGTTGGCGAGGCGCCGCTGTTCTGACTGGCGGTGACGCTTCATCGCGGATGCGTTTTGTGACACGTTGCTCCTCGTTCTTCCTATCACGCGGCCCCGGGCCCGGCCCTTGACCGCCGTTCAGGCTAGTGGCATAGCGGCCCGCTCGGGGCCGACAACTGTAAGATGCTAGCACATCACCGTGCGCCGCTCAAGGAGGCGCCTTGCTGGTACCGTTCTCATGATGTTCGACTTCGGCACGGGTTTAGCGCTAATCCGCGACACGCTCCTCTTCCAACCGGGCACCACGGAGTTGCTGCGCCTGGGCGGAGCTGCCATCAGTTTGGCATTCGGGGTGCTGTTCGCGGCCGGGCTGTCGGAGGCCATAGGCGAGAGCGTGGTGCTCTTCGTCAACCGCGTGTCTCCGCGGCGTTTCGCCATCTCGCTCGTCATCTCGGCCATCATCTTCGCTTTCACGTATCTCTTCTTCGCCTTGAGCGTCTACGTCGTGGCACGCTACGCCCTCGCTTCAGAGGCGCCGTTCTCGTTCATCGCCGGCATGGTCGCGCTCGGACAGGCGCCGCGTCTCTTCGGTTTCCTCGTTTTCCTCCCCTACCTCGGGCTACCGCTTTCCGTTCTCCTGTGGATCTGGAGCATCGGCGCTACCGTCCTCAGCGTGGCGGAAGGGCTGGAGCTGGCGCCCTGGGAGGCCGTCCTGGCAGTCGCTGTTGGTGCGCTACTGCTCATCACCCTGCAGCGCACGATAGGGAGACCGTTGTTGTTACTCGCGCGCGTGGCCCGCAGGCAGGCTGCCGGGGTGAAGCTCGTGACCGACGTCAGAGGGCTACGCGACCTCATCGATGACGCCCCAGACGAAGGCCTAGCACCACCCAAGCCCGCCAGGCGGCGGCGTGGCGGCCAGACGTGATCGGCGTGCTCATAGCCGTCTTGGTCTTCGCGGCGCTGCTCTCCCTCCTCCTCTCGCCAATAGAAGCGCTTGGTTGGTGGGCTGGCTGGTACGGGGAGGGACTCGAGCACCCGCACGAGCAGAGCGTCGGCCCTTACCGGCCCATCGGCAAGGGCAAGCATCCGCGACAGTTCGTCGTCTATCTTGACGGGATCGCCAAGGTCGGCGCCCCCAACTATGACGACGTGCAGGGCCTGCTCGATGGACTGTCCGATGCCCTGCCAGACACAGTCATCCTCGGCGACCTCATGCCCTACTCGGTGCGCAACGTTAGCCTCCTCGAGGAGCCTCTCTTGGGGCGCTTCTGGCGACGCATGTTCCAGTTCAAGGTCGAAGGGCGGCACACGCTACTCGCCTTCAGCATCAACATCCGCAACTTGTATCAGGTGCTCGTCGCGGCAGATCCGCGGTACGGGCGCGTTTACGGCCGCGGTGAGGCGCAGATCATCCTGACTTCGTTGCTGCAAGCCGGTTACGAGCCAGGCAGCCGAGTGCCGATCACCATCGTCGGGTACAGCGGCGGCGTGCAGATCGGGCTCGCGGCCGCGCCATTCCTCAAGCGGGCACTGGACGCGCCGATGGCCATGGTCTCCTTGGCAGGCGTCATGGCAAGCGAGGCAGGACTCAACGTCCTCGACCGCGTCTACCACCTGGTTGGCTCCTCCGACCCCTTTCCAGGCCTAGGGCACGCGCTCTTCCCTGGCCGCTGGGCCATCATGCGCAACTCGTACTGGAACCGCCTGAAGCGCACGGGCCGCCTCGTCGAGGTGCCGATGGGCCCCATGACCCACAACGGCGCAGGCGGTTACCTCGACCACGACGCCATGTTCGACGGCGAGAACCACCAGGCACGCACCATTCAGGTGATCGCGGGCATATTGCGCGACATCGCCATGCCAGAAGCGGGCCGCGCCGACGTGCCCGAGTTCCCTGGGGAACGGCACACTCGACCTGCCTGAAGCCGCGTTTTTCGAGCCGGTGGTGGCGGCTTGTCCGCCAAATCACTACGGAGCGCGATCGATGTCGTATAGTTACCCCCGCTATCCGCTGGCCCTGGGGGGTTCCTGGCTCGTGGTTGGCCAGGAAGGAATACCCCACAGAATGCAAAATGAGATCTCGTTCGACGGGTTCGAGTTGGACCCGCGAGTAGCCATCGGCGTGCGTGCCGCAGGCTACACGAAACCCACGCCCATCCAGGAGCAGACCGTCCCAGCCGCGATGAGCGGCCGCCACGTGCTTGGCCTGGCGCAGACCGGTACCGGCAAGACCGCCGCTTTCGTGCTGCCAATCCTTCACCGCCTACTACTCGGCGCCGGCCCCGAAGGTCAACGCCACGGCGGCCGCGGCATGCGCCGCAAAGTGCGCGCCCTCGTAGTCGCGCCAACGCGCGAGCTTGCCGAGCAGATCAACGACGAGTTCCGCACCCTCGGTCAGGCAACCGGGCTGCGCAGCGCCACCGTCTATGGCGGCGTTGGCTTCCAGCCTCAGATCGAAGCCTTGCGCGGTCGCGCCGACATCATCGTCGCCTGCCCTGGTCGACTCCTCGACCACATGCAACGCGGCAACGCCGACTTGACGCAGGTCGAAGCGCTCGTGCTCGACGAGGCCGACCACATGTTCGACATGGGCTTCCTGCCCCCCGTCCGGCAGATCCTCAAGGCCGTTCCGGTCGAGGCCCAGCGCCTCCTCTTCTCCGCGACCATGCCATCCGAGGTTTCTTACCTCGCGGACGAGCTGCTCACCGACCCGCTCAAGGTCGCCATCAACCGTGTGGCTCCGGCCGAGACGATCGAGCACGCGCTCATCCCCGTAGATGAGATCAACAAGACCGATCTGCTCCTGAACCTCCTCAAAGAGAAGGACCTCCGCTCGGTCCTCGTGTTCACCCGCACGAAGCACCGCGCGAAGCGCCTTGCCGCGACGCTCGATAAGGCCAACCACTTCGTGGCCGAGCTGCAGGGCAACCTCTCACAGCGCCGCCGTCAAGAAGCTCTCGACGGCTTCAAGAAGGGCCGTTACCACGTGCTCGTGGCGACCGACATCGCTGCCCGGGGCATCGACGTGGCGCGCGTTTCGCACGTCATCAACTACGATTTCCCCGACACCTCCGAGGCTTACACCCACCGCATCGGCCGCACTGGCCGCGCGGAACGCTCCGGGGAGGCGCTCACGTTCGTCACGGTCAACGACCTCGACAACGTGAGGCAGCTCGAGCGCCGCCTGCGCATGCGCATTGAGCGCCGCCCGGTGGACGGCTTCGCTGGTCCAGCCGCCCAGCTCGAGGCGTTGGACGGCACAACCGACCGCCCCTCGTACGGCGGCTCCAGCCGCAACCGCGGCCCCCGGCGCAACGGTGGCTCGCAGCGCGGCCCACGGCCAGCAGGCAGCCAGTCCGGCCAAACGGACGGCGGCAGTGCGGCCCGCAGCGACCGCGCGCCCCGCGGTGACCGCCAAGGCAGTGGCCGTAGCCAGAACGGGAGCAGCCAACGCCCCGACCACCAAGGTGGTGGCGAACGCCGCGACCACCGGAGTGGCAGCCAGGCTGGTGCGCCTCAGGCGGGCGACGCCCGTAGTGGCCGGCCGCAAGGCGGACGCGGTCCAGGTAGCCGTGAGCAGAGCGGCAGGCGCCCGGGCGCTACCGGCCGCGACGGCCAACGCCGCCCGTAACGGGGGCCACCCCCGGCACTAACCAAGGCTAAGGCCACCGAGGCGCGGCCGCCTCGGTCGACTGCCTAGAACCTCTAGGCCACAACCCGATGACTTTGACCTCCACTCGCGAAATGCTGCGAGCGGAGGTTCTTACCGTGGCGATCGAACGAGCCGCCTCAACTCCGGACGCTCATGCACGACCACTGAGCGGCCTCGCGGCGCCAAGCGCATATCAAGCTGCCGTGTTCGAGCACGTCGAGCGCTCACGTGGTCACGCGGTGGTGATGGCAACCGCTGGTAGCGGCAAGACCACCACCCTCGTCGAGGTCGCTCGGCGCCTCCCCGGTGGCACGCGCGCTTGCTTCCTCGCCTTCAACCGCTCGACGGCGGCCGAACTGCGCTCGCGACTACCCAACAGCGTGGACGCCACCACCATCCATGCCCTCGGCCGCTCCGCGCTAGCGCGGCACCATGCCGCCGTTGGGGCAGCCGTGCCGGACGCGTCTAAGTACCGCCGCCTGGCGCGCGAACTAGTCGCAGGCATAGGCGACCAGGTCGACGAAAGTGCACGTCCTGGCATAGCCGCTTACCTCGCAGCGCTCGCCAACTTCGCCCGCCTTGAGCTAACCGCGCCGCACGACCTCACGGCCGTGGCCGCGCTGCTACCGCGCTACGGCCTGACCAGCCCGGTCATCCCTGAACTGCTACCCCAGCTGCACGCACTATTGAACCCGCTGCTCGAGGCGGGCACGGCGGCTGCGGCGCGCGGCTCCGTCGACTTCACTGACATGGTCTACCTGCCGGTAGTGCAGCGCCTGCAACTCGAGCGCTACGATTTCGTGTGCGTGGATGAGGCGCAGGACCTCAGCCGCGTCACGCTAGCGCTCGTCATGCGCCTGGTCGCGTCTGGGGCGCGTGCCCTGTTCGTGGGCGACCCACGCCAGGCCATCTACGCCTTCGCTGGTGCCGACAGGCACTCCCTGAAGCGCATCGAGGAGCAGGCTGCGGCCACCGTTCTGCCGCTGTCGGTCTCCTACCGCTGCCCTACCCGCCACGTCGCGCTTGCCCGCCGCTTCGCTCCCGAGATGGAGTCCGCGCCTGGTGCGGCTACTGGCAGCGTACGTTTCATACCCGAGTCGGCCCTCGCGCGCACTGCCCGCCCAGGCGACCTCGTCATGGCTCGCACGAACGCGCCACTACTTGGCGTTGCCATGGCGATGGCGGAGGCTGGCGTGCCAGCCACGGTCCTGGGCGAGGAGCTGGCGGCGGAACTGCTCGACCTGGCCAGGCGCATCTTCCCCGACCAGGACCGGCTGCCACGCGCTGCGACCGAGGTCGTGCAACGGCACGCTCAAGCGGAGAACAGGCGCCTGGAGTTCGAGTACCTCGCAGATCCTAGGCTGGGCGAGCTTCAGGAACGCAACGCCGATGCGCACCGCGCACTTGCCCTCATGCTCGAGGCCCTGGCGAGCCGCCCGCATGGCAGCGCCATCGCGGCGATCGGAGGGCTGATCCGTGACCGGGTGGTCACCTACACCGAGCTCGAGCAGGTCACGTTGCGCATGTTCAAGCAAGCAGACGCCGCCAACGCCGTGGTGCTAAGCACCATCCACAAAGCCAAGGGTCGCGAAGCGAAACGAACCTTCCTCTTGGGGCCTGAAAACCTCGGGATCGGGCACGCGAACGTCGAAGAGGAGGCGGTAGAAGCCAACGTACTGTTCGTCGCACTCACGCGCGCGAAGCGTGAGTTGGTACTAGCCGAGAGGTACAGGGGCGCGGTGGCCGCCCGCCTACGCAGGCACGAGCGGCGCCTCGGCACGCCGGAGGCGCAAGCCACGAGCGTGCTGGAGCGCCAGTGGGACGAGGTCCTGAAGCTCGCAACCGTAATGGCTCGCGGGCCCCGCCGCCGCTGGCAGCCCCACCCAGCGCTGAGCTCCTAGGCGATCTTGCGGCGTGGAGCCCTGACGGCGACCGTCTTGCGGATCCGGAAGATCGTGCTGCCGAACAGCCAGAAACCCGAGTGCCTGATGCTCGTGAGCTCGAGGCCCTCGCGTTCGACCCAGACGGGCACCTCGTAAGGCGCGAACTTATCGCGCGTAACCACCTCGAGGGTCGCGCCGAGAGGCATGCCAGCCAATCGCTCCTTTACCCGCAAGAGGCCAAGCGAGCATGGCGTGGACCGGTTATCCAACCGCTGGAACATGCCTCCACCCGCGGCATCAGCCGCGGCCGCGTTAGTGGTCCGCACACCGCCCGTCACCCCGCGTCTGACCCAAGATCGTCGAGATTGCACACCCCACGCACCGGCGAGCAGGCCCGGTACAGGGGGCAGGTGATGAAGATGACCACTAACGCCACGATGAGCAACAGCTTGAACGGCACGAGCAAACCGATACCGCTCTGCCAGAACGGGCTGGTGACGCCGCCGTAGCGTAAGGCCATCCACACGCCCGTAACGATGATCGTGGGCAGCGAAGTCCTGACCACCCACCTGAAGCGCTCGAGTTGGCGGGCGCCAGCTACGACGGCATCGAGGTTGGCGTTCTTGCGCCCGGCCGGAACCGCCGCGCCGAGGTTGAAGAGCGCGCCACCCAGCCAAGCCGCGAACGCGAAGAGGTGAACGGTCCTCACGGCGGCGAGGAACCCTAGTCCGTTGCTGTCACCCCAGCCCCACAGCCCCAACGCGCCCGCGCCGATCAAGAACGCCGCCAGCGCCGCGGCGCGGCTCCGGTGCGCCTGCGTGATCAGCGCGGCGAGCGCCAGGCTGCTTGCCGTCAAGGCAACGGCCGTCCACGTAGCTAGGTACGGCAAGAAGAGCGAGGCTCCAGCGCCAGCCACGAGTAGCGGGGCTAGGTAGCGGCTCACCCTTCTGACGCGTTCGAGCAGATCGGCATGCAGGCCGGAGACGCGGGCAACGTCGAGCCCGGACTCCTGCCCGCGCAAGTAGAACAACCGCCAAGCGAGCATGCCGGTAGGCAAGGCAAGGCCCCAGAACTGCAGCCAGCGCCAGGCGAGGGCGACGCCGTCTACACCGTGCAGTTTGCCGGTCAAGTAGGCGCCAGCGAGGGACGCCACGGAGATGAGGAAGAACGCCGCCTTCGGCAGGAACGGCGTTTCAGTCTTGACTTCGACCGTAACGCGAGACTTCTGCACCACGGACGGAACCGCCGTGAACGTACCCACGGCGGGGGAAGTGAAGGTATTCGTGTGATCAACCATGGTTGCTTCCAGCCTATTCCCGAGTGCAGCGCTCTGCATTGACCTCGGTCAACCGTGCGCTGCCGCACGCGGCGCTATCATCGGAGGCATGGCATTACACGGCGAGTACAAGCACCCAGGCGGCAAGCTAGTGGTGGTAGACCTGAGCGTGTCAGGCGGAGCATTGACCGACGTCCACGTGAGCGGCGACTTCTTCCTGGAACCCCCGGAAGCGCTCGAGGCGATCGTCGCTGCGCTAGAAGGTGCGCCGGCCACCGCCAGCGCAGACGAGTTGGCGGGCCTGATAACCTCACGCCTGCCAGAGGACACCGTGATGCTTGGCTTCGACGCTAACTCGGTAGCGGTAGCCGTAAGGCGCGCGGTCGACGACGGCAGCCCGCGCGAGCGCGTATGAGCGACGACCGCTTCGCGAAGTTCCGGCCGCGCTGGCACGGGCTCGACTGGCGCCTAGTCCGCGCCGGGCCGCAGGCGCCGCAGCTCCACATGGCACTCGACGAGGTCCTGACCTACGAGGTCGGGGCCGGCAAGCGGCCGCCGACATTGCGCATCTGGGAATGGTCGAGCAACGCGGTGATCCTCGGGCGCTTCCAGTCCGTCCGCAACGAGGTCGACCCGGTCGGCGCGACCAAGCACGACATCTCGGTCATGCGCCGCATCACAGGCGGCGGCGCCATGTTCGTCGAGCCGGAGAACACCATCACGTACTCCATCTACGCGCCAGACACGCTTGTCAAAGGCATGTCGTTCATCGACTCGTATGAGTTCATGGACGACTGGGTGTTGGAGGGACTAAGGTCGTTGGGCGTCGAAGCTGAGTACATCCCCATCAACGACATCTCGTCGGTCGCGGGCAAGATCGGCGGCGCGGCGCAGACGCGTCGCGGCGGCGCCGTCTTACACCACGTCACCATGGCTTACGACATGAACCCGGCGAAGATGCTCGAGGTGTTGCGGATCGGACGGGAGAAGCTCTCCGACAAGGGGAGCGTGAGCGCCAACAAGCGCGTTGCCCCTCTCAGGCAGCAGACGCAACTCCCGCGCGAGGTAGTGATCGACCGGCTGGTCGCGACGTTCAAGCAGCGTTACGGACTGACGGACGGTCCAGTGACCGCCGACGAGCTGGCGCGCGCGGAGGCCCTCGCCGAGGAGAAGTTCATGTCGGACGAGTGGCGCTACTTGCTGCCGTGAACGCTGGGGCGCGGGCGTCCTGTGCCAAACTTCAGCACGCGAACACTCCCGGGGTGGCTAACATCTGCCTCGGGAGTGCCCTTTGTTAAGCATCGCCAACCTCACGAAGCGTTACGGCCGCGCGTTAGCCGTCGACGACCTAACGCTGACCGCCGCCCCTGGTGAAGTCCTCGCGCTCCTCGGGCCTAACGGCGCAGGCAAGACGACGACCATCCGCTGCATCACAGGGTTGGCCCAGCCGACTAGCGGCACCATCAGAGTCGCTGGCCACGATACGTTGGCCGCGCCGCAGGCTGCCAAGTCCGCCGTTGGGTTCGTTCCTGACCGCGCGTGGTTCTATCCGAAGGTGACGGCGCGCGAGCTCCTCAGGTACGTGGCTGGTGTCAGGCGTCAGGCCGCCCCCAACGCGCGCATCGAGGAGCTGCTCCTGCGCTTCAAACTTGCGGAGCACGCGGATAGCCTCACCGAGAGTTACAGCCACGGCATGCGCCAAAGGCTCGCCTTCTGCGTTGCGCTGCTCGGCGAACCGCAGCTCTTCATCACCGACGAACCGATGGTCGGCCTCGACGTGCAGGGCCACCGTGAGGTCAAGACGCTCTTCCGTGAGCTCTCAGCCGCCGGCCGCACTGTCGTCCTCACCACGCATACGTTGGCGGTGGCCGAGGAGGTCGCTGACCGAGTGGCGGTCGTGAACCATGGGCGCTTGGTGGCTCAAGGCACCATGGCTGAGCTGCGGGCCTTGACCAAGCAGTCGAGCACCGCGACGCTCGAGGACTTGTTCCTCCGCCTCACGGCAGACGACCAAGCGCAGCAGCCAGCGTGACCCTCGCCAACTTACGCATCCGTGGCGCCCTGCGCTCACTCGCGGCTCGCCCGAGTTGGCTGCTGTTCTCGTTGAGCCTCGTCGGCGGCGCGGCCTACTTAGGTTTCCGGCTCGTGCGTTTCGGGGTGGCTTGGCTGTACGCCTATCCGCTGATCGGAACCATCGCGCCTGCCGTAACGCAGCGCAGCCTCGAGGGTCTCTTCTTGATGCTCATGGCGGCGGTGCTCTTCAGCGTGCTCATCGCGAGCATAGGCACCCTTTACGGCAGCGAGGACCTCGAACTGCTCCTGGCGCAGCCGACCTCAACCGCGGCCGTGTTCGGCATGAAGGTGCTCGAGCTTTTCGTCAACACCGCGGGTCTGCCGCTGATCTTCACGCTACCTGTGCTCGTTGGCGTCGGGGCCGCGCTGCATGCCCCGCCGCTCTTCTACCTAGTCGGAACAGTGGCGGCAGCCGCGCTTTACGCCATGCCGGTAACCCTCGGTGCGCTACTTGCCCTTCTGCTGGTACGGCTCTCCCCCGCCGGCCGCGTGCGCGAGGTGGCAACGGCCGTTAGCATCAGCGCCGCGGCAGCTGCCTTGCTTGGGCTTAGGGCGCTGCGGCCCGAGCAGCTGGCGCGCATCAGGCCGGAGGACAGCGACGCCTTCGAGCGCTTCCTTGCTGCCTTCGCCCGGCTAGAGATCGGTTGGCTCCCGCCTGCTTGGGCGAGCAGCGCGAGTTGGGCCGCCCTGGACGGCCGCCTTGCCATCAGCGTGCTGCTCCTAGTCGGCGTTGCCGTCGGCGGACTGCTTCTCACTGGCGCACTGGCGCGTTTGGCGTTCTCGCGCGGTTGGGTGAAGAGCTTGGACACGACCCCTGCGCCTCGCACCCGCGCTTCCTACAGAACGCCTGCGTGGGAGATGTTCCTTGGCAGTCGATTGGGGCCCATCGGCGCCATCATCGCCAAGGACATGCGGGTCTTCTTTCGTGACGTCCAGCAGTGGAGCCAAGTCATCGTGCTTGCGGCTCTAGCGGGTGTCTACTTCGTGAGTCTCGCCGCGATCGACTTGCCGACGCAACAGTTCCGCGACATCATCGGCGCCCTCAACATCGCCTTCGTGAGCTTCATCGTGGCAGGCGTTGCGTTGCGCGTGGCTTACCCAAGCGTGTCGTACGAGGCTGGTACTTACTGGCTCGTGCAGACCCAGCCGGTCCGCAAGCGGGACCTGGTGCTTGCGAAGTTCTTGTTCACCTTGCCGCTCATGGTGGCGCTCGCGTTGGGTTTGGGGGTGGCGGCCGGCCGCGTCCTCGACTTGAGTCCCACGCTGGCGTTCGGCGCGCCGCTGGCTGCCGCTTTGAGCGCCGTTGGCTTGACGGGCCTGGCCGTCGGTCTTGGCGCGTCGCACCCGCGCTTCAGTTACACGAACCCGAACGAGCTGGCGATGACGCCTGGCGCGCTCACCTTCGTTGGGCTTGGCATGGCGTACTCGGTGTTGCTTACGCTGCTGCTTGCGCGGCCAGCATGGGTGGCGCTACGAAACCCGAACGCCCCCTACTGGACTAGTCCAGAGGGGGCGTTGGTCTTGCTCGTGCTAGTGGGCTTGACGCTTCTCACGGCGTTCGTGCCCTTATGGCTTGGCGTCAAACAGTTGGCGCGGGCCGAGCTGTGACAGTTGGCGCGCGCTTGCTCAGGCAGCCACTTCCGCTTGCGCGACAAGCTGGATGTTCATCGTGAAGCGCACGTCTTCGCTGACGAGCAAGGAGCCGGCCTCGAGGATCTGGTTCCAGGTGAGGCCCCAGTCGGTGCGGTTGATCTTGCCGGAGGCCTCCGCCATCAGGCGCTGGTTGCCCCATGGGTCCTTCACGAAGTCGCTGACCTCGGCCTGGAAGGTGGCGGGCTTCGTGATGCCCTTGATGGTCAGGCCGCCCTCGAAGACGACCTGGTCCCCGCGCTTGACGATGCTGGTGGACTCGAACTTGATGACGGGGAACTCGTCCGTGGTGAAGAAGTCGGCCGAGCGCAGGTGTGCGTCGCGGTCCTTGTTGCCGGTGTTGATGCTCGCGGCGTCGATCTCGGCCGAAACGTAGGTTGGTAGACCGTTGTCGTCCACCTCGGCTTGAACGGTGAAGCTCTCGAAGCGACCGCGTACGGTGGCGATGCCCATGTGGCGTACTGCGAACTCAACGCTGCTGTGAGACGTGTCTAGGTTTAGGCTCATCTTGGAACTCCTTGATTGTGGTTTGGGTGTGGCGGGGCGGTCGTTCTTCAACAACGCCCCTGCCTTGATGGGACCATAACATCGAGTGCTCTAGAATGTCAAGTAGACTAGTCGCCTGAGTGCTATGTGTGCTAGAGTGCCGCCATGAACGTTGCGGCTGAAGGGAACCACACCCACTGCCCCGTCTACGACTCGATCGAGTTGCTTCAGGCGAAGTGGGTGCTTCACATCGTTCGCGCGCTGCTAGAGGCGCCGCGCGGCTTCAATGAACTCAGCCGCGCCGTGGGCGGCGCGAACACTACTACCCTCGCCCAAAGGCTGGAGCAGCTCGAGCACCTCGGCTTGGTGATCAAGACGGTCGAGTCGACCATGCCACCCAAGACCCGCTATGAACTTTCAGAGGCTGGCCGCGAACTTCACGGCGTCATCGACGCGATAGACACCTGGGCTCAGCGTTACATGCCGGCCTGTCAAGCGCACGGCGCAGAGCTCGAGCGAGCGCCTTAACGGCGCACTGTGCTATACCAGTGAGCGTCCGCGCCGACTCCCGGCTTACTGAACAGGCCGCCTAGAGTCGCGCCCGCCCCAACGTTTCGGTGCACCCTGCGTCAATATTCGCTGTCCATTACGTGCCGAACGCTTCCCGGCGACCGCCGTCCCGAGTCTCCCGACTCCCGATTTCGACGTGCCTGAGGTCGCCAGTTAACGAAGCAACTAACGTCGAGCGGGTCCGGGATCGGCACCCCTAGACGCACGTTCTCGCGTGTACCGTCCTTGTCAGTTCTGAAAGGATCACTCATGCCACACGACGCCAAGTCGTTCACGCGCCCGCTCGTCGCGGGCCTCCTCGCCCTAACGCTGTTCATCGGAAGCTTCGCCAGCGCCCAGGAAGCTACCTGCGGCGGTTACGACAAGCCCATAGTCTTCGCCGAACTCGACTGGGACAGCGCTCAGGTCCTGAACAACATCGCTCGCTTCGTTCTCGAGGAGGGTTTCGGCTGCGCAACGGATTCGATCCCAGGGTCTACCGTCCCCATGTACCGCGGCGCCGTTCGCGGCGACATCGACGTCGTGATGGAAGTCTGGCTTGACAACGTTCCCGACTTCTGGGCGCCGGCCGTTGCCGCTGGTGACGTTCTCGAGCTGGATGCGGTGTTCGATGACGCCATCCAGGGCTTCTACGTCCCGCGCTACATGGTGGAGGGTGACGCCGACCGCGGCATAGCAGCCACGGCTCCAGACCTAAGGAGCGTTGCCGACCTACCCAAGTACGCGAGCCTTTTCCGCGACCCGGAACAGCCAAACAAGGGCCGCTTCTATAACTGCATCATCGGTTGGCGCTGCGAGGAGCTGAACAACGTCAAGCTCGCCGCCTACGGGCTCTCCGACGGCTTCACGAACTTCCTCCCCGGAACGGCCATCGCCCTGGCGGCCTCGATGGAGAGCGCCTACCTTCGCGGCGACGCTTGGCTCGGGTACTACTGGAGCCCTACCTGGGTCCTCGGCAAGCTGGACATGATCCGCCTCGAGGAACCTCCTTACACCGACGCCTGCTGGGCCGAGATCGAAGCTAACGTCCAGACTCCGCAGGATGCCACCGAGGCCTGCAGCTACCCGGCTTCCACCGCCGTGATCGCCCTCGGGAAGAGCTTCAAGGACGAAGTCCCCGCCGAGGTGGTCGCCTTCCTCAACGCCATCGACACGCCATCCGCCATGATCAACAAGGTCCTCGCTCATATGCAGGAGACGGACGCCACCCCGAAAGAAGCCGCCCTGCACTTCCTCCAAACCGCACCAGACGAGTGGACTGGCTGGCTCGAAACCGCTGGGCTGGACCCGGCCGTTGCAGAGCGCGTGAAGACCGCGCTGAAGTAGGCCCTGAGCGATGGGAAACCTACTAACAGGCAGTTTTCCGGACGGCTGGCGCGTCCCGCTGAGGAAGTGGACGAACTCATTCGTCAACTGGCTCGTCGCGAATTACGGCGACTTCTTCCGCGGCATCACGGACAGCCTCCTCTTCGTGCTCGTGCAAGTCGAACGTTTCCTCAACTGGCTACCGTGGTGGTCGGTAGTGATTCTCGTCGGCCTGCTCGTGTGGCACGCCAGCGGCAAGCGCGTCGCACCGGCGGCCCTGCTAGCTGGACTTCTGGTGCTCGTCGGCGCGTTCGGCCTGTGGCCGCAGCTCGTGACCACGCTCGCCATCATGGTGGTCGCTACCTCGGCGACCGTGCTGATCGGCATTCCCATCGGCATAGCGTTGGCGCGCAGCGACCGGCTCAAACGCTGGGTCCAGCCCGTGCTAGACGCCATGCAGACCATGCCAAGCTTCGTTTACCTCGTGCCGGTGGTCATGTTCTTCGGCCTCGGCAACGTGGCCGCGATCTTCGCCACCTTCATCTATGCCGCACCGCCCGTCATACGCTTGACTGACCTCGGCCTGCGCCTCGTCGACGAAGAAGTCGTCGAGGCCGCAGACTCCTTCGGGGCGTCCGAGCGGCAACTCCTGTGGTGGGTGCGCGTGCCGCTCGCGGTTCCCACCATCATGGCCGGCATAAACCAGACGATCATGATGGCGCTAGCCATGGTCGTGGTGGCTTCGATGATCGGCGCCCGCGGGCTCGGTCAAGAGGTCCTGCGCAGCCTGCAGCGAGGCGACGTCGGCCTCGGGTTGGAGGCAGGCCTCGCGATCGTCATCCTCGCGATCATCATGGACCGCGTGACGGCCGGCTACGGCAAGCGCATGGAAACGGGCGAGAGAGCGGGCTGACATGGCGTTCATAGAGATCCGCAACCTCAGCAAGGTCTTCGGCCCGCAAGCCGCGAGCATCCTGCCTCAACTCAGCGAAGAGCGCAGCAAGGAGGAAGTCCTCCAGCAGACCGGCCACACCGTCGGGCTGTACGACATCTCCCTAGACATCGAACGCGGCGAGACCTTCGTCGTCATGGGGCTGTCAGGCAGCGGCAAGTCGACGCTCGTACGCTGCCTCAACCGTTTGATAGAGCCAACGGCAGGCAGCATCTCCGTCGGCGACGTCGACGTGCTCGCGCTCGACGCTCACGGGCTGCGTGACGCCAGGCGGCGGCGTTTCGGGATGGTCTTCCAGCGCTTCGGACTGCTGCCCCACCGCACGGTGCTCGAGAACGTCGCCTTCGGACTGCGCGTCCGGAACGTGGGCAAGGAGGAACGCCTCGAGCGGGCCGGGCATTGGATCGAAGTCGTTGGTCTCTCCGGTTATGAGCACTCCAGGCCACAGGCGCTATCTGGCGGCATGCAGCAGCGTGTCGGACTCGCCCGCGCCCTGGCCACCGACCCGGACGTGCTCCTCATGGACGAAGCGTTCAGCGCACTCGACCCGCTGATTCGCCGCGAGATGCAAGACGAGCTCATGCGCATCCAGCGGGACCTCAGGAAGACCATCGTCTTCATCACTCACGACCTTGACGAGGCCCTGCGCCTCGGTGACCGCGTTGCGATCCTCAATCATGGCCGCCTCGTGCAGGTGAGCACTCCGGCCGGGATAGTCCTGAGCCCGGCAACGGACTACGTCCGCGCGTTCGTCGAGCACGTGAACCGCGCGCGCGTGCTGCGCGTCAGGCACATCATGGAGGACGCGGTAACCGTCTCTTTGGCGCAGCGCGGATCCGACGTAACCAACCGGCTGCTCGCCAGCAACGGCCTCGCCGCTTTCGTACAGGACGCCCGCGGCCGCTACCAAGGCACCGTCTCGTTCCACGATGCCGGGCAGAACCCGGAGCGCCCGGTAGCTGAACTGTTGCGCGAGGAAGCGTTGACGCTGGCCGCGGACATGCTCCTCGAGGACGCCATGGAGCCGCTAGGCGACAGCCAGTTGCCTGCCGCCGTCGTCGGTGACGATGGTCGGCTGCTCGGAATGCTCAGGCCCCGTGCGGTGCTGCTGGCGATGGGGGCTAATCGCGTGGCTGACAGCTTCACCTCCAAGCTGGGTACTGCGGGGCAAGGAGCTGCGCAGCCCTCGCGAACTGAAGCGGCCCGATCGGGTTGACTGTTGCCCGGGCGCCGGCCTGAACCCGATTGGCTCCCGACGACCTCGGCAAGGCCAAGCTTGTAGTAACAGCCGGCGGGTTCTACCATGAGCCCACCTAAGTCGCCTCGTCCTTGCGGAGAAGCGTAACCAGCCTCGAGCGCACCGCCACCAACTTGCGTTGAATGAGAAGGAGCAGCGAGCGTGAGCACCCTCAACGTCGCCATCATCGGCCACAACTTCATGGGCAAGGCCCATTCAAACGCGTGGCGCAACGCCGGCCGGTTCTTCGACCTGCCGACTACCCCCGTCATGAAACTCGCCTGCGGGCGAGATCAGGAGTCTCTGAAGCACTTCGCTTCCGGCTGGGGTTGGGAGGAGACGACCTCTGACTGGCGCGCCGCGGTCGCACGCCCTGACATCGACGTCGTAGACATCTGCACCCCACCGGACCTCCACGCCGAGATCGCCATCCGCGCGGCGGAGAACGGCAAGCACATCTTCTGCGAGAAGCCCCTCGCGCTGGACAGCACTCAAGCGCGGGCGATGCTCGAGGCCGCCAAGGCCGCGGGCGTTACACACTATCTGAACCACAACTACCGGCGCGTGCCAGCCGTGGCGCTCGCCAAGCAGCTGATCGACGAGGGCTTCGTAGGGACCATCTATCATTGGCGCAGCGCCTACCTTCAGGACTGGATAGTGGACCCCTCGTTCCCCCTAACCTGGCACTTACGCAAAGAACGCGCTGGCTCGGGGCCTCACCACGACCTGAACAGCCACCTGATCGACTTGGCGCGCTACCTGGTTGGCGAAGTGAGGACCGTTAGCGCCACCAGCACCACTTTCGTCAAGGAGCGGCCCCTGCCCGGCGCTGGCGCGGCCACCTTCTCTGCGGGTTCAGGTGGTAGAGGCGAGCTTGGCGAAGTCACGGTAGACGACGCTACCTTCTTGGTCGCAACGTTCGACAACGGCGCGCTTGGCTCGTTCGACGTCTCGCGCTTCGCACCAGGGCGTAAGAACCACAACACCTTCGAGATCTACGGCTCTGACGGCAGCATCGTCTTCGACCTGGAGCGCATGAACGAGCTGCAGGTCTTCTCGCGCCACGACCCTAGTCACGCCCAGGGCTTCCGAACGATCATCGTTACCGAACCCAACCACCCGTACATGAACGCGTGGTGGCCGCCGGGGCACCTCATCGGTTACGAGCACTCGTTCCATCACGCCGTTGCTGACTTCGTCAACGCGGTGGTTCGCCGTGAGCGCATCCGACCTGACTTCGAGGACGGCCTGCGCGAGACGCAGGTGCTCGACGCGGCCCTCACCTCTGCGGCAAGCGGCAACCGCGTCACCATCAGCTACGACTGAGGACGGCATGCGCGATGCACGAGGTAGGGCGCAGCGTCACGCACCCAACGAGCCGCCAGCGCGCTAGAAGGCCCTTTTTGGGCCCGCGGAGGCGACGAACCCTCAGAACAGCTTCACGCGCCCGCCGCCGTCGACGGCTGTGACGCTGAAGGTCTGGAGGGCGTACGGCGCCACCGGCATGACTTCCACGAACAGCTCGAGGCGCCCGAACTCAGCCGGTAGGTTCCAAGCCGCGCGGCACGGCCGGTCGCAGCTCGGGGCAACAGCTGCGGCGAGCGGCCGCAGTTGGCCAACGCCGACCAGCGCCTGCCTGAGGTACGCCACGCGGCGCGCCAACGGGAAGTCCAGCTCGACGTTCTCCGCGAACAGCCCAGCGAACCTCGGCGCTTGCCATTCCGCGCCGCCAGCCGCCACCGCCCTGACGAACTCGTTGAGGGTCGCCACGGCGGCCGTGGTTTCCGGCCAGGGCGCGAGCGCCTTCTTGGGTTCACGGTGCGCCGCGATCAGTTGCAACATGGCCTTACGCGCCAGCTGCGGCGCGGCGGAGTGGGTACCGTTGTCAGAAGCGAAGACCGCGTAACCGGAGCGTTCATGCCAACACATGTACGCCGTGAAGCCGGGGTAACCGCCAGCATGCGACACGAGCTTGCCGTGCTGGGCGTACTCTTCGACCTTGAGGCCGTAGCCGTAGCCCGTCGTTACCAGCCCGTGAAGCGGCGCTTCGGCCCTCGAGCTCCCCAGCTCCGTGAGTGGCTGTTGCGCCTCAAGGAGGTCGGCCGCCGTGAAACCCACTCCGGTCGGCACTCGCATCTCGAGGTAGGTGTTCGCCCACGTCGCCAGGTCCAGCGCGCTCGAGTAGAGCCCACCGATCGGCGAGAAGGCGCCTGGCCCCGACTGCGCATGCGGGGTCCAGCCGCCCCCCTGTCCAGGGAGGAACGGCTCGCGGTGGTAGCTAGGCACTACGCGGTCTAGCTCGGAGTCAACGAAGCGCGTGTCGGACATGCCCATCGGTTCTAAAATCTGCGCCTTGACGAACTGGCGGTAATCCTGGCCGCTCACGCGCGTTATCAGCTCGCCAAGTATGGCGTAGCCAAGGTTCGAGTACTCATATGCGCTGCCTGGCGCGAATATCAACCGTAGCCCGGCCTGCAACCAGGCACCCAGTTGCTGCCGGCTGATCGACTCCTGCCTATCACCCCAGGGGTTATCGGTCGCCAGACCACCAGACATGCTCAACAGGTGCCTGACTCGCAACGCGGGCCAGCCCTCCAGCGCAACGACCTTGAGTTCCGGCAGGTGCCGTGACACCTCATCGTCGAGGTTCAACTTGCCTGCGCGGCGCAAGACGAGCAGCGCCAGCGCCGTGAAGCTCTTGGTGCAGGACGCAACGCGGAACTGTGAGCCGGGAGCGTAACCGTCCGGCCCCCACTGTTCGAACTGCACAATGCGGCCACCGCGAGCAACGGCGACCATGCCGCTCCTACTGAAGTTGCAACTGGAATGCTCGAGCGCAAGTGATTTCAGGTCTAGGGCGTCATCTGGCATGGGCGCAGCATAGTTCAGGGCCGTCCAACGCGGCTGACAGGCAACTGACACTGCGGTTCTACATTCGAAAGCGGGCAGCAAGCCCGCCCTCGCCCACCCGCCACCATGCGGCAGGTCGGCAGCTTCGGAAGGAACCTCACATGACCAAGAACCTCGCTTCGTTCGTCCTAGCCGCCTGCCTGGCAGTCGGAAGCATCGGCGCAGCGCAGACCAGCGTCGACATCACTGGCGCTGGCGCCTCGTTCCCCGCGCCGCTCATCGCCTCGTGGGCCGACCTCTACCGTGACGCTACGAACGGCGCCGTCCTCGTCAACTACCAGTCGATCGGCTCTGGTGGCGGCATCCGCAACTTCATCGACCAGACCGTCCACTTCGGCGCAACGGAAGCGTTCCTGAACGACGAACAGCTCGCTGCGGCACGCGCAGGCAGTGGCGGCGAGGCGTACAACCTGCCCGTCACGCTTGCCGATGTCGTCATCACCTTCAACGTTCCTGGCCTCGAGACCGGGCTGATCTTCGACGGCGAAGTCTTGGCCGGTATCTTCTC
The DNA here is from genome assembly GCA_035703635.1 of Trueperaceae bacterium. GTDB lineage: Bacteria > Deinococcota > Deinococci > Deinococcales > Trueperaceae > JAAYYF01. The sequence goes on along the minus strand of DASSXV010000072.1, from coordinate 3,033 downwards.
CGGCGAGATCCTCACCTGGGACGACGCCGCCCTGGCAGCCCTCAACCCGGGAGCCGAACTGCCGCACATGCTCATCAACGTCGTGCACCGCGCGGATGGCTCGGGCACCACGAACATCTTCACGAGCTACCTCTCCGCAGTCTCGCCGACATGGGCTAGCAAGGTCGGTGCTGGCACGGCCGTCGCGTGGCCCACCGGCGTTGGCGCAAGCGGCAATGAAGGAGTGGCTGGCCTGATCAACAACACTCCAGGCACCATCGGCTACAACAGCCTCGTCTACGCCACTCTCAACGACATCAGCTACGGCTACATGCTCAACGCGGCAGGCAACGTCATCGCCCCGAGCCTCGAGGCCACCTCGGCAGCAGGCGACGTTCCGCTCCCAGAGGACACCCGCGTCCTGATCGTCAACACCGCCCACCCTGAGGGCTACCCGATCTCGGGCTTCACGTGGGCGCTCTTCTACGAGAACGCGGACGCCAACAAGGCGTTCACCAGCCGCGCTCAGGCCGAAGAAGCCGTGCGCTTCCTCGCCTGGATGACGACGGCAGGCCAAGAGTTCAGCCCCCTGCTTGACTTCGCGCCACTACCGAAGGCCGCGGTCGACAGCAACCTGGACCGCCTAGCCCAAGTCAAGTGGCAGGGCGAGAACATCGGCGCGGCCATCGTCGAAGGCCTCCGCTAACCGCTTAAGCACCGTTTCGAGTTCGGCGCGGTGGCGAAGTCCGGGACGACCGGATTTCGCCACCGCCTGAACGCATAAGGAGCAGTAGTTGCGCAGTCTAGCCAACAAGGGCAGTCGCTTCGGCGACACCGCCTTCCTCACGCTACTCACCGTCTTGGGCTTGGTCGTGGTTGGCCTCGGGGTCCTCATGGCCTGGACGCTAGGCAAGGAAGCAGCCGACCCACTCAGTCGTTTCGGTCTCTTCGGCTTCCTGACCGGAACCAAGTGGGACCCGGTGAGCGGCGTGTTCGGCGCTTGGCCCGTCATACTCGGCACGCTCATCACGAGCAGCGCGGCACTACTCCTCTCGTTCCTACCCGCCATCGGGCTTGCCATCCTGAGCGCCGAGTACGCCCCTCGGTGGTTAGCGACGGGCATCGATTACGTCGTCGACCTACTGGCGGCCATACCAAGCGTCGTATTTGGCATCTGGGGCATCCTCGTCCTCGCCCCCGCCCTGCGGGACAACGTCTACCGTCCCATCTACCTATGGGCAACTGAGAACGCGCCAGGGCAAGCCGCTTGGCTGGGAAACCCAACGGGGTACGGGCTGATCACGGCCACGCTGGTCCTCGCCCTCATGATCGTGCCCTACACGACGGCGCTCGCCCGCGACGCCATACGGCTGGTACCAAGCGAGCAACGCGAGGCCGCTTGGGGACTCGGTGCCACACGTTGGGAGGTGCTGTGGGTGGCAGTGCTGCCCTACGCGCGCGGCGGCATAACGGCCGGAGCCGTCTTGTCGTTCGGGCGCGCCCTTGGAGAGACGATCGCCGTTGCCATGCTCATCGGCAACTCGGTGCGCCTGCCCCTCACGCTGTTCGGGCCGGCCTCTACCATGCCGTCGATCATCGTCAACGAGTTCAGGGAGGCTGTCGATAACTTGCACCTCAACAGCCTCTTGGCCGTTGGCTTCTTCTTGTTCATCATCTCCCTGATCGTCAACTTGGCCGCGGCTTGGGTCCAACGGCGCCTCGTGCCTGGGAACGAGGGGTCGTGACGAGCCTCAGACGGCGTCACCGACGCGACCGCGTCATGCTTGGCCCCATCATCTTGGCCAGCCTGGTCGTACTCGTCCCCCTACTCATCGTCATCTGGTACGTCGTTAGCCAGGGCGTAAGCGCGCTGAACGGCGACTTCTTCACGAAGGACCTCGGCGGCCCGACGCGTGCGCAGTTCGGTCAACCCACCGGCATGGCGCAGGCCATCGCCGGCACCTTCTTCATCGACCTGACCGCGCTACTCATGGCTGTGCCGGTCGGCGTTGGCGCCGGACTGATGCTGGCGGAGTACAAGGAGCACCCCCTCAACCCGCTGCTCCGGGTGATGAACGACACCTTGAACGGCATGCCCGCCATCCTGAAGGGCCTGTTGATCTTCACACTCGTGGTGCGGCCGACTGGCGCGTTCTCGGGCTTCGCCGGCGCACTTGCGCTTGGCGTCGTCATGCTGCCGATCATCGCTCGCGCAACGGAGGGCGCGTTGTCGCTGGTGCCGTGGTCGATCCGCGAGGCCGGGTTGGCGCTTGGCCTGCCCCGCTGGCGCGTGATCCTGGCGGCGGTGCTTCCAGTTGCTAGGCCCGGTCTGGTGACCGGCGTGCTCATCGCCTTCGCGCGCGCAGCTGGCGAGGCGGCGCCTCTCCTCCTCACTTCGTTAGGCAACAACTTCCTGCCCCGCGACCCTTGGAACCCGCTCGAGTACCTCACCAAGGCAGCAGACACCCTTCCTCAACGCCTCTACGCCCTGGCCGTCAGCCCCTACAAGCAGTGGCACGCCATGGGCTGGGCGGCGGGCATCGTGCTACTCGCCCTCGTGATAGTGGTGTTCTTCGTCGGCCGCCTACTCACTCGGAAGGCTCATTGAATGACCGAACCAGCCGTCACCCCTCGCATCCGCATGCGCACACACGACCTCACCGTCGATTACGGCAACGGCCGTGGCGTCAGGGACGTCTCGTTAGCGTTCGAGGACCGCAAAGTCAACGCGCTCATTGGTCCGAGCGGTTGCGGCAAGACGACGTTCCTCAGGGCCCTCAACCGCATGCACGACCTCACGCGTGGCGTGAAGGTAACGGGGCAGGCGTTGCTTGACGGCGACGACATCTACGCTGCCGGCGTCGACCCGGTGACCGTAAGGCGCCGCATCGGCATGGTGTTTCAGAAGCCAACGCCCTTCCCTACCATGTCGATATTCGACAACGTGGTCGCGGGCCAGCGGCTCGTTGGCCAACGTGACCGCCGCAAACTAGCCGAGACGGCCGAACGCAGCCTGCGCCAGGCGGCCCTGTGGGATGAAGTGGCGGACCGCCT
>DASSXV010000028.1:0-26652 GCA_035703635.1 Trueperaceae bacterium | reverse complement strand
TGTTCGTGCAGAGCCTCCACGGGATCTCGCACAACAAGATCGAGGACACCCGCGAGGAGCACATCGAGATGTCGGTAGTCGCGCTTGACAAGTTGGCCGACAAGACGATGGCCTGGCTGCAGCGTTGAGCTAGCCGCGCTTTCCCCTGATCCAATCGCCGAGCCTGGCGCGTGCGCTTTCTTTGCCCGTGCGCGACTCCTCCCGATCCGCGGAGCGCGTTAGCCACAAGCCCGCGTTGACGCCGAGGTAGCGGAACGGCTCTGGCTCCCACGGCCGCCAAGCGTGCTGCACCCAGGGGAGGTCTGTACGCTCGCTCGTGCGCCCAAGCGCTAACTCCGCGAGCGTGCGGCCAGCTAGGTTCGATAGCGCCACCCCGTCGCCGACGTACCCGCCCGCGTGGCCGAGGCCGCTGCTCGGGTCGTAGCTCACGCTTGGGCGCCAGTCGCGCGGCACCCCGAGGGGACCGCCCCACCGGTGGGTGATGCGCACGCCCTCGAGGGTAGGGAAGAGCTCTACGAGCAAGCGGGCGAGGTGGCCGTGCACGACGCCGTCTCTGTCATGCGCTTCCCTGATGCCTGACCCGAAGTGATACGGCGCGCCGCGACCGCCGAGCGCGATGCGGCCGTCGTGCGTCCTCTGCCCATAGATGACCATGTGGCCGTAGTCGGCGAACACTTCACGCCGGTCAAGGCCGACGGACTCGAGGGTGGCGCCGGTAAGCGGCTCGGTCGCGATCATCAAGGAGTAAAGAGGGATGAGGGTGCGGCCTTCGCCCTTGAACGCCTTGGTGTAGCCCTCCGTGGCGCGCAACATGCTAGCGGCCGTCGCGCTGCCGCTATGAGCGGCGCTCTTGAAGTGCGCGACGCCGCTAGCCAACGAAGTGACGGTGACGCCTTCGTAGATCTCGACGCCGCGCCGCTCGGCTGCGCGTGCCAGGCCGTGAACGAGCAGCGCCGGATGCAACGCCGCCGCGCGGCTTAAGTAACTCGCGCCCTGAACTTGCGTCAGGCCGCTGAGCGCGCGCGCTTCGTTGGCGTCCAGGTAGCGCAAGTCGTCCTGGCTGACGCCTAGAGCGTGCTGCTCGGCTACGTCAGCGGCGGCGCGTTGCGCCTGCAGCGGCGAGCGCGCCACGAGCAAGCGCCCGCCGAGCGCGAAGTGGCAGTCGATGCCCTCTGCCTCGCAGACGCGCGCGATCTCGCTCACGGCATTCATAGCCGCGTGCTGGAAGCGCAGCGCCGCCTCCTGGCCGTGACGGTAGGCCAAAGTGGCTAGCCCGAGGGGGTACTCGGGGTGACACCAGCCCCCGTTGCGCCCAGATGCGCCGAAGCCTACGTGCTCACGCTCGAGCACTACGACGCGTAACTCTGGCGCCAGGCGCTTGAGGTAGTAAGCGCTCCACAGTCCGGTGTAGCCAGCGCCAACGATCACGATGTCAGCGCTTAGGTCCGCGGCTGGTGGCCTGCGTGTTGGCCCAGCAGGCACGGCCTCCCACCACAAGGGTGACGACTTGGCGTGTTCCAAGGTCATCTTCGCTCCGCAGGGCCGCCGCTGCGGCCCAAGGTTTGGTTGGTGTTCAGGATATGCCGAAAGCAAGGCGAGCGCCAGGCGCACAGCGAAGCGGGCGGCAGGCGCGCATGACTTAACGTTGCGCGCTTGCCACCCGCATGAGGATGTGGTGGGCGATGAGGGGTTCGAACCCCCGACCCTCCGCGTGTAAAGCGGACGCTCTGCCGCTGAGCTAATCGCCCTCGTCGCGCGCCCGCTAGTTGGCCGGCTGGCGCAAGGCTCAGCAATGCTAACAGGTTAGCGAGCGTGAGAGGAAGCGCCGTCTGGTGCGCACGAGGTTCGACCACGTGGGGTGGGTGGGCAACGTTCTCCACCCGCCAGATGAAGAAGGGCGCTCTTGAAGAGCGCCCTCTTTGGTGACCCCTACGGGATTCGAACCCGTGCCGCAACCTTGAAAGGGTTGTGACCTAACCGCTAGTCGAAGGGGCCAAAGTGCTGGCCGGAAATCCTGGTGGGTCGTGCAGGGCTCGAACCTGCGACCCGCTGATTAAAAGTCAGCTGCTCTACCGGCTGAGCTAACGACCCAGCAGCCCAAGCAGTATATCGACGCCGTGCGGCATGGTGTCAAGCACCCGCACGGGTTCGGGCTGGCTGAGGGCGGGCGTTCGCTCGAGACTAAGCCCGACGTGGTTACAGAAGAGCCAAAACTCACGGCCCTTTCACCTTGTTCGGCCAGATACCCCCTGCTAGACTGTCCAAGAAGCTGGTTGTGAAAACGCGCACGAACTGCGCGCTTCTCAGCATTCGGCATTACGTGGTGATTGGTCTTCAGCAGGGGCCGCTTCTCCCCGATGCGGCTCGAAAGGAGAGGGCTCCTTGTACTTAGAGGTCCTGATGATGTTCTTGGCGGCCGGGTTCATCGCGGTCGCGGCACTGGTGGTGGGCGGGTTGATCGGCCCTAAACGGCCGAGTGAAACCAAGCTCGCCGCCTACGAGTCCGGCATCCCGGCGGTGGGAACGGCGCGTGAGCGCTTCCCGATTCACTTCTACCTGGTGGCGATGATCTTCATCATCTTCGATCTTGAAACGGCCTTCTTCTACCCGTTGGCCGTCAAGTTCAACGCCGCCCCTCAGTTCCTCTTCGCCAACGCCATAATCTTCGTGGCTGTCCTCGCGGTCGGGTACGTTTACCTCGTCCGCAAGGGCGTCCTGAACTGGAAGTGAGCATGAGCTTACTGGACCTGTTCGAGAAAGACGTTCAAGAGCTCGAGGCGGACGGCATCCTCTTCACCAGCCTGAACAAGCTGGTGGCGTGGGGCCGCTCCAACAGCCTCTGGCCCGCCACCTTCGGGCTCGCGTGCTGCGCCATCGAGATGATGGCCGCCACGAACTCCCGCAACGACCTCGCGCGCCTCGGTTCCGAGGTCTTCAGGGCCAGCCCACGGCAGGCGGACGTGATGATCGTCGCCGGCCGCTTGAGCAAGAAGATGGCGCCCGTCATGCGGCGCGTGTACGACCAGATGCCGGACCCCAAGTGGGTGATCAGCATGGGCGCCTGTGCCTCGTCAGGTGGCATGTTCAACAACTACGCCATCGTTCAGAACGTCGATTCTGTCGTGCCGGTCGATATCTTCGTGCCGGGCTGCCCCCCGAGGCCTGAGTCCCTCATCTACGCCGTAGCGCAGTTGCAGAAGAAGGTCAGGGGCGAGACGTTCGACGAGCGAGGCGTGCAACTGCCCGTCGTGGAGGGCTGGAAGCGATGAGCGATCTCGACGCGGGCGCCAGCCTCAAGGGCGTGCTTGACGCCATGACGGACCTAGGCGGCGTCGTCAGCGAGTTCAAGGGCATGACGAGCGTCACCATCGGCAAGGCGCACATCATCGAGGCGCTCACTGCCGCCCGCGGTGCGGGTCTCGAGCTCCTCTCGGACATCTTCGGCATCGACTATCTCACCTACCCCGGCCACCGCGGTAAGCGTTTCGCGGTCGTCTACAACGTGCACGACCTGCACGGCGCCGTGCGCCTCTTCTTGCGCGTCGAGGTCGAAGACGGCGAGAGCCTGCCGACCGCGACCGGCGTGTGGCGCGGCGCTGACTTCCTCGAGCGCGAGACTTTCGACATGCTGGGCATCGAGTTCGAAGGCCACCCGAACCTGCGCAAGCTCCTCACCCCCGAGGACCTGGACGGCCACCCTCACCGCAAGGACTTCCCGCTCGGTGAGACTCCGACGTTGTTCAACGACGGGCGCTTCCTCGACCCAGCCACCTTCCGCTCGGGCCTAACTGGCCGCGACCAGGGGCTTACGGGCTGGAAGGGCGGGGCGCGCGACGGCGTGATCAGCAGCCAAGGCGAGCTGCCTGGCGAGGGGAGGGAGTAGCCGTGGCCAACAAGAACGTCAATCAAACCGTGGCGCCCGAAGCCGAACTGCCAGGCTCGTTCTCGACGCGTTTCATGCGCATCAACGTGGGCCCGCAACACCCGAGTACGCACGGCGTGCTGCGCCTCGTCGTCGACCTAGACGGTGAGCAGATCGTGTCCCTCAAGCCGCAGGTCGGCTACCTCCACACCGGCTTCGAGAAGACCATGGAGAACCGCACCTACCAGCAGGGCGTCACCTACTCGAACCGCATGGACTACCTGCACGGCTTCGCCCACGACCTCGCCTACATGTTGGCCGTCGAGAAGCTGATGGACGCCCGCGTGCCTGTGCGCGCCCAGCGCATCCGCGTGATCCTCACCGAGCTGAACCGCTTGGCGAGCCACTTGGTGTTCTTCGGCACGACGATGCTCGACATGGGCGCCCTCACCCCGTACTTCTACTGCATGCGCGAACGCGAAGGCCTGATGGACATCTTCGAGGCCGTGTCTGGCGTGCGCATGAACTACGGCTACTTCCGCGTCGGCGGCCTCTACCAGGACGTCCCTGACGACTTCGAGCCGATGGTGCGCAAGTGGTTGGCGGCGTTCCCCAAGTACCTCGACGAGTACTTCACCCTCTTCATGGGCAACAGCATCCTCATGGCCCGCACGCAGGGCGTTGCGGTGGTAACGCGCGAGATGGCCATCGACTACGCCTTGACTGGCCCAAGTGCCCGCGCCAGCGGCGTGAACCTCGACTACCGCAAGAACGCGCCCTACTCCGGGTACGAGGACTACGTCTTCGACGTGCCAACCCACGAGGCAGGCGACATCTACGCCCGCATCCTCGTGCGGTATGAGGAGATGATCGAGAGCTGCCGCATCGTCTCGCAGGCCCTCGACATGCTCGAGCCAGGGCCGGTGAAGGACCCGGACAGGCGCATCAGCCTCCCGCCGCGCCAGGAGCTCGAGAACTCCATGGAGGCCGTGATCTTCCACTTCAAGCTCGTTACGGAAGGCTTCCACCCGCCGCGCGGGGAGGTATACGTGCCGACCGAGAGCGCTCGCGGGGAGCTCGGCTACTACGTGATCAGCGACGGCGGCTCGATGCCTTACCGCGTGAAAGTCAAGGCGCCTAGCCTCGCTAACCTGCAGTCCCTCGAGCCATCTAGCTTAGGCGGGCTCTTCGCCGACATGGTCATCAACATCGCGAGTTTCGACCCCGTCCTTGGCGACGTAGATAAGTAAGTGAGCAGATGATCGAACTGAACACAGTCACTCCGTTCTTCGCAAGCCAACCAGAGAGGGTCGCCGAGATCCTGGCGCGCTACCCGGAGGAAGGCAAGCGCAGCGCCGTGATGCCGCTGCTCTGGGAAGTGCAGCGCGCAGAGCGCCACATCAGCGACGCCCGTATCCACGAGATCGCCGAGATCGTCGGCACCACGGCAACCGAAGTGAAGGGCGTGCTGTCCTTCTACTCCACCTTCCACGAGCAACCAGTCGGCAAGTTCCATGTTCAAGTTTGCTCGACGCTCTCCTGCGCACTAGCTGGCGCTAACGAGATGTACGAGTTCCTGGTCGAGGAGCTCGGAATCGTCAACGGCGAGACGAGCGCAGACGGCCAGTTCAGCTTGCAGAAGGTCGAGTGCGTAGGCTCGTGCGGCACCGCACCCGTGCTGCAGGTGAACGACACGTACTACGAGCGAGTAGGGCGCGGCCGCTGCCAGCACCTGATCGACTCGTTGCGCCAAGGCGAACAGCCGCCCGCCTGGCGGGAACGCGGCGGCGACACGGAGGGCGCTCAGAAACCAACGGCGCTTGACAACCAAGCCGCCAAGGGTGCCCAACGAGGGGAGGGGTGAGGTGAGCGACCAGTCCGTCAGCGCAGACAAGCCGGCGCCGATCATCAGCCGTCACGACCCGCGCTACGAGGTGACGATGTACCGCTACGTGGGGGTCGATGGCGCGCACGAACTCGACTTCTACCGCGGCCACGGCGGTTACTCCGCCGCCCGCAAGGTCCTCACCGAGATGACCGTCCCGCAAGTGATCGACGAGGTCAAGGCATCCGGGCTGAGGGGCCGCGGAGGCGCTGGTTTCCCGACCGGAGTCAAGTGGTCGTTCGTCGCGCCACCAGCAGGTGACGAACCGCGCTACCTGGTGTGCAACGCGGACGAGTCGGAGCCCGGCTCGTTCAAGGACCGCTACATCCTCGAGGACGACCCGCACCAACTCATCGAGGGCATGATCATCGCCGGGTACGCCATGCGCATGAACTTCGGCTTCATCTACGTGCGCGGCGAGTACTACCTTGGCATCGAGCGCACCGTCAGGGCCATCGAGCAGGCGCGCGCGGCCGGGCTGCTCGGCAAGAACATCCTCGGCACGGACTTCTCCTTCGATATCACCGTTCACCGCGGCGCTGGCGCGTACATCTGCGGTGAGGAGACCGCGCTCATGAACTCGCTAGAGGGCCTGCGCGCGACTCCGCGCCTCAAGCCGCCGTTCCCTGCGGCGGCTGGCATGTACGGGCGCCCGACGACCATCAACAACGTCACGAGCCTCACGAGCGTGGTGCACATCATCAACAAGGGCGCCACCTGGTTCGCTTCCATGGGCACGGAAGACAGCAAGGGCACGAAGCTCTACCAGATCTCCGGCCCCGTCAAGCGCACCGGTGTGTACGAGATGCCGATGGGGGCCACCTTCCGCGAGCTCATCTACGACTTCGCTGGCGGCCCGACCATGGAACCGAAGGCGTTCATCCCTGGTGGGTCATCGACCCCGATGTTCCCATGGGAGGACCGCTTCCTCGACATGGCGATGGATTACGGCACGCTGGCGAAGAACGGTTCGATGCTCGGCACGGGTGGCGTGATCGTCATCCCGCGCGACAAGTGCATCGTCGACGCGCTCTACAACCTCGTGCGCTTCTACAGCCACGAGTCGTGCGGCAAGTGCACGCCTTGCCGCGAGGGCGTCGGTCACTGGCTACCGCGGATGTACCAGAAGCTCCTCGCGGGGCTGGGCACGCCAGCGGACGTCGACCTCCTCGAGAACGTGGCAGGCAACATCAGGGGCACCGCGTTCTGTCCGCTCGCTGACGCGTGCATCATGCCGGTGCAGGCCAGCCTCAAGTGGTTCCGTGACGAGTACGACTACCTGGCGGCTAACGGTAAGTCCAAGTACGCCAAGAACGACTGGTGGCAAGCATGAAGGTGCGCATCAACGACGTCGAGCTCGACTTCGCCCCCGGCACTAGCGCCATCGACGCTGTGTTCGCTGCCGGCGGCGACGTCCCGTACTTCTGCAGCCAGGAGTACATGTCGCCTATCGGCGCCTGTCGCATGTGCCTCGCGAAGGTGGGCGCGCCGCGCAAGGACCGCGACGGCAACTGGATCCTCGACGAGGCGACTGGTGAACCAAAGATCTTCTGGTTCCCTAACCTCATGGCCACCTGCACGACGCAGGTCATGGAGGGCATGGTCATTGACACCGAGTCTGAGCAGGTCAAGAACGCTCAGAACGGCATGGTCGAGTTCACGCTCATCAACCACCCGCTCGACTGCCCCGTGTGCGACAAGGGCGGCGCTTGCGAGCTGCAGGACCGCTCTTACGAGTACGGCAACGGCCTCTCGCGCTTCGAGTTCGACAAGCGCCACTCCGAGAAGCACCACCCGCTGTCCGAACTCATCACCCTCGACCGCGAGCGCTGCATCCACTGCAAGCGCTGCGTGCGCTTCTTCGAGGAAGTGCCTGGCGACGAGGTCCTAGACTTCATCGAACGTGGCCCCCACACCTACATCGGCACGGCCGACGCTGGCCTGCCGAGCAACTTCTCCGGCAACATCGCGGACATCTGCCCGGTCGGCGCACTCCTCGACGCCTCCAGCCGCTTCAGGGGGCGCAACTGGGAGTACGACCACACGCGGACTACCAGCATGGACGACGCCAGCGGCGCGGCCATCATCGTCGACGCCCGCACTGGGCGCATAGAACGCATCAAGGCCGGCCTCAACCCAGACGTCAACAAGACCTGGATCGACGACGGCGTGCGCTTCGGTCACGAGTACAGCGCGTCGGAAGAGCGCTTGACCATGCCGCTGGTGCGGCGCCAGGGTGAACTGCAGCCAGCCACGTGGGACGAGGCCGCCGCCTTCATCGCCGAGCGCCTCAAGGGCTTGAGCGGCAAGGACGTCGGCGTCGTCATCCGCGCGGACGCCACCCTCGAGGAGGGCGTGGCTGCCATGGCCCTAGCGGAGGAGCTCGGCACCGGCCAACTCGACCACTTCCCGCGCCCTGGCGCCAGCGTCATCAGCCAGCGCGACCCCGCAACGCTCACCGACCTCGCGACGGCGGACGCCATCTTGGTCGTCGGCGACGTGACGGAGGAAGCGGGCATCCTCGATCTGCGGATCAAGGACGCCCTCAAGGGCGTTACACCACCGACGCTCATGGCGCACGGGGTGCCGATCGCCGACCTGCGCCTCAAAGAGCGCATGCCTCGCAAGCGTGAACTCCTCACCGTCGCGGCGCCTTATCGCGTTGACCTGATGCGCCATGCGGGCGCTAAGGCCACTTACCCCGTCGCCGGGGAGGCCGCCTTCTTCAAGGGCCTCACCAAACTCGCTAGCGACGCCAACGCCACCCTCAGCGCGAGTGAGGAAACGGCCGTCGGATTGACGAGCGCGGCAGCACGCGCCACGGTCGCGCAACTAGCCGCCGCCAAGAACGGCGTCCTCGTGCTTGGCGGGTTCGTGCTAGCTACCCGCGAAGCCGCCGATGCCGCGCGCGCCTTCGCCAAGGCCGTCGGGATCAAAGAGATGGCCGTCGGGCCGATGGCGAACAGCTACGGCCTCGAACTGCTCGGCGTGCTGCCAAGCCACGAGCGCTACGCTTACGCGGGCATGCTAGAGGGCGCCAAGGCGCTCATCATCTCCAACCTCGACCCCGCTCAGGACGACGACCTGAAGGAGCGCCTGCGCGGCAAAGAGCTGCTCGTCGTACACGACATCTTCCTAACGGAGACGGCGTTACTTGCCGACGTCGTGCTACCAGCTGCGAGCGTCTACGAGCGCGACGGCACCGTCGTCAACCTCGAAGGCCGCTTCCTCCCAGTGAGGGCAGCCCCGGTTGACGCCGGCAGCAGCGCCGATCTCACTGGCGTCGTGCGCGCCATCGGAGACGCCATCGGCAAGCGCCTCGACGGCCGCAGCGTGCGCTCCGCTAGGCGCGCACTCAAGAAGCGCTTCGACCTCGAACTGGCCGACCTGCCGGACACGGGCGCGCTACCGCGCTTCAAGGGCCGCGCCAGCGCCAAGTTCGTGGCGCGTGAAGCGAACCCGGTCAAGGCAACCGGCAACGTCCTGATCGTGCCCAGCATGGCGCGCGCAGAGTACCTCCACCTGAACCCTCACCTTGCGGCAGCGGTCGGCGGCGCGCGTCTGCGCGTCCACCCGGAAGACGCGGCCAAGCACTCGCTCATGCAAGGCGCGGAGGTACGCATCAGGGTAGGAGCCACCTGGCGCAAGGCCGTGGTGAGCGTCACCGACGGCGTGCCGCGCGGCCTCATGACCGTCCCGTGCTTGCCTGACCAGCCGGTCGGCCTCGCCCAGGCTGACCTCGCCAGCGTCGTGGTCGAGCAGATCAGCTTGGAGGTCGCCTCGTGATCCACGACCCGCTCTGGGTGACCTTTCTCAAGGCCCTCGTGCTGTGCGTTGTCCTGCTTGGCGCGTTCGCGTACATGACGGTCATCGAACGCAAGCTGCTCGGGCGCTTCCAGCACCGTTACGGCCCGAACCTCACGGGCCCAGGCGGTTGGTTGCAGCCCATCGCGGACGCCATCAAGACCATCTTCAAAGAGGACCTGGTCGTGACGGCGGCCGACAAGTTCGTGCTCGTGCTGGCGCCGGCCATCAGCATCGTCTTCGCGCTGTCGGCGTTCGGCGCCATACCGGCGGGTCCGGCAGGCAGCCTCTTCGGCCTCAACCCGTGGGTCATGGACCTCGACATCGGCATCCTGTACATCTTCGCCGCCACCTCACTCGGGGTGTACGGCATCTTCCTCGGCGGGTGGGCGTCGAACAGCAAGTACTCGCTGCTTGGCAGCCTGCGCTCTAGCGCGCAGATCATCAGTTACGAGCTAGGGCTCGGCCTCAGCGTGTTGGCGGTCATCATGGTGGCAGGCACCCTCAACCTGCGCGAGATCGTCGAGGTCGGTATCTGGTCAGTCAGCCCGTGGCTGTGGCCGGGGCTGCTACTCGCCTTCACGACCTTCGTCATCAGCGGCACGGCCGAAGTGAACCGCACGCCCTTCGACCTCCCGGAGGCCGAGCAGGAACTCGTGGCCGGTTACCTCACCGAGTTCTCCTCCATCAAGTGGGCGCTCTACCAGATGGCGGAGTACGTGAACATGATGACGGCTTCCGCCTTCATCAGCACCCTCTTCCTCGGCGGTTACCGCGGGCCCGCGTTCCTGGACGCCTGGATCCCCGGCATCTCGGAGTGGCCGATCATCTGGTTAGTGCTGAAGATGGCCATCTTCATGTTCCTCTTCATCTGGTTGAAGGCGACCCTGCCACGGTTGCGGTACGACCAACTCATGCGCTTCGGTTGGCTCTACGTGTTCGAGTTCGCGCTCTTGGCTGCGCTCGTGACCGGGGCGGTGATCGCCTATGTCATCTGAGGCCCGAGCGGTCAACCTGACAGGGCGCGCGGCTAGCGCACCGCGCCACGGAGGTACACGCTGATGAGCGTCATCGACATCGCCAAAGGGATGGGGCTCACCCTCGGCTACTTGTTCAAGCGGCCCGTTACCGTGCAGTACCCGCGCGACAAGGTAGCCATGCTCCCGCGCTTCCGCGGGCGCCACCACCTCCTGCGCCACCCAGACACCGACCTCGAGAAGTGCATCGGCTGCTCGCTGTGCGCCGCAGCCTGCCCGTCCTACGCCATCTACGTCGAGGCGGCGGAGAACGACCCCAACAACCCGACGTCCGCAGGCGAGCGCTACGCGAAGATCTACGAGATCAACATGCTGCGCTGCATCTTCTGCGGTTTCTGCGAGGAAGCCTGTCCGACCGGCGCGGTGGTGCTTGGCCACGAGTTCGAGATGGCCGACTTCCGCTACCAGGACTTCGTTTACGGCAAAGAAGACATGCTGGTTGGCACCAAGGGCAGCAAGTGGCAGCGCCGCGAGGCTGAGGCCAAAGGCAAGGACGTTACCCTCGGCTTCGAGGCCGGCCACCGCGTGGAGCTAGAAGGCGTGGACTACTGACATGGTCGGCTTCGTAATCCTAGCCGTCCTGCTCGTGGCCGGCGGCGTAGGTGTCATCACCTTGCGCCAACCGGTCCACGCGGCGTTAGCGCTAGTCGGCACGCTACTCGCGCTCGCCGTAACGTACGTGACGCTCCAAGCGCACTTCCTCGCCGCGATTCAGGTGATCGTCTACGCGGGCGCCATCATGGTGCTCTTCCTCTTCGTGATCATGCTCCTCAACGTCGGCGGTGAGAAGCTCGGCGACCGCCTCACGTGGTTGAAGCCCGCCGCTTGGGCCTCCGCAGGGGTGGCTACGGCTGCCGTCATCACGGTCGTGGTTCTCACGCGAACCCAACTGCCGGAGGCGGCCGTGATCGACGCTGCGCTCGGCGGAGGCAACGCTGACAAGATCGGCGAGGTCCTCTTCACCGATTACCTACTCGCCTTCCAACTCGTTGGCGTACTACTCCTCACGGGCGTAGTGGCCGCGGTGAGCCTCGTACAACGCGCCGCGCCTGAGACGCGGCCGCAGCGGCCGCTCGCGACGCGCGGCGCACCGCATGAGCCTTACCTCGGCGTCACGGCGCCAGAAGAGCACGCCAGCGACCTGGCAACGGGGAGCCACTGATGGTAGCGACCGAGTACTACGTTGGCCTCAGCGCCATCCTGTTCGCCCTCGGTGGCATCGGCGTGCTCACGCGCCGCAGCGCGATCATGCTGTTCCTCTCGGTCGAGCTGATGCTCAACGCAGCCAACCTCGCCATGGTCGCCTTCGCGCGCGACTGGAGCGCCAGTGGCGGCAACGCCGCCCTAGACGGCCAGACGGCGGTCTTCATCGTTCTGGCGGTGGCGGCCGCCGAAGTGGCCGTTGGCCTCGGCATCCTGGTCGCCATCTTCCGTAACCGCGTCAGCACCAACGTGGACGAGCTCTCGGAGGTACGCGCATGACCGTCGCAGCCTGGGCCTCCCTGGCCCCGCTACTAGCGTTGCTTGGCAGCCTCGTCAACGCTTTCTTCGGGCGCAACCTCAAGGAGCCGCTGCCTGGCATCATCGCCAGCGTGGCCGTTGGCCTCGGGTTCGTGCTCTCGGCGATGGCCTTCCTTGACGTGGCAGGCAGCGGTGAGGCGGTACGCGTCGGTTTCGGTGAGTTCCTCAAGGCGGGCGATTTCAACGTCGCCCTCGGGTTCCACTTCGACCAACTCAGCACCGTGATGATGCTGATAATCACGGGCGTCGGCTTCCTCATCCACGTCTACTCCATCGGGTACATGAAGGGCGACGACGGCTACTCGCGCTTCTTCGCGCAACTCAACTTGTTCATCGCCGCCATGCTCGTCCTCGTCATGGCCGACTCTTTCGTGCTCATGTTCGTCGGTTGGGAAGGCGTCGGCGTTTGCTCCTTCCTACTAATCGGCTTCTGGTACAAGGACCTGAGCAACGCCAGCGCGGGGCGCAAGGCGTTCATCGTCAACCGCGTCGGCGACTTCGGCTTCCTGCTCGCCATGTTCCTCACCTTCAAGGTGTTCGGCACCCTCGACATCCAAACCGTGACAGCCATGGCCCCGACCATGCTCTACGGCTCCGCTGCCCTCACCGGCATCGGGCTGCTCTACCTGCTGGCGGCGGCAGGCAAGTCGGCGCAGCTGCCACTGCACGTCTGGCTGCCAGACGCCATGGCGGGCCCCACGCCCGTCTCGGCGCTCATCCACGCCGCCACCATGGTCACGGCGGGCGTCTACCTCATCGCTCGCACTAGCGCCGTTTACGCCGTGGCGCCAGCCGCCCTCGCGACCGTCGCCTGGGTCGGCGTGCTCACTGCGCTCGTGGCGGCCATCGCGGCCGTCGGCCAAACGGACATCAAGCGCATCCTCGCCTACTCGACCATCTCCCAAGTCGGCTTCATGATCGCGGCGGTCGGGGCGGGCGCTTACTGGGCCGGGATATTCCACGTCCTCACCCACGCCTTCTTCAAAGCGCTCCTCTTCCTCGCGGCGGGCTCCGTCATTCATGCACTCGGCGGTGAGCAGGACGTGCGCAAGATGGGCGGACTCGGCAAACGCATGAAGGTGACGGGGACCATGGCGCTGCTTGCCACGCTCGCCATCGCTGGCGTGCCGTTCCTCTCGGGCTTCTTCAGCAAGGACGCCATTCTCGTCGCCACCTTCACGAGCGGCGCGTTGGCTGACGTTGGCGGTAGCGTGCTCTTCGCGCTGCTCATGATCACGGCAGGCATAACCGCGTTCTACATGTTCCGCTGGTACTACCTCGTCTTCGCGGGCGAGGAGCGGCTGGACGCCGCCGTGAGCGGCAAGGTTCACGAGTCGCCCGCCGTGATGACCGTGCCCCTCGTCGTTCTTGGCATCGGCAGCGTGGTGATCGGCTACGTCGGCTTGCCGGCGTTCCTCACCGACAACCGCATAGCCAACTGGCTTGGTCACGCCACGGCGGCGGGAGACTTCTCGCACCCAAGCGTTACCACTGAGTGGCTCTTGCTCCTCGGCTCCGTCGTAGTCGCCCTGCTCGGGCTGGGCTTGGGTTATTGGGTGTACGCGCTTGGTAAGGGCGCCTTCTCCAAGCGCTTCGGCGGCACCGTGCTGGCCGGGGCGTCTAGGGGTGCGTTCGGCTTCGACACGCTCTACAAGGCGCTGTTCACTGACACTGGCAGCGGCGCGGCAGAAGCCGTGACGCTCCTCGACCGCGAAGTGGTAGACCGCGGCCTCGTCTCGCTCGGTGGCCTCGTGCCGCTGCTTGGCGGGGTCATCAGGCGCTGGCAGACCGGGTACATCCGGACGTACGCCTTCGCCATGTTCCTCGGCGCCGCTGGCCTGACCCTGCTCGCCGCGCTGGTAGGGGTGTTCAAGTGACTGCCCTCCTCATGATCCTCGTTCCCCTACTCGCCGCCGTGCTCGTCACGCTTACGCGCAGCAGCCTCGGGGTGGCGCGCGTGCTTGCCCTGGCAGGCTCCGTTGCCGTGCTCGTCCTAGCCATCCTGCTGCCAGGCACGCGCCCGTTCGACGCCCCCTGGCTGCCCGGCATCGGCGTCAGCTTCAGCCTCGACGGGAACGGCGCAGGCGCCGTCCTCGCCTTCGCCGCCGCCCTCATGATGATCCCGGCCATCCTCGTGGCCACCACGCGCGTGGCGAAGGGCGCCGCGACGTTCGCGGCGCTGCTGCTCGTGGCGCAAGCTGGCCTCAACGGCATCTTCTTGGCCAAGGACCTCGTGCTCTTCTACGTCTTCTGGGAAGCGACGCTGATCCCCAGCCTCCTCCTCCTCGGCATCTACGGCGGCGAGAAGCGGCGCGAGGCGACCGTCAAGTACCTCGTCTACGCCGTAACGGGCTCGTTCTTCATGCTCGTCAGCATGTTGGCGCTCAAGACCCTCTCCGGCGCGGCGTCGTTCCACATCATCGACCTGATGCTCGTAACGCCCAACCTGCCCGTCGCGACGCAGACCTGGCTGTTCATCGGCCTAGCGATCGGCATGGCCGTCAAGCTACCCATCTGGCCGCTCCACTCCTGGCTGGTCGACCTCAACGAGCAGAACCACCCATCCGGCGCCGCTGACGTGCTTGGCTCGCTCTACAAGGTTGGCGCGTTCGGCTTCTTCGCCTGGGCCCTGCCGCTGCTACCGGCTGGCGCAGTGCGCGTTGCCCCCGTGCTCCTCGCCCTCTCCGCCGTAACGGCGATCTACGGGGCGCTAGGGGCGGTGGGCACCAACCACCTGAAGCGCTTCCTCGCGTACGGCTCGCTGTCGCACATGGGCATCATCGGCGTTGGCGTGTTCGGCATGCACTTGGCTGGCATGAGTGGCGCCATGTACTTCCTCGCCGCCCAGATGGTGTCTACGGGAGGACTGTTCCTCGTGATGGGCATGCTCTACCACCGCAGGCGCTCGCTCGACATGGCCGATTACGGCGGCGTCGCCAAGTCGGCTCCCGCCCTCGCTGCCTTCGCGCTCTTCCTGATCTTCACCTTCATCGGCGTGCCTGGACTCTCGAACTTCCCTGGCGAGTTCATGTCGCTGCTTGGCGCCTTCCAGACGGCGCCGTGGCCCGCCACCATCGCAACGCTGGCGGTCATCGCGGCCGGTGTTTACGGCGTCAACCTCTCCCAGCGGCTGTTCCAAGGTAAGGAGAACGTGCGCGTAGCTGAACTCGACTCCCTCGAGATGTACGTGCTGCTGCCCGTCGTCGTTGGCGTGCTGTGGTTCGGCCTGGCCCCGGCGCCGCACCTCGGACGCATCGAGGCGCAGTCGCAGATAACCGCGCTACAACTGGAGCGCGTCGCGACGCCGCTAGGCGAGCGAACGCTTAGCGAGGGCGGAGGCGGCAAGTGACCTTCCCTGGCGTCATCGACATCCACTGGAGCGTCATGGCTCCTGCCATAACCCTCCTGGTTACGGCGGCAGTCACCCTGTTCTTCGCGCTGTCCGCCCGCGATTCGCGCGGCGCGGCCGCCGTTGCCATCATCGGGCTCGTCACGGCCTCCGTCTTCACCGTCGCGCAACTGCTAGCCGGTGAACCGACCGCCAGCAGTTTCGGCCTTCGTTACCTAGGCGACGTGCCCGCCCTTGCCCTCACCATCGTCATCCTGCTTGGCACGGCGATCGCCGTTCTCGTCAGCTGGGACCAACTCGGGCGCGGCGCGATGGAGCATCCCGAGTACTACCCCCTCATGCTCCTAGCCGCGCTCGGCGCCGTGATCATGGCGTCTGCGGGCGACCTCATCACCCTGATCCTCGGCCTCGAGATCATGTCGTTGCCCGTCTACGCCCTCTCTGCCTGGCGCACGCGCGACAGGCAGTCGGAGGAGGCGGGCATGAAGTACTTCCTGCTCGGCGCCTTCGGCTCCGCCATCCTCATCTACGGCACCGCGCTCGTTTACGGCGCCAGCGGCTCGTTCGTGTACGGCGACATCGTTGCCTCGCTAACGGGCAGCAACCTCACCCTCCTCGCCACCGTCGGTGGAGCGCTCGTCTTGGCTGGCCTCGGCTTCAAGGCGGCGTTGGCGCCGTTCCACCAGTGGGCGCCTGACGTGTACACGGGCGCGCCGACGGTAGTCGTCACGTTCATGTCCGTCGTCGTGAAGGTCGGCGCGTTCGCTGCCCTGCTACGCATCGCGACGGTCGTGTTCCCTGCGCTGCAACCATGGCTCCTCACGGCGCTGGCAGTGATGGTTGCCCTCACGCTCGTGGTCGGCAACTTCTCGGCCCTCATGCAGCGCGGCGTGAAGCGCATGCTCGCATACTCCTCGGTGGCGCACGCCGGCTACCTTGGCCTCGCGCTACTAGCTACCGATAACGGGGGAGGGGCGGCTGCGGCCTTCTACCTCACCGCGTACGCCTTCATGAACGCCGGCGCGTTCGCGGTGCTTAGCCTCGTCTCGGACGCCAACGACCACGGCGACGACCTCGAGCGCTTCGCTGGCCTCGGCCGCAGGCAGCCGCTGCTGGCAGCCGTGATGACCGTGTTCATGCTTAGCCTCGGCGGCATACCGTTCCTAGGCGGCTTCATGGGCAAGGTGCTCGTGTTCCAGGCAGCGATAGACGCTGGCTACGTGTGGCTGGCCGTCCTCGGCATCGCCACGAGCATCGTGGCGCTCGTTTACTACTTCCGGGTCGTGGGGTACATGTACTTCCGCGAGAGCGCGTACGACGCCCCCGCCTTCCGTTCGAAGGCGGCGCAGATCGCCATCGTCGTTGCCTTGGCAGGCACGGTTCTGCTCGGTGTCTTCCCGGGCTGGTGGCACACGCTCTTAAGCGAAGGGCCGCGGTTGCTCGCTTCGTTCTGAACTAGGTTCCGAGTCTAAGGCCGGCGGCGTGAAGCGTCGCCGGCCTTCGCATTGTCTCCCCGCAACATGCAACTCCATGGCGGCAGCTGGGCGGGTAAGAACCTCGTTATCGTCGGTTGCCTATCATCACCACAGCGCCCAACGGGGGTGGGGCGGGCTTCCGGCAAGTGGGAGAGATGGGAAGAACCTAGCAGTGACTGTGCCTTCAGCGCTCTATCATGCCTCAACTGTGGACCTCACTGGCATGCGCATTCTGTTGGTCGACGACGAAGAGTCGGCCCTCGTCCTCATGCGAGGCCTCCTGACGCGCGCCGGTTACCAAGACGTGAGGGTGTGCGACGACCCGGTCGGCGCCGCCAAGCGCTTCATCGAGGACCAACCTGACTTGCTGGTGATCGACCAGCACATGCCGCTCCGCGACGGCCTCGAAGTACTAGCCGAGCTCGGGCCAGAGCTGCCCGACGCCTTCCCGGTGCTCATGGTCACGGGTGACTCGCGTACCGAACTGCGCGAAACGGCCCTCGCCAACGGGGTGCGCGACTTCCTGACCAAGCCGGTGAACCCAACGGAGGCGCGTCTGCGCATCAGGAACCTGCTCGAGACGAGGCACTACCAGCTCGAGCTCGAGAAGCAGAACGAACGCCTCGAGTCGGCCGTTAGGCGCCGCACGCAGGAGCTCGAGCACTCCCAGCTCGAGATGCTGGTCCGCTTGGCGCGCGCGGCAGAGTACC
Source organism: Trueperaceae bacterium (assembly GCA_035703635.1). Classification (GTDB taxonomy): domain Bacteria; phylum Deinococcota; class Deinococci; order Deinococcales; family Trueperaceae; genus JAAYYF01. The sequence goes on along the minus strand of DASSXV010000028.1, from coordinate 9,009 downwards.
GCGACGACGACACCGGTGAGCACACGTGGCGCGTGGCGCACACCTGTGGCGTCATCGCGCGCGAGCTCGGCATGACGCCCGGCAAAGTCGAACTACTCCTGCGCGCGGCTCGCCTGCATGACGTCGGCAAGATCACCATCCCAGACGGCATCTTGCTCAAGGCCGGGCGGTTGACGCCCGAGGAGTTCGCGGTCGTGAAGGGCCACGCACGAGCCGGAGCCGCGCTCCTGGCAGGTAGTCGCTCGCCGATGATGCGGTTGGCGGAGCTCATCGCGTTAACGCACCACGAGTGGTGGGACGGCAACGGCTACCCAAGCGGGTTGTCCGGTGACGCCATTCCACTTGAGTCGCGCATCTTGGCGATCGCGGACGCGTACGATTCCCTCACGCACGATCACGCGCATCGCAAGGCCGTCAGCCCGGCGCTCGCAGCGGAAGAGATCCGCCGCGGTTCAGGCACGCAGTTCGATCCCGAGGTCATCCAGGCGTTCGACCGCGTCTTCGCTTCGGGGGCGCTACAGTTGCTGCCAGCAGAGTACGGCAACTGACCTACGCGCGACCAAGGTGCCAAGGCTAGAGTAGGGGCCTATGAGCGACTACATGGGGCGCCTGATGACGCTGGTAGGGCAACGCGACCCGGTTGAGGTGCTACAGGCGACGCCTGTGGTGCTGGCCGAACTCGTGGAAGGCATGAGCGCGAGCGAGCTGAACGAGCCTTACGCGCCAGGCAAGTGGCGGCGCCGCGACGTCGTTGCGCACTTGGCCGACGTCGAGTTGGCCACGGCTTGGCGCTTGCGGCAAACGGTGGCGTTGCCAGGGATCGAGCACGTCGAGTACGACCAGGACGTCTGGGCCGAACACTACGGCAAGCTGGACCCTAGCCTCGCGCTCGAGGCCTTCCGCTCGGTGCGCGCCTGGAACCTCGCCTGGTTAGCGAGCCTCACCCTGCAGGACTGGTTGGCGGAGGGCGTTCACCCGGTGCGCGGGCCCGAGAGCGTCGATCAGATGGTGCGCTTCCTGGCCGGGCACGACCTCAACCACCTCGCTCAACTCGAGAGCTCCTAGGCGCGACTGATCCTCGAGGTCTCCACCAGCAACCAGAGGACGGCGCACAGAATGCCGGCCATGCCGATGCCCGTGAGCCACGGGCTGAGGCTGGTTGCCTGGGCTAGCGCCACGCGTATCGTCCCCACGATCAACATGCCCAAGGTGAGGGAGAGCGCCGCCTTCATGACGCGCGGGAAGCGCCGCAGTAGGGCGCCGACTCGTACGAGGTTGCGTTCCGTGACCGTTACGGGGACGTTGTAGAAGCGCGCTGGCAGGTAGCGCATGAAGGTAAGCAGGAGGAAGAGGGCGACCTGCACGCCGATCAGGACGAAGAGTGTCGAGCGCGAACCGAAGCCGTCTGCCTTGCCCGCCGCGTCGAAGTGGGTGGGTATGGTGGTCGGCAGCTCGGACCACGCGGCGAGCAGGTAGCCGAACGGCAGCAGGATGGCGAGGGCGGCGATGACCTCCAAGTACCAGTCGAGGGTGGCTGGCGGGCGTGCCATCTCGCGCTTGATGGCCTGCTCCTGCTCCGGGGTTAGACGCACGTGTGACACGCTATCGTCTGGCGTCTGGCGGGGTCAAGGGCGCTCGCCTTGGCGTGATATCCTCAGCCGTTATGGCAACTGAGCGCACCTTCGCAATGGTCAAGCCAGACGGCGTCAAGCGCAGCCTGGTCGGTAACATCGTCTCTCGCATCGAGGCCAAGGGCTACAAGATCGTGGCCCTCAAGCAGATGGTCATCAGCCAGGAAACGGCCGAACGCCACTACGGTGAGCACGCGGGCAAGCCGTTCTTCGCTGGCCTCGTCTCGTTCATCACTTCCGGCCCGGTCGTCGCCATGGTCCTCGAGGGCGAGAACGCCATCCTCGGCTGGCGCGGCATGATGGGCCCGACGAACCCCAAGGACGCCCCGCAGGGCACCATCCGCGGTGATTTCGCGACCACCATCGACGAGAACGTGGCGCACGGCTCCGACGCCCCAGCCACCGCCGAGCGCGAGATCGGCATCTTCTTCCCTGAGTTGCAGGGCTGAGCGTGCCAGGGCTCGCCGAACGCGTAACGACCTTGAAGGCGTCGTCGACCGTCGCCTTCGCTGGCCGCGCTAAGGAATTGGCGCGGCAAGGCATCGACGTCATAGCGATGACGGCGGGCGAGCCCGACTTCCTACCGCCAGAGCACGTGCTCGAGGCGGCGCGCGAAGGGATCCGCCTCGGCCTCACGAAGTACACGGCCACTGAGGGAACCGGCGAACTGCGCGAAGCCGTAGCCGCCAAGTTCAAGCGCGAGAACGGCCTCACTTACGCCCCAGACCAGGTCCTCGTGAGCAACGGCGGCAAGCAGACCCTCTACAACGCCTTCATGTCCGTGCTCGAGCCTGGTGACGAGGTCGTCATGGTGGCGCCTTACTGGGTCAGTTACCCGGCGCAGGTGGAGTTGGCTGGCGGCGTGCCAGTGGTTGTCACTGCCAGTGCGGCTGACGGCTTCGTGCCCGACATAGCGGACGTGCGCAAGGCGATAACGCCGCGCACGAAGGTCTTGCTCATCAACTCGCCGTCCAACCCGACCGGCGCCGTGTATCCGCCGGCCCTCGTGAGGGAGTTCGCGGAGCTGGCGGAGGAGCACGACCTGTGGCTCTTCAGCGATGACCTATACGAGCACCTCATCTACGACGGTGAGTTCTCGACGGCGGCGGCACTCGTGCCGCAGCGCACGCTGATCGTGCACGGCGCATCCAAGGGTTACGCCATGACAGGCTGGCGCATCGGCTTCGGGGTTGGCCCCAAGCCACTTATCGCGGCTATGACGCGCCTTCAGGGGCAGTCGACGTCAGGGGCGAACTCCTTGGCGCAGTACGCCACCGTCGCGGCCCTGAACGAGGTCGAGAAGACGGCGGCGTTCCAGGCCATGACGCGCGCGGCTTACCGCGAGCGGCGTGACGTGCTGGTCGCGGGCCTCAACCGCCTTGGCCTCCCGACACCGAAGCCGGCCGGCGCGTTCTACGTCATGACCGACACCACGAGCATCGACCCCGATGAGGAGCGCGCGGCCATCCGCTTGCTCGACGAGGCGCGCGTCGCGGTAGTGCCGGGAACGGACTTCCTAGCGCCGGGCAAAGTGCGCCTGAGCTACGCGACGAGCCTCGACGACGTCAAGGAAGCTCTGCGCCGCATCGAGGCGTTGATCGGCTGAACTCCGTACAACGGCCTAGCGGGCGGCGTCGTTGGTCAAGCGCGGGACTATCATCAAGGCACCACTCGCACGCGCCGTGAGTCCGTCGGGACCGCTGCAAGCAGCGGCTCGCCTGCTCTAGTTCGGCGCAGGAGGCCTCATGCCGCAAGACCGCGTCGACCCTCAGTTCCACACCATCATCGAGCCGTTCCGCATCAAGTCGGTGGAACCCATTCAGTTCACTACGCGTGCGGAGCGCGAGGCAGCGCTCGAAGAGGCTGGCTATAACCTCTTCAACTTGCATGCCGATCACGTCCTCATCGACTTGTTGACCGACTCTGGCACCGGCGCCATGTCGAGCGAGCAGTGGGCGGCCATGATGCGCGGCGACGAGAGCTACGCAGGCAGCCGCTCCTTCGACCGCTTCGAGGCGGTGCTCAAGGACATCACGGGGTTCAAGCACATCTTCCCGACGCACCAAGGGCGCGCCGCCGAGCGCATCTTGTGCAACGCCGCCCTCAAGCACCGGGACGTAGTGCCGAGCAACACGCACTTCGACACGACGCGCGCCAACATCGAGGCCGTTGGGGCGGTCGCCGTCGACCTGCCAAGCATGGACGCGCGCTACCCAGAAGAGGTTCACCCGTTCAAGGGGAACATGGACATCGAGGCGCTGCGGCTGCTCCTCGAAGAAGAGAGCTCTCGGGTGCCGTTCGTCATGCTGACCGTGACGAACAACTCGGGCGGCGGCCAGCCCGTTTCGATGGCCAACATCCGGGACGTGAGCGCCATGTGCCGCAACTTCGGGGTGCCGCTCATCTTGGACTGCTGCCGTTACGCCGAGAACGCCTACTTCATCAAGCTGCGCGAGCCGGGTTACGAGAACAGCACGCCGCGCGCCATCGCTCAAGAGATGTTCAGTTACGCGGACGGCGCCACCATGAGCGCCAAGAAGGACGGCATGGCGAACATCGGGGGTTTCCTGGCCCTAAACGATGACGCATTGGCCGGCGCGGCCCGCAACCTGCTCATCCTCGGTGAGGGCTTCCCGACCTACGGTGGTCTCGCTGGTTACGACCTGGACGCGCTGGCGGTGGGCTTCGGGGAGGCGCTCGAGGAGCCGTACCTCCGTTACCGCCTGCGTTCCATCGAGTACCTCGGTGAGAGGCTAGTCGCGGCGAACATCCCCATCATCCGACCCACGGGCGGACATGCGGTCTACATCGACGCAGGCAGGCTCCTCAAGCACTTGCCTAGCGACCAGTATCCGGCGTGGGCGCTCTCGTGCGTGCTCTACCTCGTCGGCGGCGTGCGCTCGGTCGAGATCGGCTCGGTGATGTTCGGCAGGCAACCAGACGGCAGCGAACGACCGGCCGCGCTCGAGCTCGTGCGCCTGGCGTTCCCGCGCCGCACTTACACGCAGAGCCACGTCGACTACTTGGCCGAGGTCCTCCTCTACGTCGGCGGCATGCGGGAGAGGGTGCGCGGCGTGCGGATGGTGGAGGCGCCGCCCGTGCTCAGACACTTCAGCGCACGCTTCGAGCCACTGGACGGCGCTTTGCTTGTCTGAAGGCTGAGGGCTATGCTTCGCGGGTGCGTGTAGCCGTCGAGGTCGTCCCCCGCAACCAAGAGAGCTTCGAGCAACAGCTAGGGGACGTCGCCAGCTTGAGCCGCGTTGACGTCGTGAACGTGCCTGACTTGGCGCATTTCACCGTTTCCGGTTGGGAAGCCGTCCTGGCCTTGCGCGTGAGCCACCCGCACTTCGCTGCCGTGCCTCACGTGCGCGCCATGGAAGTGGATCTCCACGGGCCCTGGCAGCCCGGCGTGCGGTTGGCGGCGGCTGGCGTGAACGAGGTGCTCGTCGTAACCGGCGACCCTCCCGCGAACATGGGCAGGCGCCTCACCGGCGCTCACGCCGTCGACGTGGTCAGGGCGTTCAAGGCCGCTCACCCGGACTGGAAGGTGTACGCGGCCCTCGACCCTTACCGCGCTGGCTTCAGTCAGGAACTCGATTACGCCAGCCGCAAGCTCGAGGCCGGCGCGGATGGTTTCTTCACGCAACCGTTCTTCGACCTGAGGTTGATGGCGGTGTGGCGCGAGTTGCTGCCTGGAGTGCCGATCTTCTGGGGCGTGACGAGCGTTACCACGCAGCGCGCCACGAACTACTGGTTGACGCGCAACCGAGCCGTGTTCCCTGGCTCCTTCGAGCCGACGTTGGCGTGGCACAAGCGCTTCGCGGCCGATGCGCTCGAGTTCGCCGTGCGGAACGACACCGATCTTTACTTCATGCCGATCAGGGTCGACATCAAGGAGTGGCTGGGCGACCTGCTCGGCTGAGGGGTCGCCTTGGAGTCAGTAGCCCAAGTTTGGGGCCAACCAGCGCTCGAGCTCGTCCACGCCGACGCCAGTGCGCTTGGCTAGGTCCTCGATCTGGTCCTTGCCGACCTTGCCGACGTCGAAGTAGCTGGCATCTGGGTGAGCGAAGTAGAGCCCGGAGACCGCCGAGGCTGGCGCCATCGACATGGACTCGGTTAACTCGGCGCCCGTTGCCCGCGTGGCTTCGAGCAGGTCGAAGATGGTGCGCTTCACGCGGTGGTCGGGGCTCGCAGGGTAGCCGGGAGCTGGGCGGATGCCGCGGTAGGACTCGGCGATCAGCTCCTCCGTGGTTAGGGCCTCGTCTGGGCAGTAACCCCAATACTCGCGGCGCACGAGCTGGTGGAGGTACTCGGCGAGCGCCTCTACGAGACGGTCGGAGAGTGCCTGAACCATGATGGCGGAGTAGTCGTCCAACTGGGCCTTGAACTCGGCCGCCTTGGCCTCCGCACCGTGGATGCTAACGACGAACGCCCCAAGCCAATCCTCCGCCGTGCCGCTGGGCGCAACGTAGTCCGCGAGAGCGAGGTTGTGCTGCCCAGCGCGCTTCGCGAGCTGCTGCCGCAGCGTTGGTATGCGGGCGAGCACCTCGCCGCGTTCACTGTCCGTGTAGAGCAAGAGGTCGTCGCCTGCGCGGTTCGCCGGGTAGAGGCCGAACACCGCGCGCGCCTCGAGCCAGCCCTCTAAGATGGCCCGGTCCAGCATGGCGTTGGCGTCGGCGAAGAGCGACCGCGCGGTCGGCCCCATGTTCGGGTCGTCTAGGACCTGCGGGTAGCGGCCAGACATCTCCCAAGTATGGAAGAAGGGACCCCAGTCGACGACCTGGCGCAGCGCTGTCAATGGGATGCCAACCAGAGTATGAACGCCCGGCCGCCTGGGTTGCGTGACCGCGCTCCAGTCATTGATCGGGCGCGCGTTGGCGCGGGCGGCGTCTAGCGTGATCATGTCGCGCTGCTTGCGGGAACCGTGGAGGTTCCTCAGCTCCTCGTACTGCGCCGCGGTCTCCTCCTTGAGGAGCGGTCCCTGCTCTGGCGAGATGGCGCGGCTCATGACGCCAACGGCGCGCGACGCGTCCGCGACGTGGATGGTCAAGCCGGAGTAGGCGGGCGCGATCTTGACGGCGGTATGCGCGCGCGACGTCGTGGCGCCACCCACTAGCAACGGTAGCGAGAAGCCGCGCCGCTCCATCTCACGCGCCACGTGCACCATCTCATCGAGGGATGGGGTTATCAGGCCAGACACCCCGACGGCGTCTGCGCCTTCGGTAATGGCCGCGTCTAGGAGGCGATCGACGGGAACCATCACCCCGAGATCGACGACCTCGTAGCCGTTACAGCCGAGCACCACCCCAACGATGTTCTTGCCGATGTCGTGAACGTCGCCCTTCACCGTCGCCATCACGATCTTGCCCGCGCTGGAGGGGGCGCCGCCCACCTTCTCGGCCTCGAGGTAAGGGGTGAGCTCGGCGACGGCCTTCTTCATGACGCGTGCGCTCTTGACTACCTGGGGGAGGAACATCTTGCCTGCGCCGAAGAGGTCGCCGACCTCGTTCATGCCGTCCATGAGCGGACCCTCGATGACGCTGAGGGGTCGGCCGAGTTCCGCCATCGCCTCTAGCGCGTCGGCCGCGACGTGCTCGTCGAGGCCAAGCACGAGCGCGTGGCGGAGGCGCTGCTGCACGGGCCAGCGGCGCCAAGCGTCGTCTTTCCGCTTGGCGTTCGCCGCGCCTGGCGCCAGGTTCTCTGCGTAGGCCACCAGTCTCTCGGTAGCGTCTGGGCGACGGTCGTAAAGCACGTCCTCGACGAGCTCGAGCATGTCCGGGGGCACGGTCTCGTACACCGTTAGCGTTTCCGGGTTGACGATCGCCATGTCTAGGCCCGCGGCCACGGCGTGGAACAGGAAGCTGGCGTGCATGGCCTCACGCACCTGCAGGCTCGACCTGAAAGAGAACGACACGTTGGATACGCCACCAGACGTCAGCGCGCCGGGCAGGTTCGCCTTGATCCAACGCACGGCCTCGATGAAGTCGATGGCGTAGCGCGCATGCTCCTGCATGCCGGTCCCGACGGTGAGGATGTTGGGGTCGAAGATGATGTCTTGCGGCGCGAAGCCGACCTCGTCGACGAGCAGAGCGTAGGCGCGGGCGCACACCTCGCAGCGCCGCGCGAACGTGTCTGCTTGTCCTTGTTCGTCGAACGCCATCACCACTACGGCAGCGCCGAAGCGCTTGGCGATGCGCGCCTGCTCGATGAACTTCTCAGGGCCTTCCTTGAGGGAGATGGAGTTGACGATGCCCTTGCCTTGCAGGTGCTTGAGGCCGGTCTCGAGCACGGCCCAGTTGGACGAGTCGAGCATGACGGGCACGCGTGCCACGTCCGGTTCGGCCGCCACGAGGTCGAGGAACTTGGCCATGGTGGCGGGGCCGTCGATGAGTCCCTCGTCGAAGTTGATGTCTATGAGCTGGGCTCCACCGGCGACCTGGTCGCGCGCGACTTCTAGGGCGCCAGCGAAGTCGCCTTGGGTGATGAGGCGCTTGAAGCGCTTCGAGCCCGTCAGGTTCGTCCGTTCCCCTACGTTCACGAGGTTCGTGTCCGGTCGCAGAACCAGGGCCTCGAGGCCGGAGAAGCGCGGCCTCGTGTCCCTTGGGGCCGGTTGGCGTGGGGTGAGTCCTGCGGCGGCGGCGGCGAAGGCCCTGATGTGCTCTGGCGTGGTGCCGCAGCAGCCCCCCAGGATGTTCACCCACCTCCGCTCCAGGAACTCGCGCATGGTGGCCGTCATGCTTTCCGGGGTCTCGTCGTAACCCCCGAACGCGTTCGGTAGCCCGGCGTTCGGGTAGGCGACCGTGAAAGCGTCGGCCAATCCAGCCAGCTCCTCGACGTGCGGCCGCAGCTCTTCAGGGCCAAGGGCGCAGTTGAGGCCGACGGCGAGGAGATCCGCGTGCTGCACGGACGTCCAGAACGCCTCCAACGTCTGGCCGGATAGGGTGCGGCCCGAACCGTCCGTGATGGTGCCGGATAGCACAAGCGGCACGCGGCGCAGTGCCGTCGCGGCCGCGTCCTGGCAGGCGAGGATGGCGGCCTTGGCCATCAGCGTGTCGAACACGGTCTCGATGAGGAGCAGGTCGACACCGCCAGCGATCAGGGCCCGTGCTTGCTCGAGGTAACCGGCATACACCTGGTCGAACGTGACCTCGCGGTAGGCAGGGTCCTCGACGCGCGGGCTGAGGCTGAGGGTCTTGTTCGTCGGGCCGATGGAACCGGCCACCCAACGCGGCGCTGCCGGCGTGGCGTGAGCGTCCGCTGCGCGCCGCGCGAGGCGCGCGGCCGCCTCGTTGAGCTCGGCGACTACCTCGCCGAGGCCGTACTCGGCTAGCCCCAACTGCGTGGCGTTGAAAGTGTTCGTCTCGATGATGTCTGCGCC
>DASSXV010000024.1:0-20801 GCA_035703635.1 Trueperaceae bacterium | reverse complement strand
CCACGACAACAAGGCCTGCGACGAACAGAATCACCGCACATACGATTGTGGAGACAAGAGTAAAAATCGCGCGCACGCCGAGCAGCCCATAAAGATTGGAATTGCCGGTAAAATGCGCGGAAAGCCAAAGAAGTTCCGATCGCCGAAAACTTTGTTTTCAGCGATAAACTATTGTCATATAGTTGTTTTAGGAAGAGATGGTGGGTGATGTAGGGCTCGAACCTACGACCCGCTGATTAAGAGTCAGCTGCTCTACCGGCTGAGCTAACGACCCAACATGCCCGCGTGACGCGCGAACGTTGGTCAGTGTAAGCAATTCGTCCCTATAGGGTCAACCGCAGCCGTGGTTCAGTCGAGTCACATGGGCCGCCGTGCGCAAGGCCTAATCGCTGTTGACAACGGCTGTTGCAGACACGTATGTTCTTACAACAGAACGTGTACATAGCTGGAGGCCGCCGTACGACAGGTGGCGCACCACCCCGCCGTCCAAGGCCGGTGGGTGAAGGAGGACGGCATGCATCGTTTGAAGTGGTTGTTAGTGCCCTTGGCCGCGCTGCTCTTCGCATCGGCCTACGCAGAGAAACTAACGTTCGTGCTTGACGTCGCGGAGAACCGCAGCGACGAAGGTCAGGCCATCGTCGCGCAGCTGCAAGCCATCGGCATCGACGCCTCGCTGCGCATCTGGCAGTCCACGGTCCTCAAAGAGGAGATGATCGCCGGGAACCGCACGGCCTCGGCAACCGACTGGGGCAGCGCGTACTTCGACCCATTCGACCTCGCCATCCCCAAGCTCCGCACAAAAGACCGCGGCAACTACTCCTTCTACTCGAGTGACGTGGTCGACGAAGCCTTCCGCGTTGCCTCCACGTCAATCGACGACTCCGCCCGCGCCGCCGCGTACCTGACTGCGCAGCGCCAGATCCTAGCTGACGCCCCCCTTGCCTTCGGGTACGTGCTGCAGAACATCGAAGCGTCCTCAGACAGCGTGCACGGCTGGGAGCCAGCTGCGGACAATAGCGAGAACTTCCACCTCACCACGGTAGACGGGTCCGACACCCTCGTCATCGGTCTGCGCACGAACGCGCTCGTCACCCTCGATCCGGCCATGTACCGCGACCGCGACAACGAGGCCTTCCTGCGCAACATCTTCGACGCCCTCACCATCCCAAGCGCCGACGGCAAGGTGCAGCCTCACCTAGCCACCGCGTGGCGCGTGGTAGACCCCCTAACCTACGAGTTCGACCTCCGCCCAGACGTCAAGTTCAGCAACGGCGAGGTGCTCGACGCCGACGACGTCGTCTTCACCTTCGACCGCATCCTCACCGAGGGCGGCATCGACGGCGCCTCCAGCCCACGCGCTGGCTTGCTCGGCCCGATAAGTCACGCTGAGAAGGTCGACGCCAACACCGTCCGCCTCGTGTACAAGAACACCTTCCCTCAGGAACTAGTGCTCCAGGCCCTCACCCACTTCCAGATAGTTCCCAAGGACTACATCACCGAAGTTGGGGTAGCCACCTTCACGGCCGCGCCCATCGGCTCCGGTCCGTTCGTGTACGCCCGCGGCGCGCTCGACGCGCAAGTCGTCATCGAGGCGAACCAGACCCACTGGAACGGCGCTCCCAAACTCAAGGCCGTCGTGTGGCAGATGATGCCGGAAGCATCCACCCGCATCGCCTCCCTCCTTGCCGGTGAAGTCCAGATCATCCAGGCCGTCCCACCCGACCTCGTGGAGCGCCTCTCGAGCGTGCCCGGCGTGAGCGTGCACACCGCCCTCGGCACGCGCGCGTACCAGATCGAACTCAACAACTCCACCGCGCCGTTCAACGACACCCGCGTGCGTCAGGCCATCAACTACGCCATCGACTGGGACAGCATTCTCACCAACATCTACCGCGGCTACGCCGACCGGCTAGCAACGCCCTTCCTGCCGAGCGGGTTCGGTTACGCTCAGGATCTCGCTCCCTACCCTTACGACCCCGCCAAGGCCAAGGAGCTCCTAAAGCAAGCCGGGTACGACACCAACTAGTTACACGCCAGCCAGGTGGCGCCCCAAGTTCCTGGGGCGCCACCTGGCCGCGCCGCACGAGCGCAAGCTGAACCGCAACCGGGGCGAAGGACACGAATGCGACTGACGAAGCTACTCGAACGCGTGCTCTCCGCCATCCCAGTCGCCATAGGGGTCGCGGTCCTCGCGTTCATGTTCCTCCGCTTCCTTCCCGGTGACCCCGTCGAGATCATGCTCGGCGAGACCCAAGTAACGCAACAACAGATCGACTCATTACGCAACCAGCTCAACCTCGACAAACCGCTCATCACACAACTGGCGCTGTTCCTCGCAGGCGTGCTCCGCGGAGACCTCGGCGTGAGCTTCGTCAAGAACGCGCCGGTCGTGAAGCTGATAGCCGACACCCTGCCGGCCACGATCGAACTGACGATGGCCACCGTGCTCGTCGCCATCTTGATCGCCTTGCCAGTCGGCATCATCAGCGCCCTGCGCGCAGGCTCCATTGTGGACCGCTCCGTGCTCTCCGGCGCACTTGTCGGTGTGAGCATGCCAGCGTTCTGGTTCGGACTGCTACTCATCCTGCTGTTCGCCGTCGAGCTCAAGCTCTTTCCCACGTCGGGCCGCATCGCGGCGACCATGGTCGTCGATCGCACCACCGGCTTCATGCTCATAGACACACTCCTAGCCAAAGACCTGCGGGCGTTCGGCGTGGCCCTCAAGCACCTCGTGCTGCCCGCCATTACCCTCGGCGTGGTCTTCGCGGCCGTGCTGGCGCGCGTCATCCGCGCGTCCATGCTCGAGGTGCTAAGCAAGGACTTCGTTACTACCGCGCGAGCCAAGGGCCTGCGTGAGTGGTCGGTCATCATCAAGCACGCCTTACGCAACGCCCTCATCCCCGCCCTCACCGTCACGGGCCTGCAGTTCGGCGAACTGCTTGGGGGCAATATGATCGTCGAGACGATCTTCGCTTGGCCCGGTTTAGGCCGGCTCGTCGTGAGTTCCATCTTCGCGCGCGATTATGTCGTGGTGCAGGCAGCGGTCATGCTCTACGCCTTGACCTACGTGGCCGCCAACTTGGTCGTGGACGCGCTCTACACCTTGCTGAACCCGCGGATCTCCTTGTGAAGCGGGTGAAGCAGCTCATCGCGACTCCGCTGGGGAGCGTCAGTGCTGCTGTCATCACGCTGTACGTGCTCATGGCCATCTTCGCGCCCCTCATCGCACCGTACGGCCCAGAGGCAACCTCGCTCGGCCAGCGCCTGCAACCTCCCTCCGCGCAACACTGGTTCGGCACCGACTCGCTGGGGCGCGACATCCTCTCGCGGACCATCTACGGCGCCCGCGTCAGTCTCCTGATCGGCGTGGTCACCGTGGCCATCACAGCCACCTTCGGCACGGTGCTCGGCGCCCTCGGCGGTTACTACCGCGGTGCCTTCGACGCCGTGGTCGGCCGCTTCACCGAACTTCTGCTTGCCTTCCCCTACCTGATTTTCGCCATCGGCATGATGGCCTTCCTTGGCCCCGGTTTCGCTAACCTCGTGATGGCCCTCTCCCTCAAAGGCTGGGTCGAGTTCTACCGGTTAGCGCGCGGGCAGACCCTCGATCAGGCTGAGCGCGAGTACGTCGAGGCGTCACGAGCGCTTGGCCAACGCCATTCACGAACCCTGTTCCGGGAGGTCATCCCCAACATCCTCCCGGCAACGGTGGTGCTCGGCACCCTGCGCGTCGGCTACTTCATGGTGTTGGAGGCGTCGCTTAGCTTCCTCGGCGTCGGCATTCCCCCCAACATCCCGGCATGGGGCTCGATGATCTCGGACGGCAGGGGCGTACTGTTCATCGCCTGGTGGGTGAGCACCATCCCAGGCATCGCGCTCCTCATCCTCGTCCTGGCCATCAATCTGCTCGGCGAGCGCCTGCAGGAGATCTACGACCCGAGAAGCAAGAGCAGGCAACGCTTCCGCCGCGTGAACCGCAGCAAGGCGGCAACGGTAACGAGCACCACAGAGGAGGCCGCATGAGAGCACCCGTAATTGGGATAACCGTTCACGTCGCTGAGGTGGTGACCGAAGAAGGACACGGTGAGTGGCGCTTCCAGCTAGCGGCGCGCTACGCCAAGGCCGTCGCCGACGCTGGCGGCGTGCCCCTGCTCCTCCCGACGCACCCAGACTCGTCCGGCAGGCTAGAGGACGTGCTCGGCGCCATAGACGCCCTCCTACTAAGTGGCGGCGGCCGGCTGCCTGGCCAGTACTTCCACGACAACCCCGACCCGAGCCTGCGTGACACCAACCCGGTACGCTACGACCTGGAGGTCAGCCTCGTGCGCGCCGCGTGGGCTGCCGGGATGCCGCTGCTCGGCATCTGCCGCGGCCACCAGACCGTCGCAGAGGCTCTAGGGGGCACCATCGTGCGTAACCTCGGGGCAATTCCAGGCGCGGCTAACCACTACCAGACCGAAGTAGCGACGGTCACGACGCACGCCGTGGAACTCACTCCTGGTAGCGCCCTCGCCGGCTGGGTGGGTGAAACGGTTCGGGTCAACAGCTTCCATCGCCAGGTCGTCGACAAGCCGCCGCCCCACTGGCGGGTAACGGCGCGCTCGACAGACGGGTGGGTCGAGGCGATCGAGGCCGACCGCGGCTTTGGCATCGGCACGCAGTTCCATCCAGAGTGGCTCACCCAGGAGCAACCGGCGTTCCGCAAGCTCTTCCTCGCTTTCGTCGAAGCTGCCGCGAACTATCGCGCAGCCCAACCAGCCTGAGCCCGGCCTCAATCCTTGTTGAAGTGCTGCCAGGCCTTCTCCGCCTGCGCCAGGCGCGCTGGCGCGTTGGGCAGCGCGGCCTCTGCGAGGGTGAGTAACGCGTGGCTGAGGCTGACGAGCGCCGTGTAGGAGTCCAGCACGCCGGTACTGCCAACGTGGGCGCGCAAAACGCTCGCGCCCTCCGGCCCATTGTTGCCTGGGCTGGCGTCCGTCAGGACCGCGACTGGCACGCCCGCGTCCGCCAAGTACCTGAGCGTGCGCTGCACCTCGGTCGAGTGCCGGCGCAGAGACACGACGAGCACGAAGTCCTCCGGACCCAAGTCGAAGAGCAAGTCAACCGACGTACCGCTTGGCGGCGGCGCGACCTCGACGCGGTCACGCATGGTCCGCAGCACCAACGCCAAGTGCAAGGCGATCGGGTGAGAGAAACGCCTGCCGAACAGGAGCACGCGCCTAGCCGAGGCTAAGCTCTTGGCCGTCGCCTCGAGCGCGGCGATGTCAAGGAGGTGATAGCTCCGTTGCAGGTTCTGCAGCTCGCGCTGGTAGACGGCCTGAACGGTGTAGCTCTCGGGGCCGCCCATGTCGCTCATGACGAGCTCGCGGGGCACGGAGAACGACTTGTGATACTCGGCCCTGGCGCTCTCCTGCAGCTCCGGGTAGCCCTTGAAGCCGATGTTCTGCGCGAAGCGCACGACGGTCGAACGGTGTACCCCGAGTTCGGCCGCCAGCTCCGTGCTTGAGAGGTAACCCCACCGCTCCAGCTGCTCGACCAAGTGCGCGGCAAGGCGCAGCTCCTGCGGGGTGAGCTGGTCGGCAGCCCGGTCAAGGCGCGCCTGCAGGTCTTCCGGCGACTGCTCCTCGCTGCTCATATCACCAAGACTACCTGGCGAAGCTCAGGCTACTGGCACCTCGACGTCGAGCAGCGGCGCGTACTGCTGTGCACCGAAGATGTCCGCGTCGCCAGCGCTGCCGCTCGGCCTTAGGCGCAAGATGGTGAACTTGATGGCGTAGGCGGGATCGTACTCCACGAAGTCCGTAATGCGGCTGGCGTCGATGTTGAATAGCGCCGCCACCGAAGCGCGGCTGAGCACGCCGCTGTTCTTGACGAGCTCGTAGTTACCGCGGTCGCGGAACAAGATGTCGAAGGTGATGCGGTCAACGCCCGCGTTCTTGCTCCGCACCGTCTTGGCGAGTTCCGAAAGCTTCTTGCTGCTCATCGCTCAGCACCGCCCGCCACAACGTCCGCCACGTCGGTAGTGTGAAGCTCGAAGAGTTCAAGGGGATCATCGACCGCAACGGTGTGGTTTAGGGTCCAACGGTAGGCAGGAGTCACGCGTGTCACCTCGTCGAGTGGGAACGCCACGCCGCCCGCCGTGCCCTTGACATCTGGGAGGCGTGCGTAGAACATCTGGCGCGTGCCGGTGAGGGTGACCTCCTCGGCCATTGCCGCGGTCGGCGCCACGCCGAAGACCATGATGCCGAGCTCATGCCCTGGCTGGCTGCGCAGCGGGTCCATCTCGCCCATGATGGCGTCCCGCCCGTACACCTGGTAGTGAAGCTCGTAGCCGCCGTCTTCTGGGTCGCCGAAGCGTTCACGCACCTGCTGCTGCGCCCAGCCGATGACCTCATCGATGCGCTCGATGGTGTACGGGTCGCGCACGCCAGCGAACCCCATATAGCGCTCGCCGACCTTGCCCGAACCCTCGAGCTTCACGCGCACCTTCTCTGCCTTCTCAAAGCGCGGGCCGGTGACGCGAGTCGTGCGCTCGTCGAACTGCTCGTAGTGGCAGTTCGTCATGTCGAGCATGCCTCCCGCCACGAACTCGAAGTAAGGGTTGGAGCGCTCGTACATGGCGTGCCCCGCCACGGACGCCACGGTGCAGCGCTGCCCAGGGTGCATGGCGGTGACTTTCACATCCTCGGCGCTGATCTCACCGATCACGCTCTCCTTGCCTGCGTACGGCTCTGCGTTGAAAGACGCGCACTCGAGCACCTTGCCGAGGTAGTAGGAGAGGTCCTCCGGGTAGCCGGCGCGGATGGCGGGCGCCGCGAAGATGACCGCGTCGGAGCTGCGTCCGCCGATGATCACCTCGGCGCCGCGGTTAAGCAGTTCGATGTACGGGTGCACGCCCGCAACGGCGACGATGCGGTCAGTGGCGTCCAACTCCTCTAGGGTGAGGTCGCCGCGGCCATCGAGGCCAGTCACGGCGTCGCCCGAGGTCATCTTGCGGCGCAGGTAAGACTTGGGCACTTCGGAGTAGAAGTACCCGAGTTTGAACGGTGCCAGTTGGTGATCTGCCGCGATCTCGCGGATCATCTGCACGTACATGTCGACGCGGCTGTTGGAGCCGGTATCGCCGGCAGAGCCGATGAGCATCGGCACGCCGAGTTCGCGAGCGGCAAGCAGCATGTGCTCGAGGTCATGGCGTTGCCATTCTTTCGGGGCCGTCGAGGTGTCGCTTCCGAGGGGCCCCGGCCCGATGTCGTCAGAACCGGAGTCGGCCAGTATGAAATCGGGCCGCGTGGCGACGCCCAGCTCGAAGCTCGCGACTTTCAAGGGTGCGAAGCCGAGGTGTCCGTTCGGGCATAAGAACCTCAGGGTGGGTCCGGCGTTGTTGCTCATCGTGCGGTCCTCTCGCGAACGTGTCGAGGAGTTGGCTCTCTCACAGAGGGGTCCCCACCTCGAAGTGCTCTGTTGCAAGATTGTACATCTTACAGCAGTTGTTGCACGACGATAGCAGAGCCGCCCGCAACGGTCAACTTGCAGCAGTTCGGCAACCACCCTCAGCCGCAGCGCACCCCACTGGCACCGCCGCCAGTCATCCCCTCGAAACCCCTACGCATCTCCAGCTCGCGGTGCGCCTCGGCCAACAGTCCGTAAACCCGCAAGGGCGCCGTGCCGCTGCTGACCTGCTCCTCGAGCGAGCGGCACAGCTCCATCAGCGCGTCGAGGCACAGCAACGCTGGTTCGGCGGGGCCCATCTCCCTCGTCTCCTCGTTCACCTGCCGCCAGCTCCCATGCCGCGCACCGTACATCCGAGCGACTTAACGCCGACTTAAGGCCAGCCCCCGCGCACCGCTTTAGCTCGCCGTATACTCGCGGCAACAGCTTAAGGAGCAAGAATCTCGCGTGTTCAGCGTCCGCCCGGCTGCGAGCCCTTACTACCTGCGTCGTCCGCGCCTGCTTGAGCAGTTGCCAGACGCGGCAGGTTTCGTCGTGTGGCTGGAAGCGCCGTACGGTTACGGCAAGAGCGTGCTCGCCAGCCACTGGGCGGAGACTCTCGAGCGTGAGGGCTGGCGTGTACTGTGGCTGTCGCTAGCTGGCAGCGACGCCCGCGGCGCCATAGCACAACGCCTCACACTGCCCGCGACGGCCCCGTGGGGGATCGTCAACGACGAGCTGTGGAGCGCCCAGACGGTAGTGGTTCTGGAGGACCTCCAGGGCGACGAGGACCTCGGGCCCCTCCTAGCCCAGGCACGTGGGCTCGTGTTGCTCGCCAGCCGCCAAGCGCTTCCCTACCCGGAACTCCCGAAGTTACGCACTGCAGGGCGGCTCGTGCACTTGACGAGCAGCGACCTGGCTTTCGAGGAGCACGAGGCAGTTCAGCTCTTCGAGGACCCCACCCGCGGGAAGGAGGCGTGGCTCGTCACGCGCGGCTGGTCGCTGCCACTACACTTCGCTGCGCTGACCGGCGACCTGCCGCAGCAGGCCAGCTTGCTCGAGGGAGTGAGGCGCAGCATCAGCGCCAGCGCCTGGACCGAGCTGCTCTTCCTCGCCGCCGCCGATTACCTCCCGCGCCAGGCGGCAGTTGCAGCAACAGGCGATCTCGCCAGGTCCGGCTTCGTCCAGAGCCTCGCGGACGGCTACCGACTGCACGCACTGGTAGCTGAGAGCGTCAGGAACGCCCATTCCAACGACGTTCGCGCAACCCTCGCCGAACAAGCCAAGCGCCTTGCGCCCAGCCAGCGCGCAGCGGCGTACGAGCGCGCGAGCCAGCTAGCTGGCCTGCACGAGTTGCTCGTTAGCGGCGAAGGTGACCTATACCAGCACGCGCCCGAAGCGTTCTTACGCTGGCATGAGCTCGCCCCGGCCAGCGCTGAGCCAGAGCGCGCGGCTCACGTCGCCATGGCGCGGCTACACCTCAACCGTTTCGATGAAACGGTCTCAGACGCAGCCGTCCTTGTCAACGATGTTCGTCTGGCTAAGGACGTGAGGGCGCGCCTGGCGGGCACAGCCATCTATGCCCTCGGCGCCGCCAGGCGCTTCGACGAAGTGGCGGCGTTCACGAGCGCGGCTGCAGCCTTGCTCCCCGACCTGGCGCCGACTGACGCGGCGCTGCTACTGCAGAAACTCGGCGCCCTTTCCTTCGTGACCGGCGACTTTGCCGAGTCGGAGCGGCTCTTCCGTGCGAGCCTGGCCGCCTCCAAGCAGGCTCCTCCCAGCATCGAGCGCACGCTGGCAGAGACGAAAGTTCGCGGGAACCTCTACCTGATCGCGTGGGAGCTGCACGGCAACTCGGAGGAGCCGCTCGCTGGCCAACGGGAACTCGCGGCGAACCCCGACCTCGACGACACCGCTTACGTGACCCTCCACCAGAACCTCGCCGTGAGCTACGCTCTCGCGGGCGCAGATGAGGAAGCCGTGGCGGCCCTCCGCAAGGCCACCACGAGGGCCAACGCCTACGCGCAACTCATGATCCGGGGCATGCTCGCGTACTTCGAACGCGACTTAGAGGCGTTCCCCGCCATCATCGCCGCCACTCGCCGCTGGGAGGCCTTCGAACTATGTGAACGCACCAGCGCACTGTGGCTCCGCGCGCTGCGCCGCACCGGCGACCTGCGAACCGCCTTGAGCCTTCAGCCTGCGCTGCAAGTGGGCCCGTTCACCAAGCTCGAGCTCGTGTGGGTTCACGCCAACAACGGCGATCTTGCGACCGCCCGCGCCCTCCTCGAAGAAACGCGCGGAGCATACGCCTACCGGGAGTTCCTCCTTCATTGGCACGCAGCGGCCTACGTTCTCGACCGCCGCCAAGCCCGCCTCGACGAGCTGCTAGCCTTGGCCATCAGCAGCGAGCAGTTGCTGACTTATACGGGCATTCCCCTGTCCACGTTGCCAGGTGACCGCCCCGAACTCGCGCGCGCGTACGCGCTTGACGAAGTGCTGGCGTCCGGCTGGGAGGACGCCATCCGGTTGAGGGCGCACGAGATCCCACCGCTCGAGGTGCGGCTCCTCGGCACGGTGAACGTTACGCGCCTTGGGGAGTCCGTAGCGCTCACCGATCGCCAGCGCGAACTCATGACGCTACTCGCGCTCCACGTTAGCCGTGAAGGGGTGGCCGAGGCGATGTGGCCAGAGGCGGACGGCAAGAAGCAGCGCAATAACCTGGGCGTGCAATTGAACTTGCTACGCAAACTGCTGGAGCCTTGGGGCGTGGCGACCTACCTCAACGAGGCCGGGCTCATGCACTTCGAGTCGGACGTCGACGAGTTACGCAGCGCCACCGAAGCGCGTGACGCCGAGCGAGTGCTCGGGCTATACCGCGGGCCGCTAGCGCCGGGCGTCGAAGTCCAGGCCGTCGCAGACGAGCGCAACGCACTGCACGAACACGTCATTGAGGTCCTTCACGCTGCCGCGCTCGAGAGCGCCTCGACGCCGAGCGAACACGAGGCGGCCATACGCTACTTGAAGCGCGTTCTTGAACTCGAGCCACTCCACGAAGAGGCGCTGCGGGCGCTGCTCGCGCTGCTAGCCAAACTAGGTCGCAACCGCGAGGCCCAGCGCCACTACGCGCGCTTCCGCAGCCTCTTGCTTGACGAGGTCGGGCTCGAGCCCCACCCAACTACGTCTGCCCTCCTACCAGACGCCTAGCCGGCGGTACGTGACATGAGTGGGTCACTTGACTTCGTAGTAGGGGGTGTATGTGCCGTCCACCTCGACTTGGTACCAAGTGTTTCTGCTCTGATCGAACACCAGGGGCAGTCCGGTTGGCGTCTGGTAGTAGGTGCCCTGCCCTGGCGCGAACGGCAGGTAGTAGCCGGTTCCCGTATCTGGGTTGCCGTACTCGCTCACTCCGAGGATGGCGCCGCGCACGTACGCGTCGTGGCTAGCCTGCTGGTCTGCTTGCCCCTGCATCCACGCGCTGAAGGCGGCGTCGTTGGCCGCGTCCTTCTGTTGCACCCCGGCCATCCACGCGTTGAAGCTACTCTGCTGGGCAGCCTGAGCGGCCTGCGAGCCCTGCATGGCCAACTGGCAGTCGACCGGGTAGCGCTGGCAATGGATCATCTGCCCACCCTGAAGCGCGTAGGCGTCGGGTGAGGTCAAGTCCCCGGTCGTAGTGCGGTAGAGGTCGATGAAGTACTTGTTGTACTCGTTCAACTGCGCCTGGATCTGCAACCCTAGCTGATCCATCTGGTTCATGTAGTAGTTCTGACTGGCCTGCAGGTCGTTCAGGATGCCACCGACAGTGCCGATTGGGTCGGCCCCGTACGGGTAGTACTGCGCGGCGGCCACCGTCGAGAGCGCGGCGCAGGCACAGGTGAGCAGGTAGTTCCGTAGCGTTCGCATGTTCCTCGCTCCGCTCAGGGGGTCGCTTGGTTGGCAGTCTGCGTCAACCAGAAGGTCGTTTCGCCGACGGTTAGCAAGGCATCAGGGCCCTCGCGGTCGACCCAGAACTCGTAAGGGACGCCGTTGGCCATGAACTGCCCATGCAAGGTCTGGTCGTCTAGGTGCGCTTCGAACTGGTAACGCTGACCCTGGTCCTGCAAGTACCCGACGTAACCACCCTGGCCCGCCTGGACCGCAAGCACGACCGTGCCGTTGTTGCCAGTGAACGTGCCGTTCCAATCGACTTGCTTGGCCGCCGGCGCACCGCCGAAAGGCGGCGTTGGTTGCGCGCCGAACGGCGCGGTTGGAGTCTGAGCTGCTACTTGACCAGGGACCTGGCCTGGAGGGGCGGTCGACACCACGGCTCCAGGTGGCGGTGGAGGCCAGCCGGCTTGCCCGTTCTGCATGGGCGCGCCTGGTTGGCCGCCAACCATGGGCGCACCCACGCCTCCGCTTGGCGCTCCACCGCTGGCACCGCCTTGGCGTTGGAGCATTAGTGGCTGGCCCTGGCCAACGGCGTTGCCGTTAGCGTCCAGCTCGTAGAAAGCCACCTGCAGCATCTGGCCGTCTTGACTGAGTTGCGCCTGGAACCCAAGTAACCCTTGTTGGGATTGCACTACGCCAGCCGCGGAGGACTGCTGGCTGTTGCCCTGCAGCTGCCACTGGCCGTTCGGGCCGATCAGCACGCCCTGCAGCGCACCGCCATTCTGTTGCAGGTTGATGGTTATGCCGTTTGCCGCGTCTACGAAACTGCCGTTGAACTGTTGGCAGAACGCAACCTGCAAGAGCAGCACCAAGGCGATAAGCGAAATCCTGAGCATGCACCCTCCTTCAAGGTGCGCCCAGGCTAATCGCCGTCCGCTTAAATCTGACTTAACCCACTTCTCCGTCCCAGAAGCGGACGCCGCGCTACTCGCTGAGGTTCACCATCCACCCAACGCCGAACTTGTCGAAGAAGCTGCCGTAGAGCTTGGCCCAGCCGGTGGTGGTCAACGCGATCTCGACCTTGCCGCCGGCTGAGAGGCCCGCGAACAGCCGCCGCGCTTCTTCCTCACTCTCGGCGTTGATGTTGATGTAGACGTTGTTGCCCATCACGAAGTTGCCGCTCTGGTTGCTGGAGACGTCGCTCCCCATCAACACCGTGGCTTCCGAGAGCCTGAGGCTTACGTGACCGATGCGGCCCCTGTCGACCTCCGGCGGCTCCCAGCCGCCGCCCGCCAGCTCGGCGTAAGTGAGCTTGGTCTCGAACTCCCCGCCGATCACGGAACGGTAGAACTCGAACGCCTCCATGGTGTTGCCGTCGAAGTTCAAGTAGGTGTCGCTAGATCGCATGACAGATCACGGTCCTCTCCTGGCACGCTTCGCAGGTACCGGGCCAAGTGTAGGAACGCTCGGCGACGCTGTCAGTGCCAGGAGCGAGTATCGTCGTGGGATGAGACAGGTCGAGCGGACGCCAACCGCCAAGGAGCAGGCGTACCGAGCGCTGCACTGCGACGTCGTCATCGTCGGCGGCGGCATCGTCGGCTTGGCCTCCGCACTCGCGCTGCATGGCGCCCGGCCGGACCTCGAACTCGTGGTTTTGGAGAAGGAGGCGGAGGTCGGCAGTCATCAGACGGGCCACAACAGCGGCGTCGTGCACTCCGGCATCTACTACCGGCCTGGGTCTTTCAAGGCGGAACTCTGCCGCCAAGGGGTGGCGCTCTTGCGGGAGTTCTGCCAGGAGCACGACGTGCCGTACACCGAGTGCGGCAAGGTGATCGTGGCGACGGACGCGAGCGAACTGGCCCCGCTGCAGGAGCTGCTCGGCCGCGGCGTTGCCAACGGCGTGCCAGGTTTGCGGCTCCTCGGGCCGGACGAACTGCGGGAACTCGAACCTAACGTGCGCGGCTTGCAAGCCATCCACTCGCCGACTACGGCCATCACCGACTACGGCGCCGTGGCTCGCAAACTCGCTCAAGCGCTGACAGGGCGTGGCGTCACGGTCCTCAAGAACGCCAAGGTCGGCGCCGTGGTGAACGGCGGACGCGGCGTCACGGTTCACGGGCCTGGACTCGAGGTCACGGCTCGCTACCTGGTCAACTGCGCAGGCCTGCATGCCGACGTCGTCGCGCGCCTCTGCGGCCTAACGCCCGACATGCAGATCGTCCCGTTCCGCGGCGAGTACTACTTGCTCACGCAAGCGCGCACCGAGCTCGTGCGCAACCTCGTCTACCCCGTCCCCAACGCCGCACTGCCGTTTCTCGGCGTGCACTTCACCCGCACCATCGACGGCGGCATGGAGGCCGGGCCGAACGCAGTGCTGGCCTTCGCGCGCGAGGGCTACAAGATGACGACCTTCGACCTCGACGACACCGCCAGAACCTTGGGTTTCGAAGGGTTCTGGCGGCTGGCGCGGCGCTTCTGGCGCGTGGGGGCGTACGAGTACTACCGGTCGTTCAGCAAGGCGGCGTTCGTCGCCTCGTTGCAGCGCCTCGTGCCAAGCATCGTAGCCAGCGACCTAGTGCCTGGCCATAGCGGCGTGAGGGCGCAGGCGGTCGCTCGCGATGGCCGCTTGGTCGATGATTTCGTGTTCATGGAGGGCGTCCACTCGTTGCACGTGCTGAACGCCCCGTCGCCAGCGGCCACGGCCTCCCTGGCGATAGGGAAGCACGTGGCCGCGAAGTTGGCTAGTTCACTGCCCAACTGACGGTGCTGCTACGCGTCAGGCCTTGCCTGACTTCGGCGGCTCTTGGGCTTTGTCGGCCACGGCACTAGCCGTGCTCGCAACGCCGCCAGCCGCCGACCCTGCTAGTTTGCCGCTGTTCTGCAGCGCGGCCTTGGCTTCGGCCTTGACCTTGCCGAGGTGCACGGCGTCCGGGGCGTCGCGCCAACCGTCATGCACCGCCGCGCCACCCTCGACCGCGCGTTTGAAGCGCTCGAGGTCACGCTCTAGCCGACCGTTGACGACGCCAAGCGCGGACCCGACACTCTCGATGAAGCCTTCAGGTTCGTACTCAACGTGCATGTGGACTTGGGTGCGGTCCTCGTTCAGCTTGTCGAAGGTAACCTCGCCCGTGTTCTTGGCGCCGGAGGTGCTCGTCCACGAGATCTTGTCGCTAGGCGACAACTCCGTCACCTTGGCGTCCCACTCCACTTCGCGCCCGCCGATGTCCGCCCGCCAGTGAAGCGTGTCGTCACCAGTGCGCCTCACGTCCTTGACGCCTTCCATGAAGCTAGGGAAGCGCTCGAAGTCGCTGAAGAGCAAGTACGCCTCCGATATGTGTACGTTGACGTCGATGGTGCTGTCGAAGCTCGCCATGTCGCGCTCCTTCCGAATCACGAAGGAATGCTAGAGCGGGCGGCCGTGTGAAGCTTGTGTGGCGGCTGAGAAACCCTCAAACGGAGATCAATGTGACCACGACCAGCACTCCTACCTGAACACCGACCGTCCAGCCTGGCACCCCAAATGCCGCCAGCACCAGGCTGGGGAGGGCGGCGAAGATGGCAGCCACGATCTGCGCCTCCCAGCGCGAGGTGCCAGTGCCGCTCCAAGACGCGTACTTCTCCAGCGCCAGCAAGACGAGGAGCACTAGGGTAGCCGCTCCAACCAGTCCACTTACACCAACGCCGAAGTAGAAGACGGCGGGCAGTCCGAACAGGAGGAAGAGCGCGGCGCCCGGAACGACGCGGCCTAGCGTGCGCTCCAGCGGCTCGAGTGGCAGCGCCCCGACGGCGAGCTCCGGCCCAAGGAGTGCGCTCCCCGCGCGCGCCGTTAGCAGTGCCGCCAGCAGCACGCCTAACGCACCACCCAAGAGCGAGGTGACGCCGCCTGCACGCAGCCCCTCGGCCCCCGAGTTGACCAGTACCGCCGCCGTCGCCGCGCTGATGGTGATGACCAGTGCGAACAGGGAACGCAGTAGCGGCCTGCGCCACAAGTCGGTGGCCGTGCGCCATGCGATGGCGCGCCACTGCGGAGCGGTGGCGGCTACGAGGGGGAGGGAGCGCCGCGGCTTGGTCGCGCCAGGGGTGTCGTGCAGGGCGGCCAACAATCTGCGCCGCTCGCCGCCGTCGGCCGCGGCTTGGCGCAAGAAGCCGGCCATGCCAGCGATGAGTTGCAGGGTGCGCATGGCCTGAAGCTGGGTGAGGACCAGGCTCTGCGCCGGGAAGCGCGGGGGCCAGTACTCACGCAACGACTTGCGCGACAAGGCCAAGCCCATGGCCACCAGCAAGGCAGGAGCCAGCAAGCCAAGCGGCGAGGCGCTGAGGAACGCCTCCGTGAGGCCGTAGGGGAGCACCGCAAGCGCGACCCCTGCCAACGCTACCCACCAGCCGGCGTAGCGCGAACCTTCAGTTGCGCTCGCGTACCGCAGCCACGAACCCGTGAAGCGCGCGACGAACACGAGGGCCAACGCAGGCGCTGCCCATGGCGCCCCGTACCCGAACACCGCCGGCGTTACTGCCGTCCACAACAGTCCGATGAAAGCGCCAAGCGCCGCCGCCCCAGCCACCCGCACGCTGAAGCGCCAGCGCAGGGCGGCCCACGGCTCGACAGGAGCGATGCCTAGCCGGTAAAGGTCGCGGCGGTCGAGGATCACGGGCGGCACGCGCCCAGCAAGCGCAAGGCTGATGAACATGAGCACGAAGATGCCGACCAACACCATGCGCGGTCCAGCGACGGGGTTGGCGAGGGGCGTGAGTGCCTCGAGGCCAGCCACCACGAAGACAACGAGCCAGCCGACGAGGTAGACGAGGGTCCACCAACCGACGGCCCGGCCCACCCACACGCGGTAGGCGTGAAACGACCGGACGACCGTGAGGCGCCGCAGGTAGTCGACGGCGGCGTTCACGCCTGCAGTTGACCGTCTACGAGGTCAAGGCGCCGCGCCTCGAGTAGCGTCTCCAACTCGCGCTGGTGGCCGGTGAGGAGCACGGCTCCCCCCGCCTTGCCTCGCTCCTGCAGGCCGGCCGCCAGGCGTTCCTGGCTGGCGATGTCGAGGCCATTGAACGGCTCGTCCAATATGGTCAGCGGCATCTCCAACCCCAACGCCAAGGACAGCGCGAGCTTCTGGCGCATGCCGCGCGAGTGGGTCCCGGGGAACTCGTCTAGGCGCGCCGTGAGACCGAAGCGCTCGAGCCACACGAGGGCACGCTCATCGGCCTCAGGGCGGCCGTAAACCACGGAGGTGAAGCGCACGTGCTCACGTAGCGTCAGGTCCTCGTAGAGCGCAGGGTCGTCTGGGGAGAACACGAACTTCGACCGTGCGGTAAGGCTGCGGTTCGGGCGTCCGAAGATGGCGATGTCGCCGCGCGACGGCAGCAGGCCGACGACGGCCCGGATCAACGTGCTCTTGCCCGCCCCGTTTGCCCCGACCAGCAGGGCGACCTCGCCGGGCGCAAGGGTGAACGTAACGTCTTCGAGCACACTCACGCCAGCCAGTCGAACGGTGAGTTCGCTGACAACTAGCGGTGTGGCCGACCCCAACTGTTCAGTGGTCATGAACGTCGAGTCTACCAGCCGCACAACCGGGGCCAGCCGCCGTCCGCGGCCCTTGACAATCTGGGCCTAGAAGACTGAGCATCTCCCATGCTCCCCCTACCTGTCCTACCCAGACCGCGTCCGGGTCGCGTGACTCTCGAGGGGCAGTACGTGCGCCTCGAGCCGCTCAACGCGGAGCGTCACTACACGTCCCTCCTGAACGCGAGCACGCAGGCCGGCGAGGCGGAGCGCTTCAGGTACCTGTTCGACGAGCCTGCAACGCCAGCCTCACTACGCGCTTGGTTCGAGGCGATGGAGCCGTCCGAAGATCCCCTGTTCCATACGCTCGTCGACCAGCGCACTAACGCGTGCGGCGGGCGACAGGCCCTCATGCGCATCGTGCCGCAGCACGGGGTCATCGAGATCGGCAACATCTACTGGGGTCCGCAAGTGGCGCGCACGCGCTTGGCGACCGAGGCGCTCTACCTGTACGCCGATCATGTGTTCGGCGCCCTTGGTTACCGCCGCTTCGAGTGGAAGTGCGACGCCCTGAACGGCCCCAGCCGTGCCGCGGCGCTGCGCTTCGGCTTCAAGTTCGAGGGCATCTTCGAGCAGCACATGGTCGTCAAGGGCCGGAACCGCGACACCGCCTGGTTCGCGCTCCTCGATCACGAGTGGCCAGGGTTGAAAGCGGCATACGAGGCCTGGCTGGCGCCCGACAACTTCGACGAGGCCGGAAACCAGCGCACTCGGCTACGCAGCTCTCGGCCGTGATGGCCCGGCTGGGCGCAGTGATGAGCGGACCACCCTCAAGGGCGCCTCGGGCATACCGTGGAGGTCACGACCGGCGCTCGGCGCTGACTTGAAGTTCTCTTAGCGTGGCCGAGGGCGGAGAGGCGAACGAGCATGGCAAGCTCCAAACGCACTACCTCAAACAACTACCTTGACGCTAGCGAGGCAGGTGACATCGGCGCCTCGTTCGATGACTCTGACTTTCCGGGCGGCCCGGCTTACGACCCGACACTCGACGACGCCGACATCACCGGCCTGCCCGACCCGTTCCCTGGCACGGAAGACGCCATCCCAGAGAGCCTCGAGGACGGCCTCGACGAGCCCCCGGTCGACGACGACCTACCGGAAGGAGACGGCGTGACAGACACACCGCAAACTTGGGAGTACGAGGGCATAGCCACCCGCGACGAGCTAGCCAGGCGCCTTGGCGAACTCGTCATCGACGTGCGCGATTGGGCCGACATGGAAGACAGCGAAGAGGCCAACGACTTGGCGGACGCCATGAACGACCTCTACGAACGCTTCGGGGAGCCAACGGAAGACACGGACACCTAAACGCGGCCGCACTGACCGGCTGGTAAGCTCGGCGCGTGACCGCAAAAGAGGCACGGCCAGATTCGCGTCTTGAGGGTGAGAAGTTCGCAGTAGTTGGCGGCACCCTCGTCTTGCCTGAGCGCTTGGCGCCAGGCACCGCCCTCGTCGTGCAGGATGGCGCCATCGTTGGAGTGCAACCGGAGGGCGAGGTCGATCCGCGCATCCGCCGCATCGACGCTGGCGGCGGTTACGTTCTCCCCGGCCTGGTAGACATCCACACTCACGGTGCTGGCGGCAGGCTCTTCAACGAGGCAGACGACGAGGCTTGGGCCACCATCCTCGACGTGCAGCTAGCTCACGGCGTTACGACCGTGTTGCCCACGACCCTGACGGCCTCCCTGCCAGAGCTGACGGCCGCGTTGGCCCAGGGACGGCGGTGGCTGGCGGCCCCGCGCGCAGGCGCGCAAGTGCCAGGGATGCACGTCGAGGGCCCCTACTTCGCGCTCGCCCAGGCGGGGGCACAGGACCCGGATCACATCCGGAACCCGGACGACGGCTCCGTGGACGACCTGTTGGCCTACGCTGACGTGATCAGACTCATGAGTTTCGCGCCCGAGCTGCCCGGCGCCCTCGCGCTGACTGAGCGCCTCGTCGAGCTCGGCATCGTCGCTGGCGCCGGCCACTCCAGCGCCAAGGACAGCCACCTGGCCGCGGCGATGGAGCGCGGCCTCACGCATGTCATCCACCTCTTCAGCGCGCAGTCGACCACCGTGCGCGAGGGGCCGTGGCGCAAGCCGGGCCTCCTCGAGGCATCGTTGGCGTTCGACGGCCTGAGCGTGGAGGTCATCGCCGATCACCGGCACCTCCCCACCACGCTGCTCAAGCTCGCGTACCGCGCCATCGGCCCGGATCGCCTCTGCATCGTCAGCGACGCTACTCACGGCGCGGGGTTGCCGGAGGGCACCAGACTCAAGCTCGGCAGCCTTGACATCGTCATCGGGGACGGCGTGGCCATGCTCGAGGACCTGACGGCGTTCGCGGGCAGCACCACTCTCCTCGACCGCATGCTGCAGGTCATGCACTTCGAGGTCGGTTTGCCATTGGTCGAGGTAGTACGCATGGCGTCCCTCAACCCGGCTCGCGCCGTCGGCCTAGCCGCTGACAAGGGCAGCCTCGAGGTCGGGAAGCGCGCGGACTTCGCGTTCTTCACCCGCGAGCTGCGGCCAACGGCCGTGTTCATCGGCGGGGCGGCGGCGTGGGGGCCGCACGTGACCAGCTAACCCACTCCCGCTGCGCCGGGGCTGTGGAGCGCTTCCCTACTTCACTCACGAACATGCCTTAACCTCATGCCATGGGTGATAACCAGCTTCTCGCGCGGTCGACTCGCACCTTGCTACCAGCACTCGTGGGGGTATTCATGTCGTTAGCGTTCGCGCAGCAAGCGCCGGGCACCAGCACGGCCGACTTGCCCGTCACGCGCCTCGTCCTCTTCACCAACGGCGTCGGCTACTTCGAGCACGAGGGCACGGTGACAGGCAACCAAGTCCTGACGCTGGACGTGCCGCGCGCCGCCATGGACGACCTGCTGCAGAGCCTCGTGCTTCAAGACCTGGATGGCGGTTCCGTGAGGCCCGTCCGCTACACGGCCCAGGACCCGCTGCAGCGCGTGCTGGACGGCTACCAGATCGACGTGTCAGGCAACCTGACCCTAGCCGACGTGCTCGCCCAAGCGCGCGGCGCCAGCGTTTCGCTCATCGGTACTCGCAGCGTCTCTGGCAACGTCGTCGGCGTCGAGCGGGTGCAGCAGCCAGAGCAAGCCCAACGTACGTTCGTTACGCTCGCCACGAGCACCGGCTTGGTGCGTGCACCGCTCGACGAGTTCGAGGAAGTGCGCTTCGACGACCCCGCCTTGAAAGCCCAACTCGACGAGGCTTTGGCGGCCGTAGCCGCTCACGCCGGCGAGGCGAGCTCCAAGGTCAGCATCTCGTTCGAGGGTAGCGGCGAACGCCGCGTTAGGGTCGCGTACCTTCGCGAGATGCCCGTGTGGAAGAGCAGCTATCGCCTCGTCGTCGGCGACGACGGCCGCGGCTCGCTGCAAGGCTGGGCCATCCTCGACAACCCGACCAGTCTGCGCCTCGACGGCGTGAGCGTCAGCTTCGTCGCAGGTCAACCCATCAGCTTCGTAACGAGCTTGTTCGAACCCATCTACGTAGCTAGGCCACGGCTCGAGACGAACCTGGCCGGCAACGTCGTCGCGCAAGTCGACAGTGGCGCGTTCCCCATCGCCGCCGCGCCAGCACCAAGCATGGCGGCCAGGCAGATGCTTGGGGCGCCAGCGTTGGAGAGCGCCGTGGCCGACCTCGCAGGCTCCGGCGTCGAAGCCATGGCGAGCGGTAGCCGCAGCGGCGCCACGTTCAGCTATGACGTCTCCCAGCCAGTCACAGTTGGCCCCTTCGAGTCCGCCATGGTGCCGATCGTCGTTACCGACGTGACCGCGACGCCCCTCTCGGTCTACAACGAGGCCACCCTCGCAGATCACCCCCTGCGCGCGGTGCGCCTGACCAACGACACCGGCCTGCACTTGGCCGCCGGCACCGTCACCATCTACAGCGCCGGCGTGTTCGCTGGCACCGCGCAACTAAGCGACGTGGTG
>DASSXV010000012.1:0-32781 GCA_035703635.1 Trueperaceae bacterium | reverse complement strand
TCGATCCGTGCTGGAGCCAACCAGCGCGGCAAGATATCGAGCGGACCGCGAACGGTGCCGTCTGGCATCTGCCAGCGAACTAACGCTTCTGACCAGTCGTCTCGCTCACTCGCCAGGCTGGCGATGGGCTGAAACATGAATGTCAGGTCTTCTAATGGTGAGGGCATTCGGGGGAAGTGGCTCTTTAGTTCAGGGCTTAGTTGGGCCTAGGCCATGGGCGCGCTGAGCTGCGGCAAGTTGAACCGCCAGCCCAAGACTCCGCGGGGTGACTTAGCCGACGTCCCACTCGCCTGGAAGGTTGCTTGTGCCAGCGAAGACGGCATTGGCAGGGCTGTAGGCGGCGACGCTGCCAACGGCGAGACCGGATACGGCGAGGGTGACGATCAGGGCGGTGAAGATGTTCTTGAGGTTGCGCATGATGGGGGAGTACCTCCGTGGCGTAGTGACCAGAAGGTAATCCGCGACCCGCTTCAAAGGCGCTTCACCGCCTGCGCATCTCATCTGAAGCGACACTGAAGCGCATTAGCGCCTACCCTTACTCTCACATCGGAAGAGGGTGAGTTCGACCATGGACAGAGAAGAAGCGCTCCGTAAGCTGCAGGCAACCACGACGTTCACGTTCGTAGGAGACAAAGTCCTGCTGCGTCAGGCACGCGTTCTGCAAGCGGCCGCCGAGATCGAACGCCAACTCACGTACGCCACCAACGCCCCAAGCGACCGCGCTGCCGTGGCCGCGTACGGCCACCAGTTGCGGAGCGCCTGACAACCACCAGGGGCAGGCACTGCCGACAAAAGACCACTTGCTCTCAACATGAATCCCGTAACACCGCAGCCGCCAGCTAACGCGGCGGCTATCCTGAGACGATGTGGCTCCAACGCCAACTCACCGCCATCACGGGGGCGAGCAGACCCGTGGTCCTCACGGGCGGTGAGCCGTACGGTGCCCCGTTCCTCCTAGAAGGACTCAAGGACAAGGCCACCGTGGCCTGGTTCGAGGTCGGGCGCGGGGCAGCTGGGGACGCCGTGGCGCAAGGCAACGCCCTCGCGCGCGCCGTCAATGACGCCATCGGCACGCGCCTGCTCGGTTCGGCGCTCCCTTACCAAGCCCAGCTAGCTGCACTGAGCCATTACGGCGCAGACGTGCGCCCGCTGTGGCTTGCTCTGACAACGGAACTCGTGAACGAGCCGCTGCTCCCGGCCGTACTCGCCATGCAGCACGACGGTTTCCGCGTGCTGCTCGACCTGCGCGGGGGCCTAACGCCCCCCGCCGCGGTCACGGCAGGGTCCACCTTGTTAGGCCCGGACGAGCTGCGCGTGCCGCTCGACGAGGCGGAACTCCTCCTGCCGCGCGCGGTCACCACCCCGCAAATAGACGAGCTATGGCACGCGGTAGGCGGGCGCTTCACCGAGCTGTTGCAGCGTGGCAGCCGCCTGGCGGGTATCCCCGCCATCACCATCCCGAGCCCAGACGGCGCCCTCGTCGATTACCAAGAAGCGCAACTCGTCGACGCTTCCGTTGCCGTCCAGGCCCTCAGGCGTGAGGGTGAGCTAGTTGCCGCGCTCGAGCTCGCCAGCCTCAAGGCGCCGGAACTCGTAGAGGACCTGCTCAAGCAAGCCGGGCCGCGCTATCAGGAAGAAGGGCTCCTAGCCCGCCTCCACCTCATCCTCTCGGCCCTGCCGGCAGAGTATTCGGTAAGCGAACGCGTGCTCGAGTGGCGCCTCGTGGCGGGTTTCGCCGTCGGTGACGTGGCAACGGTCTTGCCAGACGTCGACTATCACCTCACCGTGCACCTCGCCCCCGAACTCAGGGCGCGGCGCGCTGGAGCGTTGCCACCTGAACGCGGTTTCGCGCTAGCCAAACAAGCCGTCGAGGCGCGCCGCACACCCCTCACCCTCTGGCAGTACGGCAGGCTGCACCCAGACCCAGATCAAGCCCTTCAACTGCTGCGAGAGTCAGTGCAGCTGGCAGACGACATAGGTGGGCCGTTCGACCTAGTGCGCAACGCGGGCATGCTCGTAGCGCGCCTCTCACGCATGGGCGACTACGCTCAAGCCGCAGGCTGGGCGCGCTGGACCCTCGACGTCTTCGATCGCGGCGACGTGCGGGACGGCGCAAGGCGGCTCCAGCTCGTCAACGACCTCGCCATGGCCAACATCATGACCGGCGACCTCGTCGGCACGCGTGGCGTGCTGGAGAACGCGCAAGTGATTGCGGAGGGCAACCTCCCGCAACTAGCGGCCTTATTGAGGGGCACGCTCGCGTTCCTCGACCTAGCGGAGGGCCAACCGGAGGCCGCGCTTGAGCTGGCCCTCGCCAACTACCAGGCGAGCCCGCGGCGCTCGCGGGCGGTGCACGGTCACCTCCTCGCGCGGGTGCTGCTCGAGCTCGGCAGGGTCGGCGAGGCGCGACGGGTAGCGGAGGACGTCGTTGGGCTCGCGGAGGCCGCCCGCGGTTACGAGTGGACCGTCGCCCAACTCACGCGCGGCATGGTCGCCGCGGTGGCGGGGGACGAGGACGCCGCCCCGGACCTACTAACCGCGGCTTTGGACCGAGAGTTGGCCGCCGAGCATCGACTCAGCGCCATCCTCTACTACCTGTACGCAAGCGAAGGCGCGGCGGTGAACCTACCGCCCGACGCCGTTGCGCTCGTGGCTGGGGCGGCGCCGATCGCGCTGCGCATCGTCAGCGGGCCGGAGGAGCTCCTCGCGCCCGTATGGAACCGCGTGGCTGTGCCGCAGGCCAACCTCCGCCTTAGCCTGCTCGGAACCCCGGCAGCGCGCTACAACGGCAAGAGCCAACCGCTGCCTCAGCGCATGGCGGAAGTGACGACTGCGCTCGTGCACAACGTCGACGGCATCGACCTCGAGGAGCTCAACGACTACCTGGTGCCCGACGGCCAGACGCCCTTCACCAAGAGCGGCATGCGCGCCATGCTCACCCGCCTACGCAAGACCCTGCCCATTAGCGATGCGCCGTACCGCTTCCTCGTTCCCTTCTCGTCCGACGTGCTCGACCTGCGCGCCCACCTCGCCAAGGGCGAGGTGCGGCAGGCCGTGGCGCTCTACCGCAGCGCGCTGCTGCCGCGCAGCGAGGCGCCAGGGGTGGTAGGTGAACGCCTCGACCTCGAGGAGTTGCTGCGCCAGGCGGCGCTCGGGGCGGGCGACGGCGACGCGCTCTTCGACCTAGCCGAACGCTTGACCGACGACCTCGAGTGCTGGGAGGCGGCCGCCGCCGCGCTGCTGCCTGGCGACCCGCGCCTGACGGTGGCAAGAGCGCGCGTCAGGCGCCTACGCGACGACTACCGGGAGAGCGCCTGACGCACTCAGCTCACGCGCCCCTGCCTCAGACGCTCTGCGCGCGGTGCAGCAAGCTGTAAAGGCCGTCCTGCGCCAGCAGTTCGCTGTGGTTGCCCTGCTCCGCGATGCCGCTCTCGTCGACTACGACGATGCGGTCCGCGCCCTGGATGGTGGCCAGCCTATGCGCGATCACGAGCGTGGTGCGGCCCTCGGCCAACTCGAGCAGCGATTGTTGGATGGCGCGCTCGGTCTGAGTATCCAGCGCCGAGGTCGCCTCGTCCAGGATGAGGATGGGCGGGTTCTTGAGGAATAT
Organism: Trueperaceae bacterium; assembly: GCA_035703635.1. Classification (GTDB taxonomy): domain Bacteria; phylum Deinococcota; class Deinococci; order Deinococcales; family Trueperaceae; genus JAAYYF01. The sequence goes on along the minus strand of DASSXV010000012.1, from coordinate 29,171 downwards.
CCGGGCGATGGCGAGGCGCTGCTTCTGCCCACCTGAGAGCTTCACGCCGCGCTCCCCGATGACCGTGTCTAGGCCGAGCGGGAGCTCTGCGATCAGGCTATCGAGACGCGCGCGGCGCGCGGCTTCCACTATCTCGGCCTCCGAAGCGCCGAGCTTGCCGTACTCGATGTTCGCGCGGATGGTGCCAGCGAAGAGGAAAACGTCTTGCTGCACGATGCCGATGTTGCGCCGCAGGCTAGCGAGGGTCATGTCGCGCACGTCGCGGCCATCGATGGTTATGCGCCCAGCCGTCGGCTCGTAGAAGCGCGGCAGGAGCGAGCAGATCGTGGTCTTGCCAGCGCCAGACGGTCCCACGAAGGCCACCGTCTCGCCGGCGGCGACGTGCAGGTCGATACCCGAAAGGACCGTCTTGCCTGACGCGTAACCGAAGCTAACGTCCTCGTAGACGATGTCGCCGCTCAGGTGAGATACGGCCGTGGCGCCAGGGCGATCCTCGATGTCTGGGCGGGTGTCGATCAGCTCCGTGTAGCGCTTGAAGCCAGCGATGCCCTTCGGGTACGTCTCGATGACCGAGTTGATCTTCTCGAGCGGCCGGAAGAACACGCCGACGAGGAGGATGAACGCCACGAACCCACCGTTGCTCAGGTTGCCGCTCACTACGAAGTAGCTGCCCGCCACCATGACGATCAGTTGCGTGAAACGCATGCTGAGGTACGAGAAGGCGTGCGTTGCCGCCATGATGCGGTAGGCCTCGAGCTTGGTGGTGCGGTACGCCTCGTTATCGGCCGCGAACAAGCCGCGTTCGTGGTCCTCGTTAGCGAACGCCTGGACTACGCGAATGCCGCCGACGTTCTCCTCGATGCGGCCGTTGAACGCGCCAACGCGGTCGTAGATGGCCCGCCAGTTGCGCGTCATGCGGCCGCCGTAACGCACCGTGAACCACCCCGTGAACGGCACGACCGCCAAGGTGATGAGGGCGAGGGGCACGTTGACGGTGAACATGAGGACGAACGCGCCGAGGAGGGTCATGACGGCGATGAACAGGTCCTCCGGGCCGTGGTGCGCGACCTCGCCGATCTCCTCCAAGTCCTTCGTGAGGCGCGCTACCAGGTGGCCGGTCTTCTGCTCGTCGTAGTAACCGAACGAGAGCTTCTGGAGGTGGTCGAAGGCGTTGCGGCGCATGTCCGTCTCGATGTTGATGCCGAGCATGTGCCCCCAGTAAGTCACGACCGCCATCAAGCCCGTGTTGAGGAGGTAGACCGCCCCGAGCGCAACGGCAGCCATGGTGATGGACGCCCAGTGACCGGTCGGAAGGAGGCGGTCGATGAAGAGCTGCACGGCGAGCGGGAAGGCAAGCTCGAGCACGCCAGCGACCACCGCGCTGGTGAAGTCGATGGCGAACAGCCTCTTGTAAGGAGCGTAATAGGAGAAGAAGCGGCGCAGCACTGGGAGATGCTACTCGACGGGCCAGCGAGCGGCCGTTCATGACTGGCTCGCCTGCTCTAGCGTGGACTGGTGGCATCGGCCAGTGGACGGGTACGCTGGACCCTCATGGAGCGAGAGGCCACTGGGCGCTTCGGGAACGGACTGCTCGGCAGCCTGCCCATCGCCCTCGCGTACTTTCCCGTGGCGGTGTCGTTCGGGGTTACCGCGGCCAAGACGGGCTTCAGCTTCGCAGAGGCTGCCTTCATGTCGATCGTCATCTACGCTGGCGCCAGCCAGTTCCTGGCCGTCGCCCTCCTGGCAGGCAACGCGTCCCCACTGCTTGCCGTCGCCTCCCTACTAGCCATGAACGCACGCCACCTCCTTTACGCCCCCGCGCTCTTGACGTTGGTGCGGCGGACGGGGGCCGGCGCCGTCTCCACCCGCTGGTCTTGGTTCTGGGCGCACGGCCTGACTGACGAGGTGTTCGCGAGCGCCGCCGCGCGCGTTGCTGGTCGACAGTTGCACTGGCGTGAGGCGTGGCAGGCGGGCATCGGCCTTGGCGCTTACGCGGCTTGGGTGTCCGGCACGGTCGTCGGCGCCCTCCTCGGCGGCGGGGCGTTCGAGCGCTGGCCGGCTGTCGACGCGGCCCTCGCCTTCCTCATGCCCGCGCTGTTCCTCTCGCTGCTCCTCGCCATGTTCGAGCGGCGGCAGTGGCCCGTGATCGTGGTCGCCATGCTCGCCTTCGCGCTCGGAGCTGCGCTCCTCAGCGCCAGCACCGGGATCTTGCTTGGCATGCTGGGTGGTGGGCTCGCTGGCGTCCTCATCACGAGTAGGGCGGACCCCACCAGCGCTGGGGAGCGCCCGTGAGCCTCACGTTCGTGCTCGTGTGCGTGACGGTCGGCGTCGGCACCTACTTGTTCCGCTACCTGCCTACGCACTTCGGGGGGCGAGGACGCTCAAACGGGGCACTGGCTGGGCCGCTTGGCAAGTTCCTGTCGAGCGTCGGCCTTGGCGCCGTGGCCGCGCTGCTGGCGGCGGCGCTAGCGCCGTACATCGCGCCGTTCGCGCGTGAGGTCGTTGCCGGGGGCGTTGGTCGTGAGGAGGTCCGCGCCGCTGGCGCCGCGCTGGTTGGCGTGGTCGTCACCGCCTTGGTCTTCCGCTGGCGGCGTGGCGTCGCGAGCGCCACCCTAGCTGGAGCGGCGGCCTACGGCCTCGTGTGGTGGCTCTTGTAGCGGCGCTACTTTTCCCGCTGGCCAGTCGGCGCCGAGCGCGGCACCGGCAACTTGAGCTTCAGCACGCGGCTGCCGATGCGCACCACCAAGGTAACGGCGACGGCGGCCGCCAGGGCGAGGTGCGAGTCGAGGCCGTGCAGCAGGAAGTACGCGAGCGCGCCAAGCGCCGCCGCCGAGGCGTAGAAGTCGCCAAAGCGGTAGAAGATGCCGGGTACCTGCCCGACGAGCACGTCGCGTAGCACCCCACCGCCAACGCCAGAGACGGCGCCGGCGAAGACGGTGCCCCACGGCCCCATGCCGTACGCCATGCCGCGCTCTGCACCGAGGGCGGCGAACAGCGCGAGGCCGAACGTGTCTAGTGCGTAGAGAAGGCGGCTATCTTCGCGCAGGCGGTGGTGGAAGACGAACACCGCCATGGCGGTGAGGCCGACGCCCCAGAGCAGCGCCTCGTTGGAGAGGGAAGCTGGGGGCAGTGCACCCACCATGACGTCGCGGATGGAGCCGCCGCCGATGGCGGTGACGGTGGCAAGCACGAGCACGCCGATGATGTCGAAGCGCTGCCGCACCGCGACGAGCGCCCCGGAGGCCGCGAAGGTCAGCGTGCCAACCCAGACGAGGATCTCAACCCAGTTCACGCTGGCTAGCCAGTTCACGCCCGGCAGCATACGGGCGTGTGGCCGCGGTAGCTACTGGCGCCGCGCAAGTGTGGCATCATCGCGACCGTGGCAAGCGACCAGGCAAGCGAGCTGCTCAAGGGCGCGGAGCCGGACGAAAGGGTCGTCCTGGACGAGCAGCGCCTGCACGACCTGCGCCGGCTCAGACGAGTGCGCGACCGCATCGACCGCGATTACGTCCTCCCCCTGAACGTGGAAGCGCTCGCGAGCGCGGTTCACATGTCGGCCGGGCACCTTAGCCGCCAGTTCCGCCTCGCTTTCGGCGAGCCGCCTTACAGCTACTTGATGACGCGGCGCATCGAGCGCGCCATGGCGCTCCTGCGCCGCGGCGACCTCAGCGTCACGGACGTGTGCTTCGCGGTTGGCTGCACCTCGCTAGGGACCTTCAGCACGCGCTTCAAGGAGCTCGTCGGTGTGCCGCCCAGCGTCTACCAACGCAGCGAGGCCCTCGCCACCATCGGGCTGCCAGCGTGCGTCGCCAAGCACGTGACGAGACCGGTCAGGAATCGAGAAGCGCTGCAGAACGTAGGCTCCTAGAATGGCGGCCATGGACATCACCATCTACTCGAGTTTCCTCCCGCAGCTTGACCCAGACGCCTCGCTGGCCTTCTACCGTGACGCCATCGGCTTCGAGGTTCGCCTCGACGTTGGCTACGGCGGCATGCGCTGGATAACCGTCGGCGCACCGGACCAGCCGAGCACGGCGATCGTCCTGTACCCACCGGCCGCAACGCCCGGCCTGACGGACGAGGAACGCAACATGATCAACGAGATGCTCGCCAAGGGCACTTACGCGACCATCGTATTGGCGACCAAAGACCTGGACGCCGCCTTCGAGCGCATCAGGGCGAGCGGAGCGGAAGTAGTGCAGGAACCAACGCAGCAGCCCTACGGCGTGCGCGACTGCGCCGTCCGCGACCCGGCTGGCAACCTCCTCCGCATTCAAGAGCGGCCCTGAGCTGCGCGCTGGCGCGGCGGCCGAGCCCTGGCGCCCACGCTAGAAACGACGGAGTCTAGATGAGCACGAGAGAACAACCGGTCGCCGAACAGCTAGCTCGCCACGCGGCGGACGGCCACGATGTCATTCGCGTTCAGGGTGCGCGCGAGAACAACCTCAAGAACGTATCGCTCGAGCTGCCGAAGCGGCGCTTGACGGTCTTCACGGGCGTGTCAGGGTCGGGCAAGAGCTCGCTCGTGTTCGACACCATCGCCGCCGAGTCGCAACGCATGATCAACGAGACCTACAGCGCGTTCGTGCAGGGCTTCATGCCGAACTTGGCGCGGCCGGACGTCGACGTGCTCGAGGGCCTCACGACGGCCATCATCGTCGACCAGGAGCCGATGGGCGCGAACGTGCGCTCCACCGTGGGCACGGCCACAGACGCTAACGCCGTCTTGCGCATCCTCTTCAGCCGCCTCGGGCAGCCGCACATCGGCTCGCCGCAGGCGTTCTCCTTCAACGTCGCTTCCGTTAGCGGCAAGGGCGCGGTGACCGTCGAACGCGCGGGCTCACAGGTGACGGAGGCGAGGAGCTTCTCGATAACTGGCGGCATGTGCCCCCGCTGTGAGGGCAGGGGCACGGTCACTGACTTCGACCTGGCGACCCTGTTCGATGCCGACAAGTCGCTGAGCCAAGGCGCTCTCAACGTGCCCGGTTACAGCATGGACGGCTGGTACGGGCGCATCTTCGCTGGCTCTGGCTACTTCGACATGGACAAGCCGCTCGGCAAGTTCAACAAGCGCGAGCTCAACGACCTGCTTTACAAGGAGCCCACCAAGATCAAGGTCGAGGGCATCAACTTGACGTACGAGGGGCTGATACCCAAGCTCCAGAAGACGATGCTCAACAAGGACCCTGAAGCCATGCAGCCGCACATCAGGGCGTTCGTCGAGCGCGTCATCACGTTCCAGACCTGCCCAGAGTGCGGCGGAACGCGTCTCAACGAGGGCGCGCGCTCGTCGAAGATCGCGGGCAAGAGCATCGCGGACGCCTGCGCCATGCAGATTAGCGACTTGGCCGACTGGGTGCGCACCATTCAGGAGCCGGGTTTGGAGCCGCTGCTTGACACGTTGCGCGACACGCTCGACTCGTTCGTCGAGATCGGACTCGGTTACCTCTCCCTAGACCGTCCGGCGGGCACCCTGTCTGGCGGCGAGGCGCAGCGCACCAAGATGATCCGTCACCTCGGCTCTGCGCTTACCGACATCACGTACGTGTTCGACGAGCCGACCATCGGGCTGCACCCCCACGACATCGAGCGCATGAACGAGCTCCTGCTGCGCCTCCGCGACAAGGGCAACACGGTGCTGGTCGTCGAGCATAAGCCGGAGGTCATCGAAGTGGCAGACCACGTCGTTGACCTTGGCCCGGGCGCGGGTACGGCAGGTGGAGAGGTCGTGTTCTCCGGTTCGGTGGCTGGCCTGCGCACCAGCGGCACCCTGACTGGCAGGCACTTAGACGATCGCGCGGCGCTCAAGCCTAAGGTGCGCAAGGCCAAGGGCGCCCTTGAGGTGCGCGGCGCTAACACCCATAACTTGCAGAACGTCGACGTGGACATCCCGCTAGGCGTGCTCGTCGTCGTGACGGGCGTCGCTGGCTCGGGCAAGAGTTCGCTCATCCACGGCTCCGTTGCTGGCCTGCCCGGCGTGGTCGCTATCGATCAGGGCGCCATCAAGGGCTCGCGGCGGAGTAACCCAGCCACCTACACCGGGTTGCTCGACCCCATCCGCAAGGCGTTCGCCAAGGCCAACGGCGTCAAGCCTGGGCTGTTCAGCCCCAACTCCGAGGGCGCCTGCCCCGTGTGCAACGGCGCTGGCGTGGTCTACACCGACCTGGGCATCATGGCCAGCGTCGCCACTACTTGTGAGGAGTGCGGCGGCAAGCGCTTCCAGGCCGCGGTGCTCGAGTACCACTTCGGCGGCCGCGACATCAGCGAGGTCCTCGCTATGCCGGTTGCGGAGGCCGAGACCTTCTTCGGCGCGGGCGAGGCGCGCCTCCCGGCCGCGCACGCCATCCTGCAGCGCCTTGCCGACGTCGGCCTCGGTTACCTCAGCCTCGGCCAGCCCCTGACGACCTTGTCTGGCGGCGAGCGTCAGCGCCTCAAGCTAGCCACTCACTTGGGCGAGAAGGGCGGCGTGTACGTCCTCGACGAGCCAACGACGGGCCTGCACCTCGCGGACGTCGAGCAACTCCTCGGACTACTCGACCGCCTCGTCGATGCAGGCAAATCGGTGATCGTCATCGAGCACCACCAGGCCGTGATGGCGCACGCTGACTGGATCATCGACCTCGGTCCCGGTGCGGGGCACGAGGGCGGGCGCGTGGTGTTCGAGGGCACGCCTGCTGACCTCGTCGCTGAGCACGCGACGCTTACAGGGCAGCACCTGGCTGTGTACGTCGGGGAGCGTTAGGACCCGGGAAGGTTGAATAGCGGGGAGCGTTATTTAACGCTAATAGGTTAACGTATGTTAAGCTGGCGAAGTGGCGAACCTTCCGGCTTGGCCGCAAGTTGCGTATGAAGAGCGGAAGTGGGACGTCGGCCTGCTGCAGTACGGTCAGAGTCGAGCGGCAAGACGCAGGCACAGCGGTCCGTACCAAGCGGCAGTCGTGCCACGGATCGCAGGACTAGAGCCCGTGCCATCGAAGGAAGCGCGCCTCGCAGCTGCTGAATCGGCAGAGGAGTTGGCGCGGTTCGACGCTGAGCAGTCCGCTATCAAGGAACTCGCCCCGTTAACCGCTGTCTTGTTGCGCAGCGAGTCGGCTTCGTCGTCGCAGATCGAGAACTTGACGTCAGGCGCGCGCCAAGTAGCCGTCGCAACGTTGGGTGAGAGCGCAACGAAGAACGCAGGCTTGATAGCCGCCAACGTGCACGCCATGGAGGCGGCCTCGGCGCTGTCTGAGACGCTTGACGCAGCAGCCATGATCGCGGTGCAAGAGGCTCTGCTAGGAGACCTAGCAGTACGAGCGTGGCGGAGCGCGCAGGTCTGGATCGGTGGGCACGGAGCCGGACCGCACATGGCCGATTTCGTGCCGCCGCACCCAGACCGCGTTGCAGATGCGATGAGCGACCTGGTGGCGTTCATGGCGCGAGACGACCTGCCCGTCATCGTCCAGGCCGCCGTTGCGCACGCTCAGTTCGAGACGATTCACCCGTTCCCTGACGGTAACGGCCGAACGGGCAGAGCACTCCTCCACGCGCTGCTGAAAGGCCGCGGTTTGGTCAGGTCAGTAACGGTGCCCGTGTCCGCCGGCCTCCTGACGGATACGCGTGGTTACTTCGCGGCGTTAGACGCCTACCGCCGCGGAGACCTCGACGCGATCGTCTTCGCCCTCAGCGATGCCGTCTTTGCCGCCACGAGCAACGGAAGGTGGTTGCTGGGCGAGCTCGTGACCATACGCGCTAACTGGACCGAACGACTAGTGGCGCGGAGGGACTCCGTTGCCTGGCGGTTACTCGACGCCTTACCGAGTCAACCGGTGGTCAACTCGGCATTCGTCGAGCGGAACTTCGGCGTGTCGGCCGTAGCTGCGCTTAGGGCGCTTGGCCAACTCGAGGAGGCGAGCATCCTTCGCGAGTTCACTGGCAAGGCGCGCTCGCGCATGTGGGTCGCCAACGAAGTCACAGGCGTTCTAGACGACTTCGCTGCGCGGGCGGGGCGCAGGGTCTCGGCAGGCTAGTCCGACCAGACCTAACCTGAGTCAAGGCACGGCGCCAGCCGAGATGAGATGCTGGCCTGCATGTCACTCTCGCGTCACGACCTCAGCGCCTGCTTCGTCCCGGACAGCTCCGGCCCGAGCAAGCGCTTTCTAGTCAAGGAACCCGGCCTCACCATGCTCTACCTGACCATGGAGTCGGGTCAGGGCATGCCGCTGCACAACCACCCTGGTTGCAACGTCACCATCCAGGGCATGGTCGGTGAAGCCACGGTGTTCCTCGACGGCGTACCTCACCCGCTCAAGGAGAACGAACTCGTCAGCTTCTCCGGTGAACTCATGGTCAGCCCGAGGAACGACTCGACCGCGGCAGCTGCCGTGCTCATCACCCTGGCGGCGGTAGCCAGCCCCGCCGCCTGAGTTCAGCCGCGGTCCTGATTGCGCCGCGGCAGCATGACGCCAGCCAGCACCACCACCGTAGACGCCGAGCTGACGGACACGGCAACGATCGCCGCCAACCGGATGATGATGCGCTCCGTGGGCTCCACGATCTCCGTTAGCGGCGCCACCAGCACGAGGGCGGACGCGAGCATGAGGCCCACGAGCGAGATGCTTAGCACCATGCGCCGGAAGCCGTGCTCGAAACCGCGCTCCACAGACGCTAGGCGGTGCGAGAGCGAGCTGGCGTCAAGTTGCAGCGCCGTGCGGCCCTGCTCGAAGTCCTCGAGGATGTTGAAGGCGGCGCTCACCAAGTTCGGCAGGCGCCCCAACCCCTCGCGCGTGATCGGGCCCACGACTTCGGGCACGAACTTGCGCGGGTCGAGGCGCTTGATCACGAGGTCGCGCATGGTGCGGTAAGCGATGTCGACGACCTCGTCGGCACCCTCGTCGCCCATGAGGCTGCGCATCACGGCCTCGCCCTGCCCCATGGACTTGAAGGCCAAGGTGAACTCGCGCCGCAGTCGCAGGCCGCTGCGCATGAGCAAGGTCATCAGCTCGCCGAGCAGCTCGCCGACGTCGGGGTCGGCTTTGCGTAGCACGAGGTGACGGTTCAGCAGGCGGCGCACGTCGCGTTCCAGTGCCGGTCGGTCTACCTGCGGGTGCGGTTGGCACAGGGCGAGGAGGACTTGCGCCGTCGGCCCGGCAGCGCGGTCGTGCAGCGCCCAGATGAGCTGGGCGAGGCGCACGCGGTCCGCGCGCGAGAGCTGGCCCACTTGGCCCATGTCGAGGAACACGATCTGGCGTCGCTGGCGGTCGTACCAGACGTTGCCGCCGTGCAAGTCGGCGTGGAAGAACCCGTCGATCACGACCTGCTGCAGGAGCACCTGAAAGAAACGCAGCGCCAGCGCGCGCCGCCCACGCTCGCTAAGGCCAAGCGCGTCCACGTCGGTGATCTTCACGCCCGTGACGCGTTCCAGAGTGAGGATGCGCGGCCCAGACCAGTCTGGGAAGACGGCGGGCACGTGCACGAACGGAAACTCAAGCATGTTGTGCTTGAGTTGCTCGGCCTGGTAGGCCTCGTTGTCGAAATCCAGCTCCGCCACGACCATGTCGGCGAACTCGTCGAACAGCGGCGACAGACCCAAGCGCCGCAGGCGGGCGAGGCGCGCTTCCAGGGTGGCAATCAGGTCGCGCAGCACGTTCAGGTCGCTGCGCACGAGCAGGTCGATGTTGGGGCGCTGGACCTTGACTACTACTGGAGTGCCGTCCGGAAGCGTCGCCGCGTGCACCTGGCCCATGGAGGCGGCGGCCAATGGCACGGGGTCGAAGCTCGCGAACGCCTTGCTGAGGGGCTGCTTCAACTCGCGCTCCACGAGGGCGGACGCCTCGGCGAAGGTGAACGGCCGCACGTGGTCTTGGAGTTGCTCTAGCTCCTCGCGCCACGTCCCCGGCAGGACCTCGATGCGCGCCGCCACCAACTGCCCGAACTTCACGAACGTCGGCCCCAGCTCCTGAAGCATGAGGCGCAGCTTGACGGCCGGGTTCTCCTCCACCAGTCGCGGCCGCACGCGGTAGAGGGCGCGCTTCATGAAGTTGCGCACGGGTGCGAGGAACGTGAAACCGAGGGCGATGTCGACGACGTACGAGCGCAAGATCGTGATGAGCTGCACGGTGCGCAGGCTCTCCGCGAAACGGTTGCGCTGCCGCCCCGGGAGGCGCTCCAGCCAACGCCAGTAAGCTGGCGAGGCGCGAGTTTCTCCCGGCAGGCGCGGGCTATCGAAGCCCACGATGGCGTCCATGGCCGACACCAGCACTCCCATCAACACGGCGCCGCCTGCCGCCGAGAGCAGGCGCTTGGTGGGGTCAGCCCACCCTTCCTGCGCTAAGTAGCTGAGGCCCAAGAAGATGAGGATGTCGACGAGGAGCGCCACCAGCCCGAGCGACCAGATGTAAAGGCGGCCGGTGAAGAAGAGCATGATAGGCCGCACGAAGGAGTGCAGGATCCCGAACACCGTGCCCACGACCAAGTAGGCGAGGATCGGCGGCAAGGTGGCCGCCGGCGCCTCAGTGCCGCGAGCTAGGAGGCCAGGCACGACGTTGAGCACCACCGCAGCCGAGAGGGTGTAGACGAGCAGGCGCACCACGAAGTAGATCATCGGCGGCTCACGGTCATGCCCAATCTTGCCACCTTGGGATGGGGGAGGGGTCGGGTTAGGCCGCTAGTTCGTGCCGTCGGACCGCGATGGCGTCGGCTTGATCATCGTCATTCCGGCCACAGCGGCGCGGTCGAAAGTGGGCAACAGCTCGGCGGCCTCCTCTAGGCCGATGGTGCGTTCGATCAACCGTTGGGGCTGCAGCACGCCGCGCTCGATGAGATCGAGCATCTGCGGGTAATCGACGGTGGCCATGCCGTGGCTGCCGAGCAGGTCTAGTTCCCAGGCGATAGCTCGCGCCATAGGAACGCGCGGGTGCCCCTCAACAGGAGGTAGAAGCCCGACCTGAACGTGCCTGCCGCGCCGGCGCAGGCTCAAGATGGCGTCGGAGCAGGCCTGCTCGTTGCCCACGGCATGTAGGAACCACGTATGATGTCGAGCCACTTCTGCACGTCGTTCTTGTGCTCGAACTTCGCGTCGTTGCCCCGACCCGCCGCGGAGAAGAACTCGTTAAGGTCGAACTCGTCGAACTCGCCCGCACTGGCGGACACGCCTTGATAGGCCTGAAGATCTCCTGCTTGGGCACGCCGGCAAAGAGCGAGCCTTCTGCCGCAAGCGCCGACATTTGCGTCAGGTTGTCGTAGCGGAAATCGCGGCGTTGGAACCTGCCCTTGCCGAGGTAACCCCACTCCGCAAACGTAATTGCGCGGTCGTCGTTACTGCGCAAGGTTAGCGCGTCGCCGTGCACCAGATTCACTTGCAGCACGTGGATCGCTGCTCGGTAGGCGTCGTCGGACGGCTTCAGCGCCAAGTATTCAGCGAAGATGTCGAGAAGGTTTGCCCGGCACTCGGCGATGTTGTCGGCCAGCATATGTCATCGGTTCCGGGGCTCAGGTAGAGGTGCTCGTGTGCCGCTGGCCGCCCAGCCGCCACAACGAATCCACCGGCGCCGCATAGAGCCCGTCGGCTGTGCGGATGGCGTGCTGGCCGAGGTATAGAATCACGCCGGTTGCGAAACGTCCAGGCAAGGCGTTGCGGAACTCCCTCAACGACCTGAACGACGCATCGGTGATGCGCCCAGTGGCCTTCACCTCTATCCCGGCCACCCGGCCGTCGTCGCGTTCGATAACTACATCGACCTCAGCGTTGTCGTGGGTGCGCCAGTGACCCAGCGTCAAGGGCTCGTCGAGCCAAGCGGAGTGCCTGAAAAGCTCGCCTACCACGAAGGTTTCTAGGAGGTGCCCGAACTCGGTGACGGCGGAGGGATCGCGCGCAGCTAGTTTCGCTTCGGAGAGTAGCAATAGACGCGCAGCAACTCCAGAGTCGAGAACGTGCAGTTTTGGGCTCTTAGTTGACCTGGAAGTCAGCGTTTTTCCCCAGGCAGGCAGGCGGTAAAGCAGAAAAAGGGCCTCGAGTACCTTTAGATACTCCCCGGCGGTGTTCTTATCGAGCCCAACGGCTTCTGCGGCGTTAGCGATGTTCAGTACCTGGGCGGTTTGCGCCGCCAAGCGGTGGAGGAGGCGGGTTAGGCGGTCGGTCCGGGCGATCTGCCGGAGTTCGATTGCGTCGCGCTCAAGAGTGAGGCTGACGTAATCATCAAACCAGCGGTTGCGAGCCGCGGCCGAGGACACGGATAGGGCTAGCGGGAACCCGCCCCTTACTAGCCGCCGAGCGTAATCCTCCCGCGAAGTTGGCGAGGTGGGCGCCGCCCTTAGGTCTTCTGGGGCCTCGAAGAGAGTAGTGATGATGTTGGTGCCAGTCCGTTCAAGCTCCGCTTGCGCCAAAGGGTACAAAGTCAGAATGTGCAGCCTGCCGGTCAGTGCTTGTGCCACCTGAGGCAGCGCGTAGAAGCTAGTAGATCCGGTGAGGGCGAACTGCCCGGGCTGGCTGGACCGGTTTAGTTCAGCCTTGATGGCGTCAAGGATAATCGGGGCCTTCTGGTACTCGTCTACCAGCACGGGCCGGGCGCCAGCGGCGAAGAATTCGGGGTCCGCCGTCACTAGGTCGCGGGTAGCTGGGCTGTCGAGGTCGAATATTGGGACGCCAGCTTTGCTCGCAAGACTATGCAGAAGGGTAGTTTTTCCAACGGTCCTGGGGCCTTGGATGATGACCGTTGGGTACTCGGCCATGCGCTGGGTTAGTACAGATGTCAGCCCGCGTGGGTACTGTGCGTTGGCGCCGTCCACTCCGGCACCATAACATCTCACCTCACAATCCGAACTATCGGATCCTAACAATCCGAAAAGCTTGATCCTCACAATCCGAAGGGTCAAATCCTCACAATCCGAAACTGGAGCCTGCGGTAAAGACCAGCTAAATCAAGCGATTGCTCAAGAGGCACTTGCACAAAACCGGCACGCCGTTGCGAGGTGCCACTAAACGAAGTCGGCTTCGGCGCTGTCGTACCTAGCCCCGTGGCCCAGCGAACCAATCACGGTGCCGCAACGAAGGTTGTATACATCGTCCCCGAACTTGCGGCGAAAAAGGGGGCGATGTGTACAGCTGCTTAGCGCTGTCACCCCGAACCGCGGCCAGCGCCTGCCTAGCTTGGCGCCTTGAAACTTACTCACTTGCCACCTCATCCTAACGGCGGATGTGCCGCCGCCCACTCAGCGCCTAACCTAATAGCCAAGGAGGCCAACGTGGACGCGAACGAAAACAACCAAGGGGCCGAGCAGCACAACAGTAACTCCAGTACGCACACCAAGTCCGGCCGCACCACCACCGAGGAGTTCAGGCTCTCGGGCGAGGCCGTGGTTTCCAAGGTCAAGGAACTCGTGCGCGAGGGCAACGTGCGCCGCATCGCGATCAAGAACGACGACGGCAAGACCCTCATCGAGATCCCCCTGACCCTCGGCGTGATCGGCACGGTGCTCCTGCCAGTGTGGGCTGCCGTCGGCGCCATCGCCGCCATGGTCGCCAACCTCACCATCACGGTCGACCGCGTCGTCAAAGACGACGATCAGTCGCACGTCTGAAGCGCGACTGGAGCGCATCCCGTTCGCCTCGCCCACCAAGAGCCAACCGGCCGGTAGGTGAGGCGAACGCCGTTGGGGTCGTTATAACGGTGTAAGAGGGCCTAGGTAAGCTGGCCTAGATGGAGTCATGGCTGCTCGACGACCTGACGGGGGCACGCACCAGGGCGCACTTAGCGCCCGCACTTGAGGCGCTGGCGCGGAACCGCCAGGAAACGGCTGAACATTACGCGCTCGCCGTGATAGACGTAGACCACCTCAAGTCACTTAACGACGTCTACGGCCACGCGACGGGCGACGCCGCCCTACGCGCGGTGGCCGAGCGCACCCTCAAGGGCCTGCGCGGCAACGACCAGCTCTTCCGCTTCGGCGGCGATGAGTTCGTTGTCCTGCTTCCTGACACGAACCGCGCGGAGGCGGAGGCCATCTTGCGCCGGGTGCACGACCAAGTCACCTCCAACCCCGTCGAGGGCGCGGTGTGGGTGTCGATCAGCGCCAGCGTTGGCGTGGCTGCCACCGACGAGGACGACGACCGCGACCTGTTCGAGCGCGCAGACGAACGCGTGCGCCTCGCCAAACGCGGTGGGCGCAGCGCCGTCATGGCTCATGACCGCAGCGAGCAGCAGCATTCCAAGACCCTGCAGGAGGTGAGGTTGGAGGGGCGCGACGCGCACCTCGCCGCCGCCACCGCGTTCCTGGCGGCAGCTGGCGCGAACGTGCTGCGCGTCAACGCCGCCCCCGGCGCGGGCGTGACGCGCTTCCTCGCGGAGGTCGCGGTGCGCGCCCGTCAAGCTGGCCGCGTCGTCAGGCAGCTAACGGCGCAGGAGACTCGTAGGGGCCTTCACCTGTGGGCGCTCGGGGCTGTTTACGCGGGCGACGTCGAGGGTGAGCCCGTCGAGCACGACTTGCGCACCCTCCTCCGCAACGACGCGGACGCCCACGGCCTCGTCGTGTTGCTGACGGGCGGCGATCGCCTCGACCCGGGCAGCGCTGAACTCCTCGCCGAGCGCCTTCAACAGGGCGGCACGCAGGTCGTCGAGGTCGTGATGGACGGCGCAGGCGGCGCGTTCGCAGCCGACCAGCAAGTCGTACTCGACCCATTGACGCCTGCCCAGGTTGGTGCCTGGTTGAGCGCCGCGCTCGGAGGCCCGCTAGCGCGCGAGGTCGCCGAGGAACTCGCTGCCAGCGGCGGCGGACTGCCAGGCCCCACTTCACGACTGACGCTGAAGCTCGTGGAGGATGGCGTGCTGAAGCGCAGAGGCGGCGCCTGGAGCGCGGACGTTGGCGCGGTGAAGCGCAGCATCGCCGGGGTCCTTGAACAGCGCTCGCGGCCGCCCGTAGTGCTGCCGACTTGGGAGCGGCCACTCGTTGGGCGCCGCGCCTGGCTTGAGGCGGCCGCCGCAGTCGTACGCGAACGCCAACTCGTTGTCCTTGTCGGAGCGGGCGGCACAGGCAAGTCGCGCTTGGCCGCCCAGCTCGCCCTCGAACTAGCCCACGCACAAGATGGCGGAGCCGACGACGGCACTTACTGGGTCGACTTGCGCAACCTGAGTTCGGCCGCCTCCCTGCCCGGTCTTGTCGCCGAGGCCCTCGGCTTCGACCGCGTTGACGACGTCGACGCCTTAGTCGAGCGCTTGGGAGCCAGGCGCGTGCGGGTAGTGCTAGACAACGCCGACGCCGGTGCCGAGCAGGCTGGCGTGCTTACGGGTCTGTTGCGGCGAGCACCTGGCCTGCGGCTGCTTGTCACGGCCCGCATGCCCCTACGCTTGGAGCGCGAACGCGTGCTGGTCGTACCGGAGCTAAGCGCGGAGGCGGCGCGTGAACTCTTCCGCCAAGGCATGCAGCGCGTGGGCGCCGCCGAGGACGTCGACGACGACGAGCTGGACGAAGTGCTCACGCGCGTCGGCCGCGAGCCGTTGGCGTTGGAGTTGGCCGCGGCCTGGACGCGCATCCTCGCCCTGCATGAGCTGATCGAACAACTCGATCGCCAACCCGAGTCACTGATGGCCGTGCCAGGGTCGCAGCCCCTGACCACACGCTTCATCGAGGTCGCGCGGCAACTCATGAGCGCCGAGGAGCAAGAAGCCCTCGGGACCCTCGCCCTGATCCGCGGCGGGTTCAGGGCTGAGGAGGGGCGCGCGGCAAGCAGCGCCTCACCGTTCTTCCTCCTCGCGCTCCTCGAACGCTCACTGCTAAGGCGCGAAGGTGAGCGCTACACCGTCCACGAGTCCGTCGCCGAGCGCTTCCGTGACGCCCTGCTCGACGCGCCCGCCGCGAATGGCCGCGTGGCGAGGGCGTACTCCGACCTTGCGCGGCAACTGAACGAGCTGCCCGTCCACGAACGCAGCGAGCACGGCTTCAAGGTGGCCGACGCGGAACGCGCCAACCTAGAGGTCGCGCTCCGTTGGCTGGCAAGTAGTGGCGACGGGCCAGCGCTCTGGCACCTCGTGAAGTTCATGCGCGGCTACCTCGACGTGCGCGGCCGCGCGCGCCCAGGGCTCGAGCTCTTCCGCGCGGTAGACGCGGCCATCTCTGAACATGCCGACCTCGAGTTGCGCGCTTGGGTGAGGGAGTCAGTTGGTTTGTTCCACTGGCAAAGGGGTGAGAACAAGGCGGCCGCTGCGCGCGTCGCGGAAGCGCTCGAGCTGCTCGCTGCTCTAGGGCCGAACGAAACGCACGCACTGGCGTTGAACACCGCTGGCATCGTGGCTGGCTCGGTGGGCGGAGACGACGGCGATAGCGCTGCCCTGGCGCACTTTGCGGCGTCCGCCAGCATGCGCGCGGAGTTGGGCGATCACCTGGGCGAGGCCCAGGCGCGCGGCAACATGGCGCTCGTGCTTGCCTCGAAGCAGCGGCACGAGGAGGCGTTCGCGGCGCTGCAGGAAGCGCGCGCCAACTACGCGGCAGTCAAGCATTACAGCGGCCTAGCCCTCACGTTGGCGAGCCTCGCCCAAGTGGCAACCAAAGGCGAGCTCTTGCCGCCAGGCGGGGCGCTTGACTTGGCGCGCGAGTGCGTCTCGCTGAGCGAACGCATCGGTTACGCGTACGGCGCGCGCCTTGGCGCAGCCAACATGGGCGACATCCTCACGGACAGCGGTAGGAGCGCCGAGGCGGCGGCGGCTTACGAGCGCGCCAGCCATTGGGCGCGTATCGAGGACCGCCCGGAACTCGAGAGCGCTTTCCTTAGGAAGATGGAGGAGGCGCTGAGCGCGGCGGAGGCCAAGTACGCACGCGACCCACAGGGTGCGGTGTACAGCCTCTAGCCAGGCACGGCCACCCGCGCCGCCACTGCGGCCGCCTGCAGCACGTCCGCCACGAGGTCATCCGCCGCCTCGATGCCGACTGACAACCGCACGAGCCCGTCGGTAACGCCCTCGGCCTCCAACATCTCGCGGGGGAGGAGCTGGTGCGTGGTTGACGCCGGGTGGCAGGCGAGCGACGCCACGTCGCCTAACGAGACTGCGTGGTCGAAGAGGCGCAGCGCTTCTAGGAAAGCTGCTGCTGCCGGCAGCCCGCCATCGAGTTCAAGTGACACCATGCCGCCGAAGCCGCTCATCTGGCTGGCCGCCAATGCATGGCCTGCGTGCTCGGGGAAGCCAGGGTAGTGGACCTTGGCAACGCCAGGCTGGCCGCGCAGCGCGTGCGCTACGGCGCTGGCGTTGGCGCAGTGCGCCTCCATGCGCAGGTGGAGCGTGCGCACGCCGCGCAGGAGGAGGTAAGCAGCATGCGGGTCGAGGCTGGCGCCAAGGTGCCGCAGGCCCTCCATGCGGACCTCGTGCAGCAGGTCGGCTGGGCCGGCGACGACGCCAGCCAGGAGGTCGCCGTGACCACTCAAGTACTTGGTGGCCGAGTGCAGCACGATGCTGATGCCGAACTCGCTTGGCCTACTGAGGTAGGGCGTTGCGAAGGTGTTGTCTGCCACGCTGATGATCCCGTGCTCCCGCGCCACCCTGCCAACTAGGGCGAGGTCATGTATGCGCAGGTCGGGGTTGGTTGGCGACTCCACGTAGATCATGCGCGTGCGCGGCCCCACGGCCGCTGGGAGTTCCGCCTCGTTCACGGCCCGCCCCGTGACCCCGAAGCGCGGCAGCAGGTCTTCGAGCAGGCCCCGCGTGCCGCCGTAAAGCGGTCCTAGGATCAGCACCTCGTCGCCCTGCCGCAGGAGGCTGAGGAACACGGCCGCGATGCCGCCCATGCCCGACGCGAAAGCCACGGCCTCCTCGGTGCCCTCGAGGGCGGCGATCTTCTCCTCGACGGCCCTGACGGTCGGGTTGCCGATGCGCGAGTAGACGTTGCCGCTAGCCGCGCCAGCGAAGAGGTCAGCGCCGCGCGCCATGCTGCCAAGCACGAACGTGCTCGTCTGGTAGATGGGTGTGGCGTGCGCGAGGGTCTCCGGGTCGTGCTGCTGCCCGGAGCGCACCGCGCGAGTTGCGAAGCCGCTCAGCTTGTTCTCTGCCATGGCCCAAGTCTAGAGGCTGGTTGGCGGCAGTGGGCCCTTGTACTCCGTGCAGAAGTGCACGGGCCGTGCGGCTCATAAGGGTGAGGAAGTCCCATGCGCAACGCGTTCTTTGCCAGCAGGTCAGCCTTAGGCGTAGAATGCGCCTACCGAAAATCGGTCGCGGCAAGTAGCCGCGCGCCTTCATATCTACTTCGCAGGGACGGTGGACCTAAGATGATCGAAACAGCTCAAGACCTTCTCAACTACGTGGGCGGCAAGTGGCAGCCCTCGCGCTCAGGGGTGCACAACGAAGTGCACAACCCCGCTACTGCCGCGACCATCGCGCGTGTGCCCATGAGCGTGAAGGACGAGGTGGACGAAGCGGTGAAGGCCGGTGTCGCCGCCTTCAAGGAGTGGCGCGAGACGCCGGTGGTCGACCGCATCAAGCCGCTGTTCAAGCTCCGCGAGCTTCTCACTGCGAACCTCGACGAACTTGCCAGGACCATCACCAACGAGGCGGGCAAGACGTACGGCGAGGCAGCTGCCGAGATGGCGCGCGGCATCGAGAACGTGGAAGTAGCTTGCGGCGCGCCGTTCATGATGCAGGGCACCAACAACGAGGACATCGCGCACGGCATCGACGAGCACATGATCAGGCAGCCGCTCGGGGTGGTGGCGGCCATCACGCCGTTCAACTTCCCAGGCATGATCCCCCTCTGGTACCTGCCTTACGCCGTGGCTACCGGCAACTGCTTCCTGCTGAAGCCGAGCGAGAAAGTGCCGATGACCACGCAGCTCCTCTACCGCCTCCTCGAGGAGGCCGGCTTCCCGTCGGGCGTGGTCGGCTTGATCAACGGCGGCAAGGAGACGGTCGACGCCATCCTCGATCACCCGGACGTCAAGGCCATCTCGTTCGTCGGCTCTACGCCCGTTGCGCGTTACATCTACTCGCGCGCCGCGCAGAACGGCAAGCGCGCGCAGTGCCAAGGGGGCGCCAAGAACCCGGCGGTCATCCTGCCTGACGCCGACATGGAGATGGCGACGCGCATCCTCACGGACTCAGCGTTCGGTTGCGCTGGTCAGCGGTGCCTGGCCACCTCAGTAGCCATCACCGTCGGTGGCGCGCGCGGCGAGTTCACCGAGCGCATGGTCGCCGCCGCCTCCAAGCGCAAGGTCGGTTACGGCCTTGACAAGGGCGTCGAGATGGGCCCGGTCATCTCCGGCGAGTCGAAGGACCGCATCCGCGGGCTCATCGAGAAGGGCGTAAGCCAAGGCGCGCGCGTCCTCACAGGTGGCGTGGACGCCGAGGTCGACGGCTTCCGTAACGGCTACTTCGTGCACCCGACGCTCATCGATGACGTCGCCCCGAAAAGCGAGCTCGCCAAGACCGAAGTCTTCGGGCCGGTGCTCTCACTCATGCACGCTTCGAGCCTCGAGGAGGCCATCGAGTGGGTCAACGACCGCGCCTTCGGCAACCAGGCATCGATCTTCACGAACTCGGGTAGCGCGGCACGGCAGTTCCGCCACCAGGCGATCGCAGGCAACATCGGCGTCAACCTGGGCGTCGCGGCACCCATGGCATTCTTCCCGTTCAGCGGCTGGTCAGACAGCTTCTTCGGCGACCTGCACGCGCAGGGCGCACACGGCATCGAGTTCTTCACGCAGACCAAGATCGTCATCGAGCGCTGGCCCCAGAACTGGAGCCGCACCTTCTAAGCCAGGCCGCGCTCGCGGTCGCCGTAGGGAGGCGGCCGCGAGCGCTAGTTATCTCATAGTCGGCCCCATCAGCACCCCGCGAACCCCCTACGCAGTAGCGGAGTCCCAGGAGGAGCATGGAGCAACACGAGTTGTCACTGGCGCAGCTGCAGGACTCTTTCTCCGAGACCTATCCGCGCTACACGAAGAACGAAGCTACGGTGGAGGCCGATCGCTGCCTTTACTGCTTCGACGCACCCTGCATCAAGGCGTGCCCGACTAGCATCGACGTGCCAACGTTCATCCGCCAGATCGCCAACGACAACCTGCTCGGCGCCGCCACGACCATCCTCGAGTCGAACCTCATGGGTCACTCGTGCGGTCGGGTCTGCCCGGTAGACGAGTTGTGCGTCGGCGCCTGCGTGCTCGGCAAGGAGCATCGGCCGATCGCCATCGGGCGCCTGCAGCGTTACGCCACGGATCACGTGTTCGACAACGACCTGCCCGTCTTCGAACCGGCGCCCGCCACTGGCAAGAGCGTGGCCGTCATCGGCGCGGGTCCGGCTGGGCTCAGCGCAGCCGGCGAACTTGCCAAGCGCGGCGTGAAGGCGACCGTGTTCGAGCGCCAGGACCTCGCGGGCGGGCTCTCGACCTACGGGATCGTGGTGTTCCGCGAACCGACGCGGGTCGCGCTTGAAGAGGTCGAGTTCGTCAAGCGTCTCGGCGTCGAAGTGCATACGGGCGTCGAGGTCGGGCGCGACATCACGCCAGCTCAGCTCCTCAACGATTACGACGCCGTGGTGCTAGCCGCAGGTACTGGCCGCGTGCCGGACCTTGGCATCCCGGGGGAGGACCTAGGGGGCGTCGTCGAGGCGCTGCCGTTCATCGCCGCCACCAAGATGGCGGACAAGGACGACCTAACCGACCTAGCCAGGATCCCCGTTGGCAACGAGGTCATCGTCGTCGGAGCCGGCAACACGGCCATCGACGCCGCCACCATCGCCAAGCGACTCGGCGCAGAACGCGTGACCATGCTGTACCGCCGCGGGCGCGACGAGATGACCGCCTACGACTTCGAGGTCGACTTCGTGCGCAGCGAGGGCGTTGACATCCGACTCCTCACGCAACCGGTCGAGTTCATCGGCGAGGGCGGCAAGCTGACGGCAGTGCGCTGCGTGCGCATGCGCCTCGGTGAGCCAGACGCCGGCGGGCGCCGCCGGCCGGAACCCGTGCCTGGCAGCGAGTTCGTGCTCCCAGCCGACCAGGTCATCAAGGCCATCGGGCAGGAGAAGCTCATCCAGCTCTACGACGCCATCGGCGTCGAACACACAGGCGGTTACGTGACGACGGACCCTGAACTGCGCACGAGCAACCCCAAGGTGTTCGGCGCGGGCGACTGCGTGCGCGCCAGCGGCCACGCCCTCACCGTCACTGCTGCCGAGGACGGCAAGATCGTTGCGCGCGCCATAGCCAACCAACTCGGCGTCGCCGAACCAGCGCCTGCACCGGGCACGACCCGCGGCCGCTTCCTCCACACCACCGTCAACGAGTTCGGGAGGATCCATGGCTGACCTAACCACCGACTTCGCGGGCATCAAGAGCCCGAACCCGTTCTGGCTAGCGTCGGCACCGCCAACCAACTCCGCCTACCAGATCAACAAGGCGTTCGAGTACGGCTGGGGCGGCGCCGTATGGAAGACCATCGGCGACCCGGTCCTCAACGTTTGCAACCGCTACGGCGCCTTCGAGTACGCTGGCAACCGCCTCGTGGCCATCAACAACGTGGAACTCATCTCCGACCGGCCCATCGAGGTCAACCTCCGCGAGATCCGCGAAGTCAAGAAGCTGTGGCCTGACCGCGCCGTCATCGTGTCCGCCATGGTCTCTAGCAACGAGGCCGCCTGGAAGCAGGTCGTGCAGCAGATAGAAGACACCGGCGCGGACGGCATAGAACTCAACTACGGCTGCCCGCACGGCATGAGCGAGCGCGGCATGGGCGCCGCTGTCGGGCAGGTGCCTGAGTACTGCGAGATGATCACGAACTGGGTGACGGCGGCCGCCAGCATCCCGGTCATCGTCAAGCTGACGCCGAACGTGACGAACATCGTCCCGCCAGCGCACGCGGCCATCAACGCCCGCGCTAACGGCATCTCCCTCATCAACACCATCAACTCGATAGCTGGCGTCGACCTCGACAGCTTCGAGCTCCGCCCCAACGTAGGCGGCAAGGGCAGCCACGGCGGTTACGCGGGGCCAGCCGCGCGGCCAATCGCGCTGCACCTGCTCTCGCAAGTCGCCGCCGACCCCAAGTACCAGAGCGCCGGCATCCCCATCTCCGGCATGGGCGGCATCGAGACGTGGCGCGACGCGGCAGAGTTCCTCCTCCTCGGCGCCACCAGCCTGCAGGTCTGCACGGCCGTCATGCATTACGGGTTCCGCATCATCCACGAGCTGTGCGACGGGCTCTCGAACTGGCTAGACGAGAAGGGCGCAGCCTCCATCAACGAGGTCGTCGGCGCTTCCGTAAGCAGGATAGGCAACTTCGGCGACTTCGATCTCTCGTTCCGCTCAGTAGCCGTCATCGACGAGGAGAAGTGCATCCAGTGCAACCTCTGCTACGTCGCTTGCGACGAGGGCGCGCACCAGTGCATCGACTTCACGGCAGACGGCCTGCGCGTCGACCCAGAGACCTACACTGGCAGCGCCACCCTGCAGCCGAAAGTGCGCGAGGAAGACTGCGTTGGCTGCGACCTCTGCAGCCTCGTGTGCCCGGTAGATGCCTGCATCGTCATGGAGGAGCGCCCGCCCCTGCGGCCAAGCGTCACGTGGAACGAGTTGACACGCACGCGCCCAGAGGTGACCACCGATTGGGACGCCATGATCGCCTACCGCAAGGAAGTCGGCATAGAGATCCATTAACGGCCGTGTGTGGCGGGACCTAGGTCCCGCCACCGATGCCGAATGCGCGAAAGGACGAACGTGAGCCTGCTCATCAAGAACGGCGAGATAGTCACGGCAGCATCCCGCATGCGTGCGGACATATATTGCGAAGGCGAGACCATCACCCGCATTGGCACCGACCTGGACGTGCCCGCTGGCACCGAGATCGTCGACGCAGCTGGCAAGTATGTCTTTCCCGGCTTCATCGACCCGCACGTGCACATCCACTTGCCGTTCATGGGCACCGTCACCAAGGACACGCACACGACCGGCAGCCAGGCCGCGCTCGTTGGCGGCACGACGACCTACATCGAGATGCTCGCGCCCGCGCGGCAGGAAGACCTCATGGCCGGCTACCGCCACTGGAACGAGCTGGCTGCCGGCAATAGCGCCTGCGACTACACCTTCCACATCGGGGTCTCGAAGTTCGACGCCAAGACGGAAGCGCAACTCCGTGAGATCGTCGCGGACGGCATGACCTCCTTCAAGGTCTTCCTCTCTTACAAGGGCTTCTTCGGCATCAACGACGAGGAGCTCTTCCGTACCCTCACCCTCGCCAAGGAACTAGGCGTGATCGTGGCGGCGCACTGCGAGAACGACGAACTCGTCGCGCAACTACAGGCGCAGCTCCTGGCGGCGGGCAAGACGGGGCCGGAGTGGCACGAGCCGTCGCGGCCGGAACGCGTCGAGGCCGACGGCACCAACCACTTCGCGACCTTCCTCGAGATAACCGGCGCGCGCGGCTACGTCGTGCACCTGAGTTGCGAGCCGGCGCTCGAGGCGGCCCTAGCCGCCAAGGAGCGCGGGGTGCAGCTCGCCATCGAGTGCGTCGTGCCGCACTTGGTGCTTGACAAGAGCTACGCGGAACGACCGGACTTCGAGGGCGCCAAGTACGTGATGTCGCCGCCGCTGCGCGACAAGCGCAACCAGAAGCCGCTGTGGGACGCGCTTAACGCCGGGCTCATCGACACGGTGGCTACCGATCACGCGCCGTTCGACTTCACAGGCCAGAAAGAGCTCGGCAGGGAAGACTTCACCAAGATCCCGAACGGCATTCCCACCATCGAGGACCGCGTCAACCTCCTCTACACGTACGGCGTCAGCCGCGGCCACCTCTCGCTAGAGCGCTTCGTTAACGCCGCCAGCACGCGCGCGGCGCAACTCTTCGGGCTTTACCCACGCAAGGGCACCATCGCCGTCGGCGCAGACGCCGACCTCGTGGTCTACGACCCCAACTACCGCGGTCGCATCAGCGCCACCACGCAGGCGATGAACGTCGATTACTCAGGGTTCGAGGGCGTAGAGATCGACGGGCGCCCGTCCGTCGTCACCGTGCGCGGCCAAGTGGCCGTGCGAGACGGCAAGTTCGTTGGCGACCCAGGCCGCGGCCGCCTCCTCAGGCGCACGCGGGCAGAGTAGGCGGCCTCAGTGTCTGATGCCCCCGTCATCATCGACGTTCAAGGAGTCTCGAAGCTTTTCCGTGTCGGCAAGACCGACGCCATCGCGTTGCACGACGCCAACCTTCAGGTAACGGAAGGCCAGTTCGTCAGCCTCATCGGTCCATCCGGCTGCGGCAAGACCACCCTCATGCGCCTCGTCGCCGACCTCATCGAGCCGACGAGCGGCCGCATCACGGTGGCGGGCAAGACCCCGAAGGAAGCGCGGGCGGCGCGCGAGTACGGTTACGTCTTCCAGGCGCCAGCCCTCTACGACTGGCGCAACGTCATCAACAACGTCATGTTGCCGCTCGAGATCATGGGGTACTCGAAGGCGGAGCGGCGCACGCGGGCGGAAGAGATGCTGCAGATGGTCGGCCTCGAGAACTTCCACCGCTCGTACCCATGGCAACTGAGCGGCGGCATGCAGCAGCGCGTGTCCATCGCCAGGGCCTTGGCGTTCGACCCGAAGCTCCTCCTCATGGACGAACCGTTCGGCGCCCTCGACGAGATCACGCGCGAGACCATGAACTTCGAACTCCTGCGCCTGTGGCGCCAGACGGGCAAGACGGTCGTGTTCGTGACTCACTCCATCGCAGAGGCCGTGTTCCTCTCGTCTCACATCGTGGTCATGACGGCGCGGCCAGGCAAGATCCGGGAAGTCATAGAGGTCGACCTGCCGTACCCACGCGATTCCGAGACGCGGGAGACGGAAGGGTTCTTCGAGTTGACGACTCGGGTGCGCGAGGCGCTGCGCGTAGGCAAGGATGAGGGGCCAGCAGCGTCCGCACCACGCACGCGTCCATTAGCCAAGGTCGGGTACTGAGTGGCGGCGTCGCGGCCCCGCGTGCTCGTGCCGCTCAAGCGGAGGTTGGTGGCTGCGCTGCCCGTTGTCGTGGTCCTCGCGATCGCGTTCGTGCTCATGTACCCGATCGCCCTGTGGTTAGGGCTGCCCCTCGCCAAGCTGCGCATGGACAACGTCGCGAACTGGGTGACGGTGACGACGGCGCCGCACGCCTTGGCGGAAGCGCCGGCCGACCCGACCGCTGGCGCGGCGGCGGGTGCGAGCCTGGCGTTCGGCGGTGCGCCAGCGAACTTGAGTAGCGAGCGCGCCGTGCTCACCTACGGCGGCCAACCGCTAGCTGCACGCTTCGGGCTGGAGGACGGCGTTGCGGTCCTGCGAAGCGCCATCCCTGGCCCGCTGTTCGCCTGGGGCGCTGAGTTGACTGGCCCGCTAGACGCGGGCCACGTGTACGTGCTTCCGGAAGGCACTGACCCCGGCGCGGCGCTATACCTCGCGGGCCGGTTGTTGCTGCCCGGCGCCACGGAGGCCGTTGAGCGGCCAGACGGCGTGCAGACCGTGTTCTCCTTCCCTGACGACGCCGGTGGTCCCGTGATCGTCGGTCAGACCGTCCTGCTCGAAGGTGATGGGTTCGTGGCAGACGACCACCTGGTCACGCTCAGCGCTCCCGCTCCCTTCAACTCCGTAGTGCGGCGCGTTAGCGGCGATTACGCCGTCGTCGACGCGGCGAGTGGCACGGTGGCGTTGGCCGTGGCCAGCTCCGCGGCCCCACGTGCGGCGGCAGCGAGCCTCGCCATCGCCGAGCTCCTGGTCGGTGAGGTTGACGGAGTCAACCGCAAGTTCCAGTTGCAGCATGCGCCGCTCGTCGAATCCGACGCGCAGCGCCGCATCATGCTTGACGGCACGGAGCTATCCGCCGCGGCCGAGCGGCCACTAGAGCGCGTCGACGGTGGGCGCGCGACCTTCACCTTCGCTGGCGAGCGCGGCGTGGTGACGATCAACGGCGCCGAGGTGGAGGAGGGGAGCGGCTTCTCGCGCTCCGGCAACACCATCACCTTCGCCACCCCACCCGTGCGCAACGCGGCCATCAGGCAGTACGCCGACTACTTGGTCAGCGACTCGACGACGGGAACGATCACGCTGGCCGTCGCGCCGCCAGCGGGCAGCAGCCTGTGGGCGCCGACCTACACGTACTACGACCATCCCGCGTGCGGTGCCACCGAACTCGAGTGCTTCTTGAGCATGCCGCAGCACCCCATGCCGTTCCCGAACTGGATCGCCAAGCGGCTGGGGCCGTTCTTCGGCGCGTACGCCCTCTCTGACTCGCGTAACGTGGTGCGGGCAACGCTCTATACGGCGGGCGGCACCCTCACGGCGCTCCTGCTCGGCGGCATCTTCGGCGTGCTGCTCGCCATCCTGTTCGTGGCCGTCAGGCCGCTCGAGCAGGCGCTCCTCCCATGGGTCATCGCTTCGCAGACGGTGCCGATCATCGCCCTCGTGCCCGTGCTGCTGCTGCTACTCGGTAACGTTGGGGTGACGGTGCAGACGAGCCTCGTGCCCGCCGCGCTCATCGGCGCCTACATCGCGTTCTTCCCAGTTACGGTCGGTACCGTGACTGGGCTGCGTTCGGTCGACCCCCTGTCGCTCGACCTCATGAAGAGCTACGCCGCCTCGCCCGTTCAGCTCTTCTGGAAGGTGAGGTTCCCGGCGGCCGTGCCTTACCTCTTCGTCAGCCTCAAGCTTGGCGCCGCCGCCGCCCTCGTTGGCGCCCTGGTGGCCGAGACGGAGTCGAACAACCGCCTTGGCCTCGGATACGCCATCGTCGGGCAGGTCCAGGCCGGCAACGTGTCAGACGTCTGGATTCTGCTCTTCATCTCGGCCATCCTCGGGATCGGCCTCGTGTCCATCGTTGGCCTGCTGCAGCGCTTCATCGCGCCGTGGGAGCGGAGGTGATGGGCATGGAAGTCGACGCCCTCGGCGCCGCTGAAGTTACGCGCCGCACGCAGTGGCGGCCGCACTGGCCGACCCTCGCGCTGCTCATGGTCGCGCTCGCAGGACTGGCTGGGCCGTTCGAGACGGGCGGCCAAGCGTACTTGGTCGCCGGCGGCGCTGCCCCGCTGACCAGCGGCTTGGCGCTCCTGCTCCTGCTCGGGGCGGCCGTCCTTCCCACCGTGTGGGGCAGCCCTTGGGTCGTGCCTGCCGCCACCCCGCTCGCCCTGGTGGCCGCGTTCGGTGCGATCTACGCCCAGCGCTCGCTTGCTGGCAGCGCGGGTTGGGGCTACTGGCTCGTGCTCCTAGGCGGGCTTGCCGCGGCAGCTACCGCCGCCGGACGCATAAGCGTCATCGAACTCGAGAGTGACGCGCCGCGCTGGCAGCACCGCATGCAGCGCAGCGTGCCAGCGGCGACGGTAGCGTTCCTAGTGCTGCTCGCCTGGGAGGGGCTCGTGGTCGGCTCGCGGGTTCCAAAGGGCATCTTCCCGCGCGTGTCGCACATCTGGGCCGCCTTCCTCGGGTCGTGGCGCGTGCTGCTGGCGGACGCCTACCTCACGTTCGTAAAGGAAGTCCTCTTCGGTTTCGCCGTCGGGCTGACTGGCGGTTTCCTCGTTGGCAGCGCCATCGCGTTCAGCCGCTTCCTGCAACGCGGCTTCCTGCCCCTCGCCACCGCCTTCGGCGCGGTGCCCATCGTAGGCCTCGCGCCGGTCTTGGGGCGCGCGCTGGGCGTCGACTGGGAGTCGAAGGCGGCCGTTGTCGTAATCGTCACGTTCTTCCCCGTGGTTCTCAACACCGTGCAGGGCCTCACCCTCGTCGACCCGTTGAAGCTCGAGCTACTGCGGTCGTACGCCGCCAGGCCGCTCAAGGTCTTCTTCTCCCTGCGCGTGCCCAACGCGTTGCCTTACCTCTTCAACGCCCTCAAGGTCGCCGTGGTGGTCGGCGTGGTCAGCGTGATCGTCGCGGAGTTCCTCATTCCCGGCCCGCCGACAGGCTTAGGGCAGCGCATCAGCCTCTCTGCGCACCGCGGCGCGTTCGACATCGTGTTCGCGGCTATCATGGTCTCAAGCCTGATCTCGATGGCCTTGTACGCGGTCATCATCTTCCTGGAGCGCATGTTCACCGCTTGGCACCCGATGTCGAGGGGGTCATGAGTATGTGAACCTTGAAGGCTCGCCCCCGCGTACGACTAGCAGCTCAGCTGTAACTCCAACGGAGGTAACGCATGAAACGCACACTGTATGCCCTATTCGCCCTGCTCCTACTCGCCGTGCCAGTCGGGATGGCGCAGAACCTCATCCCCGTCAACTTCCAATCCAAGTGGTTCCCGCAGGCGCAGTTCGCGGGTTACTTCGTGGCGCAGGATAAGGGCTTCTACGCCGAGGAAGGTCTCGTCGTGACCGTGCTGGACGGCGGTAACGTCAACCCGACCGTGGCGGTGGCGTCCGGTAACGCAGACTTCGGCACGGACTGGGTGGCGAACATCCTCACCCAACGCGACCAGGGCCTGAACGTCGTGAACATCGCGCAGATGTACCAGACCTCCGGTTACCGCCTGGTCGCTCTCAAGAGCAGCGGCATCGAGACCATCGCTGACATGGCCGGCCGCAAGGTGGGCGTGTGGGCGTTCGGTAACGAGTTCGCGGCCGAGGCCGTGTTCTCCGCCGCTGGCCTCACCTCCAACCTCGACCCGACCGTGACCAACCCGGACGTCGACGCCGTGGTCTACGCCTTCGACCCGTCGCTCGTGTTCCCCAACGAGGTGGACGTGGCCAGCGCCATGACCTACAACGAGCTCGACCAGATCGTCGGCTTGGGCTACGACCTCTCGACCTTGAGCATCCTCAACCCGGCCGACATCGGCGCCGACCTCCTCGAGGACAGCATCTTCGCCACGCCAGCCACGCTAGCCACCACGAACTTCAAGGGCTCGGGCCTCTCCGGCGCCGAAGTGGCGCAGCGCTTCCTGCGCGCCTCCATCCGCGGTTGGGAGTACGCCATCGCCAACCAGGAGGAGGCCGTCCAGATCGTGCTCGCCAGCTGCGGTGACACCTGCGCAGGCTCCGGCAGCCGCCAGAGCCCACTCATCCACCAGACCTGGCAGATGGCAGAGGTCGCCAAGCTCGTCAAGCCAACGGCAGACACCGCCGTCGGCGCCCTCGACCAGGCGGCCTTCGAGCGCTCCGTCAAGCTTCTCGTCGACGTCGGCCTCATCAACAGGGCCTACACCTGGGAAGAGGCCGTAGACCCGAGCATCTACGCTGCCATCCAGTAGCGTCATCAAGTAGTCAGCGGCGTGGCAGCCACCATCGCGGGG
>DASSXV010000019.1:0-27888 GCA_035703635.1 Trueperaceae bacterium | reverse complement strand
AGGGCGGGCGCGTCGCGCAGGTCGTCCGTGTTCCCCTTGAACGCGAGGCCAAGCAGCCCGATGGTCGTCCCGCGCAGGACCTTGAGGTGGTGCTGCAGCTTCTCGACGACGTAGAGACGCTGCCGCCTGTTGACGTCGACGGCCGCGCGCACTAGCGGCATCTGGTAGTCGTAGGAGCCGCCGAGGGCCAGCACGGCCGCCGTGTCCTTACCGAAGCAGCTCCCGCCCCAACCGATGCCTGCGTTGAGGAACTTGCTGCCGATGCGGCTGTCTAACCCGATGGCGCGCGCCACCTCGACGACGTCGGCGCCGACCTTCTCCGCCAGCACGCTGAACTCGTTGATGAAGCTGATCTTCGTCGCGAGGAAGGCGTTGGCCGCGTACTTCGTCAACTCAGCGCTGGTGGTGGTCGTGGTGATCAGCGGAGGCAGCTCGAAGCGCTCGGGGCGCGGCGTGCCCGCAGGCGACTCGAACGTCTGCTCGAGGATCGGCGCGTACAGCTCGCGCATCACGGCCAGTGGGTGAGGAGTGTCGCTGCCAACCACGATGCGGTCTGGGTAGAGGCTGTCATGCACTGCGCGGCCCTCGGCGAGGAACTCCGGGTTGGAAGCCACGTGGATCTCGGCCTTCACCCCGCGTGCCGCCAGGCGCCGCGTGATGATGCCGTACACGTGCCGCGCGCTGCCCACGGGGACGGTCGACTTGTTGACCACCACGAGGCGAGCGCCTTCCTGGATGCGGTCGGCGAGGTCGGTGGCGGCGGAATCGACGTACTTCAGGTCGGCGTCGCCGTTCTCCTTCGAAGGGGTGCCAACCGCGATCAGGACGACGCGCTCGCCGCTCAGCTCTGGGATGACCTGCTGGAAGGTCGAGCGCTGCCGTCCTGCCGCCATCAGCTCGGCAAGGCCGCTCTCGTGGATGGTCGGCGTTCCGGCGCTTAGCTTCTCGACGATCTCCGGCTTCTTGTCGACGAAGGTAACGTCATGCCCCAGGTAGGCCAACGCGGCACCGGTGGTTAGGCCGACGTAGCCCGTTCCGATCACAGTTACTTTCATGACCCCATACTACGTTGGCGCGCGCTCTATTCCGGGCGCGAATCTGGAGGGAACCACCCCCGGAACCCTCAGCTAGGCTATGGTTGTTGGCACCACAACATGGCGCACTGCTCGGCCGCGGCTCTTGCGCGCGAGCTGGCTGCTGCGCAAGCAGGGGGACGCCCGTGCTCACTTCGTTAGCTGTACACCTTCGCCAGCATCCGCTCCGCAAGCCGCCGGGGGTCCGGCCTGCGCTGCTCGTGTTCGCGCTCCTGCAGGCAGCGCCGGCCAGCGCAGCGGCAACGTGCGACCAGCGCCTGCACCTCGACCTGGCCGCGGCAGCCGCCGCGCAGTCCGCTGGCGCCTTGGCGCGCGAAGACGCCGTGGCGCAGCGCCGGACAGAGCTCGCGCTGGCTCAGCAGGGGGTCACCGCGAGCATCGGTGTGCGCCCGACCGTCGGCGTGGGCAACGACACCGACCGGGCAGATGAGCTAGCCACCCTCGACATCGTGGGTTACCAGTTCGACGCTGCCGTCGGCTACCGCCACGACGAGGCAGCCATCGCTCGCGCCAGTGCAGCCCTTGTTACCGCCGAGACCGCGCTCGCGGCCCAGCGCCGTAACGACGTGCTGGACGCCCTCGTGGCACTTAGTCGTTTGCGCGTGGCCGAACGAGCAGAGGCCACGGCCGCCGCGGCGCTGGAGTCGGCTATCGCGAACCTCGCAAGTGCAGCAGGGACCGCCGATGAGCGTGAGGCACGACTCCAAGCGCGCCGCGCCGAACTGACGCTGCAAGACGCGGCCGCCGCCACCACGGCGCAACTGGACGTATTGGCGGCCCTCGGTGTTCAAGCGCCAGGCTGGCAGGATGAACTCTGCGTGCTGACACCCCTCCCAGAAGCGGCTGCGGCGGACCGAGAGGACCATGCCGCTAGGCGTACGCTACAAGCCGCACTAGAGGTCGCTGAGGCCCTCCACGCCCGTGCCCTCTGGGCGCCCGTGCGCGACCTGCGCCTCGAAGCCCACTATCAAGAAGGCGGGGGCCGCGCCACTGCCAGCGTTGGGCTGGCCGCCGGCCGACCAGACGCCAACCTTGCGCTGCGCTGGCGCCCTAGCGGGAAGGACGCTTGGCGCGTGCAGCTCAGCGCCAACGTGCGGCTAGACGAGAGCTTGGGCGCCGCGCTGGTTCGGGCGGAGGCGAACGCAGTGGCTGCGCGCGCGGAACTAGCCGCGTTCGACGTCGCGCAGCTAGCCACTGAGACAACCACCCGCACCGGCCTGGAGCGCGCCACAGTCGAACTCGAGCTGCTCGACGAGGCCCTCCAGCTCGCCGTCATCAGGCGCGACGACCCAACTGAAGCCCGCAACCTCACCCGCAACTCCCAGGCCGTGACCCGCGCGCTTGACGCCCGCGAACGGGGCATTCAGGCGTACTTCCGCGCTTACGCCGCGCACTTGAGCGCCCGCGACGCGCGCTGGCCAACCGACTAACGGTTTTCGCTAGTCGAAGGCCGCTACTTGTTGGCCAAGAAGATGCCGGGCACGTCATTGAGGGCGAGGAAGCGATCGGCGAGGTCTTGAAGCGCCTGACCAGCCACCTCGCGGAACGCTAGGACCTCGACGCGTTTGCCGCGCTCTTGCGCCAGCTCGAGGATGGGGGCGAAATCGCCGTCGCCGCTTGCCAGCGCGATGACGTCGGCGCTCTCGAGGCCACGCACGATGTCTGCTGCGATGCCCATGTCCCAGTCACCCTCGAGCTTGACGGCGCCATCGTCGTCTACCCTGTGCACCCGCACCTTACGGCGTTTGACGCGGTAACCAAGCGCGGAGAGTTTCCCGAAGAAACCGTAGGCGGTGGTGTCGCCGTCGCGCTCGACCACGTAGGCGTTGGCGTGCGCCAGGTGGCGACCGCGCAGGCAGGCAGCTAGCAGGCGCTGATAATCGACGCTGGCGTTATGGTTGTCGCGCGCCGCGTAGTAGAGGTTCTGAGTATCAACGAACAGCGCCACCCGCTGCGTTGGGCTCTCGCCCGGCAGTGGCGACGGCGCGGCCGGCACGTTGGCTGACTCCACGGCCGCAGTCTACCCCGCACCAAGCGCCGCGCAGACGAGCGCTAGTCGTCTGAAAGCCACTTACCCATGACGAGGTTGTCCTCGAAACCTCCACCTTCGCTCTGCAGGCGTTGCACCTGGCGCACCTCGCGGCCCTCTAGCGAGAAGCCCTCGCTCTCGTAAAGGCGCACGGCGGCCGCATTACCCGCCCGCACGTGCAAAGCCATCTTGAGGACCCCTACTTGCCTGCACCACGCGTAACCAGCGCGCAGCAGCTCATGAGCCGCGCCGCGCCGCCGCGCCCGCGGCGCCACTGCCAGGGTGAGGACCGCAACGTGCTCGAGCCGGCGGGCCGGTGAGCGGTGCAGCTCCAACCAACCGACCACGTCGCCGCGCTCGACGGCAACGACGTAACAACTACGAGAGCCCAACCCGCCGATGCGCGCCGCCAGTGCGCCAGCGCCCTCGGCGCCGTCCCCCACGAACGCGCCACCCTCGCGGTAGATGCCAGCCAGGAGGTCACGCACGGCGTTAGCGTCGTCTGGCGTGGCGCTCCTCACGATCACGACCCGATTATAGTTGCGCCCCTGATATCCTGGTGGGCGCCGCCAAAGCGTAGCCGGTGGCCGTGAACGTGGAGGTTCTCACCGTGTTGCGCCTAGTTAGCGCCGAAAGTGTCACCGAAGGGCACCCTGACAAGCTCGCTGATCGCATCAGCGACAGCGTGCTCGACGCCATCTTGCAGCAAGACCCGCTGGCCAGGGTGGCGGCAGAAACGCTGCTTACCCGCGGGCTGGCGCTCGTCGCCGGTGAGGTCACCACCAACGCTGACGTCGACGTGCAAGCCATCGTGCGCGAGGCAGCGCGCGAGGTCGGCTACACCGACGCGGCTTACGGCTTCGACGCGGATCATAGCGCCGTCCTGATAGCACTGAACGAGCAGTCGCCAGACATCAAGCAAGGCGTTGACCACGCGCAGGAGGCCGCCAGCGGCGACGCTTACGACCTCACGGGCGCAGGCGACCAAGGGCTGATGTTCGGCTACGCCGTCGACGAAACGCCAGAGTTCATGCCGCTGCCCATCCAACTAGCTCACCGCGTAGCCGCGCGCCTCGCCCAAGTAAGGCGCGACCGCA
Organism: Trueperaceae bacterium; assembly: GCA_035703635.1. GTDB lineage: Bacteria > Deinococcota > Deinococci > Deinococcales > Trueperaceae > JAAYYF01. The sequence continues at coordinate 23,668 of DASSXV010000019.1, read as the reverse complement.
CCCTGCCTTACCTCAGGCCAGACGGCAAGGCGCAAGTGACCTTGGCTTACGAGGACGGCGTCGCCGTTCACCTGCGCAACGTCGTCCTATCGGCACAACACGACCCGGACGTCAGCCTCGACCAGATGCGCGCCGACCTCATGGAGCACGTGCTCGAGGCCGTTGTTCCGAAGGCGCTCCTCACGAGCAGCACGGCATTCCTGATCAACCCCACCGGACGCTTCGTCGAGGGCGGGCCAACTGCAGACGCCGGCCTTACGGGCCGCAAGATCATCGTCGACACGTATGGCGGCGCGGCCCCGCACGGCGGCGGCGCCTTCAGCGGCAAGGACCCGACCAAAGTGGACCGCTCGGCCAGCTACTACGCGCGCTTCATAGCCAAGAACGTCGTGGCGGCCGGGTTAGCTAAGCGTTGCCAGGTACAACTCGCGTACGCCATCGGGGTGGCGCGGCCAGTCGGCATGTACGTCGATACGTTCGGCACGGGCGTGGTAGCAGATGAACGCCTCACGGAGCTCGTGCGCAGCGAGTTCGACGCTCGGCCGGCCGCCATCATCGAGCAGCTTGGGCTGCGGAGACCGCTTTACGCCGCTACCAGCGCGTACGGCCACTTCGGTCGCGACGGCTTCCCGTGGGAGAGCGTGGCGCGAGCTGACTCTCTCAAAGCCGCGCTTGCAGCAGGTTAATGCCCGCCAGCACGCGTATTTTGCCGCCTTGCCCTGAGTGGCTCATGGTACAAATGTTGCCATGACCAGGATTGTTCTGGGCAACCGTGAGGGCTCCCTCGCGATCCTCAACGCTAGAAGCGTCCTCGAACGGCTTTCGGAAGAGTGGCCCGACCTCCACCTCTCGCTGCGCACCGTGCCCAAGACCGCGGGCCAGGAATCTGGACCGCTCCTCACCGCCTTGCTGCGAGACGAAGTAGCCATCGCGGTCGTGCAGCTTGAGACCCTCCCGTTCGTGCTACCAGACGGCCTGCGCCTAGCTGCGGTAGTGCGGCGCCCTGAGCCGCGCTCCGCATTGGCGGCAAAGGGGCGCGCGGCTTTCAGCGCACTACCCGACGGCGCCACCGTACTGGCAGCGTCAGAACGCGACGCGGCCTTCCTGCATGCGACGCAACCGCAGCTGCGCCTCGAGGTAGACACGTCCGCGCCCGCTATCCTCCTGAAGCGTCTGGCCGTCGAAGTCGACGCCGTGGTGCTGCCTGCCGCCACGCTCGTCGCCCTTGACCTGCGTAGTGCCGTTAACGCCGTGTTGGACGAGGCGATCTTCACGCCGTCTCCTGCGCAGAGCGCCGTCGGCCTGGTCGTGAGGAACGATGACGACTTGGCGTTCGAGACCGCGTACTCGCTGCAACACCGCCCGAGCCTCGACCGCGTTCGTGCGGAGCGGGCGTTCGCGGCGGCACTGCCGGGCCGCCACGTTGGCGCTCTGGCCACCGTCACCGAGGACGGCGAGCTGACCCTGTTCGGTGCGGTCGCCCAAGGCGCGACCGTCCTGCAGGCGAGCCTGACCGGCGAAGCGCGTGAGGCGGAAGACCTCGGCCGCGAACTAGCGCAGGACGTAGCAGAACAACTAGCCGCCCTGGCCTGAGGCTGGCGCGTGCTTGGCGTCGGCCAGCACGCGCTCGACTGCCTGAGCCGGAACCGCCTCGTAACGGTCGACCTTCAACGAGAACGCACCCCTGCCGCCCGTCATGCTCCGCAAGTCAGCCGAATACGACTGGATCTCCGAGAGCGGGACGTGGGCGCTGACGACGCTCACGGACCCCTCGCTGTCCATGCCCAAGATGCGCCCGCGGCGCGTGTTGAGGTCGGAGATCACGTCGCCAGTGAAGCGGTCCGGCACCCTCACCTTTATGAGAGCCAAAGGTTCGAGCAGGATCGGCAGCGCCTGCGCCAGCGCTTCGCGCATGGCCTGCGTGGCCGCGAACTGAAAGGCGATGTCCTTCGAGTCGACGGGGTGGTCCTTGCCGTCGTAGACGGTCACCTTGACGTCCTGCAGGGGAAAGCCAGCGAGCACGCCCGCCTCCATGCCCGCCCGGGCGCCCTTCTCGCAGCTCGTCATGAACTGCGTCGGGATGGTGCCGCCGACGACCTTCCACACGAACTCAAAGCCGCCGCCGCGCGGTAGCGGCTCGACGGTGAGGGCGACTTCGGCGAACTGGCCGGAACCGCCGGACTGCTTCTTGTGACGGTAACGGGCGTCACCGGTGCCCTGGATGGTCTCGCGGTAGGCGATGGCCGGCGGCCTCGTCTCGACCTCGACCCCGAAGCGGTCGCGCATCGCCGCTACCGCTATCTCGAGGTGCACGTGGCCCATGCCCCACAGGACGGTCTCCTTGGTGTCGGGGTTACGTTCGAGGACCAAGGTCGGGTCGGCGTCGAGGAGCTTGCTCAGCGCCTCGCCCATCTTGTCCTCGTCGAGCCGCGCCTTCGGGAATAGCGCCAACGCCATGACGGGTGACGGCAGGCGGATGGGCGCTAGCACGAACTCGGCGCCCGGGGCCGTCAGCGTGTCGCCAGTGCGCACCTCGTCCGCTTTGGTCAGCGCCCCGATCATGCCGGGGAGCAACTCCCGCACCTCGGTTAGGTCCTTGCCGCGCGGCGTGTAGAGGTGGTTAGTACGCAGGTCGGCGCCGTTGGAGGCGTCCTTGAGCGGTTCGCCCGCCTTCAGCCTCCCTGACAGCACCCGCATCATCGAGACCTTGCCGAGGTACGGGTCGACCACGGTCTTGAACACGCGGGCGCTGAACGGTTGGTCATCACCGAGGGTTGGCGCCGTGCCAGACACAACAGGTAACGGCCCGTGGTCCTCGACGTGGCGCACGCCGCGCGTGAGGAAGTCAAGCAACAAGCTGATGCCCATGACCTTGCTTGCAGAGGCGAGGAGCACGGGCGTTAGGTCGTTGCGCCTCACGGCCGCGTAGAACGCCGCCAGCAGTGCGTCCTGGTCGATAGTCATCTCTTCGAGGTACTGCATCATCAGCTCGTCGTCGGTCTCGACGACGGCCTCTACCAAGCGGTCGCGGTACTCCTGCGCGAGCCCGCCTACCTCGTCTGGGATCGGGATCTCGACGGGGTCACCTTCCGGGAACTCGTAAGCCCGCATGGTGAGGAGGTCTACGATGCCGCGGAAGTTCTCCGCCTGCCCGATGGGCAGTTGGATGGCCGCGATGTTGCCCGGCAGGGTGGCCTCGATGTCAGCCATGGTGCGGAAGAAGTCCGCGTTCTCACGGTCCATCTTGTTGATGACGAACATGGTCGAGAGTTCGCGCTCGAAGCTCGACGTCCATACGCGCTCCGTGCCCACGGCCACGCCAGAGACGGCGGAGACGACGATGATGGCGGCGTCGGCCGCGGCCTGCGCGCCGCGGATCTCGCTGACGAAGTCGGCGTAACCGGGCGTGTCGATGATGTTGAACTCCTCACCCTTCCAGGTGAGTGGCTGCACGCTCGAGTAGATGGAGATCTTGCGGCGCTTCTCCTCGGGAGTCACGTCGGATACGGTGGTGCCGTCCTCGACCTTCCCCAAGGTGGGGATGGCGCCAGCCCGGAAGAGCATGGCCTCTACCAGAGACGTCTTGCCCGCACCGCTGTGCGACAAGACGGCAACGTTGCGGATCTGCGACATCTCGGCTCCCTCTCTTGTTGCGGCGGCCGCGGCCGCCTAGGTTGCACGCACATGCTTAGCCCGTTAAGTGAGTGTAGCACCGCCACCTGACGCGGTTACACTCGGTCGTGGCGCGCGAACTGGAACTCAAGTACTCCTCGCTGGAGGGTCGGGTACCCGAAGGCCCCGAGCTCGAGGCAGTGTTCAAGGGACTCGGCCTGCACGTCGGACCAGGCACTGCCCGCAGGCAGAGCGACGTGTACTTCGACAGCCCCGACCTCGCGCTCGAGCGTGCCCGCCTGGCACTGCGCATCCGCACGACCACTGGCGGCAAGGTCGCCGCCGTCAAGGGGCGCGGCGACGCGGCGGCCGGACTCTTCGAGCGCGAGGAGTTGGAGGTAGCGCTCGCGCCTGCACTGCCAGGTGGTGCGCCCGCCTGGCCGGCGCCCATCACCGCGCGTCTGGCTGGCATCGTCGACCTCGCCGCGTTAGTGCCGCGTCTCGAGATAGTCACCCTGCGAGAGGTGTTCCTCCTGTCCCGCGGCGGGCAGCCGCTGGCGGAACTCGCCTTCGACGAAGTGTCTTGCCGCCCGCCCAGTGCTGGCGCAACCGACGCGCTCATCGACGAAGCCCTCTTCTCAGAGGTCGAGGTCGAGGCGGTCGGTGGCACCTCTGGCGACGAACTCCGGCAGGTGGGCGCTGCGCTTGCGGAGTTCATGCCGCTAGTAGCTGGCAGCGTCAGCAAACTCGAGCGCGCGAGCGCCCTCCTGGCGCCCTTCTTGTAGCGTCACGCGCGATCACCTAGCGAGGTAACCACCGTCCACCGGGTAGTACGCGCCCGTGATGAACGACGCCTTGCTCGACGAGAGGAACACGACCAGCTCGGCCACTTCCGTCGCGACGCCGAGTCGGTTCACCGGGTGCATGGCCTTGATCGCCTCTAGGGCCTCGGCCGGGAGGACCTCGAGCAGCGGCGTCGAGATGAAGCCTGGCCCGACAGAATTGACCCGCACGCCTTGCGTCGCGTACTCAAGGGCGGCCGTCTCCGTGAGGCCAAGGATCCCGTGCTTGGCTGCGACGTAAGCAGCGGAGTTCGCGAACCCTACCCTGCCGAGAATGGACGCCATGTTGACGATGGACCCGCCGCCGCTCGCCAGCATGGCTGGGATCTGCGCGCGCATGCCGTAGAACACGCTGCTCAGGTTCACCTCGATGACCTTGCGCCACGAAGCTATCGACTGCTCGGCCACCGGCGCAGTCTCGCCAGAGATGCCTGCGTTGTTGCACGCGATGTGCAGCGCGCCGTAGCGCTCGACGGCGGCCTTGGCAAGCGCCTCGTTCGCTTCCGGGCTGGCTACGTCCGCTCGCACGAAACTGGCAGTGCCGCCCGCCGCCTCGATGCCCTTGACGACCTCCGCACCGGCCGTTTCGTTGAGGTCTGAGACGAGCACCTTAGCGCCCTCGCGTGCGTACATCTCCGCAATCGCCCGGCCGATGCCGGACGCCGCGCCGGTCACGATCGCGACTTTGCCCTTGAGGATTCCGCCGTCGTTCATGTCCAACCTCCCGTAGTGCCCGGGTGTTTCCCGCGCTAATGCCAGCGTGTCATGCATTCATTCGGCGCGCCAGGACAGTTGACCCAAGGGCTATACTTGCGGCCATGACGCGCAGAACGCATGTTCCCGACCGCGATGAGCGGATATTCGAGCTCATAGACGCAGAGTTCGCCCGCCAGTCTAGCGGCCTTGAACTCATCGCCTCAGAGAACTTCGTGTCTCGCCAAGTGATGGAGGCGGTCGGTTCCGTCCTCACCAACAAGTACGCGGAGGGTTACCCGGGCAAGCGCTACTACGGCGGTTGCGAGGTCATCGACCTGGTCGAGCAGCTCGCCATCGACCGCGCCAAGGAGCTCTTCGGCGCCGGTTGGGTGAACGTGCAACCGCACTCTGGCTCCAACGCCAACTTCGCCGCCTACTACGCGCTCCTCGAGCACGGCGACAAGGTCCTCGGCATGGACTTGGCGCACGGCGGGCACCTCACCCACGGGTCGCCGGTCAACTTCTCGGGTCGCTCGTACGAGGTCGTCGGCTACCCCGTTGACAAGGAAACCGAGACCATCGACTTCGCCGCCGTGCGGCACCTAGCGCTCGAGCACCGTCCGAAGATGATCATCGCTGGCGCCAGCGCGTACAGCCGCTTCATCGACTTCGCGCAGTTCAGGGCGATAGCGGACGAGGTCGGGGCGTTGCTCCTCGCGGACGTTGCTCACATCGCGGGGCCCATCGCCGCTGGCCTGCACCCGCACCCGCTGCCGCACGCGCACGTCGTGACCAGCACAACCCACAAGACGCTGCGTGGGCCACGTGGAGGTCTGATCTTCGGCAACGACGAGGAGATCGGCAAGAAGATCGACCGCACCATCTTCCCCGGCATTCAGGGCGGGCCGCTCGAGCACGTCATCGCGGGCAAGGCGGTGGCGTTCCGCGAGGCGCTCACCGCCGACTTCCGCGACTACACCGCCAGCCTGCTAGCGAACGCCAAGGAGTTAGCGGCGCAACTGGCTGGACGCGGTTACCGCATCGTTTCCGGCGGTACGGACAACCACCTGTTCGTCATCGACCTCCAGGGCAAGGGCATCAACGGCAACACGGCCAGCAAGCGGCTGGACAAGGTCGGCATCACCGTCAGTAAGAGCATGGTGCCGTTCGACCCTGAGAAGCCCTGGATAACGTCTGGCATACGCATCGGCACTCCGGCCGTCACTACGCGCGGTTTCGAGCTCGCCGAGATGGCTACGGTAGCTGACCTCATCGACCGCGGCTTGCAAGGCATAGACGGCGAAGCGGTAGCTGCGGCGGTGCGGGAGTTGGCCCTCAGTCACCCCATGCCTGGCTGAGGCCACGCGCCTCAGCGGCTTAGCGCCGCTGCCGTAAGCGCTCCATGCCCTCACGCAAACTGATGCGCATGCGTTCGACGGCGCTGGCTATTTGGCCGAGTTCGTCGTCGCGCGCCAGTTCGACTGGTAGCTCGAAGTCACCGTGGCTGATGCGGTCGGCGGCGATCAAGAGGTAGTTGATCGACTCGCGCAGACCCCGCGTTAGCGAGAGCGCAGCGAGCACACCGAAGAGCACGGGCACCAAGCCGACGAGCAGGGCCGTGAGGAGCGCAGTGCCGAACTTGAGGAGTGCGCTTGGCTCTGCGCCGGCAACCACCGCGCCGCTGACCGCGCCAAGGCGCCGAAGCTGCGCTGCTGCCTCGGTCCGGCTTGTGCCTCCCAGCCCGACCAGCGCGAGGAGGTCGCGGCCGCTGGCGCTCAGGCTGCCAAGCCAACCGGTTGGCTGCGTCTCCTCTACTGCCGTGGTGGCCGTCAAAGCAACTCGCGCGCGCTCGAGTTCCGCCTCGCGGAGGTCGGCGGGGAAGGCGTCGAGCCCCGGTTTGCCCTTGTACCAAGCGATCATCGGCGTTAGGTCGGCGTCGACTATCAGCAAGTGATCGACCCCCCACGCCGAGGCGGCGCCGCGCGCCTGCACGGCGTCGAGTTCGAGGCGCAGGATGGGCGCGGAGAGCGGTAGCCCGCCTGACAACCCCTCGATGGTGGCGGTGACCGCGTTCACCACACCCGAGACGCGCCGTTGCTCCTCTTGTCTGAGGAGCGGGAGCACCGTGATGGCGATGGCCGCCAAGGTGACGACGAGGGTCAGTAGCGCGGTCATGGTCACCACGCTGGTGATGCGCCGCCGCAGGCCGCTGCGCTCGAGCCTAGGTGGGTTACGCACCAGCGTCGTGCGGGTGGGGTCGCGCGGGGGCGTAGCGGTCGTGTGGCCAGGCTGTGGCACGGCGCGTTGCCGCTCGCTCGTGCTCGTCACGCTCGAGTCCTGCGTGCTCGTAACGGCGGGGGCAACGTGCTCGTCGGCGGCGGGTTGTGGCTCGCCGACCACGACGTCTGGCAGAGTTGGGGCGGTCAAGTCGACTACCGGGCCCGCCTCGCTGCCCTCGCGCACCTCGATCGTGAGGCCAGCTTCCTGCATGACGCTGCGGATCCGGCGGGCTTCGCGCTCCGGAACCGGGCGCGTGACCGCCCCAGGGGCGCGTCCGAAGAGTTTCATGACGTTCTCTGGCGAGATGGTGAGACCCTTGGCTACGACTTCTGCCGCAGCCGGCAAGTCATCAGGCAAGGGTTCCAAGACCAAGACAACGTAATTCACGACTACCTCCGGGGTTCCTGCGGGTCGAGGGCGAACATGGCGCGCAACTGAGTGGCGCGCCGCGAGAACTCGAGGCGGCGGTCCCCGCTCGGGAAGGCGCGCGCGACCTCGTCAACGAACTCTTCCACCAACCCAACAGGGAGCGCCTCCGAGCTGATGCCTAGCTCGATGAGCGCGTCCTCCACGACGATCGAACCAACGGGACCGAGCAGGTCGACGGCTTCGCGCGCCACCTCGCGGGCGAAGCGCGGGTCTGCGACCCTCAAGGACGCGAACTCGACGAGCCCGTGATCGATGAGTTCCTCTGCCGCGGTGATCACGCCGGCCAGTGGCGTGCCAGCCTTTACTGCCAGTTCCCGCAAGCTGCTGACGTCGTCGAGGCAGCGCCACAAGTGCAGCGCACCAAGGGAGAGCATGACGGAGTCGTACTGGGCGTTGCGCTTCGAGATGCGCAGAACGGTGTCAGGGGCAACGGTCGGTCCTGGTTCTGCCACGCCAGCGTCAGCCAAGTGGGTGGCTTCGAGCAGCAGGGTGTCGACGTTACGGCTCATGCTGCGGCGCGGCGCCACGACCCCGGGGCGGAAGGAGAAGCGCCCCTCGTGCCACTCGAGGATAGCGGTTAGCGCCGCCAGGTCGTACAGCGGCCGCGCCTCGACGAACACCACCTTGCCGTTCTCGAGGTAGACCTGGGCGTGGCGCCGAGCTGGGTGAACGAGCGACAGGCAACCGGTGCCTTGGCTAAGCTGCAAGTACTGCAGCACGTTAGCCACCACACCCTCTCCCAAGCGGCCGTTCAAAGTCGACACTCCACCACTCCGATCGCTCTGCATGTTACCAGCGCGCCGCGGCCTCCGCGTGCCGTGGTAGTTTGGGGCCGCCTCGCCGCACGGTGGGCGCCAACACCTAGCCCAACTCGGCAGCTGTTACCAGGGCCACCTCGGGTGTCGGCCCAAACGTAACCGTAGCGGCGCACCCCAAGGAGTTGCGCGTGTACACCATCTGCTTGATCCCCGGAGACGGCATCGGTCAGGAGGTCATCCCGGCGGCCCGCCGCTTGCTGGAGGCCACGGGCCTGCCTCTAGAGTTCAGCGTAGCGGAAGCCGGCTGGGGCACCTTCCAAGCACAAGGCACTAGCGTCCCGGAAGCCACCGTAGCCGCCGTGCGTGCGGCGGACGCCACCCTCGCCGGAGCGTTCACCAGCCCGTCAAAGCGCGTGGAGGGTCATCAGGGCGCCATCCGCTACATGCGCCGCACGCTCGACCTCTTCTCGAACCTGCGCCCCGCGCGTTCGCGCCCAGTGCCTGGCTCCGCGCCGGGCATCGACATGCTCATGGTGCGCGAGAACACCGAGGGCCTCTACGTCGAGAAGGAGCGCCGCTACGGCGACGTGGCCATCGCGGACGCGGTCGTCACCCGCCACGCTAGCGAGCGCATCGCGCGCGTAGCCCTCGAGCAGGCCATGCGCCGCCGCAAGCGGCTGGCCGTCGTGCACAAGGCCAACGTCTTGCCCCTCACGTCCGGGCTGTTCCTCGACACCGTCATGGAGGTCGCCAAGGAGTACCCGGAGGTCGAGACGTACGACATCATCGTCGACGCTGCCGCCATGAAGCTCGTGCGTTCACCCGAGACGTTCGACGTCCTCGTGTCGACCAACCTCTTCGGCGACATCCTCTCCGACCTCATGGCGGGCCTCACCGGCGGCCTCGGGATCGCCCCAAGCGCCAACGTCGGCGAGAAGTACGCCATCTTCGAACCCGTGCACGGCAGCGCCCCCGACATCGCTGGCCGCAAGCTAGCCAACCCGACCGCCACGTTCCTAACGGCAGCCATGCTCCTCGATCACTTGGGCGAGCGCGCGGCTGCTGACCGCATCGAGGCAGCCGTCGACAAGTCGCTGGCTACTGGCGAGCTGACCCCCGACCTCGGCGGCAGCGCCAGCACTGAGGGCTTCACTGACACTGTCATCAAGAATCTGGCCTGAGCACGCGCTTAGCTCACTAGGTAAGATTGCTCCCGTGACCTCACATGAACTAGCTCGTCGTGCGGCGCTAAGGTGGCGCGCATGATGTACGCGTTCTTGCAGGCCATGCGTGCCATTCGCGGCAACTGGATCGCGAGCGTCTCGACCATCACGACGATGACGCTCTCCCTCACCATCCTGGTGGGGTTCAGCCTGGTGTCCGTGAACCTCAACAACGCGCTCGCGTCACTGCAGGGCGAGCTCGAGTTGGCGGCCTACCTCGCTGACGGGGCGAACGTGCAGCAACTCACGAGCACGGTGCGCGCCTGGCCAGAGGTCGAGAGCCTCGAGTTCGTCAGCAAGAGCCAAGCGCTCGCCGAGATGGTGGTCGACCTGCCAGCCCTCGGTCGCGCCGCTGGCTTGGTCGAGAACCCGCTCCCAGACACGTTCCATCTGCGCCTGCTCGACCCCGCGTACACCTCGCTCATCAGGCTGCGGCTCGAGCAGTTGCCTGGCGTTAGCGAGGTCGACGACTCGAGCGCGGAGGTAGCGACCTTCCTAGCGCTCAACGATGTGCTGCGCATCGGCGGCTCCATCCTCATCGTCGTGCTGCTTGGGGCGGCGCTCTTCGCCATCGTCAACTCCATCAGGGCCGCCATAACGGCGCGCAAGGAAGAGATCGACGTCATGCGCCTCGTCGGCGCCAGTCGTGGGTTCATCCGCCTGCCGTTCCTCCTGGAGGGCTTCCTGCTCGGTCTGATAAGCGCCGCCCTCGCGCTTGGCTTGGCCATCCCCGGCTACCAGGTGGCGGTCATGCGCCTCTCTGAGCAGTTCACCTTCGTGCCGTTCGTGCGCGACGCAGCGTTGCTCGGCTGGATCGCTGGCCTGCTCGCGTTACTGGCCATGCTCGTTGGCCTAGTGGGTAGCGCCATCGCGGTAGCGCAACACTTGCGCGAGCAGGCGTAGTTCCTGCGGCTCTGAATCCTGGACGGCATGAAGCGCGCGGTGCTCGCTGCTACACTTGGGCGGTGCCGCGCCCATACATAGCGCTCATCGCAGTCTGCCTGGCACTCATGGCCTTGACGACGCCGGCCCTGGCGCAAGTCCAGTTGACCAGCACCGAGCTGCAGGCGCTCGAGCGCGACCTCAAGAGTTACGAGAACCTCCTCCAAGAGCGCAATAACGAACTAGAAGAGATAAAGTCGGCGCTCGGCCAGACGGAATCTCAACTTCAGAAACGCATTGCCGAACGCGACTCGGTTAGCAACGACCTAGCAGCCAAGCGCAGGGAACGCGAGTCCTTGATCGTGCGCATGGCCGACCTTGACGCGCAACGAGAAGCGACCGAAGCGCGCATCGCCGAGTTGGACGAGCGCCTCGCGCAGATCGCGGACAGGGTACAGGACCTCCTCCTCAGCCAGTACAAGCAACGCGGTAGGCGCCTAGCGGCTTCGCTGGGCGCAAGTCAGTCGTTCCACGACTTGCGCGTGCGCAACCACTACCTCGGGTTGCTGGCGGAGCAGGACGCGGACGTCATCAACGAGCTAGACAGCGTGGTGGCCGAGCAGCGCAGCGCCAAGGCGCAGCTAGAAACGCAGCTGGCGGAACTGAGCGCGGCGGCAGCGGAGTTGGAGCGCGCGGAAGCGGACCTCGAGGCGGCAGCGAAGCGCTTGGAGCAGATCGTGGCCGAACTCAACGCCACCCAGGCGGGTCAGCTCATCCAGCAGCAGTCCCTGCTCGAGGAACAGAACCGCATCGAGCGCAGCCTCGGCGACCTCGACAGGCAACGCACTAACGAGATCGCGCGGCTGCGGGCGGAGGAAGAGCGCGCCCGCGCCGCAGCCGCGCAGTTCGCTCAGGACCGCGATCGACAACTCGAGCTGCAGCGCCAAGCCGACGCCGCCCGCAGCCGCGCTGACGAGCTGGCCGCCCCGCTCGCGCCGCTCACCACCGGTTTCGTGCGGCCGTTCGATGGCGCCAAGCTCATCAGCCGGTTCGGGGAAGGCAACAACTCCTACCTCGGCATCCAGGCGCCCGTAAGCAACGCCGCCGTTCGCGCCGTGCAGACGGGGCGCGTCACCGCCATCACCTACTTGGGGGCGAACCTCGGCTACATGGTCGCCTTGCAGCACGCTGGCGACATGGTCAGCATCTACGTGAACCTCCGCCAACCCCTCGTCGAGATGTACGCCACCGTGGCGCAAGGCAGCGTCATTGGCTACTTGGGCGGCGGCACCCTAACGCGTCCGGACGTGCTGCAGTTCTACGCACGGCGTGAGGCTAGCGGGGGCAGCCCGTTCATCGACGCCGCGCCGCTGCTAGGCTGGTAACTCTATGGTGATGTGGAGTCACGTGAAGCTGAGGACCCTCACGCGATGATCTGCGCTGCCTGCGGCGCCGTCAACCCGAGCGGCATGCGCTACTGCGGCATGTGTGGCGTGCGCCTCGGCAGGCAAGCGGCAACGCGCGAGCGCCGCCGCGTGACGATGCTGTTCGTCGACCTCTCTGGCTTCAGCGGACTGACGCGCAACCTCGACCCCGAGGACCTCCGCGATCTCGCGGACGAGGCTCTCACGAGCGTCACTGGCGTGGTCGAGTCGTATGACGGCTACGTCGACGCACTCAAGGGCGACGGGCTGCTAGCGCTGTTCGGCGCCCCGCACTCTCACCCTGACGACGCGCTGCGGGCCGTGCTCGCCGGCTCCGCCAGCCTCAGCGCCATCGAGGCGATCGGCAAGTCGCGGCGCCTGCCGCTGAAGGCGCGCGCCGGCGTCAACACCGGCATCGTCATCGCGGGCGCCATCGGGTCAGGGCGCGTGCGCGCGTACACGGTGATGGGCAGCGCCGTTAACCTCGCCGCGCGGCTCGAGGAGGCGGCCGAACCCGGCCAGGTTTGGGTTGGCCCAGAGACTTACCGCTCGACGCGCAACCGCCTGCACTACCGCTCCACGGGCCCGCTCAGCCTGCACGGTTTCCCCGACATCACGTCAGCCCACCTCCTCGTGGCGCGCAACCGGCTCCATTCCGACCCGTACGCCAACGTCAAGTTCGTGGGCCGTGATGCGGAGATGGCGCGCATCAGGGAGCTGTACGACGAGGTCGCAGCCAGCGGCACCGCGCGCGAGCTTTGGGTCGTTGGCGAGGCCGGCCGCGGCAAGACGCGCCTCGTGCGCGAGTTCCTAGCCAGCGTTGGGGCGGGTGGGCGCGCGCTGTGGCTCGAGCCGACGACGGGCGAAGAGTTCAGCTTCCTCGGTTTAGGAAGGCAAGTCTTCGACTTGCGTGTCGGCGAGGAGGAGCGCAGCGCGGCCCCGCGCGTGCAACGGCAACTCGAGGCGCTGCTGCCAGGGGAGTCGCGGTGGCAGCGCCTCATCCTCGCCAGCCTCGATCTCGCGCCCAGCAGCGAGTGGAAGCGCGCGGAGCGCCGCAGGGTCGACCGCACGGGCCTCGCCTGGCGCGACTTGCTCCTAGCGCTCGCGCGCCGCAACGAGTCAGGCGAGGTGCCGCACAAACCGCTCGTCTTAGTGGTCGAGAACCAACCGCGAGACCCGGCGCTGCACGAGTTCCTCGCGCTGCTGACGCACTCACAGGCGCCGCTGCTCATCGTGCACACCGCCAGGCGCTTGACTAACCACAAGGACGCGCAGGTCTTGCACCTCCACACTCTCGCGAAGGAGCAGGCCCTGCTGTTGCTTGCGGAGGTCACGGGCTCCCCCATGCGCGAGGCGGTCGCTCAGCTCGTCGAGCAGGTCGGAGGGGTGCCAGCTTACGTGCTCGAGCTGGGGCGAGCGCTCTCGGTCGCCTCCGAGGAGGCGTTCTCCGGCTCGCTCGCTTCGCTGCTTCAGGCGCGCCTCGACATGATCAACCCGCACCACCGCCGCGTGCTCGCGTACGCCGCGCTGGTTGGCGAGGTGATCTGGGAGGGCCTCCTGCGCGAGCTCGCTGGTTCCACGGCAGCGTCCGACGTCGGCGCGTTGGTGGCGGAGAACATGCTCGTAGCGCAGGCCAGCTCCTCCATCCCGAACGAGATCGAGTACCGCTTCCAGAGCGAACTCCTTCGCAATGGCGTGCTGCGCATGATCCCTTACGCCGAGAGGCCAGTTCTGCACTTGCGCATCGCCACCTGGCTCGAGCAGCACGCACCGCTGGCGTTCTCAGCCTTGACGGCCGAGCACTTCGAGCTTGGCGGCGCCCACGAGGCCGCATACGCTCACTACCTTGCTGCGGCGGACCTGGCGACCAGCCAAGACGACGCCACCAAGGCCTTCGACCTCTACCGGCGCTTGTCCGCCCTCGAGCTTCCGCCGGAGGTCGCTGCAGAGGCCGCCCTTGCGATGGCGCAAAGCGCCATGAGTTTGGGTGAGGACGGCCGCGCCCGTGAGGCGCTGCAACGCGCTGAGGATCTCATCTCTGCGTGCCAGCCGGACGACCGGGACAACCTCGCGTTGGTGGCGGAGCAGTTGCGCAACGACCTCGTCATGGCCGTGTGAGAGCCGCCCTCAGACCTGATCCTGGCCAACCACTTGCGCCCGACCGAAGACCGCGAACCACGGCTTGAAGCTCGGCTCGATCTCAACCAGGCGCCTGGCTAGCTCACCGCGGTCGACTGGCGGCAGCGTGCGCCGCAGAGCCCTGAGGTATCCCCAACCGCGGCGCGGCGCCAGTTCGAGCGCGCGTTGGGCGAACACCCCTTGGTACCAGAGGAGGCGGTTCCAGCCCGCGCGCGTGCGCGGGTACTCGAACGCGGCCAGGTCGCCCATCTCGTGTTGCGTGGCCGCCACCTGCCAGCGCGTCCAGGCGGCGTAGCGCTCGAGCATGGCCTCCTGGCCGGTGGCGTGCAGCGCCTGCACGAACAGGTAGGTGGCGTTCAGTTCGTCGAGCCACTTGAGACGCGTGCGCAGGCCGCTGAGGTTGGCTACGGCGTGGCCCCACTCGTGCCCAACCATCAGGTCGATGAACTCCGCTGGCTGCGCTGGGGCCTTCACGCCCGCGCGTGCGGCGGCGAGCATGGTCTCGTCGAAGCGCCGCAACAGCCGCGGTTGGTAGTCGGCGGCCGCCACGACGTTAGCGCTGGTGCCCCCGATGCCGGTCCGCGTGAACGGCAAACCGTAAGGGTAGCGGCAGAGCTTGTGCCAGTCCTGCGATCCCACCACGAGCAGCGTTACGGCGGCCTGCGACCCAAGGGCCGCAAGCGCGCTTTGCTGCAACGGCCGCAAGAACCCCTGCAGTTGCGCCGCACGCAGGCGCGCGCCTGCGGAGTGCCTGGCTGGCAGCACGTCGTCTGGCAGCGGGCGCAGGTAGACCCCGGCTAGTGCGCTCTTCGGCTCTGCCGTGGGGGGCGGCTTCTTGTCGGGCGGCAACGGCGACATCTGGCGGCAGTGTAGTAGAAGCTGGGACCTCAGTTGCTATGCTCGGAGGCATGAGCGTGTGGGTTTGGGTTGCGATCGCGTTCGTCGTTGGGGCGGTGGCGGGCTGGTTGCTTGCGAACGCGTCGCACAGGCGCGACCCGAGCGAGCAGCGTCTGCGCCAGATGCGCAGCGTGCTCGACCGCCTCCAGGGTGAGGTAGCGCAGCACTTCCAGGAGGCGGGAGAGCTGATAACGCGCCTGCGCTCCGACGTCGAATCGCTTTACGTTCACCTCGAGCGGGGCGCCGCCAAGCTGACGACGGAGGACGCCGTCCAGACGCGCTTGAAGGAACTAGAAGAGCAGAGCAAGACCTCCGAACGTTAGGCCGACGGGCGCGCGTTAGTGGTCCGACCAACGGCGAGCGTGGCGGGCTTCACACATCAGGTTCATGCGCTCCCAAGGCGATTTTCCTCATGTTTGAGGGTTGGGGGCCCGTGATAGACTTCTCGCCGACGTGAAGCGGCTCCTGCTGACCCTCCTCCTGCTCCTGACCACGGTCACCGCCGCAGCTCAAGTGCGCCACAATTACCTCGCCGTGAACGGCACGATCGTAGATGCTGCCGGGCCTTACTACTTCATCGCCCAGGGCGACAGCTCGAACGCCTACGCCAAGGCCCAAGCCCTTGCCGACGCCATGGGTATTACAGTTCGGTACGATGCCAGCGACAAGATCCTCACTTTCAGCGACGGTTTCAGGACCGCGCGCATCAAGGCAACATCCGACATCGCAGCTGGCCTCGTGAAGGTGTCGGGCACCATCTCGGTCGCGCCCGCGGTAAGCGGTCAGACCACTTTGGCGAGCCCGCTAGCCATCCTCGTCGATGGTGTGGCTTACGTCGCCGTATCGCCGTTCGTCGCGGCGTTCGAGGGCGTCAGCGCCTGGAACTCAGAGCGGCAAGTGATCACCATCGATACCGCCGAGCGCCTCGGCTACACCGTCGCGAGGCCACGCACCGGCCTAACGGACGGGGTATCACGCGTCGCCATCGACATTCCCGCCACCGCAACCTACGAGGTCGCCGCTGGCGACGGCTCGTTCCTCATCGTGCTGCCTGGCGCCCGGGCCGAAACCCTCGACCTTGCGCTCGACGACCCGAACTTGGGCCGACTAAGCGTTACCAACAGCGGTGGGCAGGTGACGGTGGCGCTGCACCTCAAGTTCGCCGTCAACGGTAACGGCGACGGCTACAAGGTGGGCGTCGTCGAGAAGGCAGACGGGCGCACGCTGTACGTCGACTTCGCTCCCGGCCTCAAGGGCGCGGCCGTCACGGCCCTGACGCCAGCACCGGCCCGGCAAGAGCCGGCCTCGCAAGCGCTCCTCACCGTGCCAGAGCAACGCCAAGTGGTAGTCATCGACTCCGGGCACGGCGGCCACGACCCGGGAGCCGTCGGCTACGCGATCGAGAAGAACGTCGTGCTCTCCGTTGCTCTCGAACTGAAGCGCATCTTGGAGTCCGAGGGCATCACCGTCATCCTCACGCGCGACACCGATACCTTCCTCACCCTGCAGGAGCGGTCGCTGTTCGCAACGCCTGAACGCAACATCTTCGTTTCCATCCACGCGAACTCCGTCGACGGCAACAAGTCGGCAGAAGGCATCGAGACTTGGGTGTTCGGCGAGCCCCTCGACCCCTCGTACGTCGACCGCGCCATCAAGGAGAACGGCGGCGGCGCCGAAGGTCAGGCTCTCACGGAAGAGGCGCGGCGCAGCGCACAGAGCCTGGCTGCTGACATCCTGCGCGAGGCGCAACTCAACTACTCGCTCACCCTTGCCGAGACCGTGCAGCGCAACCTGGTGAGCGCCACCGGCGCGAAGGACCGCGGCGTCAGGAGCAACCTCTTCTACGTCATCCGCACCGCGCGCATTCCGGCCATCCTCGTCGAGCTCGGCTTCACGAGCCACCCGACGGAGGGCAGCAAGCTCGGCACGTCGTCGTACCAAGCGACCCTCGCGCGGGCGCTCGCGGATGGGCTGCTCGAGTTCCTCAAGGGCGGCGGCATGGTGGCGCGGCGCTAACCCGGAGCGCAGAAAGCGCCGCTGCGCGCTGGGTGCAGGGCATCAATCGACCAGTGATAGCATGGGCAACCATGACACGCCGCCACGACCGGCCGCTCTCCGGGGGCACGAAACGTGCTGGCTCCGGCGCGCCCGTAGCAACGGAGACGGGGGCGGGTGGCGTGGTGCTTGACCGCAGCGGCCGCGTACTCATCTTGCAGCACGCCAGCGGGCATTGGTTGTTCCCGAAGGGCCACGTCGAACTCGGCGAGACGCAACTGCAGGCCGCCCTGCGCGAGATCGCGGAAGAGGCGGGCGTGACGGCCACGTGCGATCACCCAGGGCGCACGTGGACGACCTACTACCGCAACCCGCAGGGAGTGCAGCGCCTCATTACCTGGTACCGCTGCCAAACGAACGACCAAGAGACTAACGTCACCGAGGACCTGTTCCAGGGTGGGGGCTTCTTTCCGCCAGAGCAGGCCCTCACGATGTTGACGCACCGCACCGACCGCGACCTGCTAAGGCGCGTCCTCAACGAAGGCGAACGCAGCCAGTGACGGGCGGCCCGCGCTCGCACGACCAGACGCCGATCAGCGCCGCCACGCAGGGCATGCTTGGCGACACTGGTCAGCACAGCGCGGAGTGGCTGCTCGAGAACCTGCGTACCATCCGCCACTCAGGTACCCTCGCCCTCTCGGATGCGGGCGGCACGACTCTACTCCTGTTGGCGCGCGGCCAGCTGGAGGGTAGTTTCAAGCTCGGCGCGTACGCGGGGCTCGAACTCCCCAACCAACGCTTTCACCTGCACACGCACGAACCGGCCCTAACGCCGCAGTTGCCTGCGCGCTTCCCCGCCAGCCACGCAGCGCTCCTGCGTGCGCTGCCGCGCTTAGCGCCGCCGCAGCGGCTGACTCCTGGCGCGGTCGACCTCGCGGAGCTGCTCGAGCGCCTCCACGAGGCGCGCTTCAACGGGTCGCTCAGTTACGCCACGGAGCGGGAGCGCTCCGTAGCGCTGCTCGTTGGCGGCAGCGTGCGCGCCGCCATGCATGAGTCGGCAGGCGTTATCCACGACCGCGCGGAGGCCATGCGTGCGCTGCAGAAGGCCGGCCAGGCGCGCGCCAAGGGCGCATTGGAGCTTGACGCCATCGACCCAGCCATCGTCGTCTCCCTCGCCGCGCTGGCGTTGGCGCGGGCGGCGCGCGCGGACGACCCGGCCTTCGACGGCATCGAGGTGTTCGCGGGCGGGTACCGCTTCTACCGCCAAGGCAAACCGTTCCTCGAGGTGCTCGGCACGACTGAGGGCCCGACGCGGCGTTACGCATTGGGAGAGCAGGCGGTTGCGAACTCCCCCGAGATCGAGCTCCCTGACGAACCTCCAGGCTGGGAAGACAGGCGCTTCGCGCTTACCCTCCGCGGCCGCGACGCTCTCAACCCCATGACCGACCGCTACATGAACTTCCGCGCTGAGCACGGCGCGCTTGGCCAACAAGTGCTGGCCGAGCTTGGCAAGGGCGATACCCTCGGCCACACGGCGCAGTCGCTCAACCTCGAGCTGGGTGAGCTCAAGCCGTTACTTGAGCGCCTTGAGCGCGCCGGCACGCTGCGCGAGTTGACGTCATGAGGGCCGCGTGGGCCCTACCGGCGCCGTGGCGTATCCTGTGCAGGCCTTGGAGAACGCAATGAACGAACCTCGTGACGAGATCTCACTACGCGAGCTTTACCTGATCCTGCGCAGTGGCCTAGTCGGCATCGTGCTTGCCGCCGTGCTTGTCGGCGGCGTGGCGTACCTCTACCTGACCTCGCGCCCTCACACTTACCAGGCCGCAGCTACCGTGCAGGTCTCTGCGCCGCAACCCACTAGCGGAGGCGATCTAGCGAACCTCATCCCACAAGTTGGGCTCGGAACGCAGGCTTACACCGCACTGGCGAACAGTGGCTCCGTCTTGCGCGCCGCGTTCGACGTCCAGGCCGACGATCCGGAAGAGCTCACGCGCCTGAGCGAGACGCTCTCCCTCAAGGCCATCGACACCGCCAACCAGACGCGCGGGCAGTTGACGCTCGAGCACAGCGTCACGGCCGGCACGGCAGACGAGGCCGCGCGGCGCGCTAACGACTGGGCGCGCGCCAGCGCGGAGGCCGCCACCGCCACCATGCAGAACACTGTCAACGCGGCCGTTGCGGCGAGCGCCAAGGACCTTGAGGCGCGCAAGGCTACCCTCGATGCGGCGCAGGCGGCCTGGACGGCGTTCGCCAAGGACGACGCCCGCGTTGCCCTCAGGAGCCAGATCGACCAGCTTGCGTTGCAGCAGGCCGCGACGCGCTCGCGGCTAGCGGAACTCGACGGCCTGATCGCCTCGAACAGCGCCCAACAGGCGCTACTGACCGCAAGCGTGGCTGCTCGCGGCGGTACGCGCTCTACGTCGCTCGAGGACCAGGTTGAGGCCTTGGTGGAGGCGAACGCCGTGCCTGAGGCCGCCGCCGGCCCGTTGCTCGCCGCCATTTCCCAGCTTCCGCCTGGCGTGACGATGAGTGGGCAAGACCTCGTCACGTTGGTGAGCCGTTCACGGCTCGAGACCTTGACGGCCACCTTGGCTGGCGACGTGGCTGAGCGCAGCCAGCTTCAGGCCGCCACCGACCAGGCCGAGGCGGAGGGCGCCAGCCTGCGCGACAGGCTCGCCGAGTTGGAACAGCGCGCTGCCGAGCCCGAGGCGGCACTGAGCGCGGCGCGCACGGCCTACGACCGCGTCGCAGCCGTCATGCCGCTCCTAGGGTTACAGCAGAGCCTCGTAAACGACGCCGCGCGCGTGATCATCAGCGCCTCGCCGCCGCTTAGGCCGAAGCCGCAGAACAAGCTGACCGTCACCGTGGCGGCAGCACTCGTGGCTGGTCTCCTCGCCACCCTGATCGTCTTCTTGCGCGCGGCTGTTGCCGACCCGGCACCGCCGAAGGGTCCAACGCGCAGGGCAACCGAGATCGACCAGACCAGCGGCACACTGACCCACCACGACGAAGAACTGCTGAGCACCTCACCTAGCGCGCACAGATAAGGGCCGTGGCTGGCATGGCAGAGCAGACTAGCGCGGGCGGGCTCCTGATCACTGGCGGCAGCGGCCGCCTCGGCCGTGAGCTCGTGCGGTTGCTGCCGCACGCGCAGGCGCCCAGCTCGCGTGAACTCGACGTTACGGACGAGGACGCCACCCTGGCAGTAGTGGCCGCGTTGCGGCCAAGCGCGGTGGTCCACGCGGCGGGGTACACGGACGTGCGCGGCGCCGAGCAGGACCGCCAACGGTGTTGGCGCGTGAACGTGGCAGGCACGAGGCACGTTGCCGCGGCGGCCCGTGCGGTTGGTGCGCGCCTGGTGCACGTCTCGACCGACTACGTCTTCTTCGGGGACCGCGGCAACTACCGTGAGGACGACACGCCAGGTCCAGTGCGCAACTACTACGCCCTAACGAAGCTAGTCGCCGAAGAAGCGGCCCGCGCGGCGCCGGGCGCGCTGGTGGTTCGCACGAGCTTCAGACCGCGGGCGTGGCCATACCCCACTGCTTACACCGACCTGTTCACCTCGCAGGATTACGTCGACGTGATCGCGCCGCTGCTAGCGGAGCTCGTCACGCACCTCGACGCCGTGACGTACGACACTATCAACGTGGCAACAGAACGGAAGAGCGTGTACGACTTGGCGCTGAGGCGCGCGCCTGGCGTGCGCCCGGCCAGCAAGGCGGAAGCCGGGGTGGCGCTGCCGGACGACGTCTCCCTGGACATCGACCGCTTCACGCGGCTGCGCGCGACGTGGGCGGCGGGGGCGGCGGGGGCATGAACGTCTCGCCCCTCGACCTGCCTGACGTGAAGCTCCTGACGCCGGTCGTGCGACCGGACAGCCGCGGTTTCTTCATCGAACGCTGGAACGCCGCCGCGTTCGACGCCCTCGGGTTACGCCTGAAGTTCGTGCAGGACAACCACTCGCGTTCTGTGCGCGGCGTGGTGCGCGGACTGCACTTCCAGGCGCAACCGCACGCGCAGGGCAAGCTCGTGGGCGTGACTCGCGGCCGCATACTTGACGTCGCCGTTGACCTGCGCGTTGGATCCCCGACTTTCGGACGGTGGGTTAGTGCCGTGCTAGACGACGTAGCGTTACAGCAGTTGTGGGTTCCTGCAGGTTTCGCGCACGGTTTCGCCGTGCTCTCGGAGGTAGCTGACGTGATCTATAAGACCGACTACCCCTACGCGCCCGCGGCGGACGCCGGCGTGAGGTGGGACGACCCCAGCATCGGCGTCGCCTGGCGCCTGGAGGGCGCCTCGCCCATGGTCTCCGAGCGCGACGCCGCGCTGCCGCTCCTCGCGGACCTCACGCGCTTCCCGGGTACCTGGGCGTGAGCACGTACCTGGTCACCGGCGCGGCCGGGTTCATCGGTTCGGCCCTCGTGCGCCTGCTGGCAAGCGGTGGCGCTGCGCGCGTGGTGAGCGTCGACGCACTCACCTACGCCGCCGATCTAGAGCGCCTGCGCCCAGCTGGCGCGGGGAGCGGTCACCGCTTCGTGCAGCTCGACGTCAACGACCAGGCCGCCATGCTCGAACTCCTGCGCGAGGAGCAGCCAGCTGCCGTAATCCACTTGGCCGCGGAGACGCACGTCGACCGTTCGATCGACGGACCGCGGCAGTTCGTGCAGGCGAACACCGTTGGCACCTTCAACCTGCTCGAGGCGGTGCGGCATTACTGGTGGGACCTGCCAGCCGCGGCGCGGCGGACGTTCCGCATGGTGAACGTGAGCACGGACGAGGTCTACGGCGCCCTCGGGCCAACTGGCATGTTCGACGAGAACAGCCGCTACGACCCGCGCTCGCCGTACAGCGCCAGCAAGGCGGGGGCCGATCACTTCGCGGCCGCCTACTTCCATACTTACGGCCTGCCGGTGATAACCACGCACGCCTCCAACAACTACGGGCCGTTCCAGTTCCCGGAGAAGCTCGTGCCGCTCGCCCTGTCGCGGGCACTGGCCGGCGAGAGCGTGCCCATGTACGGCGACGGCATGCAAGTCCGCGATTGGCTGCACGTTGACGACCACGCCCGCGGCCTGCTCGCGGCCGCCCAGCGCGGCGCGCCCGGCGCGACCTACCTCATGGGCGGCGCTCACGAACTGCCCAACCGCGTGCTGCTCGACCAGTTGCTCGCGTGCCTCAACGAAGTCGCGCCAGGTGCGCGCGATTACCGCGACCTCATCACGAGCGTGGCCGACCGCCCTGGGCACGACCGCCGTTACGCCGTCGACTCGCGCCGCGCCGAGAAAGAGCTTGGTTGGCACAGGGAAGTGGCGTTCGCGGACGGTCTCATGGCCACGGTGCGCTGGTACGTGGATAACCAGGAGTGGGTGAGGTCCGTGACGGAACGCTACGACCTCGGCCGGCTGGGTCTAGGCGGCCCAGCGGGAGAGCGACCGTGAGCGCTGGCCGGCGCGGCATCGTCTTGGCCGGCGGGGCTGGCACGCGGCTCTACCCCGCCACGTTGGCGGTGAGCAAGCAGCTCCTACCCGTTTACGACAAGCCGATGGTCTACTACCCGCTCTCCACGCTCATGCTGGCGGGCGTGCGCGAGGTGCTGATCATCTCGACGCCGCGCGACTTGCCCGCCTTCCGCCAGCTGTTGGGCAGCGGCGAGGGTTGGGGCATGCGCTTCGAGTACGTGGTGCAGGAGCGGCCGGAGGGCATAGCGCAGGCGTTCCTCCTGGGCGAGGAGTTCCTAGGCGACCGGCCTTCCGCGCTGGTCCTCGGCGACAACCTGTTCCACGGCTACGGCCTCAGCGGCCTGCTGCAGGCGGCGGATGCGCGCTTAGGCGAGGCGACCGTCTTCGGCTATCAGGTAAGTGACCCAGAGCGCTACGGGGTGGTGGCTTTCGACGAGGGTGGGCGCGTGACCGACATCGAGGAGAAGCCCGCCCGGCCGCGCAGCCAGTACGCGGTCACGGGCCTCTACTTCTACCCTGCTGGCGTGGCGGCCGAGGCGCGCGAGTTGCGTCCGTCCTCTCGCGGCGAGCTGGAGATCACCGACCTCAACCGGCGTTACCTGGAACTGGGCAGGCTGCACGTGGAGCTCATGGGGCGCGGCATGGCGTGGCTGGACACTGGTACTCACGAGAGTTACCTGCAGGCCTCCAACTTCGTGGAGACGCTCGAGGCGCGGCAGGGGCTCAAGATCGCCTGCCCGGAAGAGATCGCGTTTCAGAGCGGTTGGGTTGACGCCGCGCAGCTGGAGCGTTTGGCGGCGCCGATGAAGGGGAACGCGTATGGGAAGTACCTGTTGGGGCTGTTGGGGCGGTAGCGGGCCTCGAGAAGCGGTATTGAAGGGCCTCGGAAAGTGGCAGTGGCTGGCACCCAATTGTCCGCAAGAGTGATATCCATAAGTCCGCAAAAGTGATATCGACAAGTCCGCAAAAGTGATATCGTGGCTTCGTGCCCGGCTATCTACCGCGGATTGTTGACAACACAATAAA
>DASSXV010000021.1:0-73619 GCA_035703635.1 Trueperaceae bacterium | reverse complement strand
CCGTGGTTGGACTGCACGGCAGCCACGACCTTGTCCCAATCCCAGGCGCCGCCCTTGCTGTAGTCGGGATGTGCTGCGTGCTCCTCGAGGAGTTCCTGGAAGAGGGGGTGGATGAGGGCGTGGTACTCGGTGCCGATCTTGCGGTAGATGAACGGCGCGAACACCGGTTCGACGCCAGACGACACGCCCATCAGCATGCTGGTGGTGCCGGTGGGGGCGACGGTGAGGATCGCGACGTTGCGTCGCGGGGTGGTCAGGTCACTCACGTCGTATAGGGGGAACGGGCCGCGCTCGGCGGCTAGCGCCTGCGACGTGGCCGCTGCAGCGTTGCGCAGGGCGCCGATCATGGCGCCAACGGCGTCCCGGCCCTCGTCGGAGTCGTAGCCGTAACCCATGAGAATGAGGGCGTCGGCCAGGCCCATGACGCCGAGCCCGAGGCGCCGCAGCTTCATGCTCATCTCGCGGTTGTCCTCGAGCGCGAAGCGGTTCACGTCAAGCACGTTGTCGAGGAAGCGGACGCAGGTGGCAACGTCAGCTGCGAAGCCGTCGAAGTCGTAGCCACTGAGGCCGACGTCACGCTGCCTGACGTAAGCGGCCAGGTTGAGGGCGCCGAGGTCGCACGGTTCGCCTGCGTAGAGGGGGATCTCGCCGCATGGGTTGGTGCTCTTGATGTCGCCGAGCGCGCTGCGCATGGGGTTGTGCTCGTTGATGCGGTCGACGTAGATGAGCCCGGGCTCGCCCGTCGCCCACGCATGCTGCGCGATCTCCCAGAGCTTGCCGCGGCCCTGCTCGCCGCTTGCCTGCCCCATGAACTCGTCTGACACGAGCACCGAGATGTTGAAGGTGCTGATGTCGCCCTCGCCGCGCTCGCGGTCGAGGTCCTTGGCGGTGATGAAGTCGTCGACGTCAGGGTGCGTGATAGCCAGCGTGGCCATGCCTGCCCCGCGCCGCGTGCCGCCCTGCCTGATGGCCCTCAAGGTCGGCGCGAAGACGTAACGCAAGGTAGCAACGGGCCCAGCGAAGCTGGCGCCTCCCAGCCCGGCCCATAGCGCGAAGTTGTCGTACACCTCGACGGCGAAGGACGACGGACCACTCGACGAGCCTCCGGAACCCGCCACAGGCGTGCCCTCGGCGCGGAGGTCGGAGAGGTCGATGACCACGTCGCGGCCAGCGAGGATGGTGGTCACGGAGTCCGCGGCGGCCTGCCAGATGTCGTCGACGGAGTCGCCGACCAGGCGCACCTTAACGTCGGCTGGCAGGTGGTCGCGCTCGACGAACGTGCCAGCGCGGTACCCGCGAGTGACCATCTCGCCCTTGACGAGGTCAAGGAAGGTACCGGTGCTGACCTTGTGGTAGTCGGCGTGGGCGCGACTGATCGTGAGGTAGAGCCGCCCGGTGGCGCCGGTGAAGCGCCGCTTCGGCCCGATGGGGTCGAGGTTGACGCCGTTGCCGCCGCCGACCTTCGTTACGAGCGCGAGCTTGCTGGCCAGATGCAGCACCCAAGCGTCGCTGCCCGCCACCTCGGGACCGCCGTCCTGCACGAAGCAGTTGAGGACGTTGCCGTGGAGGGTGTCCGCGCCGGCCAGCACGCGCCCGCCTGGGCAGAAGCGCTTGTCGATCATGAGCTGGTAGAAACGGTCGGCGTGCTCGTCACGCACCTCGTGGCGCTCGGGTTTGGCTACCCAGGTGGCCACGCGCCTGAACATCGCCTCAACCGACTCCTCGCCTGGCTGGAAGTACTGGCGCTTGGCGATGGTGACCGCATGTGGGTCGAAGCCTACGTTCAGTTCGGGGTTGGTTGGTGCGTTGTCGAGCATGACGTTCCTCCCAGGCTGCGGGTGGTCTACCCCACCTACCTACTGCGTGCTGTGACTGCTGCCCGACGGTCGGTCGTGCTCGGGCGGCGATGTTTGACTACTTCCCTCGTGCGTCAAATACAAGTGCTAGTACGTTGAAGTCTAGCGCATACTACTGGTGGCGGGCCACGCTTGCGATCACTGACCTCGCACTGCCGCCCCGATGTGGACTATCTCACCGGAGCTACGCCGAATGGAGCAGAGCCAGGCTGGCCTGGCGGCGATGAGCGCGACCAGCAGATTACCACCGGGGCACCGCCCGGGCAACCCACTGGCAGGCGCGTTCCTACAAGCACAAGCACCGCCTGCCGCGCCAACTACCAGATGTAGTACCTGCAGCACCATGCCGCGCTAGTGGCGGTCACGGCCGGTCAGCGCGAAGAAACCTCAATGCCTGAAGTGTCTTTCGCCCGTGAACACCATCGACATGCCGTGTTCCTCTGCAGCCGCGATGATGGCGTCGTCCGCGATAGACCCGCCCGGCTGCACGACCAGGCCGATGCCGGAGGCTGCCACGGCGTCCAGGCCGTCGCGGAACGGGAAGAACGCGTCGGAGGCACACACCCCGCCAGCGGCGCGTCCGGCGGCCTTCCTCACGGCGATCTCGGCCGCGTCCACGCGGCTCTGCTGCCCAGCGCCGATCCCAACGGCGCAGCCGCCAGCCACCAAGATGACTGCGTTGGAGGAAGTCGCGGCGCACACGAGTTGAGCCATGACCGCGTCACGCCACTGCTC
The DNA here is from genome assembly GCA_035703635.1 of Trueperaceae bacterium. Lineage (GTDB taxonomy): Bacteria > Deinococcota > Deinococci > Deinococcales > Trueperaceae > JAAYYF01. Next base: position 71,028 of record DASSXV010000021.1, on the reverse strand, counting down.
GCCAGTCGGCTCCTTGGAGGTGACTACGCGCCACCGGGCACGGTCGAGGGTCACGGCGTCTGGTCCCTGAAGGAGGAAGCCACCATCTAAGCGCCTGAGCCCGTAGGAAGCCGCGTGCGGCGCCGGCAGTTCGATTATGCGGGTGTTCTTGCGCTTGCGCGCCAGCAACTCGAGCGCCTCAGGCGCATAACCGTGGGCCAGGACGACGTCGGCCTTCGGCCGCGCCACGATGAGCTCCGCCAATGCCAGGTCTACTACGCCTGCCAACGCTACTACGCCCCCGAACGCCGACTTCGGGTCAGCGTCGAACGCCCGCTCGTACGCCGCACCAAGGTCCTCACCCCACGCGGCGCCGCATGGGTTCGCATGCTTGACGATCACGCAGGCCGGCGCATGCGCCGCCAGGTCGTGCGCGAGGCGCCAAGCCGCCTCGGCATCGAACAGGTTCAGGTAAGACAGCGCCAACCCGGAGTGCAGCTTGGCCGCGTCCCAGATCGACGCTGCCCCCACCTCACGATAACGAGCGCCCATCTGGTGAGGGTTCTCGCCGTACCGCAGCACCTCTGCCCGTTCGAGCGCGACGGCCAGGTGCCGCGGCAAAGCCTCATCGCGGCTCAAGTACGCCACGATGGCCGCGTCGTAAGCAGCGGTGTGCGCGAAGGCCTTCAGCGCCAGCTCGCGGCGCTCGGCTAGCGTCATGCCGCGGGCGAGGGCCTCCAACGTGATCGCGTAGTCTTCCGGGTCGACTAGGACCGTCACGTCGGCATGGTTCTTGGCCGCCGCGCGCAGCATGCTCGGACCGCCGATGTCGATCTGTTCGACGGCCTCCGCGAACGTCACGTCTGGCCGCGCGACCGTCTCGCGGAACGGGTATAGGTTCGCCACCACCACGTCGACCGGCGCAATCTCGTGGCGCGCCAACTCGGCAAGGTGCCCAGGTTCGCGCCGGGCAAGGATGCCGCCGTGAACCTTCGGGTGCAGGGTCTTGACGCGTCCATCCAAGATCTCGGGAAAGCCCGTCACGTCGGCGACGGCGACGGCAGGCAAGCCCCAACCGCGAAGCGCGGCCAGCGTTCCGCCCGTGCTTACGAGCTCGTAACCCAAGGCCAGGAGCCCACTAGCCAGCTCCTGAAGCCCGCGCTTGTCAGAAACGCTGATGAGCGCCCTCGGCGCCGGTTCCTTGTTCGGTACTGCCATGCGTTGCCCTCCTAAGCGAAGGGCGGTCACTCCTACTTCGAGTGACCGCCCCAACTCGTGTCGATCCAGTTCAGTTGGTGGTGCTTGGCGCCTCGGTAGGCTCAGCGCCTTCTGGTGCGGCGCCGTCTGGCGCCGCGGCGCCTGGCAGCGAGTCGGTCGGCAGGACGAGGGCGGGGTTCGCGGTCTCGATGACGTCGATCTGTGCGCGCTTGTCAGCGAGCCACGCCGTGCGCTCGGCCTGACGCTTCTGGGCGACGACGGCCTGTTCGACTTGCGCGTGAACGGCGGCGAGGCTCCTAACGCGCGCAGGAACGCGGTCGGCAACGAGCACTACGAAGCTGTCCTTGGTGGCGACTTCCGGGGTGGTTGCCCCGCCGTCGCCGGCCACGTCGTCGGTTGCGGTCGCGTCGGCCGCCGTGGCGTCGGCTGCGGTCGAGTCAGTAGCGGTCTCCTCAGCTGCTGCTTCGTCTGGTACCTGCAGCACGAGGATGTCGCTTATGGCCAAGCTGCCGCCAGGTAGGGCGTCGAAGGCGTCGGTCGAGAAGAGGGCGGTATCGAACTCCGTCTGGAGGTCGCCAGGCTTGACGCGCCCAAGCTCCGTGATGGTGCCTGCGGCGGCCTCGTTGGCGGCCACGATGTCTTCGCCAGCTAGGAGCGCCGCGCGGAAGGCTTCTGCCGCGGCCTGGGTAGCGAACTCCGCCTTCGTGACGGTCGCCTCAGCAGTCAGCGTGTAGAGCGACTGGTTGTCTGCGTAGTACTTCTCGACCTCTGGCTCCGTGGCGGTCGCGTCGCGGCCAACGTAATTGAGCGCCGCCTGGGCGATGCCGCTGCGCGAACCGACGAACGGCACGCCAAGCGAACCGGCGCTCTGGTAGGCGACTTCCGTATCGATGAGCTGGTTGAGAACGGTCGGCTTGAAGAGCCCGACGATGAGGTCGGCCGTCTGCGGCGAGAGCGCCTGCTGGATCTGCGTGTTCGTGTAGAGCGCGCGGTCCAACTGAACGGCCCTGATCTCTTTCGCTCCGACGGTGGCGAGTACCGGGTTGTTGAAGGAGAGCGTGCTGCCCGCCGGGAAGGACACGACGGCGGCGTCGCGGAGCTTGTCGAGTTCGTCCTCGACGATGCCGGACTTCTTGGCGTTCAGTGCGTCATCCGCGACGGTCGGGCTGGCGTCAGCGAACGAGAGGTCGGCAGCCGGCTGGTAATCCTCGACGTCGACGACGTAGTAGCGCTCGTTGTAAACGATGACGTCGGTGATGCCGGCGCCACGCAGCGAGAAGGCCGCGTTGGCCACAACGGTCGGGAGCGCGGGGCGACCAACGGCTTGCGGCTCCGTCGACCCAGCTGCCGCACCTACGGCGCCGTCGCGATCGGCAAGCTCGAGGCTGTTCTCGCGCGCGATGGTGGCGAAGTCGGCGCCGGCCAAGACTTGGCGGCGCAGGTTCTCGGCGAGGTCCTTATCGGCAACGACGAGCTGCCGTGCGAGGATCTTCTCCTCGGACTGGTAGGCGGAACGGTGCGACTCGAAGTAAGCCTGGACTTCGGCGTCAGACACCGTGACGTCCTTGACGAGGCGGTTCTCCCACTCCTGCAAGCGGAGCTGGCCCTTCATGTAGTCGCGGAAGCTCTGGTCAGTGAAGCCGGCGCTGCCGATGAGTTGGAGGTAAGCCTGGTCGTTGCGCCCGCCGTCCACGCCGCGTTCGGCACGGAAGTCGTTGACGGCCTTGCGGACCTGGCCGCTGCTGATGCTCACCCGTGCAGCCGCCTGGTCGAGGACGGTGTTGCGCACGATCTCGTCGACCATGAGGCGTTGGAGGTCCTGGCCAACTTCGCCGTCGGTGACGGTGTTGAACAGCGCGTTGCTGCGGATCTGCTGTAAGTCTGAGTCGTAAAGGGTCTGGCCGTTCACCACGACCTGGGCAGCGCCCTTGACGATACCGCCGCCGGTGACGCCTAGGCCAGGCGTGAACATGAGCACCATGCCCGCCAGTAGGCCAATGGAAACGACCCACAAGATGATCGTGTTCGAGCGCTTGCTGAGCTTCATCTAGGTGACTTCCTCCCGGCACCTAGGCCGGCGTCTTAGCGCCGCCATCGGTACCCGCGTGACTTGAACGAACTGGAACCTGCTGCCTTGGCGGGCCTCAGGGTGCGCGCCGAAGCGCCGATACTGGCGTGGCCAGTGGTCGTGGCAGATTCGAAGCACGCCCCGGAGTGTACCAGAACGCATGGTGAGAGCCGCTTACGCGGCAGGTGCTATATTGCTGTTCGCCTCAGCGACGTTGTCGCGTTGGGCGCCCGTAGCTCAGTCGGATAGAGCGTTCGCCTCCGGAGCGAAAGGCCACAGGTTCGAATCCTGTCGGGCGCACCACCTCATGTAGGATGCAGCCGTGCAGCAGCCCCTGCCAACAGCCGTCGCCGCCCTCTACGTAGCAGGCGGCGGCGCCCTCGGCAGCGTACTTCGTTATCTCTTGACCTTGTGGCTACAGCCGCTCAGCCGCGGTTTTCCGGTCAGCATCCTCATCGTAAACGTGGTCGGCTCGTTCGCCATCACGTCGATCGGCGCCGCCACCATGGCGGACGCGCGCTACCCCCTCTCGGAGGGTTGGCGCCTGGCGCTGCTCGTCGGCGTGTGCGGCGGCTTCACGACTTTTTCATCGTTCAGTCTGCAGACGCTCGACCTGTTACGCGCCGGTTTCCTCGGCAGGGCAGCGGCGAACGTCGGCTTATCACTCGCATTGTGCTTGGGGGCAGCCGCCCTCGGCTACCTGGTAGGCACGAGAGTAGCTGGAACCTGATCACCACACGGGCAAGTCAGGCTGCTCTTCACGTACCCACGGTGAGTCGATGATCAAGCCGTCGCCTGAGAACACCGTCACGTTCGCGCCCTCGATCTGCAGCACGACCGCGTCGATCTGGCTTGGCTGCGTGAGGGTGTAGAAGAGCTGCGCCAAACGGCCAGTCATCGCGGCGGTGCCGCCGCCGTGCTCGAACGACGCAGCCAGGTTCACAGTCAAGACCCCGTCAGCAAGCCCGGTGCTTAGCACGCTCGTCGTCGAAGGGACGGCGCTGCTCAACCCGCCTGCCGCCTCCGCCGAGGTCGGCCCCTTCGCCAGTTCGGCGACCTGGAGCGCAACGAACTGCTCGATGTTGGAGCGCCCGAGCCGGCGCTTGACCGGCTCGAGCGTGAAGGTCGTGCCGCGGTCCCGCACGAAGTAGACGACCGCGTCTGGAACGCGTTGCAAGGTGCGCAGTGCGATGACCCCGACCAGGGTAAGGAACAACAGTAACGCTAGCGCCACGACCCTGAGGACAACGCTGCGCACCAGTGCTCAGGCCCGCCTGATGGGCAGGTAGCGCGGCTCCCAGATGCCTGCGCTAACGGCCTCCTGGGTGTCTTTCACTTCGCGGCGCGCCACGCCGTCTGCCATCGCTTGGTTGGCGACGGCCACGGCCACATGCCTGCTCGCCCTGCCAAGCGCGCTGACGCTTGGGTAGACAGCGCCCTCCATGAGGCGCATCGGGTCCGTGTACTCAGACAGCGCTTCCGCTGCGGCGGTGAGCATGTTGTCGGTGACCTTAGTAGCGCGCGTGACGAGGGCACCAAGGCCGACGCCAGGGAAGACGAAGGCGTTGTTGCCTTGCCCGACGACGAACGAGCGGCCCTCATGCTGCACGTTCGGGAACGGGCTGCCGGTCGCGACGATCGCGCGGCCGCCAGTCCAGGCGTACACGTCCTCAGGCACCGCCTCGCTGTTCACGGTCGGGTTGGAGAGCGGAAAGACGATGGGCGCGGGAGAGTTCGCGAGGACGGCCTTCACTACGGCCTCGTCGAACGCCCCCGCCTGTCCGGACAGGCCGATGATGCCGGTGGCCTTGGCGTTCGTCACGGTCTCGAGGAGCGAAGGCACGGCTCCGGCCACCTGCCATCCGGCCGTGCGTGACGGGTCTTGCGCCAACTCGCGCTTGTAGCTCTCGAGGCCCGGGCGATCGGCTACCACGAGCCCGGCCGAGTCGATCATCAGCACGCGCGCCACTGCCTCTGCGCGGCTTAAGCCCTGGCGCTGCAACCCGACGACAATCTGGCGCCCAACGCCCATGCCGCCAGCCCCGGCGCCGTGCACGACGTAAGTCTCGTCCGTCATCGGCCTACGCGTCTTCCTTGCCGCCGCGAGGAGTCCGGCCAGCACGACGGCGCCCGTTCCCTGGATGTCGTCATTGAACGACGGCAGCACGTCGCGGTAGCGGTTCATGACGTCGACGGCCTTCTGCTTGCTGAAGTCCTCCCACTGCAGGAGCGCGTCAGGGAAGCGCTTCTTGAAGGCCACGACGAAGCGTTCGATGAAGTCCTCGTACGCCGGCCCAACGAGCCGCTCGTGCCGCACTCCGAGGTAGAGGGGGTCGTCGAGGAGGTCGGCGCGGTTCGTGCCGACGTCGAGTTCGATGGGCAGCGTAGTCGCAGGGTCGATGCCGGCCGCGGCCGTGTAGAGCGAGAGCTTGCCGATGCAGATGGCCATGCCCCCGAAACCCTGATCGCCGATGCCCAAGATGCCCTCAGAATCGGTCGCGACCACCAGGCGCACGTCCGGCAGTGGCGCCGTGGCAAGCACTTCGTCGATACGGTCGATGTTCTCGGTGCTCACGACCAGCCCTCTAGGGAAACGATAGATGAGGCTAAACTTCTGCACCGCCTCAGCGACCGTCGGGGTGTAGATGATCGGCAGCATCTCCTCGAGGTGCTGCTCGAGGAGGGCGTAGAACAGGACTTCGTTGCGGTCCTGCAGCACCCGCAGGTAGACGTGCTTGTCCAACGCCGTCGTGAAACCGGAGTAGTTCGCGTAGGTGCGCTGTACTTGTTGCTCGATGGTGGATGAGTGCGGCGGCACCAGGCCCTCTAGGCCCAGCTCCCTGCGTTCCTCACGCGAGAAGCCCGTGCTCTTGTTAAGTAGCGGCAGGCGCGTTAGGAGGTAGCCGGACAGTGGGGTGGCTAGATAGGGGTTCCCCTTGTCGTCGATGCGCTTCTCGAACTGCTTCATAATCTCGTTCTCCCGCTGCGCCCCGTGGCGCGTGAAATAACCCTGGACTGATGTCGTGCTTGCCGCCAGCCGCTCGCCTACTGCTCACCACCGGGTGAGGCGCCAGCCAAGCGCGCCGCCTCGGCGGCGAAGAACGCGTAATCCTCGTCTGCTGGCGCGAGCCTTGCGGCGTTGGCGTACGCGCTGGCTGCCACTTCGTAGTCGCGGTTCTGGAACGCCACGCGCCCAAGCTGCGCCCACGCTTGCAGGAAGTCGGGCGCGGCGGCGGCCGCGGCCGCGAACTCCGCCTGGGCCTTCGGCCCGTCGCCTGACTGGTAGGCGGCCAACCCACGCGAGAAAGCCTCGCTAGCTTCCGTTCCGTAGACGATCGCCTGGCGGGCGTTGGTTATGAAGTAGCGCGCCCTGTCGTCGTTACGGTCTAGCCTCAACACCGTCTGCCAGTAAGCGATGGCCTCGTCTGGCCGACCGAGCTCCTGGCTCGTGCGGGCCGTCCACACGAACGCCTCCTTGAAGGTCGGGGCGGCCTCTGCGGCCTTCAGGAACTCCCCATGCGCCTCTTCGAGCTCACCCGCGTCGTACGCGGCTAGCCCGGCGTAGTAGGCGGTGCCCGCGACGACTCCCCACTTGACCTGCAGCCTGGCGTACTCGAGGAACCACGCTGACCTGCTGTCGCTCGGGTCGAGTGACACGGCTATCTGCCAGTACCTGACGGCGAGTTCTGGCTCCTTGGCCTCGAGGGCGGAGCGGCCTGCCCACACGGCGGCGTTGGCGAAGTCGGGGTTGGCGGCCACCGCGGCCTGGAAGGCCTCCAATGCCGGTCCGATGCGACCAGCCTCGTACGCCCTCAAGCCGAGGCGGTACGCCTCGCTCGCGGCCTCGCCGTACTGCTCGCGTTCACGGCTGAGGTCGAGGAAGAAGCGCGCGCCCTCGTCGTCCGGCGCTACCTCGACCAGGCGCTGCCAGATGACGACGGCTGCGCTCGTGTCGCCCTGTTCGTAAGCGATGCGCGCCAGCCACCTGAGGGCCTCTGGGTCGTCTGGCGCCATGTCGAGGAGCGTGAGGTACCAGGCGCGAGCCTCATCGAGGTCGCCTACCTCGTAACGCGCGAAGGCCAACTGGTTGACGACGCGGTGGAACTCCTCGCGGTCAGTGGTCAGTTGGCGGCTAGCGCCGCCAGGTAGCGGTGGGGCGGTGTCGGTCAGTTCTCCCCCACTGGCGAGGAAGCCGTCCCAAGCCGCGAACGCACGGCTGTACCAGTTAGTCAGGCCGTAAGCGCGCGCCTCGAGGCGGTACGCGCGGCGCGAGGCCTCGAAAGCTGCCTCCTGTCCTGCAGGCGGCGCGGCCTGCTCGGCCGCCACGGCCACGCTAGTGGCTAGGCTCGCGGCGTCCAGCGCCGCGCGCCACACGGCGTCGTCTGGGCTGGCTGCCCGGCCGAGCGGCGTTTCGATGGCGACTACCAGCGCCTGCTCGGCGGCGGCGTAAGCGGCCGCCACGTCCTGCGCGCCTTGAGCGTACGCGGCTGCGGCCACGAGCAGAGCAACTACCAGCAGGGCACCGTGCGTCAACGCGCCGTGCGTCCGCGCGCGCCAGCCGTTGCGCCTATCGTCAGCCGCTGTCAGCGCGCCCGCGCCGTTAGCCACACGACCTCCTGGCCCGCTCTGATCAAGTACAGCAGACGCGACGTTCCGTCGTCTCCAACGAACACGATGCGCGTGTGCGTCTCTGGCCCGAGCGGCCCGGACGCCGCCGTCTCCGAGCGTTCGCTCTCGAAGTAACCCGCGACGGCGTAAGCGGTAGAGACCTCGTGCACCTTGGCGGCAGCGAGGGCGGTGACGACGCCGCCAAGCGCGTACGCCTCCCAGTCCGTCCAGTTGCTCGAGCCGGGAATGCGCGCTACTAGCGCGTTCACGCCAGTGCCAACCGCGCGCATCGTGCCGCGCGGAAAACTGACACCGCTATCGAACTGCGCCGCTATGGCGGTGGTCATGAGCACGTCAGCCAGGAGTTGAGCGTGCGCAGCCGGCGCCAACAGCAGCAGCGCTATCATGATGGCGAAGCCACCTGCGCGGCTACTGCCGTGCCGCGGCCCTTGGACTGGGGTGGTAACCGGCGTCATGCCGCGAGTTTAGCACCGGGCCCCAGGACTTTCGCCTGCCTCAGGTTGACCCCCTACCGCCGAGCCGCTACCCTGATAGCTCGGCGCCGCGCACCTCCCGTTCCCGAACCGAACGGTACAAACCACGCGCATGAGCGCTAGAGACTCCTGATCATGTTCCAGTCATTAGGCGACAGACTGCAATCCGTTTTCGAAGGTCTACGCGGCCGCGGCCGCCTGACCGAAGCAGACGTAAAGGCCGCGCTCCGCGAGGTGCGCGTTGCTCTCCTCGAGGCGGACGTCAACCTCGAGGTGGCGCGCGAGTTCACGAACCGCGTGCAAGAGAAGGCCATCGGCTCAGACGTGCTCATGTCCCTCCAGCCCGACCAGCGCGTGATCGCCATCGTTCACGAAGAACTGCAAGAGGTGCTGGGCGGGAAGGCGGTGCTGCCGACGCTCAAGTCGGACGGCAACATCTGGTTGCTGATGGGCCTGCAAGGCGCAGGCAAGACGACGACGGCAGGCAAGCTCGCGTACCGCTACAAGAGCCAAGGGCGGCGCGTGCTGCTCGTAGCTGCTGACACGCAGCGGCCGGCCGCCCGCGAGCAACTGAAGGTGTTGGGTGACCAGATCGGCGTGCCCGTCTTCGAAGTGCATGACCGTGAGGAGCCAGCCGCGATCGCCGCGCGCCTCAAAGCGCACCTACAGAAGGACTTCCGCGACCTGGTCATCGTCGACACCGCAGGCCGACTCCAGGTCGACGAGGCGCTCATGGCCGAACTCTCGGACCTGGGTCAGCGCATAGCACCGAGCGAGAAGATCCTGGTGGTCGACGCCATGACGGGTCAGCAGTCGCTGCCGGTAGCCACGGCGTTCGACTCGCAGGTCGGCGTCACAGGCCTCATCATGACCAAGCTCGACGGTGACGCCAGAGGCGGCGCCGCGCTCTCCGCCAAGCACGTGACGGGCAAGCCGATCTACTACGCGGGCATGAGCGAGAAGATCGACGGGCTCGAGCCGTTCCACCCAGACCGCGTCGCCGGGCGCATCCTTGGCATGGGCGACGTGCTCACCCTCATCGAGAAGGCGCGCGCGCTCGAGGGCGACGACGACGAGACCGAGATGCGCAACCTCGGCGACTTCTCGCTCCAGGACATGCTCACCCAGATGCGGCGCATCAAGCAGATGGGTTCGTTCACGGACGTCCTCAAGATGATCCCTGGCGCCAACAAGATAGTTCCGGCAGGCACGAACATCGACGAGCGTGAGATCGGGCGCGTGGAAGCCATCATCTCGAGCATGACGGACGTCGAGCGCCGTACGCCGCGCGTACTGAACGCCTCGCGCCGCAAGCGCATCGCGCGTGGCTCTGGAACCACCGTGCAGGACGTCAACCGCCTCATCAACAACTACGAGGAGATGCGCAAACTGATGAAGCGCATGGGCAAGCGGCCGCCGCGCGGCGGCGGGCGGGCCGGGCTGAGGGGCTGACGCCGATCACGTGCTGAGCCGCGCCACTGGAACAGACGGGCCATGCCGTGTAGACTGGGTGGCTTTTAGGAGGCTGGCCGTCGTATCGTCGGCTCGGGGCCTCGCCACAATCGGCAGCAACTACAGCCTTCCGAGGCTCTTGGAGGAAACAGAAGTATGGTCAAGATCCGCCTGATGCGCATGGGCTCAATGAAGAACCCGCATTACCGCCTCGTCGTCGTGGACGGCCGCACCAAGCGTAGCGGCGACTACATCGAGCAGATCGGGTACTACGATCCGCGCGAGACCACCAGCGAGAACCTGCGCGTAGACGCCGACCGCGCCAAGCACTGGATGGCGCTGGGCGCCCAACCGACCGACACCGCTCTACGCCTCCTCCAGAAGACGGGCGTCGAGCTACCTGCCTCGCTAGAGGCCAAGCGCCGCAGTTCGTTCGTCAAGCGGCAAGAGGCGCAGGCCAAGGCTTAAGGCCTGGCCTAGCGCTACCGGAGGCGGCATGCCCCTCGACCTGGTCACGTTCGTCCTGCAGAACTTGGTTGCCGAGCCAGAGCACTTGGAGGTCACTTCCACGTCCGACGGCCGCAACGTGCGCATCGACGTCACGTGCGCTCCGGACGACGTCGGCCGCATCATCGGCCGCGGTGGCCGCGTCATCAACGCCATCCGGACCTTGGCGCGCGCGGCTGCCGACGGGCGCCAGCGCGTAGAAGTCCAGCTGCTGGAGTAGCGACAAGCGCCTCCGCATGGCATTGGACCCCACCGCCACCAAGCCACCCGCTAACTACCTCCCCTTCGGAGACCTCGGGCGCACCTTCCAACTGGAGGGGGCGCTGCGTTGGCATGTGCCTGCTGGCGCCGCCCAGGCCGGGGCTCCCACGTCCACCAGCCTCGCTGCGCAGGCGGTGGCGGCCGCTGGCCGCCTGTTCGTCACCGGCCTAGGCGACGTGCGCGTGCGCGATCTGCGGTTTCCCACGGCGGGTGGGGCGCTGCTGCTACTCGAGGGTGTGCGTGACCGCACCGCGGCCCAGCGCGTCGTCAACGCGCAGGTGTGGCTCGACCCCAGCTTGTTGCCGCCTGACCTGGCGGACGAGGTCGCCGCTGCGTTGGCCGCACCGAGCGAGGAGGAGGCGCTGATCGGGCTCGAGGTGCACGTGGACGGCGCCGCGATCGGCACCGTCACCGCCGCAGAAGTGGGCGGACTGAACGACTACGTCGTGGTGGCGTTGAAGGCGGGCGGCACGTGCCTACTGCCGTTAGCCGCGCCGTACGTCGCTCTCAGCACGAAACCGGCCATCGAGCTGACCGACCCGCCAGCCGGCCTCCTCGACCCAAGCTGAAGCGCGGCCGCCTTGCGCTTCACCATCTACACCCTCTTCGCTAGCCTGATCGAGCCGTACCTGCAAGAAGCGCTCCTCGGCAAGGCCATCCGCAACGGCCGCTTGAGCGTAGAGTTGCGTGACCTGCGCCGCTTCGCGGGCAACCGCACCAACCGCGTGGACGACGCGCCTTACGGTGGTGGGGCGGGCATGGTCATGCGCGTCGACGTTGCCGCCAAGGCCGTGGCCGAGTTGCGGGAGGACTCGCCGCCGCCTGACGAGACGATCCTCCTCACACCGGCAGGCGAGCCGCTAACGCAGGCTCTTGTCGAGCACTTCGCTTCCTTGCAGCACGTCGCCATCATCTCCGGCCGCTACGAGGGGTTCGACGCGCGCGTCGAGGAGCTGGTCACCCGTCAAGTGTCGATAGGCGATTACGTGCTCATGGGCGGCGAACTCCCCGCCCTAGTGCTGCTTGAGGCGACCGCTCGCCTACTGCCGGGCGTGCTTGGCGACGCAGAGAGCCACCGCCAGGAGTCGTTCAGCTCCGGCCTCCTCGACTACCCCGAGTACACGAGGCCGCCCTACTTCGACGGCCTGGTCGTACCCGACGTTCTCCTATCCGGCCATCACGAGAAGGTCGCCTCGTGGCGCCGGCGCGAGGCGCTCAGGCGCACGTTCGAGCGCCGACCTGAACTACTTGAAAGCGCGCCCCTCACGGATGAGGAACGCGCTCTGGTAGCTGAATGGCGGTCTAGGCCAACGAACGAGGGTTAGGCGGTCTTAGTTGCCTGCCGTCACGCGGTCGATCACGAGCTGAGTGATGTCCAGGTCGTCGTCAGCGTAGACCACGATGCGCTGGTTGGCGGCCTCTACCCGGTCGAGTACGACGGTGTAGCCGTTCTCCTTGGCCAGCTCCGTGATGGCGACGTTGGTGGCCTGCACCGCCGGAGCCGCGGCCGCCTCGATGTCGTTGAGGTAGCGGGTCTGCACCGCCTGCAGCGTGGTGCGCAGCGTCGCGTACCGCTCACTCTCGTCTGGCGTCAGCGTTTGGCCCGCACCGAGCTTTGCCTCGAGCGCAGCGATGCTGTCGGTCAGGCCCTTGACCTCGGTCTGGGCCTGCGCACGGAGCGCCTCGACAGCCTGACCAGCCGGGTGAGCCCGCAAGACGGCCTGCGAGTCCACGAACACGAGCTTGGTTGGGCGCGACTGGGCGCTTAGGGACGACGCGGTCACGGCGATGACAACCGCTGCAAGTATGCCTAGGAGGGTGAGTCTTCTCATAGCGGAGGTCACCTTACCACCGGGATGATGAGAAGCCTTGCGAGGCCTTAACTTGTGCTTGAACCTCTGCGAACTCTCCCCCATCCACTGCACCAGCCAACATGACGACGCTGTTCGCCGTCTTCGCCGGCGTCCTCGGTAGCCTCATCGGTTCGTTCGGCAACGTCGTCATCTGGCGCCTGCCGCGCAACGAGTCGATCGCCTTCCCCGGCAGCCACTGCCCCAACTGTCAGCACCGCCTCGGTCCACTAGAGCTCGTGCCCGTCTTCTCGTGGCTCGCGCTGCGTGGCCGCTGCAGGCACTGCGGTGCACGCATCTCGCCGCGCTACCCGCTCGTCGAGGCGCTCATGGCGGCACTCTTCGTGGTGGTGGCGCTGCGCTGGCCGCCGCTCACGACCGGTCTCGCCTTCCTGCCGCTATGGGTCGTCCTCGCCATGCTCGTCATGGCCGCCCTGATCGACGTCGACCACTACATCCTGCCTGACGCCCTCACCCTGCCGGCGGTTGCGCTTGGCGTGCTGGGGGCATTCGTGACGGGCGAGGCGGCAGACTTGCCGACGCCGCTCGCCGCCCTAACCGGCGCGCTGGCGGGCGCTGGCGTGCTCGTGCTCATCAACCGCATCGGCGCGTTGGTGCTGCGGCGCTTCGCTGATACCGAGGAGCGCCTCTTCCCCATCAGCCTCGACCAGGTGAACCTCGCAGCGGTCGTTGGGGCGTTCGCGGGCGTGTGGTGGGGCTTGGCTGCCGGCGCGGTCAGCGTGCTCGTCAACCTCGCTGCGCGCCGCAGCGTGCGCTTGCCCGAAGCGCTCGCGTACGGCCTGTGGGCCGTCGGTCTCGTGCTGTCCACCACCTCGTTCACGGTGCCGACCATCACCGCGCTCGGCGGCAGCGTGGTTGCCGCAGGCGCGTGGGCGCTCATCGGCGCCACTTACTGGTGGCTGCACGACGCGATTAGGCCAGCCGCCGCCGAGGCAGCGCGCCTCGCGGAGGAAGCAGAAACGAAGCCTGAGCCGGTAGCCATGGGCTTCGGCGACGTGAAGCTCGCCGCCGCCCTGGGCGCCATCCTAGGGTGGGAGAAGCTGATGGTGGCGGTGCTGTTCGCCGTCTGCCTCGGCGCGCTCTTCGGCGTCGTGGGGCGCTTGGCTGGCGGGTCGCGCGTCATCCCGTTCGGGCCTTACCTGCTTGCTGGCGGCGTCGCTGCACTGTTCTTCGGTGACGCCGTGATCGCCTGGTACTTAGGGCTCCTCGGCGTCGGCTGAGCACCACTCCGAACGCAGTGCCGGTAGCGAACGGATGCTATCCTGCTCGGCATTCGCCGCCACCGGCCACGGCCGGGACCTCGGCCCATGCGCTAAGGGCGCGGCGCGGACTTCCCTGACGTTGGGATTGGAGCTGGAATGGAGCCAACACACCTCCCGAGTCTTGCAGGCCGGGATTTTCTCTCACTGGCTGACTTGAGCCAAGAGGAGTTCAGCGGCCTGATCGCCAGCGCCATCGAACTCAAGACGGCCTGGAAGAGCGGTGTGAGACCCGCCCTCATGCAGCACAAGACGCTCGCCATGATCTTCGAGAAGCAGTCGCTAAGGACGCGCTCCACGTTCGACATCGCCATGGCGCAGCTCGGCGGGCACGCCATCCTCCTCAGCCAGAACTACATCGGGTGGGGCGTGCGTGAGACCGTGCGCGACGTGGCTTCCAACCTCGACCGTTGGGTCGACGGCATCATGGCCAGAACTTACGGCCACGACACCCTCGTCGAGCTCGCGCGGCACGCCACGGTGCCCGTCATCAACGGCCTGTCCGACCTCCTGCACCCCTGCCAACTCCTCGCCGACTACATCACCCTCAAGGAGACGTTCGGCGAACTGAACGGCTTGAAGCTGACGTTCGTCGGCGACGGCAACAACGTCGCCAACTCGCACGTGAACGCGGCGACCCTCGGCGGCGTCGAGCTCACCATCGCCTGCCCGCCCGGCTATGAGCCTGACGCCGCGATCCTGGCCGCGGCACGCGCCCGCGGAGGGGTCATCCACATCTCGCACGACCCGCGGGAAGCAACGCGCGCTGCGGACGCCCTCTACACGGACGTGTGGATCTCGATGGGCATGGAGGAGGAGACTGAGCGCCGCAAGCGCGACTTCGCTGGCTACACGATCACGCCGGAGTGGTTCGCCGACCTAAGCGCGCACGGGGTGTTCATGCACGACCTGCCAGCCCATTACGGAGAGGAGTGCACGGAAGACGCCGTTTACCACGAGCGCAGCGTGGTGTTCGATCAAGCTGAGAACCGTCTGCACGCACACAAGGCCGTGATCTTTCAGTTCATGAACGGTGCGTGAGCACACATGACCGGAAGTAGCAGCGCTTCGGGGTTGCGCGTTGGCGTGCTTGGCGCGAGCGGTTACGGCGGCGCCGGCCTCATAGAGCGCTTGGTGCGTCACCCGCACGTGCGGCTCGCCGCCATTGGCTCGCGTGCCTACCTCGGGCAGCCGCTGTCCGCCAGTTGGCCTCACCTCGCTGGGCTAGACATCCCCCTGCGTTTCGCGAGTTCAGACGATGTCATAGCCGCCTCCGACGTCGTGTTCTGCGCCACGCCTCACGGCGCCACCGCGCCGCTCGTTGCGCAGGCCGTGGCTGAGGGCAAGCGCGTGATCGACATGTCGGCCGACTTCCGCCTTGACGCCCGCGAGTACGAGCAGTGGTACGGCGCGCCTCACCCGCACCCAGAGCTGCTGGCAGACGCCGTTTACGGCATGGTAGAGCTTCACCGCAATGAGCTGCCAGGGGCGCGCATAGTCGCGAGCCCCGGCTGCAACGCGACGGCCGCCTCGCTCGCCTTGGCGCCGCTAGCGGCGGCTGGCTTGATCGGCGACGCCGTCATCGTGAACGTCTTGACGGGCGTGTCAGGCGCAGGGCGCGGCACCTCGCAGGCCATGCACTACAGCGAGATGAACGAGAACGCCCGCCCGTACAAGCCAGCTGGCACCCACCGCCACACGGCGGAGATCGAGGCCGTTGGCGGCCGCGCGCGAGCGGCAGCGGCGCGCGGCAACGGCAAGGAGCTCCTCACGCAGGCGCCGTACGAGCCCGTACCCGTGGCTTTCACGCCGCACATCGTGCCGATGAGCCGCGGCATCGTCGCCACCCTGGCGACCAGGCCCGCCACCTGGGGTGGACTGACGCCCTCGAGCGCGGCGGTCGTAGGGCTTCTGAACGACTACTACGCAGGCGATCCGCTGATCGGCGTCGGTACTGCTCTGCCTGAGACGAAAGCCGTTAGCGGGTCGGACCGCGCGCTGCTCAGCGCTCATTACGACGAGCGCACCGGGCAAGTGTTGGTGTTCTGCGCCATCGACAACCTCGGCAAGGGCGCGTCAGGTCAGGCAGTCCAAGGCTTCAACGTGGCGTTCGGGTTCGAGGAGACGACGGCCCTCTCTCTCACGGGGGTGTGGCCGTGAAGTTGAACGTGGTCCCAGGAGGACGGCAGTGAAGGTTCCAAAAGGGTTCGAAGTGGCTGGCATCACGGTTGGCGTCAAGCGCTCTGGGCGGCCAGACCTCGGCATCATCTACTCGGCCGCGCCGCTCGTGTGGGCGTATAGCGCCACCACCAACGCGGTCGTCGCCCCGTGCGTGGTGCGCGACAGGTCCCTCGCCGCCAGCGGTAAGCCCGTTAGGGCGCTGGTGATCAACAGCGGCAACGCCAACTGCGCGAACGGCGAGCGCGGAGAGATCGACGACCTCAGGCTCGCGAGCGCTGCAGCGGAGGCGCTGGGGTTGAGTGGCGCGGACGAAGTGCTGAGCGCCAGCACCGGTGTGATCGGACACGCCATGCCGATAGACAAGCTCGTGACTGGCCTTCCCCAAGCTGCCGCGGCGCGCGGCGACGACAGCGAGGGCCTCGCCCGCGCCATCCTCACCACCGACTTGGTCGCCAAGGAGGCCGTGCGGGACCTGGCTGGCGGTGCGCGCGTGCTTGGCGTCGCCAAGGGCTCTGGCATGATCCACCCGAACATGGCGACCTTGCTGACGTTCGTGATGACGGACGCCAAGGTCGACCAGGACGCGCTCAGGGCCATGTGGAGCAGAGTGGTCGACCGCTCGTTCAACCAAGTGACGGTCGACGGCGACACGAGCACGAACGACATGGCCATCGTGTTCTCGTCTGGGCTGGTGGCGGCTGACCTCAAGGAGTTGGAGGCTGCGCTGCTCGAGGTTGCCTCCTCGCTAGCCAAGCAAGTGGCGCGCGACGGCGAGGGCGCCACCAAACTCATCACGGTGCGCGTGACTGGCGCCAAGGATGAAGTCGAGGCGCGGCGCGCGGCGCGCACGGTTGCCGGCAGCAACCTGGTCAAGGCTGCAGTGCACGGCTCGGACCCGAACTGGGGCCGCATCTTGGCCGCCGTCGGCCGCGCCAACGTCGCCCTCAACGAAGCGCACGTGCGCGTGCTCGCCCAGGGTTTCGAGCTCTACTACGGCGAGCCGCAGCCGTTCGACGCGAAAGTGGTCTCCGACGCCCTGCGCTCAGATGACGTGCTGCTCGAGGCCGACCTCGGCGTTGGCAGCGCCCAGGGCGAGGCTTGGGGTTGCGACCTCTCGGAGGGTTACGTCAGGATCAACGCTGACTACACGACCTGAACCGCTGCTACTAGCTGGAGTTGCGGCCCCCGCGAACCTTCGCGGGGGCCGCAACGTCTGTTCGGCTAGGTGCGGAACTGCTGAGCGCGCCGCCGCCTAACGCCGCCGGTTGGCGATGTGGATGGCCTTGCCGTGCGCGTGCTCCGCGGCCTCCATGACTCCCTCCGAGATTGTGGGGTGCGGGTGCTGCGTGAGGGCGATGTCCTCGAGCGTCGCGCCCATCTCGATGGCGAGGGCGGCCTCCGAGACGATGTCGCCCGCGTTCGGGCCGACCATGTGGAAGCCGAGGAGCATGTCCGTCGCGGCGTCGCCGATGAGCTTGATCAGGCCGCTGTTGACGCCGAGGGTGGAGGCGCGCCCGGAGGCAGCCAGGGGGAAGCGCCCGATGCGGACCTCGAAGCCCGCCTTGGTCGCCTCTTCCTCCGTCATGCCGACGCTAGCTAGCTCCGGGGACGTGTAGATGACGCTCGGCACGACCGTGTCGTAGGCCGTCGGCTGACCGGCCGCGTGCTCGGCGGCGACGACGCCTTCCTTCATGGCCTTGTGGGCGAGCAGCGGCGCGCGCGCCACGTCGCCGATGGCGTAAACGTGCGCTGCGCTCGTCTGCATGTGGTCGTTGACGACCGTAACGAAGCCGCGCTCGTCGACCTTGACGCCGGCGTTCTCCAGCCCGAGGTTGGCGCCGTTAGGGCGGCGCCCGACGGCCACCAGCACGCGGTCGGCCAAGATGACCTCTTCCTTGCCGTCCTCTCCTTGCACCGTGACCTCGGTGCCCTTCTTCGTTTCCTTCTGCCCTAGGACCTTGGTAGAGGTGAGGATGCGGATGCCGCGCTTCTCGAGCGCCTTGCGTAGTTCCTTGCTCGCGTCTATGTCTGCCGCGCCTGCGATGTTGGGGAGCATCTCGACCACCGTCACCTCGCTGCCAAGCGAGGAGTAGACGTCCGCGAACTCCAGCCCGATGGCGCCCGCCCCGATCACGACCATGCGCGCAGGCACGGTCTTGCCGATGTTGAGGGCGCCTGTCGAGTCGACGATGCGCTCGCCGTCAAGCTCGAAGCCGGGTATGGCGGCTGGCCGCGAACCGGTCGCCACGATGAACTTCGGTGCGGAGTACGGCTTACCCGCCACCTCTACGGTGTTCGGCCCCGTGAAGCGCGCCTCGCCTTCGAGGAGCGTGACCTTGTTGCCCTTGAACAGCATGCCAACGCCAGAGGTTTGCTTCTTGACGACGTCGAGCTTCCACTTGTCTACCGCCTGCAGGTCGACTTTCGGCGTGCCGAAGTCGATGCCGAACGCTGCCGCGTCCTTGGCGTTGCGCAACTCGGAACCAACGTGCAGCAGCGCCTTGGTGGGAATGCAGCCGATGTTGAGGCACACGCCGCCGACGGCGCCCTTCTCGACGCATGCGACCTTCAGGCCCAACTGCGAGGCCCGGATGGCGGCGTGGTAGCCGCCTGGCCCGGAACCGATGACGATGAGGTCGAAGTCCATTGCTTCCTCCAGGGTGGCGCCCAAGCGAGCTGGCGCCGCGCGTTATGGCGTTGAACGGCCGGCGAACCGGCGTACTGCACCAGTCTACCGCTCGCGCTTGGGGGCGCCGAAAGGCGACGTACACCCCCCGCGAGCGGGCCGCCTCTTCTGGAGGACTAGAGGACCTACTCGCCCACCACCTCGAACGCCAGGTGGAACGCAGGCAGCTCCTCGCCAGGGTGATCGATGGCGTTGAGCATGGGCAGTTGGAAGTGGTCGTTGGAGGTCGTGGTGGTGGGCACGTCACTCGTCCCTTGGTAGATGGACGGGTAGAGATCCAGGTAGTGCCAGCCCGGCTCGAGTGGCGCCGTGAAGTTGATGACGATGGTGCCGTTGGTGTTGAAGCCACAGGCGTAACCGAAGTAG
This sequence comes from Trueperaceae bacterium, assembly GCA_035703635.1. Lineage (GTDB taxonomy): Bacteria > Deinococcota > Deinococci > Deinococcales > Trueperaceae > JAAYYF01. The sequence continues at coordinate 52,078 of DASSXV010000021.1, read as the reverse complement.
CTGTTGTCGATGACGACCGTGTAGATGTTGCCTGTATCGCTCCAGCCCGTGCCTTTGAGCGTGAGCTGGAAGGTTGCGCCCGGAGCGACCTGGGACGGGGTCAGCGCTTCGACGTTTGGCGTGATGGTGTAGTCGACGGTGGCGCTCGTTCCGCCGGCCACGGCGGTGATGGTGCGAGCACCCGCGAGGTCGTCTGGCGTCGGCCACGTCACGTCGAAGCCGCCGGCCGCGTCGGTCTTAACGCTGCCCCACGGCACGTCGACCGTCTGCCAGCCGCCGCCGCTGATGCGGTTGCCGCGCACGGAGCTGTAACTCAGCTCGACAGTCGTTTCAGCCGGGTAGTTGACGCCCATCAGGCGTATCGGGCTGCCGACGATGCCGGACGCGAAGTCGACGGCGATCGCCGGGTCGGAGCCGAGCGCTTGCTGACCCTTGACGCGTGGCAAGGTCTGGTCCGCAGCGTCCGGTGGCGTGACCGCTTGCCCAGGCGTGATGGTGAAGGTGGCGTGCTCGTGATAGGCCATCGCAGGCTGGTAGTTCGGCGACTGTTCGATGTTGAGGTACGGCCGCCGCGGTCCAGTCAGGAGTTGGAGCAGGTGCGGGCCCTCGTTGCCGGTCGCCGGGATGGTGAAAGTCGCGCTGCCCTGCGTGGTGATGCCCGTAACCCAACCGGTCTGCGCGTTGTCGTACATGAGGTGCCAGCCGGATTGGTAGAAGTTGAAGCCTAGGCCCGTGACCGTGACGGTGATCGGGGTGCCCAACGGCCCCGAGGTCGGTGAGAGGGTCAGTTCTGGCGTCAGCGTGAAGCCTTGCCTGGCAACCACCTCTTCACCTTGCACGAGCGTGGTGTTGTGAACGTAACCGAAGTCGGTCGGCACGGTGAAAGTGAATGACGCCTTGCCGTCCTTGTCCGTCATGACGCTGAGCAGCACGGCTTGGGCCGCGTCCGCATCTTGCCCATAGAAGTGCCCGTCCTCCACCAGCCAGCGCGCGTCAGCCGTCGCCCACACGAAGTCGAGGGTGGCGTTGGCCGGTAGGCCGCTCGCGGTCGCTGCCACGGCGGTGCCAACGGGGCCGCTGTTCGGGGAGAAAGTCAAGACCCCCTCTGCAACGCCGAAGCCCAACGTGGCGACGAGCCACAGAGAAAACGCGAGAATCAGGGATCGCTTCATCGGTGTTCCCCCCTCAAAGGGTAGACGTGAAGATTAGCCAGGTGAAAGCGGCAGCTCGAGTCTCGCGCGGGCTGCCGCTTTGCGGTTAACGGCACGCTAGGAACGCTGCGCGCCGACGACTTCCGGGTTGCGTTTAGTCTTTGCTCGCGATGGTGAGCAGGCCTAGGCCGGCCTTCTGCCCGACGGGCTCGAAGGTCGCGCTGTTACCCTTCGAGTCTTTCGCGGTAGCAGTCCACGTCAGCGTGCCGGCGGGTTCGTCGTCCGGGATGATGAGGTGGTTCGTGAAGTAGTAGTCGAGGTTCGCGCCGGGCGGGTGGCCAGCGTAGTGGAGGTCTAGGTTCTGACCGTCGCTGATGCTGATGGCTATGGAGATCCCCAACTCTTCGATCTGTGCGGCCGTCAGTTCGGCGCCGGTGGCGCTGTCGTAGACCTTGGCGCGCCACACCATGGACTCGCCAGGCAAGAACACGCTGTTAGGAACGCACACCGCGCCCTGTGGAGCCCCTTCTGCGCCACGGACGAGGTCGACGTTCAAGTAGTACAGCGGACCCGCGGCAGCAGCCGTGAACCCCACCGTCAGGAGAACGGCTGCGAAGATCGCATAGGACAGGCGTTTCATACTTCTGGCTCCTCACGCACTTCTTGCATCATTGGACTATCACGCGAGTGTAGTGTCCGCCAGCTCGTCTCGTGGTGCACGCGTCACAGCGCCAAGACTTGCCGGCCTAACTGAAGCGCGCTGGGTCGTAAGGCACGAGGTTGAACGTTGACTCCTCGTCGTTCATCAGCTCGCCGACGGCGGCGGCGGTCGTGGGTCCAAGCGTTATGCCGAGCATGGCGTGACCCGACGCGATGTAGGCGTTGCTGCGCCTAGGCAGCCGCCCGATGACGGGGAGCCCGTCTGGGAGTATGGGGCGCATGCCGACCCACTCTTCCGAGTGCTCGCCTTGCTCCCAGTCCAGCATGTACCTGTGCGCGGAGTTCTTGAGGCCCCGCACGCGGCGCCCGTCGAGCCGCGTGTTGACGCCGGAGAGCTCCATGGTGCCGGCGATGCGCAGCGCGTTGTCGAACGGCGTCACGGCTACCCTGGCCTCGTGCATGTACATGGGGCCGTTGACGGTGAGGCGCGGCTTATCGATGGTGATGCTGTAACCCTTACCGGCCTGCATCGGCACGTGGGCGCCCATCGCTCGCGACAGACGCGCTGCCTCCGCCCCGGTGGCGATGAGCACCTGGTCGGCGTCGATGTCGCCCGACGTGGTCTGCACCGCCTTGACGGTCTCGTTCTCTACCCGGAAGCCCGTAACGGAGCTGCCGCTACGCAGCTCGACGTCATGAGCACGGAGCCAGGCCACGGCCGCCCTGTTGAGCTCGTCTGGTTCCACGTGGCGCTCTTCAGGCATGAGCACCGAGCCCGCGACCACGGGCCGCAGCGAAGGTTCGCGCTGCAGCGTGGCGTCGCGGTCGAACCTGATGGGCTCTCCAAGGCCGTAGCCGGCCAAGTCCTCGAACTCTGCGTAGAGCTCGTCGAGGTGCTTGTCGTCCAAGCTCACGAACAGGAGACCGTTCTTATGCAGCCCGAAATCGAGCCCTGCGGCCTGCAGCGCCTCGTAGTCGGACATGGTCCTTTGGTTCAGTTCCGCCAGCGCGTTGAAACCCGCCCGGTACGCCTTGGCGTTGCAATGCCGCCAGAAGGAGAAGAGCCACCCGACCATGCTCGGGACGGCCGCCGGACTGATGAACAGCGGGCTGTCGGGCTTGAGCATCCACTTGATCGATTCGGAAACGACGCCCGGTGCCGGCACTGGGCCGGAGAGGGATGGAGTTATCCAGCCAGCGTTGCCGTGCGACGCGGCCGCGCCGAACTCGCCGCGATCGATGACGACGACTTCCCGCCCCCTGCGGCGCAACTCGTAGGCGCTAAGCAGCCCAATCGTCCCGCCGCCAATGATCACTGTCTTCACGGCTACCAACTCTCATCGCGCTAGATTTCAGTTAGCGGTTGATCCTGCGCCGGTGGCTTGGTCCCTAAAGTCAGGTCGTGCGGCGCCGGCTCGCAGGTCACCCGATGCTGCCAGAAGATTACCAGTACCCCACCGCCGCTAGGTGGGCCAGAGAGCGGTTCCGGGCCAACGCCATCCACCTGTCCGCCCGTTGACAGCGCACCGCCCAGCGCCTACCATTCCCGCATGAACGAGGCGCCAGCGCGCAAGGCAGCAACCGAGCGACTAGCCACGCGGCCCGACGCGCCGCCGAGGTGAACTGACACGACCTCACGCGCGTCGACCCCGGCCCGGCTGCCGGGGTCGAGTTTTTGGCGAACCCAGACTCTACTTCTAGCGGACGGCCTGCGGCCGCGAGGCGCGAACCCCGCCCTATACTGGAGAAATCATGACCGAGACAATTGGCAGCGCCAACCCCACGGGGCACGCCGAGCGCTACTCGCCTGAGACCGTCGAGAAGAAGTGGCAGCAACGCTGGCGCGAAGAAGGCCTCTACGAGGTCGACCTGCACGACGACATCCGACCGAAGTACTACTTCCTCACCATGTACCCGTACCCGTCGGGCGACCTGCACATAGGTCACTGGTACGCCGAGGCGCCAGCCGACGCCGCAGCGCGCTACAAGCGCATGCGCGGCTTCAACGTCCTCTTCCCCATGGGCTACGACGCCTTCGGCCTTCCGGCAGAGAACGCCGCCGTCAAGGCCGCGCGCGCAGGCGACACCTCCGTGCACCCGGCACGCCTCACGTACGAGCGCATCGACCGCATGACGCAGCAGTTCGAGCAGATGGGCGCGATGTTCGACTGGTCGAAGCGCATCGTCACCTGCGACCCCGAGTACTACAAGTGGAACCAGTGGTTCTTCGTGAAGATGCTCGAGAAGGGCTTGGCCTACCGCAAGGAGTCGTTCGTCAACTGGGACCCCGTCGATCAGACGGTGCTCGCCAACGAACAAGTGATCGACGGTCGTGGTGACCGCTCCGGCGCCCTCATCGAGCGGCGCCTCATGCCACAGTGGCACTACCGCATCACCGATTACGCCGACGAGCTCCTCGACTTCTCCGGCCTCGACTGGCCAGAGCGCGTCGTGGCCATGCAGACGAACTGGATCGGGCGCTCCGAGGGCGCGGAGGTCACCTTCAAGACGGAAGGTGATGACGAGATCGTCGTCTTCACCACCCGGCCAGACACGCTGTGGGGCGCCACCTTCATGGTCCTCGCGCCCGAGCACCCGTTGGTCGAGAAGCTCACGACGCCAGAGCGCCTCGCCGCCGTGCGCGCGTACGTCGAGCGGGCGAGCCACAAGACCGACCTCGACCGCATGGCTGACACCAAGGAGAAGACTGGAGAGTTCGTCGGCGCCCACGCCATCAACCCCGTCAGCGGTGCGCGCATCCCCATCTGGATCGCAGACTACGTGCTCATGGGCTACGGCACGGGCGCCATCATGGCCGTGCCGTACGGCGATCAGCGCGACTTCGAGTTCGCGCGCGCGTTCGGCCTCGAGATAGTGCCCATCGTCAAGCCGGCCGGGCACGACGGCGAGCTGCGCGCGGCTGAGCTTCAGGAGGCGTGGGCCGGCCCAGGAACCATGATCAACTCCGGGCCGCTCGACGGCCTCTCGCACAACGGCGAGAAGGGCAGGGCCAGTCCGGCCATCGCCGCGGCCATCGAGTACTTGGAGGGCAAGGGCATCGGCAGGGCCCAGACGACCTACCGCTTGCGCGACTGGCTCATAAGCCGCCAGCGCTACTGGGGCACGCCCATCCCCGTCGTGTACTGCGACTCGTGCGGCATCGTCGCAGAGAAGCTCGAGAACCTGCCAGTGATCTTGCCACAGGACGTGGCGTTCATGCCGACGGGTGAATCACCGCTCAAGACACACGCCGAGTTCCTCGAGACGACCTGCCCGAACTGCGGCGGCGCGGCGCGGCGCGAGACCGACACCATGGACACCTTTCAAGACTCGTCCTGGTACTGGTTCCGTTACCTCAGCCCCCACGACGCCACCCGCCCGTTCGACCCCGAGCTGGCCGCCAAGTGGACGCCGGTCGACACCTACACGGGCGGCATCGAGCACGCCATCTTGCACCTCCTCTACTCGCGCTTCTTCACCAAGGTGCTGCGCGACCTCGGCTTCACGACCGCGAACGAGCCGTTCAAGCGGCTCCGCAACCAGGGCATGATCTTGGGTTCGGATAACGAGAAGATGTCCAAGTCGCGCGGCAACGTCGTCAACCCGGACGACTTGGTGGCGCAGTACGGGGCTGACACCGTTCGCGCCTACCTCATGTTCCTTGGCCCGTGGGACCAGGGGGCGCCGTGGAGCTACAGCGGCATCGACGGCCTGGCGCGCTTCTTCGCCCGCGTCTGGAACCTCGCGCTCGACGACGCCGGCGCTACCAAGGGTGGTGAGTACACGGAGGCCGAGTTGCGGCGCGCCGTCAACCACGCCATCAAGGAAGTCACGGAGGACATGGAGGCGTTCCGCTTCAACACCGCCATCGCCGAGTTGATGACGCTGCAGAACGCCATGCAGAAGGCCCGCGCCGCCGGGCTCGCGGCCAGCGGCACCTGGCGCGAAGGCGTCGAGGCGCTGCTGCTCCTGCTGGCGCCCATCGCCCCGCACATAACGGAGGAGTTGTGGCGCCGCCTTGGGCACAAGGAGTCCGTGCACCTGCAGACCTGGCCGACCTTCGATCCAGCCGCGCTGGTGGCGGACACCCTCACGCTCGCCGTGCAGGTCAACGGCAAGCTCAGGGGCCAGGTTGAGGTAAGCGCCAGCGCCGACGACGCCAGCATCCTCGCCGCGGCGAAGGCGGAGCCGAACGTCGCGCGTTACGTGGGAGAGTCGCAGATCGTGCGCGAGATAGTCGTGCGCGGCAAGCTCGTCAACCTCGTGATAAAGGGCTGAGGTTACTGAGGGGCCAAGAGCACGACCTGCTGCAAAGTAGCTAGTTCCACGCTGGGGCGCACGATGAACGTGCGCCTCAGGTCGTTAGGGTCCGGCGGCAGGACCTCGACGACCTCACCGACGCTCACGCCTGCAGGGAAGAGGCCGCCGTAGCTTGACGTCTCCACCACGTCACCGACGACGACGGGCTGCTCGAGCATGAAGCGCGACACGCGCACGAGGCCGCCTACCTCGCCGATCGCCACGCCCTGACCGCCCTTGCCGCGCACGGTCACGCCGACGCGCGACTGCGGGTCAACGACCGTGCGCACGACGGCGCTGCCGCTCGCGACTTCGGTGACGATGCCAACCAACCCGGTCGGAACCGTCACGGGCATGTTGCGGCTCACACCTTCGTTCGCGCCGAGGCCAACGCGCAGGCGGCCGAGCTCTGCGCCAGCGTCGCCACCTATGACGGCGGCGGTCCCGAGCACCCCTGGCGACTGCGCCTCCGCCACCCTCACGACGTCCCGGTACCGCCCAACCTCGAGCTCGAGCTGGCGTGCGGCCTCGCGCTCGGCGGCTAGTTGCACCTCCAGGTCGGCGAGGAGCGCGCGCATGTCGCGGCGATCGACGGCGCTCTCGAGCGACAACCTCACGTTCGTGCCTGCCCGGTGAAGTAGCTCGTGCGGCAGCGCGATGGCGGCCGTGACGTCACTCGGCACCGCGCCGACGAACGCCGTGAACAGCACCGTGAAGAGCCCGAGGCCGACGAACACGTACCAGGCGCGCAGCAAGCTAGACAAGGGAGATACCCAGGCGGCGCGCCGCCATCACCACGTTGACCACGCTCAAGCCCATGACGTTCGCGTAGCACCCGCGAACGCCGGAAACCAAGGCGCCGCCCAACCCCTGGATGCCGTAGCCGCCTGCCTTGTCAAGGCCCTCGCCGCTGGCGCAGTAGCGGGCGATCTCCTCGTCAGACAAAGGGCGGAGCTCGACGACGGTGCGCACGACGGCAGTCTCCGTTCGCCCGCGGAACGCGAGGGCGTGGCCGGTGAACACTTCGTGCTCGCGACCCGCCAGCCGCTCGATGAACGCGCGGTTCTCGCCCTCATCCGCCGGCTTGTTCAATATCTCGCCGCCGAGCGCAACGGTCGTGTCTGCCGCTATCACGAGCGCATCCGGGTATGCATGGGCAAGCGCCGCTACCTTGGCTAGGGCCAGGCGGCCAACCAGCTCTGCCGGCCCCTCGCCGGCGGCGGGGGTCTCGTCGATGTCAGGGGCGGCCACGTCGAACTTAAGGCCGATGCTGGCAAGCAACTGCGCGCGGCGCGGTGAAGCGCTGGCCAGCAGGATTGGTGGCAGCGGCTCGTTGCTTAGCAACGAGGCGTTGCCGTTCGAACTGGCGGGCTGGTCCGGTAACACATGGCCCAGGATACCGGCTGGGCGGCCGCGCATGTTATTCCGGGCCGCCGTCCGGGCGCGCCGGTGCGCGGCGAGCAGAGCCTCCCTGACGGTATGCTCCCTGCCATGATGGGAAACCCAACGGGCCTCGAGGCCATGAAGCGCGCCGCAGCGCTGCGCGCTCTCACCCTGGTAGAGAGCGGCATGTTGCTTGGACTAGGTACCGGCAGCACCGCCTGGTGGTTGGTTGCCGAACTCGCGGCGAGCCTGAAGCGCGGCGACCTGCAGAACATCCGCTGCGTTGCGACGTCGCGCCAGACGGAGGAGCAGGCGAGTGGCCTTGGCCTGAGCATGATCGAGCTGCCGGCAGGCGGCGTCGACGTCGCCATCGACGGCATGGACGAGTTGACGCCCGGCCTGCAGGCCATCAAGGGCCTCGGTGGGGCGTTGACGCGCGAGAAGATCGTGGCCGCCTCGGCTACGCGCTTCGTGCTGATCGGCGACGAGAGCAAGTGCGTAACTCACCTTGGCGAGAAGGCGCCGCTGCCAGTCGAGGTCGTGCGTTTCGGGCAGCAGCGCACCGCGCAGCTACTGGCCGAGCTGGGTGCCGAGCCGCAGCTGCGCGTCAGGGAGGGCGCGCCGTTCCTCACGGATAACGGCAACGTCATCTACGACCTGCGCTTCGCGGGGCCGTTCGATGCCACGGCCGTCGCCGCCCAGCTCGCCGCCATGCCAGGCGTCGTCGAGCACGGTTTGTTCCTCGGCATGACGGAGCGCGCTTACGTCGCCGGTGCAACGAGCGTCACGGAGTTCATGGCGTGATCGTCGCCGTCGGCATCGACCTAGTCGAGTTGTGGCGCATTCGGCGCGCGCTCGAGCGCTTCCCTGGGAGGTTCGCCGAGCGCGTCTTCCACCCGGAGGAACTGCTCTCCCTCGACGGCCGCGCCGACCCGGTGCCGGGCTTGGCCGCCCGCTTCGCCGCCAAGGAGGCGTTCCAGAAGTGCTGGTCCGAGCCTTTCGGTTGGCGCGACGTGTGGGTGGTCAAGGAGGGCGCCCGCCCGTCCTTGCGCCTAACGCCGAAGCTCGAGGAAGCCTGCCGCGCGGAGGGGCTGGTGCCGCACTTGTCACTCACGCACGGCCGCGATCATGCTGCCGCCGTGGTGGTGCTCGAACGCCAGGTTAGAGTGTCCGACCATGCGCCCTTCGAATAAGTCAACCACGGGCCAAGCGTCGCTTTTCGGCAGCGCTGACGCCGAAGCGACCGCACCAGTTACGACCCGCGCCAGCGCGAGGGCCTTCACAGACGGCTCCTGCGACACGGCTAGCGGCCACGGCGGTTGGGCTTACCTGCTCGACGCCGCGAGCGGCCGCAGCACGGCTTCCGGCTACGAGCCAGGCACCACCAACAACCGCATGGAGTTGACGGCTGCCGTGCGCGCCCTCGAGGCGCTTAGCGAGCCCACGGACGTGACCATCGTTACCGACAGCGAGTACTTGAAGAAGGCCTTCACCGACGGTTGGTTGAAGAAGTGGCAACGCAACGGCTGGCAGACCGCCGCCCGTCAGCCGGTCAAGAACCGTGACCTGTGGGAGGAGCTCCTGCAGCTAGAAAAGCGTCACCGCGTGAGCTGGTCTTGGACCCGCGGTCACTCTGGCCACCCTGAGAACGAGGCCGTCGACGCCCTCGCGCTCGCCGCTCGGCGCAGCCACGGCCACAGCTAGCGGGCAGTTAGCTCCCAGCAGTCAGGCCAAACGCGCAAGTAGTTCGCTTAGCGCGATCAGGCCGACGCCGAGGGAATCCGGCTCAAGCCACTCCTCAAGCCGGTGCGCGCCGCCACCGTGATAGCCACCGAAGGCGATGGCCGGTATTCCGGCTGCCATCGCCGGGTTGGCGTCCGTGCTGCCTGCAGCGGTCTGCCCGACCACGCCGACGGCGGCGTAAGCGGCCATGGCCGCAGCGACGAGCTGCTCGTTGTTCGAACCGCCAGCCGGACGGTCACCAACGAGCACGAGCTCGACGTTCGCGCCCGCTTCGGCCGCAGCCGCACGCACGGCACCGACAGCGGCGGCGTCGAGGTTCGCCAAGGTAGCGGAGTTGACGCTGCGCAGGTCGAGGTTGAAGCCGGCCGTCTCCGCGATGGCGTTGACGCTAGTGCCGCCCCACATCTGGCCTACGTTGAGACTCGAGCGCGGCACGCGTGCCACGGGCAAGCGCGCGAGGGCCGCGATGGCGGCGCCCGCCGCGTGCACGGCGCTGCTAGCGCCGTAGTCTCCCCACGAATGCCCGCCCTGCGCCGAGAAGCGCGCCTCGTAACGCCGCGAGCCTACCGCCACGTCGGTGATGGTTCCTAGCAGCCCGTCGAACGCGATGAAGGCGCTCGCGCCGCTGCCCGCGCCGGCCACGAGGTGGCGGGCGCCACGCAGGTCACCGAGGCCCTCCTCCCCCACGGTCGCCCCAACGAGCATGGCTGGCCTGGCGGCACGGTCGCTGCGTTCACGCGTCTGCAGGTAGCGCGTTAGGACGGCGAGCGAGGCAGCGTTGTCGCCGATGCCTGGGCCGCTCCAGCGGCCAGGAGCCTGCTTGACCGTCACGTCCACTTCCGGGCCGAACACACTGTCTAGGTGAGCAGCTACGACCACGCGCCTCGCGCCAGCGGCGGCGGCGCCGACCTCCGCGAGCACGTTCCCTACTTCGTCCTGCCACGGCTCTAGCCCCGCCTCTGACCAGAGCCGCATGACGAGAGCGGCGCGCGCGGCCTCGGCCCCGGTAGGAGCGGGCGTCTGGGCGAGCGCAAGCAACAACTCCCGTAACGCGGCCGCGTCGTCTGGAGACGCGCGGCGGGGACTCACTGCTCGCTGTCTTGCAAGGAGGCGATGCCCTCGCGCAGTGCGTAGAGGGCCGCTTGGGTGCGGTTGTTGAGGCGCAACTTGGAGAAGATCTCGGACAGGCGGTTACGCACGGTCTTCTCGCTGACGTTGAGGGACGTGGCTATCTCTTGGTTAGTCGCGCCCTGAGCCAGCAGCCTCAGGATGGCCTCCTCGCGCTCGGTCAGTTCACTGAGTTTGTGCTCTGGGTGGGTGGGTATCTCTCCGAGCTTGCGGAACTCGTCGAGGATGGAGGCCGCCATCTCGGCGTTGAGGAGCGTCTCCCCCGCCGCCACGCGGCGGATGGCCTCGACGAGCTCGGTCGCACCAGCGTCCTTGAGGAGGTAGCCGCGGGCACCGACCTTCACCGCCTCGAACACATAGCGATCCTGCCGGTACATGGTGAGGATGATCACGCGCGCGTCAGGCTGTTCGGAGAGGATGGCCTTCGTGGCAGCTACGCCGTCTAGTTCGGGCATCTGGATGTCCATGAGGATGACGTCTGGGCGCGTCTCGATGGCGTAACGCACCGCCTCACGCCCGGTAGAGGCCTCACCTATCACCCTGAAGTCGTCCTCCGTCTCGAGGATGCTCCGGAGGCCTTGGCGGAACATGGCGTGGTCGTCGCACAGGAGCAAGCGGGTCATGGCGCCAATGGTAGCGCAAGCGTGGCCCTAGTGCGCGCCCGGCGCCGTGCTACCCTGCCCTTGCAGCTGCCGGGCTCGCGGCGTCACCCTTGAACGCATCCGCACCGCCGCACATGGCATGGAGGCGGCCGAGGGCAACGGCGGGAGCCCGGCAGCTGCTGCGAGGGCACAGCGGCAGAGCCGTAGACCAGGTATCTCGCAGCGTTAGAGGAGTAAACATGGCGCACCCCAAGGGGTTGCTGATCGAGCGCGCCCAGAAGCTCGGCCTCGAGCGGCCAGAGTTCGACACCGCGCAGACCGGACCGGAGCACGAGCCGTCCTTCCTTAGCGACGTGACCATCGCAGGCGACCTACTTGGCACCGGCCAAGGCGGTTCGAAGCGCGACGCCGAGCGCCGCGCAGCCGAGGAGGCGCTGGCCGCGCTCGCCAAGCGCGATAACGAAGGAAACACCACGGGCAAAGGCAGCAAAGCGGCGCCGGCGCGAGCGCTGGCCCAGACGAAGGAGAGTCGGGCAGCTCGCTCTCACGCGGTCGCAGCGCCCACCCCTGCCGAGGCTCAGCCGGCTGGCGCCGCGCCTAACCAAGCGAGTGAGGACGATGACGCCCCGTTCCAGGGTCCCTGGCCGATGGTGGATGACGTGCTGGCAGCCGTGATCCAGGCGGCCGAGCGCCGCGTGAGCGCGGACCTGCGCGGCGACGCCGCCCTGAACGCCATCCGCGACTTCACGCTGCGGCTGTACAAGGAACTACTCGCCGATCTGGGCGAGGTAGTGGATGAGGACGACGAGGAGGATTAGTCGCGTCCCTTCAAGCGCCGACTGCTAAATCCTAGGCCGCGTGAGGCGCGAACGCCCCGCGCTTCACGCTGGACCGGCGGCGCCCCGCTCCCGGGCGTACCGTTCGATGCGCTTCAGTTCCTGCGTGGCCTTCTCGCGCACCAGGAGTTCACGCAGCGCCGGGCTCACGTCGACGTCGGCTAGCCCCTGCATCTCGATCAGGTCCACCATCTTGGCGCCGAACGCGCGCAGAGGCGTGACCATGGAGATCGCTGACGTGTTCGAGGCAGTGGCCGGCTCGAGCGCGAGCAGGTCGGCATCCAACCCGCCCGCTGCGGGGTTCACGCGGACTACGACGTCACCGAAATCGGTGCTCACGAGGAAACATCTGACCTGCGTCACGAGGCGACGCTAGCACGCGCCCGCAAGAGGGGTCGTACTAGAGGACCGCCACCGTGGGGAGCGTCTGTACTCTCTTAGGCGCTCGCTTCGTCGAGAAAGGCCTGCAGGCGCTCCGGATTGACCGTTATGGGAGCGCGGCGGCGGCGCACCGCACCGTACTCCAGCAGGCGCGCTAGGCAGTGGCTGACCGTTTCACGAGTAGCGCCGATCATCTTGGCGAGGTCTTGCTGCGTGAGGGTGAGGTCGATGACCGTGCCGCGATCGGATGGCACCCCGAAGTCGTTCGCCAAGCGCAGCAGGAGGTTGGCGAGGCGGCCTGGGGCATCGAACGCCCCGACCTCCGCTTGCCACTGTTGCGCCTGCCAAAGCCTGGTGCTCATCACCTGAATGAACTTCATGGCTATGCGCGGCTGCTGCTGCAGGAGGCGCTGGAACTCCATCTCCGGCATGACGATGATGGTCGTGTCGGTAACGGCCTCCGCTTGGTTCGGGCGGCGCTCGCTCTGTAACAGGAGAAGCTCGCCGAAGATGTCGTACTTGCCCAGGAGGCCCAGGATCATCTCCTTGCCGTTCGGGAAGTACATGGAGATCTTCACCATGCCGTCGCGCACGAAGTACAGGGCGTCCGCCGGGTCCTCCATGTGGTAGATGATCTCGCCGGCAGCGAACTTCTTGTACGGCGTTATGCGCGCCATCTGCTCGATCTCGTCGGGCGTGAGGTCCTCGAACAGCTCGGTGTTCTTCAGGTGCCACACCAGACTCGGGTATTGGCTCGCTTCGGTCATCTAGCTCCCCTCCCGTGCACTGCGGGGCAGGGCGGTCAGTCTCGTACCGCCCACTCGCCGCATCTCCGCGTTGCGTCTACGGCCCACTATCGCACATGCGAAGCCCACGTTGTGCGCCTGGCTGGAACCGCGGTTCGGTCAGCGCTGCGCCGGCTCCGTCTCTCTCTGCGAGATGGCCGCGCCGAGGCGCATGAGTCTTAGGTAGTCCTGAAGGTTGCGGTAATCGCCGAGCTTGAGGCCGTCAACGAACACCGTCGGTGTGCCAGTGAGGCGGAGGTCTTGGGCCGCCACGCGGTAAGACTCCTCGACCGCAGCACCGAACTCACCGCTCCTCACGCAAGCCGCGAGGCCCTCGGAGGGGAGTCCGAGGTCGGCCGCCAACGAAACGAACAGCGGCAACGGGTCGCCTAGGTTGGACCAGTCCCGCTGAGCGCTGAACAGCGCGCTCTGGTACGTCCAGAACGCCGCTTCGCCCGCCTCGTGACCGCCAGCTGCGGTCGCAGCTGCCGCAACACACTCGCTAGCTTCGGCTGCCACGACAGCGTTGGCGTGAATGCTCTTCAGGGGGAAGTGGTGGAGCTCGAAGCGCACGTCGCCGCGAGGCAGCAGGTCGCCCTCGACTATGGGCATGCCGAACTCGTCGAACTGCGCGCAGTACGGGCACTGCAAGTCCGTGAAGAGACGGATGACGTGGGCGGCGTCAAGCGGGCCGATGACGTGCGCCGGCACCCCGAAACGCTGCGGCTCGACGTAAAGAGGCACGAAGCGCATGCTGACGGTACCGGGCGATCCCGCCTCCACGTCCAAGTACATCATGTACTCCATGACTTCGATCCCGACCTCACCGGCGCCGATGAGTTCGGCTGCGCGCGTGCGGAAGAAATCGGACACGGGGCCGGCGATGCCCTCGCCGTAGCCGCTAGCCGCACCGATCAAGGCGCCGAGGAAGCGCATGTTGGCGTCGCTCAGCGCGCCTGCGCCCCCGACCTCGACGGCCACGCCGTCCGCCTCCGTGATGGTGAAGTGAAACCCGCTGGTGACCTCGTAACCCTCGGCCGCCGCGACGGGCAGGTAGTCGACGAGGGCGTCGAGCGTCCGCTGCGGCGCCTCGCCTAGTTGTGCCAGTGCGACGCTCGGCAGGGTCGCCAGCAAGATGGCGGCCAAGGCAAGCGCTTGCCTACGCAAGTACATTCTCACAGTCTCCTTCTGGCGCCACGACCAACGGCAACGAAGCTTCGGTGACGGGCGCCTCACCCCCCAAGTCTAAGTCAGGGGCGGCGGGGCACATTTACCTTAGGCCGTAGAGATCAGAGTACTTACCGCGCAAGTAGGCCAGGTAAGGCGCGGCCGTAAGCTCCTTGCCGGTCGCGGCAACGAGCAGCTCGGCCGGTCGGTAGCGGCTACCGTGGCGCTGAACGTTCTCCCGTAACCACGCGAGCAGCCCGGAGAAGTCGCCTGCGCGGATGTCGTCGTCGAGGGTCGGGGTGGCCGCTTTCGCCGCCTCGAAGAGCTGGGCGCTCACGAGGTTGCCGATGGCGTATGTCGGGAAGTACCCGATGAGGCCGACGGCCCAGTGGATGTCCTGGAGGCACCCGAGCGCGTCAGTTGGCGGGGTTACCCCGAGGTAATCGCGGTAGCGCCCGTTCCACGCGTCAGGCAGGTCGGCAACGGCCAAGTCGCCGTCGAGGAGTGCCAGCTCGAGTTCGAAGCGCACGAGGATGTGCAGGTTGTAGCTCACCTCGTCCGCCTCGACGCGGATGAGGCTGTTCTCCACGCGGTTCGCGGCGGCGTAGAAGTCGCGCAGCGCCACTCCCGCGAGTTGGCTAGGGAACGCCGCCTGCAAGGCCGGGAACGCTCCCTCCCAGTAGGGCAGCGACCTCCCGACGAGGTTCTCCCACAAGCGCGACTGCGACTCGTGCACGCCGAGGCTGGCGCCGTGACCCAAGGGCGTGCGTCGGTACTCCGGCGCGATGCCCTGCTCGTACATGGCGTGCCCGGCCTCGTGCATAGTGCCGAAGAGGGCGGTGTTGAGGAAGTTCTCGTCGTAACGCGTCGTGATGCGCACGTCCGTAGCGCCGATGGCGATGGCGAACGGGTGAAGGGTCTCGTCTAGGCGGCCATGCTCGAAGTCGTAGCCGAAGCTAGCCGCGGTTGCGCGGCACAGCTCACGCTGAGCCGATACCGGGTAGTTGCGTTTCAGGACCGCGTCGGAGTGCTGAACGCCGGTGGCGGCGATCGACTCGAGCAGCGCGACTTGCTCGGCCCGCAGAGGATCGAAAAGCTCCTTGATACCCGCCACCGTTGCGCCTGGCTCGAACTCGTCAAGGAGCGCGTCGTAGCGCGGGCCGCCGCGCCCGACGGCGTCTGCTTCCTCGCGCTTGAGTTCGAAGACGGCGGCAAGCTCGGGAGCGAACAGCTCGAAGCGGTTCTCGGAGCGCGCCTGGCTCCACGCCACCCGCGCGCTGCTCGTGCGCTTGGCGAGCTCCTCGACGAGCCTTGCAGGCACGAACTTGGCGCGGTCGGCCACGCGGCGCGCTTCGCGCACCATGGCGCGGTCTACGCCGCGCGGGTCAAGGTCACTTGCCTCGAGCTCCGCGAGCAAGTCGACCATGCGGTCGTCCGTGATGCGCGCATGCAGCAGGGAGTGAATGGTCGCCAACTGCTGACCACGGCCACTGGCGGCGCCAGCTGGCATGTAAGTGTCCTGGTCCCAGGAGAGAAGGTCGGCGGCCGCTGCCAGGTCACTAAGTATTCCGGCCTCAACCTTGAAGCGCTCGAGTAGCTCGCGGAGGGTCGACATGGGGGACTGTATCAAACGCTTCAGGGTCGGGAAGCGCGTTGGCGGCGTGGTATCTTCGCCACCATGCTCGACCTGCCGACGCCTCTGAAGGATCTCGTCACCCGCGAACGGGGAGCGGTGACTGACCTCCTCGTGCTCCTCGCGAAACTCGAGGCCGAGCCGGAGGCAGTCGCCAACGTCCGCACCGCGGTGAACGACCTCGACGGCATCTTCTTGTTGGTGGTGGCGGGCGAGTTCAACGCGGGCAAGTCGAGCCTCATCAACGCCTTGCTTGGCGAGCGCGTCATGCCGGAGGGGGTTACCCCGACGACCGACCGCGTGACCGTGATCACTCACGGCGCGGAGGTGGGCGAGAAGGACGACGGGAAAGACGTCGTGCGCCGCACCTACCCTAGTGAGTTGCTAGACACGGTGGCGTTCGTCGACACGCCAGGCACCAACGCGATAGTCGCGCGCCATCAGCAACTCACTGAGCGCTTCGTGCCGCGCGCTGACCTCGTGCTGTTCGTCACGAGCGCCGACCGGCCCTTCACGCAGAGCGAGCGCGAGTTCCTCGAGCTGATCGCGTCGTGGGGCAAGAAGGTCCTGATGGTCGTCAACAAGATAGACATCCTGGCCAGCGCGGCTGAGCGTGAGACGGTGCTCGAGTTCGTGGCGCAACATGCGCGCGAAACGCTCGGCTCCACCCCCGAAGTCTTCGGGGTAAGCGCACGGGCGGCGTTCCAGGCGCGCCAAGCGGGCAACGAAGCGGCGCTAGCCGCCACGGGCGTGCCAGAACTCGAGGCGGCCATCCGCCAGCGTCTGGGTCCCGACAGGCTCAAGCTGAAGCTACTCACCCCGCTCGGCGTGGCGAAGCACACGGCTGACCATCACCTGGAGGTCCTGCACAATCGCCTCGAGCTCCTCAACGACGACAGTTCCACCCTCGCGGAGATCGAGCGGCAACGCGCTCACTTCGAGAGTGAGATGAAGCGCGACCTCAAGAAGTACGTCGACTCCCTCAAGGGCGTGCTGTCTGAGGTCGAGCAGCGTGGCGAGGAGTTCTTCGACGACACCATCCGTTGGCGCCGCATCGCTAAGCTCATGAACAGCCAGAAGGTGAAGGAAGAGTTCGAGGCCAAGGTCGTGAAGAGCGCTGAGGCTGAGATCGACGCTGGCTTGAGTGAGCTCGTCGACTGGTTCATAAGCCGCAACATCCACTTGTGGGAAGACGTCATGAGCTACTTGAACGAGAAGCGCGCCGCCGAGCAGGAGCGCGTCATCGGCGAGGTAGGGGGGCGCTTCCAGTACGACCGTCAGGCGCTTCTGCGCGGCCTGCGTGAACGCGCCGAGACGGCCCTTGTGGAGTACGACGCTCCGGCCGCGGCTCGGCAGTTCGCTGACAGGCTGCAGGGCGCCGTCATCCAGACTGGTCTGCTCGAAGTCGGCGGCCTTGGGCTTAGCGCCGCCATGCTCGCCATCATGACGGGCGCGGCGCTTGACATCACTGGCCTCGCCATCGGCCTCACGGCCATGGGCTTGGGGCTCCTCGTCTTCCCGCGCCAACGCGCACGCGCGAAGCGGGAACTGCGGCGGCAGATGGAGGAGTTGCAGGCGGCCATCGACGAGGGCGTCGGCAAGCAGTTCGCGCTCGAGCTTGACCGTTCGCAGGAGAAGCTCACCGGCGCCATCAGCCCGTACACTCGCTTCGTCGGCACGGAGCTGAAGCGTCTACATGAGCTGCAACTCGACCTGGAGGAAGTCACCGGCCGCCTGGCCGCACTGCGCCGAGAGGTAGAGGCGAGCGCTTAGAGTTACACTCCTCGCCATGACCGATTCCCGGCCCGTCCGCGTCGCATACCAAGGTGTTCCAGGCGCTTTCAGTGAGGAAGCCGCGCTAGGCTTCGCTCCTGGAGGGCAAGCGGTCGGTTTTCCCAGCTTTCAGGAGGCGTTCTCGGCGGCGGCCGACGGCACCGTTGACTTCGCGTGCTTGCCGGTCGAGAACAGCATCGCCGGCTCCATCAACCAGACTTACGACCTCCTCACGGATTCCGATCTGAACGTGGTCGGCGAGCGCATCGTGCGCGTACACCACAACCTGCTCGTGCGCCCTGGCGTGCAGCTAGCTGAAGTCAAGCGCGTCTATAGTCACCCACAGGCGTTAGCGCAATGCGCCGGTTACCTCCGTAGCCACGGTTTCGAGGCCGTCACGGACTTCGACACCGCGGGCGCGGCCAAGCTCCTCGCGGAGAACGGCGGCGAAGGCAAGGCCGCCATCGCCAGCCTGCGGGCCGCCGAGGAGTACGGCCTCGACGTGCTCGCCGAGAAGATCGAGGACCTGCCGTTCAACTTCACGCGCTTCTTCGTCCTGGCGCACTTCGATGGCAAGGGGACGGTCGGCACGAAAGCCGCCCACCCTGGCGGAACGGTCTTCAAGAGCAGCCTCGTGCTCGCCACGCGCCACCGCCCAGGCGACCTAGTTACGTGCCTCGAGGTCTTCCCGCGCCACGACATCAACATGACGAAGTTGGAGTCGCGCCCGCGGCGCGACAAGCCGTGGAGTTACTTGTTCTACCTGGACATCGACGGACACATCGAGGACCCGAACGTGGCCGCCGCGATGACTGACCTGATGCGCCGCGCGGCCTTCGTGAAGTTCCTCGGCAGCTACCCCGCGGCCGAGACAGTCGAGTTGCGCTGATGCCGGATCACAGTAGCGCCAAGAAGCCAGAGCTCGACGCTGCGACTGGGGACGCCTCTAAGGGCGACGTCGCGAGCGCTCACACGGCGAGCGACGACTCGCTCGAGCAAGAGCAGGCAGAGGCCGCGCCGTCGCTACGCCTAGACGATGCGCTGAAGTTCTTCGGCATCGCGTCTACCGGCGGTCATGCGAAGTTCCTCATCCAGCAGGGCAAGGTGCGCGTGAACGGCAAGGTCGAGACGCGCCGCAAGCACCGCTTGGTGGCTGGCGACAAGGTGACGGTGCTAGGCGAAGGCTTCGTGATGGAGTTCGAGCGCAACCCGGAGCCCTGACCAATGCCACTAACAGGCAAGGCGACCTAGCCGAACTCCAGCGCCAACACCGCGGTCCCGCCTAGCGCCGGGATAGGCACCTCCTCACCCGGGTACCACAGCGTGCGCGAGGTGAACGCGCCGGCCCATGGGGTGCGGTAAGCCTCGGTCCAGCCGCGCTTGAGGTCCAGGAGCCACACTTCCCTTACTCCTGCGCGCGCGTACGCCGCGAGGCGCGCTCCCGTGCGGTCGGCTTCTTCTGCCCTACCGCCCGACGGAGTTGCCAGCTCCACGGCCAACGCGACCTGCGCTGGGCCGACGCTAGCGGTGCCTAACGCGCCGGCCACGTAGCTCGGCGCTGGTGGCGCGTCGTCATCGCCAGTACGCTCGTGGCCGCGCACGAGTAGCAGCGCCAACTCGGGCCTAACGAGATCGTCCGGTCCAACGCGGACTAGTGGCCTTACCACCACCTCGGCATGGTGAACGGCCCTTGCCCCTGTAGCGCCCTGCTCGACCGCCGCCCACGCCTCGACTGCGGCCCCAAGGCGCGCGTTGAGGGCGAGCACGGCCTCTGCTTGGACGGAGCGCAGGCGCGGCAGCAGCCTGACGCGACCGGCGCACAACTCGCTCCGGGCCGCCTCGGCAGGGCCAAGGGTGCGCAGTAGCGCGATGAAGCCAGCTGCCGCAAGCACCTCCGGGGCGCTGGCGGCTGGTTCGGCGGCGAGGGGCAGCCGCTGGCCGCGCGCGGCGCGGCCCGGCTTTCCAGCCGCGCGCCTGCCTGCGCGCCCTAGTTGCACCTCCAGTGGCTCCGGTACGGCTGCTCTAGCGCCAGCCTCTCCATCTCGCGGCATGCAGTAAGGTTGCGCCTCCGCGCATGTTCATGCATCGCCTACCCGGGCAATCACCTAGTGGCTCTAGGGGTTTGGCGGCCAGGCCGTACGGTGCCGCAGGGCGGGGTGCTACACTCGCGCTTTGGTGGTTGCGAGGCCCCTCATACATGCCTAGACGCGAAGATATCCAAAAGATCCTCATCCTCGGCTCCGGCCCGATCGTCATCGGCCAGGCCGCCGAGTTCGACTACTCCGGCACTCAGGCTTGCAAGGCGCTGCGAGCTGCCGGTTACGAGGTCGTGCTCGTCAACTCGAACCCGGCCACGATCATGACCGACCCGGAAGTGGCCGACCGCACCTACATCGAGCCGCTCACGCCCGAGTTCGTCACCAAGGTCATAGCGACGGAGCGCCCAGACGCCCTGCTGCCAACCCTTGGCGGCCAGACGGCCCTCAACTTGGCATCCAAACTGCACGAGTCAGGAGTGCTTGCCGAGTACGGCGTCGAGTTGATCGGCGCCAACTACGCCGCCATCCAGAAGGGCGAGGACCGGAAACTCTTCCAGGAAGCCATGGCCAAGATCGGCATCAAGACCCCGGTCGGCAAGATGGTCACGAGTCTGGCGGAGGCCATGGCGTTCGTCGGCACCATCGGCTACCCGGCCATCATCAGGCCGAGCTTCACCCTCGGCGGCACGGGCGGCGGCATCGCATACGACGAGGCGCAGTTCCGCTCCATAGTCCAGCAGGGCCTGCACGACTCGCCTGTACACAGCGTCCTCGTCGAGCAGTCCGTGCTCGGTTGGAAAGAGTACGAGCTCGAAGTCATGCGCGACCAGAACGATACGGTCGTGATCATCTGCTCCATCGAGAACTTCGATCCGATGGGCGTGCACACTGGCGACAGCATCACCGTCGCGCCAGCCCAGACCCTGTCCGACAAGGAGTACCAGCGCCTGCGCGACTACTCCATCGCCATCATCCGCGAGATCGGCGTAGACACCGGCGGCTCCAACATCCAGTTCGCCGTCAACCCCGTCGATGGCGACGTGATCGTCATCGAAATGAACCCGCGCGTCTCGCGCTCCTCTGCCCTGGCAAGCAAGGCGACCGGTTACCCCATCGCCAAGATCGCTGCCCTGCTGGCCGTCGGTTACCACCTCGACGAACTCCCGAACGACATCACCAAGGAGACGAAGGCGGCGTTCGAGCCAACGATCGATTACGTCGTCACCAAGATCCCACGCTTCGCGTTCGAGAAGTTCCCGACGGCTTCGACCACGCTCGGCACGCAGATGCGCTCCGTTGGTGAGGTAATGGCCATCGGCCGCACCTTCAAGGAGTCGCTGCTCAAGGCCATGCGCTCGCTCGAGCTTGACGTCCGCAGCGAGACCGCCGACCTCGACATCGACGAGCTGGATGCCCGCCTGCACGGCAACCCGAAGCGCCTCACAGCGGTCATCGAACTGCTGCGGCGCGGCCGGTCAGTACGTTCATTGCACGAGACGACTGGCATCGACCCGTGGTTCCTCACCCAACTGAAAGAGGTCACCCAGGTCGAGAGGGAGGTGCAGGACGGCCCCGCCATCGACGATTGGACGTGGGAGCGCTGGCGTGAAGTGAAGCGCATCGGCTTCTCCGACCGCGAAGTAGCCACCCTGACGGACAGTGACCCCGCCGCGGTGCGCGCGGCGCGCCTCCAGCACGACGGCAGGCCCGTCTACAAGACGGTCGATACTTGCGCGGCCGAGTTCGAGGCGTACACGCCCTACCTCTACTCAACTTACGAGTGGGAGGACGAGGCGCTACCGTCAGACAACAAGAAAGTCATCATCCTTGGGTCTGGCCCCAACCGCATCGGGCAGGGCGTGGAGTTCGACTACGCGACCGTCCACGCCGTCTGGGCCCTCAAGGACGCTGGTTTCGAGACCATCATGGTCAACTCGAACCCGGAGACGGTGTCTACCGACTACGACACCGCAGACCGCCTCTACTTCGAGCCCCTCACCTTCGAGGACGTAGCGAACATCGTCGATCACGAGCAGCCGGACGGCGTCATCGTCCAGCTAGGCGGCCAGACGCCACTCAAGCTCGCCGGGCCGCTGACTACGGCTGGGGTGCCAGTGTGGGGCACGCCCGCCGCGGCCATTCACGCCGCGGAGGACCGCCACGCGTTCCACTCGCTCTGCCAGCGTCTCGGCGTGCCGCAGCCGCGCGGCGCAGTCGCGCAGCACCCGGAGGAGGCGGTCGGCCTCGCAGCCACCATCGGCTACCCGCTCATGGTGCGGCCAAGTTACGTGCTTGGCGGGCGCGCGATGCGCGTCGTGCGCAGTGAGGCCGAGTTGGTCTCCTACCTCAGCGAGGTGTACGCCGAACTGCCAGACAACCCCTCGATCTTGCTCGACGAGTTCATCTCCGGCGCCACGGAAGTGGACGTTGACGCCCTCAGCGACGGGCAACTCACGGTCGTGGCCGGCGTGATGGAGCACGTGGAGTTGGCGGGCATTCACTCGGGCGACAGCGCCTGCATCACCCCGCCAGTCAGCCTCTCGGGCGCGGCCCTCGCCAAGATCGAGGAGTACACCGTCCAGCTCGCGCAAGGCATCGGCGTGATCGGGCTCATCAACGTGCAGTACGTCGTGCGCGGCGACGACGTTATGGTGGTCGAAGCGAACCCCCGCGCTAGCCGCACCATCCCCTACCTCTCCAAAGCCATCGGCGTGCCACTCGCCAAGCTGGCGGCGCTGATCAGCGCAGGCAGGACCCTGCAGGAACTCGGTTTCGTCAACACGCCGCGGCCGAGTTACTACAGCGTCAAGGAAGTAGTGCTGCCGTTCCTGAAGTTCGCTGGCGTTGCGCCGTTCCTAGGCCCAGAGATGCGCTCAACTGGCGAGAGCATGGGCGTCGACCCAGACCCGTACCTCGCCTACTACCGCGCTGCGCTTGGCGCTGGAGCGCTCCTCCCTGGGGCGGGCACCGCCCGCCTCATCGGCACGGGCTTAGACGAGCAGGCAAGTCTGCTTACTGAGTTGGGCTTCGCCGTGGCTCGCGGCCCCCTCGCGGCCGGCGCGGACGCGGACTACGACATCCTCATCGACGTAGACCAGACGCCAGAGGCGCGCCGCGCGCTCGAGAACGGCGTGCCGTACGTCACGACGGCCGAGGCTGCTACCTGGACGGTGAAGGCCATGGCCGCCGCGGCCAGCGCGCGCGCGGCCGGCCCCCTGCCCGTCAGGGCGCTGCAAGACCTCTGACCTGAAAACGAGAAAGCGTGAGCGCCAGGGGTATTCCTGGCGCTCACGCAGATACTCGGCCGCTCAGGCCTTGAGTGCGCCGCCGAGACCAGCTTCGTCAGCGTCGGCTTCCGCAACCTCTGCGGCGCCGTCACTCGTTGCGGCGTCGACATCGTCGTCTAGGCCCGTAAGGCGCTCGTGTTTCCTGACAGGCAAGCGCTCGCGTAACGACGCAGCGTACGCCCCGATGTTCGTCAAGGCGTCGGCCACGCGCATGCGTAGCAGGAACTCGCCCTGGTCCACGCGGGCAACGAGGTGGAAGGGCGCCTCAGCCAGGCGCTCGAGGATGCGCAAGACGGACTCGCGGCTCATGCCCGCGTCCGTCGCCAACTCCTCGAGCAGGAACACGGTCGGTGCACGCAAGTTAGCTAGGCGCGTGAGCACTTCTGAGGTGGCGCCACGCTCCGCCACGCGGGCAGCTACCCCCTGCTCGAAGCGCTGCAGGCCGGACTCGAAGAGGCCGTCGCGCTCGAAGTGCGACTCCAAATCGATCGGGCTGACTGGCACCGTGCCGTGCAGGACGCGCAGGCGCTCTAGCCCCTCCCAGCTCCACAGGGTGGCGCGGGCCAACTCAGCCGGGCTGGTGAGCCTCAACAAGTCGCGGTGATCGCCGATGACCGCCAAGTACCGCGCGGTCGAGCTCCTGCGCTTAGCCAGCAACGACGCCCAGTCGAGGCGCTCCCCGGTCGGCAGGAGCTGCACGTGAACCTGGTAGTTACGGCGGCCGAGGTCGGCGACCAGCGTCACTTGGCCACCGCCGAGGGGCACGATGCGGAAGCCGAGCGGCTCCAGCATCGTGCGCAGCCGCTGAGCGAGCTCGACGATGACGAGGTCGCCGCCGTTCGGTTCACGCTCGTCCCGTTCCGCACCGCCCCCGACGGGCGCTTGACGGTCCGGGGTGCGCCGCTCGTGGACTTGCCTAGGAGCTGACGCCCTGTCATGAGGCAACGCACCCGCTTCTGCATAAGCAGTACCGCGTTCCGCGCTGGCGGCGAAACCCTGCCAGACCTCCGAACCGCGCTCGGCGCCCCACAGCGCCGGTTGTTGCGTATCGGCCGCGGGCCGATCGGCGCCGTACTGGGCCTGAGCCGCTCCCTCAGACGCTGCCGTGACCGCGGCACCGCCGGCCGCGACCTCGACGAGTTCAGTCACCTGGGCGGTCACCGTGGCCGAGAGGCGCGCTGGCTCTGGCGCCTCCTCCACTTCTGGCGCTTCCGCGGCCGCACTCTGCCAGCGGCCGTTGCGAAGCTCGAAGCGCGGGTCGGCAGCCAAGTAGGGGGTGACGTCGAAGCCTAGTGGCAAGGTCGGGTAGAGAGCGTGCACCTCGGCCTCCGTGGCGGGAACGCCTGCCGTGGCCAGCTCATCGAGGATGGCGACGAGCGCCGTAGCTTGCGTACTGGCCGAGCGCTTGGTGCGCGAGACGACGTCGAAACCGAAGCGCCCGCCGCCTAGCGGCGCGACGTGGAGCTCGTCGTTGACCTCGAGGTCGTGGGCGGCGTACAAGTCACCGAGTCCAGCCAGGACGCGTGGACTCGTAAGTTCGAGCGCGTACTCCTCACCCGTTTCGTTGTCGACGGCCACGATCTGGCCGTCTTCCGGGAAGAGCTGCAGCATGGCGAGCGGCAAGGTCATGGTGCCGCCGCGAAGGCAGACACGAGTGAGCGGGTAGCGGTATGCCTTGGCCATGCGGTCTCTCCCTATGTTCCCTTACACCCGACCGGGGAGCCAGCGCTTTACGGCAAAGGCAGGCGCGCGCCGGCGGTGTCGTGGTTGGCGAAGTGTACCAGACGAGATGCCGGGCACTTCAACCGAAGCGCAGCACCTTGCGCTTCTTCGCTCGCGGCGCTGGGGCTGACGTCTCCGGCTCCGCTGCGGCGGCCTTCTCGCTGGCCGCGGCGGCGGCGCTACGAGCTGCCTTGTCTGCTGCGGCCTTCGCTGCGCGCCCAGCCGCGGTCTTCTCCGCGGCCGTCTGGGCCGCGGCGCGGGCGTTGGCAGGCGGTTGGGCGCCAGCGGACCGGTTGGCGGCGGCGTCGTTCGTCGCGCCCTTCTTCGCTGGCGGCTTCGGCGCGCTTGGCTTGCCGGCTCCACCCTTACCCGCCGGCTTCGCCGCCGCGGCTACCTTGGCGTCGCCGCCCTTGCCAGCGGCGGCCTTCGTTGCGCCCTGCGCCGGCTTCTCTCCCCCAGCGCTCTTAGCGCCAGGCTTGGCGGCCTTCCGCGGTCCACGCCCAGCGATGACGGTGACGACGCCCTCGGCCGCGCCCTGCTGTGGCGTCTTGAGCTTGCCGGGAGGGCGGGTGTCTACCTGCTTCTCCTCCGGTTCAACCTCCGGCATCGGCATGTCTGCCGGAATGAGGTCTATCTGCCTCTGCGTTGGATTGGCGGCCAAGATCTTCACCTCCACTCGGTCACCCATGCGGTAACGCTTGCGCGAGTGCTTACCCATGAGCATGAGCTGGTCCTCGATGTACAGGTAGTAATCGTCGACCAGGTGGCTTACGTGCATCAGGCCCTCGACGGCGTTGGGGAGCTCGAGGAACACCCCGAAGTTCGTTACGCCAACGACGACGCCCGTGTACGACTCGCCGACGTGCTCCTTGGCCCAACGCGCGTGGAAGTAACGGGTGAGGTCGCGCTCCGCCTCCTCCGCGACGCGTTCGCGGTCGCTAGCGTGCTCGGCCAGCGCCGGGAAGTCGGTCTTCATGCGCTCCTTGAGCGTCGGCGACAGCCGGTGCTGCAGGAGCGCCCTAACCACGCGGTGCACGACGAGGTCCGGGTAACGGCGGATGGGGCTCGTGAAATGCAAGTAACTCTCGAACGCCAAGCCGTAGTGGCCGAGGTCCTCGCTTGAGTAACGCGCCTGCTTGAGGCTGCGCAGGAGCAAGGTGTTGACGAGCTGCGCTTCGGGCTTGCCTGCCGCCTGCCGCAAGATGGCTTGCAGGTCTTGAGGCTTCGCGTGCTCGAGGTCGAGCACGTAGCCGAGGCGCGAGAGCGCCTTCTGCAGGATCTGGATCTTCTCCGCGCTCGGGTCCTCGTGCACGCGGTAGAGGGCTGGCACCTCGCGGCGGCTGAGCTCGCCTGCCACCAGCCGGTTGGCAAGCAGCATCATCTCCTCGACTAGCTGCCTTGCCGAATCGCTGCGCACGGGTGTGACGTGCAGCGCGCCCTGATCGTCAACCTCGACGCGCGCTTCCGTGAAGTTGAAGTCGAGAGCGCCCGCCCCGATGCGCGCCTTGCGCAGTTCCTGCGTGAGGTTGAGGAGCACCTTCAGGTCGCGCTCGAGCTTGCGCCTGCCTGCAGGCATGCGGCCGCCATTGCCGAACGCTTGCACCTCGCCGTAGGTGAGGCGCGCGTCTGACTGGATGACCGTCTCCTTGAACTCGAACGACTTGACCTCGCCGCTGCGCTCGATGTCGATGAGCAGCGAGAGCGCGAGGCGCGCCTTGCCCTCCTCGAGCGAGCAGATGCCGTTCGACAGCTCTTCCGGCAGCATGGGCAGCACGCGGCCCGGCAGGTAGACGGAGGTGGCACGTTCGACGGCTTCCTTGTCGAGGCTCGTGCCCTCGGCCACGTAATAACTGACGTCCGCGATGTGCACGCCGATGCGCAAGAGGCCGTCTCGAGCCGAGTCGAGGCGTTCGATGCTGATGGCGTCGTCGAAGTCCTTGGCGTCCTCCCCGTCGATGGTGACGGTAATGGCCTTGCGGTAGTCGGTGCGGCCAGCCATCATCTCGGCCGTGACCTCGTCCGGCACCGCTGCGGCCTCCGCGAGCGTGGCCGGGTCGAACTCAGACTTGAGGTCGTACTTGACTATCACGGCGCGCGTCTCGACTTCGGGGTCGTCCTCCATGCCCAAGAACTCGACGACTTCGCCGAACGGTTCGCGTTCGCCTGACTCCTCTGGCCACACCATGCGGGCGACGATGCGCGAGCCGCCCTCGAGCTTGCCAACCGATTCTGGCGTGAGGAGGAGCCTGTTCTGCAAGCGCACGGAGTCGGGGCGCAAGATGGCGTAACCCCGGGCGTACTCGAGGGTGCCAACGACTTGCTTGTAGCCGCGCTCGAGGATCCGGACGACCTCGCCAGATGGCCGGTCGTCTTCGCTTTTCATGGGGTTCGGGCGCGCCATCACGCGGTCGCCGTCCCACGCGCCGCCGAGGCGATCGGCTGGCACGTAGAGGTCCTTGCCTCCCGCGTCCGGGATCACGAACCCGTAGCCGCCGGAAGCGACCTGGAGACGGCCTAGAACCATGTTCATCTCTTGCGGCAGGCCGTATGTGCGACGGCGCGTGCGGATAAGGCGCCCAGCGTCGGCTAGCTCCGCCAGCAGGTGGCGCAGTGCGGCCCGGTCTTCGACTTTGAAGCGGCGCTGGATGTCTTGCACGTGCCAGGGACGTTCTGGGTGCTCCAAGAAGAAGCTGAGTACCTGGTCGGAATCGATTTCTGGCATCTAGCGGCTAGTGTAGCGCGTCGCCGTGCTACGGCACTCGTCACACCCCTTGTCCGTCGCCGCGTTCAGCGCAGCCGAGCAACCTCGTGTTCAGCCAAACCGATCAAGGCGCTGCGCTCCGCCGACGGAGCGAAGGCGTCGAGCGCCGCAACCGCCTCGGCGGCTTGCGCTTCGATCTCGCGGCGCGTGGCTTCTGCTGCCCCAAGTGCCAGCGCCAGGTCGGCCACGCGCTCGACGTCGCCACCTTGCGCTGCGTGCCTCGTCAGGATGGTACGGGTCTCTTCCGAGTCGTGGTCGAGGATGAGGCTAAGCACCGTGTGAGTCGCCTTGCCTTCGCGCAGGTCGCCACCGACGGGCTTACCTAGCACGGCGGGGTCGCCGAGGAGGTCGAGGTAGTCGTCGCGGAGTTGGAACGCCCGGCCGTATGCCATGCCGAACGTCTGCAACGCGGCAAGCTCGTCGACCGTTGCCCCAGCCAGCACCCCGACGCCCTTGCTTGCGGCGGCAAGGAGCACGGCCGTCTTGCCCTCGATGATGCGTCGGTAGTTCTCCCACGAGTATTCCTGCAAGGTGGCGACCTGGAACTGGAGTACTTCGCCCTCGCACACGTCCGCTGCGGTGCGCGCCATCAGGGCGGTGAACGCCGCGCTGCCGCTCTGAGCGAGGAGCCCGAGGACGCGTGCGAGCATGAAGTCTCCCGACATGACGCTGACGACGTTCCCGTAGCGCCGGAAGGCGGCCTCGCTGCCGCGGCGCGTGTCTGCGTCGTCGATAAGGTCGTCGTGAAGCAGCGAGGCCGAGTGGAAGAGCTCGACCGCGAGCGCGACCTGCATAGCTGTCTCCGGCTGCGCGCCAAGGAGGCGGCCCGTTAGAAACGCCACCCCTGGCCTCAGCCGCTTACCGCCTGCACGCGCCAGGTCCGCGCCGATGGCCTCGATGAACGCGACGGACGAGCGCAGCTCGCTCTCCAGGCGCTCTTCGAACAGCCGTAGTTCGGGCGTTACGATCTCGAACACTAGGTCAGTATATGCAGCCGCTTGTGCCATACCGCACTAGCTGGCTGGCGCGAGCTGCTCGTCGTGAGGCTGCAAGTAGAAGGCCAGACGCTTGAGGCCTGCAAGGAAGTCGACGGGCTCGACGCGCACGTTCTCAGGCACGCTGATGGCGGTCGGCACGAAGTTGAGGACGCCGCGAATGCCCGCCGCGACGATCAGGTCGGTCGCCGCTTGCGCGCTTGAGACCGGCACCGTAAGGAACGCGATGTCTAACGCCAACTCGGTCGTGCGTGACGTGAGTTGCTCGAGGGGGTGAACTGGTAGGCCGCCTATGACCTTGCCTACTTTGTGGGGGTCGCGGTCGAAGGCGCAAACGAGCTCGAAGTTGAAGCCCTTGTAGTGCGGGTAATCGGCGATGGCCTGGCCAAGGCGGCCCATGCCAACGATGGCGACCCGCCACCTGCGGGTTAGGCCGAGCGTGCCGCTCAACTCGCGGCGCAGGATGGCCACCGTGTAACCCCGTCCGCGCGTGCCAGACGTGACTCGCGCGAGTAGCAGGTCCTTGCGCACTTGGTGGGCGGAGACTTGGGCGGCGCCGCCAAGGCGCTCAGAGGTGGCGTAAACGACCCCCTCCCCCTCCAAGTCGGTGAGTACCCTCAAGTAACCGACGAGCCTGCTCACCGTCACAGACGGGAGGTCTTTGTTCATTACCGGGCGAAGCTCTCGATGCCTGCTGCCTTCAGGCGCTCCTGGGCGCTAGTGAGGGATTGGCCCTCGAACGGTCCGACGAGCAACTTGAGGAGGGTGCCTTCCGTGCGCTCTGTCACCGAGAAGCCGAGCCCGCTCAGGCGCTCGATCTGTGGAAGGGCGCTCTCGCGGCTGCCGTACGCGCCGACTTGCAGGTAGCGACCAGCGGCCGCAGTTGCTTGAGGGGCGGCGGCTGGGGCCGTCGCCTGGGCAGCGGCTGGCGTTGCGGCGCCACTAGTGACTGGTGCCTGGGTGGCCTGGCCAGCTGCGCCCGCGCCTGCGCCGCTTGGGTCGTAGCGGTAAACGGTTGGGTCGACTACGTCGAAGTTGCCTGCGCCGATGGCGGCGGCCACGCTGCGCGCTTGCTCTTCCGTCTCGTATGGCCCTACGAGCACGATCGTGAGGTTGCCTTGCGTCCCCAACAGCACCGGGTAACCGGCCGCTTGGAAGGTGCTGGCCAGGCGTTGCGCGTTATCGGCGTTGCCGAAGGCGCCGACCGACACGCGGTAAGAGCTCTCGTCCGCGGCCGCAGTTGCGGCCGCAGTGCCGGCCGCGGCGGTGCTAGCCGGAGCCGCAGGCGGCGCCGTGACAGTGGCGGCCGGCGCGCTTGGCGCCACCGGCGTGACCGCAGGCGCAGCTTGTTGCGGCGTGGCGGCAGGCTGACCTGCCGGAGTCGGCGTTGGGGCGCCGCTAGGTGGGAGCACGGCGATAGGCGCGCCGCCTTGGCTGGTGGTCGGCGCGGCAGGCTCTTGGGTTGCGGCTGCGGTACCTGCTTGCGCGTTCGTCGTTGGCTCGGAGGCGGCAGCTGGCTCGGTTGGCTGGCCAACGGCGCTTGGTTCAGCGGCTCCCGGCTGGGCGGGGTCTGGCAAGCCAGCACCGGGTTGGGCAGGCGTGTTCGGAATAACGGGCGCACTCTGAGTCGTGCTGGCTCCGCCCGCGTTACGCGCGCCCTGCCCGACGGGGAAGAACGACCCACCAGAGATCAAGGTAGCGATGATGCCCGCGATAACGGCCACGAGGGCCACGCCGATTAGAAGATCGGGCCAGTTGCGTCGAAGCCAGTCCATGGATCCCATCCTACCTTTGCTTGGTGAGGCACGAGCGCCCCCGAAAAGGCGTGTTCGACCCGCATAGAGCACGCGGGTCGAACACGCCGGTCATTACAGGTATGTGCTAATAGCGTTGCAGGCTGGCTGGTAGCCCTGCTGGCAGGAGCTCACCCACGCGTCGCGGGCGCCCCCGCGGCGGTCTTGCGAGTAAAGCGACCAACCGAGGTTGTAGAGGCTCTCCAGGTCTTGCGCGTTCTGACCTACGAGGAGTTGGTAGACCTTCTCGGCGTCCTCGTAGCGTTGAGCGGCGAGGTAGCTGGCGCCGAGGTTGACGCGCGCCTCCACGCTGCTTGGGTTGAGCTGCACCGCGCGTTCGAAGCTGCGGACGGCGCCGAGGTAATCGGCCTGCTGGTAGGCCGCCAGGCCGACCCAGAGTTGCACTTGCGCGTCGCTTGGGCGCTCTACGAGCACCGCCTGGAGGTCGGTGGCTGCGTCAGCGAAGTCGCCTTGGCGGTAGAGGGCGCGACCCGCGATGAAGCGCGCGTCCGTAACGAGTGCTGGGTCCGTCAGGCGCGCGATGGCCTCGCGGGCGCTGGTCAGCGCCTCCGCGCTGTTGGAGAGCTGGTCGTGAGCGGTAGCGAGCGCGAGGTATACCTCAGCGCGGTTCGGATCGAGGCGTTGCGCGTTCTGGAGCGCGGTGAGCGCCTCTCGCGTCTGGCCGCCCTCGAGGTACGCGGCACCGAGGTTGTACTGGGCTTCCCATGAAGACGGGTCGATGAGCACAGCGCGCTCGAACGAGTCCCGCGCCTGCGTGTCGCGGCCGAGGCCGCTCTGCAGGGTGCCGAGCTTGACGAGCGTGCTCGCTTGCGCGGCCGCGTCATCCGCCTTCTCCGCCTTCTGGAGGGCGCGCTCCAACGACCAGATGCCGTAATCGATCTGGCCTTGACCTACGTAGATGTCAGAGATGAGCGCGCTGACGCGGTAATCACCGCTGTTGGACTCGAGAGCCGTTAGTTCAGGCAGCGCTTCAAGGCCCTTGCCAGCGCGGTAAAGCGCCTGGCCGCGCCGGATGACGTAGTCGGAGTTGTTCGGCTCCAGCTCGAGCGCGGCGGCGTAAGCCGTGGCGGCGCCGTCCCAATCGTCGCTCAGCTCAAGCTGAGCTGCCAGGCCGAGTTGCGCCTGGACGCGGTCGGTTGGGCTAGCTTCCGGAGCCGCTTGCGCGATGGCCTCCTTGAAGGACTGCGCCGAATCCGCTGGGCGCCGCAAGCGCGCTAGCGTGACGGCGCGGTTGAACTGCCCATCGAAGCGCTCTGGGTAGAGGCGCGTTACCTCGGTGAACTCGAAGAGCGCGGCTTGATAGTCGCCGCGGGAGAACTCGGCGAGGCCGAGGCCGTAGTGAGCGTCACCGGAGGTGTAGTCGAGGGCGATGGCCTCCAGGTAGCTCTCCTTGGCGAGGTCGAACTCACCTTGTCCGTAGTAAGCGTTGCCCAGCGCCACCCAAGCGACCACGCTCGAGGGGTTGGACGTAACCTCGGCACGCAGCTGGGTGACGGATTGTCCCCACACCGGTGTGAGCAGGAGCACTGCGGCTAGCGCGACGAATACCGCTCGGCCACTCCACCTGCGGGTTCCACTGATCATGCCTGCCTCCAGATCGCTGTGGTCGGTGCTGCCAGAGGTGGTCCGTGGTGACCTCCTGTTGGAGCTTCCCAGCAGCCGACTCGCTCAGCGGCACCCCGTGCCACGCGAGAGTTGTCGACAAGTGTATACCGGGCCAGTGGGCGGTTCTTGTGAAATCATCCACCAGCAACGCTTCAGGCGAGCGGCATCACGACCCCGGAATCGGCTACCGCCGCGGCGTCGGCCCCCTGCAGCGCCAACTGCCCACAAGCGGCGCCGGCGTCCCTGCCGCGGCTGAAGCGCACCGACACGCTGACCCCCTTGGCGGCCAAGCGTTGCTGGAACGCGCTAAGGCGCGCGCGGGGCGTGCCGGAGAAACCTGAGTCGGTCCAGGGGTTGAAGGGGATGAGGTTGACGTGGATGGTGAGGCCCTTGACGAGCTCCGCGAGCTTGTCCGCCTGCCACTCGTGGTCGTTGACGCCCTCTAGCATCGTGTATTCGATGGTTATGCGGCGGCCGATGGTCGACTGCCACTCGCGTAACGCGTCAATGATGTCTGGCACCGTATGCGCTAGGGCGGTTGGAATGATGCGCTGCCTGGTCTCCTGGTCTGGGGCGTGCAACGAGACGGCGAGAACGAGGGGCAGCCCCTCCCCCATCAGCTTACGGATGCGGTTAGGCAACCCGACCGTCGACAGCGTGATGCGCCGCGGCGACATATCGAGCCCGAGCGGGTCGATGTAACTGCGGATGGCGCCGATGGCGTTGTCGTAGTTGAGGAGCGCCTCGCCCATGCCCATGAGGACCACGTTGCGGATGCTCGTCGGCGGCACGCCCTCGTGGCGTGCTACCTCGACGAGTTGCGCCACGATCTCCCCGCGAGTGAGGTTGCGCCCGAAACCGAGCGCGCCTGTGGCGCAGAAGGCGCAGCCTGCCGGGCAGCCGACCATTGACGAGATGCACACGGTGCGGCGACCGGCGTACGGCATGTAGACGGCCTCCGTCTGCTTGCCGTCGCGCAGCGTGAACAGGTAGCGCACCGAGCCGTCGTCTGAAGGGAACCGTTGGTGCTTGACGAACGGTTGCGTGCCGAGGTTAGCAGTCAGCCACTCACGGAGGCGCGGCGGCAAGTTCGTCATGGCCGCCGGGTCGGTTACCCCGTGACCGTATACCCAACTGCCCAGCTGTTGGCGTCTGAACGCCGCCTCGCCGTCCGGCAGCGGGATGTCTGCGATGTAATGGTCGAAGAGCGTGGGCTCGTGCGCCTGCATGACAGCCACGCTACCGCGCTAAGGCCGGGCTATCATGCAGCCACGCCGACAGGGGCCGCGCGCCCTGCAGGAGGGCCACCGCTTCCGCGCCAGTGATTGGCGCCTGTCTGGAGGGCGAATGCTCAACCGCAAGGTCAAGGTTATCGGGATGGTTCTCGCGGGTGGCAAGGGTTCGCGCCTTCACCCCCTAACGTGGCGGCGCACGAAGCCTGCCGTGCCTTTCGGCGCCAAGTACCGCATCATCGACTTCGCGCTCAACAACATGATCAACTCTGGCGTCTACGGCATCTACGTGCTCACGCAGTTCAAGGCGCAGAGCCTGACGGAACACATCCAACGCCACTGGCGTTTCGGCACCTTCCTAGACGACCACTTCATAACGTTGGCGCCCGCGCAGATGTACCTCTACGAGGAACTTGGCGCCGAGTGGTACCGCGGCACGGCCGACGCCATCTATCAGAACCTCCACCTGATCGACAACAACCGCGCCGACCTGGTGGCCATCTTCTCTGGCGACCACATCTACAAGATGGACATCGGCCACATGATCGAGTACCACCTCGACAACGCTGCCGACGTGACGATCGCCGCCTACCCGACCCCAGTCGAGGAGGGCAGGCGCTTCGGCGTGCTGCAGGTAGCCGACGATTGGCGAATCACGGAGTTCAACGAGAAGCCGGAGGCCCCGAAACCGATGCCTGGGCGCCCGACGCACTGCCTCGCGAGCATGGGCAACTACGTCTTCACCGTCGACGCGCTCATGCAGATGCTCCAGGACGACGCCAAGATGCTGGACTCGGACCACGATTTCGGGAAGGACGTGCTGCCGCGGGCGCTCGACGACGGCAAGCGGCTCTTCGCGTACGACTTCGCCCGCAACCCAATCCGCGGGCAGGTCGGGCCGAACACGTACTGGCGCGACGTCGGAACCCTCGAGAGCTACTGGGAAGCCAACATGGACCTAGTAGCCGTCAAGCCAGAGTTCGACCTTTACAACGAGGAGTGGCCGCTGCGCACCTCCGCGGAGTTCTCCGCCCCAGCCAAGTTCGTTCACGAGGAGGAAGGGCGCCGCGGTCAGGCGTTCAACTCGCTCCTCGCCGGGGGCGTGATCATCTCTGGCGCCACGTTGAGGCACACGGTGGCGTTCCGCCGCGTGCGCGTCAACTCGTACGCCACTGTCGAGAACAGCGTGCTGTTCGACAATGTGACCGTCGGCCGCCACGCGGTTGTCAAGAACGCCATCATCGACAAGAACGTCGTCGTGCCTGACGGCGAAACACTGGGCGTGGACCTGGACAAGGACCGCGCGCGAGGCCTCATCGTGGCAGACGGCGGCCTCGTTACCGTGCCGAAGGGCTTCAAGTTCTTGTGACGGGCGCCGTCTCGTAGGCGCACTAACGTCGCCAGCGCGCTCCGGACGTTAAGGTTCCCGAAGGGAACTGACGCCCCGGTACAGTGTTGGCTCATGGTCCGGTGCTACGCTCTTACCATTGGTCCGCGGAGCCCCGCGGTCGCGCCCGCAGCCTTGCCACCCGCGGCCGATTGAGGTACCCAGACCCTGGAGGCTTTCGTTGAAACGTTCGTTTAACCCCTGGCTGGTCGTGATGCTCCTCATATTGGGCATCTTCGTATTCAACCAGTTCAATTCTGGCTCGGGAAGCCGCGAGATCAACTATTCCACCTTCACGGAACTAGTCGATAAGGGCAAGGTTTCGTCCGTCACCATCGACCGCAACAGCGGTGTCATCACTGGCGAACTAGGCAGTGAGTCGCAGGTCGTCATCAACGGCGAACCTCAAACCATCCGCTCTTTCCGTACGACCACCATCCTCACGGACTCGCTACTCACCGAGTTGCGCACCGACGTTCCTAGCGTCACCATCCGCAACCCGCCGCAGTGGCTCGGAATATTGCTGGGTTCTATCCTGCCGATCGCGTTGCTTATCGGCTTCTTCTGGTTCTTCCTCATGCGCTCGCAGGGAGGTCCGAACCAGGTCATGCAGTTCGGCCAGTCGCGCGCCAAGACTTTCGGGCGCGAGAACAAGGTCAACACGACCTTCAACGACGTCGCCGGGCACAAAGAGGCCAAGCAGGAGCTCATCGAGGTCGTCGACTTCCTCAAGACGCCCCAGAAGTACTTGCGTATCGGCGCCGAGATCCCTAAGGGCGTGCTGCTAGTCGGACCTCCGGGGACGGGCAAGACGCTGCTGGCGCGCGCCGTTGCCGGCGAGGCTGGCGTGCCGTTCCTCACGGTCTCTGCTTCCGAGTTCATGGAGATGTTCGTCGGCGTCGGCGCTAGCCGCGTGCGTAGCCTCTTCGAGGAGGCCCGCAAATCCGCCCCATCCATCATCTTCATCGACGAGCTCGACTCCATCGGGCGGCGGCGCGGGGCGGGCATCGGCGGCGGGCACGACGAACGCGAGCAGACCCTCAACCAGATCCTCAGCGAGATGGACGGTTTCGAGAAGGACACGTCCGTCATCATCATCGCCGCCACCAACCGCCCAGACATCCTCGACCCCGCGCTCTTGCGGCCGGGGCGCTTCGACCGCCAGGTCACCATCGGTTTGCCGACCATGACGGAGCGCGAGGAGATCCTCAAGGTTCACGTGCGCAACAAGCCAGTCACTGACGACGTCAGCTTGCGGCGCCTCGCGGAGGCCACCCCCGCCTTCTCCGGCGCAGACCTCGAGAACCTCACCAACGAAGCCGCGCTCATCGCCGCGCGCAACGACAAGCAGGTCATCACGTGGGTCGACTTCAACGAGGCGCTCGACCGCATCACGTTGGGCTTACGGCGCGGCAGCCTCGTCCCGTCAGAGGAGGAGCGCCGCATCCTCGCGTTCCACGAAGCCGGGCACGCCGTCGCGTACGCCGCGCAGCCCGAACTGGGCGACATCCGCAAGGTGACGATCATGCCGCGCGGTGGAGCTGGTGGCTTCATGGCGCCGCTCTCCAAAGAAGAGATGTTCTACAACGTGCGGCGCTTCAAGGCGCAGTTGGTGGTGGCCTTCGCAGGTCGCCAGTCCGAGAAGCGCGCCACCGGCACCATCTCGTCCGGCGCGAGCAACGACCTCAAGCAGGCCACGGAGATGGCCAAGCAGATGGTCCTCGACCTCGGCATGGGCTCGCAAGAGTTCGTGGCCTGGGGCTCCGACCAGGGGCCGATCTTCCTTGGCGGTGAGATCTCGCGTCGCAAGGACTTCTCTGAAGAGACGGCAAGGCAAGTCGAGGAGGAGGTCTCCGGCATCCTGGAGGCCGCCTACCGCGATTCCGAGGCATTGATCGAGTCCAACTGGGTCTCCGTCGAAGCCGTGGCCGCCGCGCTGCTGAAGCGCGAGACGCTCGACGGCAAGCTCATCCACCGCGCGCAAGAACTGGCGCAGGAAGGCAAGTCGGCGGAAGAGATCACGGACTGGATCGTCTCTACTGCCGCCGAATCTGAGCGCCGCGCTCAGGCCGCCGAGGAGCGCGAACGCCGCGCCGCAGAGGAGGAACGCCGCCGCAAGGCAACTGACGCGAGCGGTCGACCCCCCATCGAACCGCGACCAGAGGCGCGTCCCGCCGGCGAGTCCGGCGACTAAGCCACTCGCGCTCAAGGGGTCTTAGCGGCCCCTGGCTGCTAGCGACCGGGGTTGGATGTCGTTACTAGACGGTAGGTATGAGGTCATCGCTCAGCGCGCGCTGGACGATGGCCTCACTCTCTTCGAGGCGACGGCGCCGGACGGGGCGCCGTTGCGCATCGAGTGGTTCGACCTAGCGGCCGACCAAGAAGGCCCGTTCGAGGACTACCGCCGCCAACTGCGTCACCTCAAGAGGGCCGGCCTAGCGGCTGTTCACGACGTCATCGCCCGCCCCGGCGCTCATTACGTGGCATGGGAACGGCCACCCGCCGGCGCGACGCCCGTGCTGGACGGCGC
The DNA here is from genome assembly GCA_035703635.1 of Trueperaceae bacterium. GTDB lineage: Bacteria > Deinococcota > Deinococci > Deinococcales > Trueperaceae > JAAYYF01. The sequence goes on along the minus strand of DASSXV010000021.1, from coordinate 15,165 downwards.
CCTGCCCACCGACCTGGCTGAGGCCCTGCGGAGCGCAGGCTACGGACGCCAGGCCTACGACGCTCGCCGGCTGTCGACCCGCCCACCCAAAGTCTTGCTTTACGGCCTGACGTTCGGCGCCAGGCGGACAGTCGAGCGCGAGGAGAGTCAACCACCACGGCACCAGGGGAGCGCTGAGCGCGAGCGTCCACTGCGCCAGCAGCAACCGCCGCTGCTACGTGGGGCCGAGTACATCGGCCGCTTGCCGCAGCGGGCCATCTCGTGGGGCTTGGCGCTGCTTGTCGGCCTGCTCGCGGTCGTGATCACGCTTGCTGGGTTCTGGTCGGCGCGAGTAGACACCGTCGTCACCGTGCCCGCCATACTCGGACAGGACGCTCAAGCCGCGGCGAAGGCCCTCATCGAGCTAGGACTTGGCGTGAACGCCACTCCCCTCATGTCGGAAGAAGCGCCAGGCACAGTGATCGCCGTCGAGCCGACCGTCGGCACTAACCTCCGGCCAGGACGCACCGTGGAGTTGCGCTACGCGCTGCCCCCCGGCGAGTTGGCGCCAACGGCCGTGCCTGCCCTCGTTGGCCTCTCCTACCCTGACGAGGTTCGTAACGCGCTCGAGGGGGCAGGCTTGCGCCTCGGTGAGGTGGCGCGCTTGCACGCTGCTAGTCCGGCTGGCGTGGTGTTGGCGCAGGACCTCGACGCTGGCAGCCAGACGGGCAGCGGTAACCCGGTGGCGGTGCTCGTCAGCCTCGGGCCGCAGCCTCCCCAAACGTTCGTTCCTGACCTCGTCGGCCTCGACGTAAACTCTGCGACCGCCATCGCCCTCGTTGCTGGCATCACTCCCGACCGCGTGTTCGTGGACGAGATCGTCTCGGCGACCGGCGCCCGCGGCACCGTCATCGATCAGTCGCTGGCGCCGTACGTTGCCGTGCCGCGTGACGCTGCCGTGTTGCGCCTCGTGATCCAGGGCGGCGAGCCGGCCAACCCAGTGACTGGCGGCGGCGCGCCTGACGTGGTTGGCCTGCCGTTGGCGCGCGCCCGCGAGGTGGCGGCTGGTTGGGACCTACAGGTCGTTACGTTAGGCAACCCCGGCCTGCCAGCTGGCGTCGTCGCCCAGGAACCGCAGCCGGGCGCTGGCGCGGCGGGTGATGGCGCGACGCTAGTACTCACCGTCAACGCGCACCCCATCCCTCTCACGGCCGACGGCGTGTGGGCGGTGGTGCGCCAACCGAGCTTGCGGAGCGTGGCGTACGCCTGGACCATCCAGCCCGGCATCCGCACGCAGCAGGGCGCCGTGTGGGCGTCCGATCTGGAGGGCAACAGGCAGCTCGTTGGGATGGTCACCGTCCGAGGCGGCGAGGTCCTGCGCGGCTCCTGGACGACCGTAACGGCTGGCCCCGTGACCTTCGAGTTGCTCATCGGCGGGGTTCCATACGGTGAGCCGCTGCTGGTACCATGACTGTTCTGACTAGCAGGTATAGTTGCCGCTAGCATTTTCGGCGTTTGCCTATGAAGGGCTATCGCCGCCGAACCAGCCTCCCCGCCCCGCGCGCCCTACGGAGCCACTACCTGGCGACCTGCGTTAGCGCCGGGCGCCCCGCTGCCGCCTAGGAGTCGAGTGTTAAAGACCTTCCGTGACCTGATGCCCTACCTGCGCCACCACCGTTGGAAGTTGGCGTTGGGAATGCTTCTCATCGTCATCAACGGCTTCTTCTCGACCCTGACCCCCATCATTCCGGGCCGGGCCATCGACGAGTTCCGTAATCAGACGATGACCTACGGCAAGCTGTGGCTGTACGTCGCAGCGCTCGTCGGCGTGATGGCCGTGGCCGGGTTCGCGATGGTGTTCGTAAGGCGCGTGTTCCTCCACGCCAGCTGGGAAGTTCAGTTCGACATCCGCCACGCCATCTTCAAGCACTTCACGCGGCTAGACGGCGGCTACTTCGACCGCACCAGGGTCGGCGACCTCATGGCGCGCCTAACGGCCGACCTCGGCGCCGTGCGCATGCTGGCCGGCGTCGCCACCTTCCAGGGCCTCAACACCATCTTCCTGTTCGGTTTCACGTTCTACCGCATGTTCAGCCTCAGCCCTCAGCTCTCGCTGATCACCTTGACCACCGCGCCGCTCATTTCCCTGACGTTCTACCTCCTCCTCCGCGTGGTGCACCGCCGTTACAAGTACGTCCAGGAGCAGTTCTCCGACGTCTCCTCCATGGCGCAGGAGAACTTCTCGGGCATAAGAGTGGTCAAGGGCTTCGGGATCGAGGACCGCGAGGTCAGCACCTTCGGGCGACTGAACGACGAGTTCGTCAAGCGCAACTTGGCGCTAACGCGCGTCGACGGTCCGCTCTTCCCCATGATGGAGTTCCTCTTCGGCGTCACGATGTCGCTCCTGCTCCTCATCGGCGGCCGGCTCGTTCTCGGCATCGGCGGGAACCTGTCCGTCGGCGAGTTCTCGAGCTTCGTGTTCCTCTACGAGGGCATCCAGTGGCCAATGATCTCACTTGGCTGGATCGGCAGCCTGGTGCAGCGCGGCACTACTTCGTGGGGCCGGTTGAACGAGATCCTCACCTCGGTGCCGAAGGTGGCCGATGGTCCTCACACGAACTACGAGTTGCGCAGCGTCAAGGGCCACATCGAGTTCAAGGACGTTTCTGTCACGTTCGACGGCGTGAAGGCACTTGACCGCGTCAGCTTCGCGATCGAAGAGGGCGAGGCCGTGGGAATCACCGGCCGCACCGGCGCGGGCAAGACGCTCATCGTCAACCTCATCGCGCGCGTCATGGATCCGGACGAGGGGCAGATCCTCATCGACGGCATCGATCACAAGCTCTTCCCCGTCGAGGTGCTGCGGCGCTTCATCGGTCTCGTGCCACAGGAGCCGTTCCTCTTCTCTGACACCATCGCCGACAACATCGCCTACGGCTTACCCGAAGCCCCAGCCGAGGTGCTCGAGCCGCTGGTGCTGCGCGCCGCTGAGCTAGCGCAACTCGCAGAGGACGTCGCAGACTTCCCGCAAGGCTTCAACACGCGCCTTGGCGAGCGCGGCGTCACGCTCTCCGGCGGCCAGCGTCAGCGCACGGCCATCGCCAGGGCGCTCGTGCGCGAGCCGGCCATCCTGATGTTCGACGACGCGCTCTCGGCCGTCGACACGCAGACGGAGGCGCGCATCCTCGCTGGCCTCGCCGAGGCGCAGGTCGGCCGCACCACCCTGATCGTGGCGCACCGGATAAGCGCCTTCCAGAACGCTCACCGCGTGCTAGTTCTCGAGGACGGCCGCGTTGCCGAGCAGGGCACTCACGAGGAGCTCCTCGAGCTCGGCGGCTGGTACGCAGACATGGACCGCAGGCAACAGCTCGAGTCCGACCTGGAGGTCGCGTGATCACTTCTGCCGACCGCCGCCCGCGCGACCTGCTGGACACCGACATACCTGACTACTCCGTCAAGGAAGCCAAAGACGCCTACCGCACCCGCAGCCGCGAGCGCCGCCGCATCATGCGCGCCGAGAGCGTTCGCGACGAGGACGGGGAGGCGTTCGAGAAAGCGTACGACCAGGGCATCATGCTCAGGCTGCTGCGCTACCTCAGGCCTTACCGCCTACAGCTGGTTCTCGGGGTGGGGTTGCTGCTGCTCAACAGCGCCTTGGCGCCGATCTTCCCGACCCTCCTCGCCCGCGCGCTCGATAACTACATCATCGCGAGCGCCGAACCGTTCGCCAGCCTGACCATGGACGCGCGCCTGCAGGGGCTTTGGATGGTCGTCATCCTCTACATGAGCTTGCGCCTCGGCAGTTTCGTCCTGCGTTACGGTTACACCTACCTCATCTCGTGGCTTGGGCAACGCATCATCTTCGACGTCAGGCGCGAGATGTTCACCAAGATCCAGCGGCTGCACATGGGCTTCTTCGACCGCACGCCGGTCGGTCGCCTCATCACCCGCATTACTAGCGACGTCGACGCCATCCAGCAGATGATGACGGACGGCGTCGTTGGCCTGATCGCGGACGTCGGCCTCATGGCCGGTCTGCTCTTCTACATGTTCACCATCAACTGGCGCATGGCGCTCATCACCCTGATCGTCATGCCGCCGCTGTTCCTGCTCCTCAACCTGCTGCGCCGCCGCATTCGCATGGCTTACCGCGCCGTGCGGTTGCGCACCTCGCGCTCCAACGCCTACTTGGCCGAGAACCTCAGCGGAATGAAGACCGTGCAGGTGTTCAACCGTGAGGCGCGTAATGCGCGGCGCTTCGACGAGGTGAACCTCGAACTCCTCGACGCCAACAACGAGCAGGTGCGCTGGTTCAGCCTCTTCTTCCCGACCGTTGGCATCATGAGCGCCATCTCGACGGCCCTGATCCTGTACTACGCGGGCACCAAGCTCATACCTGGGGTTGAGTCGTTCGTGACCATCGGCGTGCTAGTGGCGTACATCCAGTACTCCGGCATGTTCTTCAGGCCGTTGCAGGACCTGTCTGACAAGTTCAACATCATCCAGGCGGCCATGGCGTCAAGCGAGCGCATCTTCGGCCTCCTCGACACCCCGGAACAGGTCGCAGACAAGCCGGACGCCCTGCGCTTCGAGCAGCCTTTCCGCGGCGAAGTCAAGTTCGACGACGTGTGGTTCGCTTACGACGACGAGGACTGGGTGCTGCGCGGCGTCGACTTCACGATCGCCCCTGGTGAGTCAGTCGCTTTCGTCGGGCACACCGGCGCAGGCAAGACGACCATCATCAGCCTCGTCAGCCGCTTCTACGACGTGCAGCGCGGACGCGTGAGCATCGACGGGGTAGACGTCAAGGACTACGACCAAGTGCAGTTGCGGCGCCACGTCGGCATCGTGCTGCAAGACCCGTTCCTCTTCTCAGGCACCGTGCGCAGCAACATCACCCTCGGTGACGACAGCGTGCCGCAGGAGCAGGTGGAGGAGGCCGCGCGTTTCGTCAACGCCCACGGCTTCATCTCCAAGCTGCCCGAGGGTTACGACACTCCGGTACTCGAGCGCGGCGCTGGCTTCTCGACGGGTCAGAAGCAACTGATAGCGTTCGCCAGGGCGTTGGTGCAGAACCCAGACATCCTGCTCGTGCTTGATGAGGCTACCGCCAACGTCGACACGGAGACCGAAGAACTCATCCAGGACGCCCTCAAGAAGCTGATGCAGGGCCGGACGAGCATCATCATCGCGCACCGCCTCTCCACCATCCAGGACGTCGACCGGATCATGGTCATGCGTAAGGGACGGTTGATCGAGGAAGGTAATCACTTCCAGCTGTTGAAGGTGGAGGGCTACTACCGCAAGCTTTACGAGCTGCAGTACCAGGAGCGCGCCGGTAAGTCCTAGGCCTGGCGATCGCTCACTTGAGGACCACGCGGTAGTAGAACGGCTCTTCCTGGCCCGGTTCCATGGGTATGAGGAGCGTCCAGCGGATCATCGTGTACTCGGTTGGCTCGGCCACGCGGCGGTCGGAGGTTGGCCCGACGAGGACGGGCGGTTCCGAGAAGTTGACGCCGTCGACGGAGAACTCGGTGAGCACCTCGGTCGAGCTGGGGGTCGCCGAGTTAGCTACGAACTCCATGCCACTCTGCACGGGGCCGTAGATCTGCACGACGCCGGCAGGCAAGGTCGTTTCGCCGGCGTTCTTAGCGAAGATGCGGAACTCGACCACCTGACCGGGTATCGCTTGCGTTGCGGCGGTGAAGCGTTCCTCTTTCGTTCCGTCAGCCAGCGTGACCTGGCTGACCACGTAGATCTCGCTGCGGAACGTGATCGGGTTGCTGCCCTGAGCGGCGGCGGTGCCGCTAGACAAGACGACCAAGGCGAAGGTGAGTAAGGAGAGCAGTTGGCGCGCCGGGCGCGCGGTGCGGAAGAGGCGGCTTCTCATCTTGCTAAAGATAGCAACCTAAGATGACGACTAGTTGAGCCCGTGTGAACGGCGCCTTTACGGAGCTTGGGGCGCAGCCTGTTCGGCGGCCGCGGTCTCGGCGGCAGCTTCTTTGGCGAAGGCGACGTAGTCGGCTGCCGCCTCCCACCCTCCAGCTGCCGCGGCCTCGAACTGGTCGAGCGCTGCCGCCGGGTCGCGCGTTACGCCTTTGCCGTGCAGCAAGAGCTTGCCGTACTCGAAGCGCGCACGCGGGTCGCCCGCTCCGGCTGCCATGGCGTAGAGGCCGGCGCCGCGGCCGTCGTCCTGCTCGACGCCCATCCCCCTAAGGTAGAGATCGCCTAGCGCGAGTTGCGCTTCTGGCAACCCAGCCTCGGCGGCGCGGCGGTAGTAGCCCGCCGCTCTGGCGTTGCTCCACGACTGGCCGAGGCCGTTCTGGGCCATGTAACCCAGGTAGTACTGGGCCGTCGCGTTGCCTGCCTCTGCTTCTGGCTCCCAGGCACGTATGGCACTTGCGAACTCACCCTTGCGGAACGCCGCCAGCCCGGCCGCGTAGGCGGAGACGGGTGGCGCGCCGCTGGTGCGGTCGGCCATGACGAACTGCAGGAGGAGGAAGAGGACGATGGAAACGATCAGCGCCCACATGAGGAAGATCCGCAACTGCGGGCCCTCCTTGGGTGCTTCCTCAGGTTGCTGACCGAAGGTCGTCGTAGTGCCGCTGCGCGCACCGACGCCGCGCCCTGCCGTAGTCATGCGGCCTTCGTCAACGGCCCCCGCAGCCGGGCCACTCGCCGGAACCATCGGAACCTCGTCCGGATCGAAGCCGTACTCGTCGTGCGGCGACGGCACCCAACGCGTAGAAGTCGAGAACACGGACGGACCGGCTCCAGCTGGCCGTGGCCCAAGACGGTCGGCCTCGTCCTCCAACTCCGGGTCGATGTCGCGGTAGCGCTGACCGTCGTCGGCCTGGAACGGCGCGGCAGGTGGCACTACGCCGCTGCTGGCGGCGGCGGCCGCCTCTGGGTCCGCGACCTCACCGTCATAAGGCGCTGCACCGTGATCCTCGGGCGCGGGCGCACCTGCCGCTGCTTCTGGCGTGTACGGCTCGTCCTCGAACGCCTCTTCTTCGTATGGGTCCGCCTCGAGCGGTTCGAGTTCGTCCTCGGCTTGGCCGACAACTCCGTGGAAGTCTGACGCACGCGGCGCTAGTGCGCGCCAGTCGCCCACCTCGTCATCGGACCACGCCCGCCCCGAGTCCCACACCTGCCGGGCGGGCGTGGCTTGGGCGCCGCCCTCTTCAGCGTCCTCTTCGTCCTCTTCGGCCTCTTCGGCCTCAGCGTCGCCCTCATGCTCGGCTCCGGCGCCCGTGGCGTACCAGCTCGCTGGTTCCGTGACTACTGCTTCCGGCGCCTTAGCTGGCGTCGGTGCGGCGCTCGGCTCCGGCGCGGCTAGCACGACTACTTCCACGCCTGCCGCAGCGAACACCTCGGCGATGGCGACGGCCTTGTCTTGCAGCACCGCCTTCGTCACCGCACCGACGCGGCCGCTGAGGAGCGTGACGATGCGTTGCGCCTCCATGTCAAGGCGCTCCGCCACGCGCGCGGCTACTTCAGCTACCTCTGTGGGTGGCACTTGGCGCGTGATCTCAACTACGAAGCGTCGTTCGGTCAAGCCTCACCTTCCGGTTTCGCTCTCATTCTAATCGCATGGTAATCGTTCCCAGTCTGCTACCATGGTCACAAGATGAAATTGATCCTTGCCATCGTGCAGGACGCCGACGCGGCGCGCCTACAAGAAGCTTTGGGGGACCGTGGTTTTCAGTCCACCAAGCTCGCCTCGACCGGGGGGTTCTTGCGAGAGGGTAATACCACCGTTCTGATCGGCGTCGAGGACCATAAGGTGATCGAGGCCAAAGACATCATCCACGCCACTTGCCGCGAACGCACCAAGGTGGTTACCGCCGGTTCGCCAATTCATGCCCTCGAGGGCGTGTTCGCCAGCCAACCGATGGAAGTGCCCGTCGGCGGCGCCATAGTGTTCGTGCTTTCAACCGACGAGTTCGTGCGCCTCTAACCCGCTTCGCTGGCCGGCGCCTCAGCAAGTTCTTCGGCTGGTTCCGGTTCGCGGCTCTTGCCGAGGGCCGTACGGTCGGCTTCGCGTAGCGTGCCGAAGCGGAACGATAACGCCAACGTCACCACGGCGAGTGCGGCGGCGGCGAGGAACATCGTGGGCATCTTGAACCACGTGAGCAACGCGCCAGCCATCACGGGCGCGAGGCTTGGGATGGTCAGAACCGAGTTGGAGAGGCCGATGTACAAGGCCCTGTCGTCAAGCGGCGCGATGGCGTAAAGCAAGTTCGCGGCCGCGATACCGACGCCGGCGTTGCCCACAGCAGACAGCACGAAGACCATGGAGAACCACCGCCAGTCTTGGATGAGGACGGCGCAGAGCGGTGCGCCAAGGAGCAGCGCGTAGCCAATCTGCATGACGGTGACGTTCATGCCGCGGTTAGACAACATGCCGAAGGCGAGGTTGCCGAGCACGGACGCCGCCGTTGCGGCGATGACGTACGTGCCGATGGCCGCATCTGGCGCCCCTATGACGGTGATGGCGTACACGGCGTAGAACGGTTCGGCGAGCAACGTGGCTAGGCCAAGGAAGCGTACGCGCAGGAAGCGCCGGAGCCTGACGTCGACCCTCAGGATGCCGGGAATGTCACGCAACATGCCGACCAGTGGGCGCCGCATGCCCGGCACGCCGGGCGGTTCCTTGACGAGGGAGAAGCTCGTGTAAGCGAGGGCAGAGAGTAGGGAGCCGAGTAGCAGGATCAACCCGAAGTTGTTCGGGAAGCTCATGTCTGACGCGAGAATGTAACGCAGCACGATGCCGGCGCCGAGCGCCAACACGCCGCCGATGGCGTTGCGCATGGCCCAGAAAGTCCCGAGCCGCGAGTGCGGCACGATCTTGGCGGTGACGTCGGCGAACGGCACCCCGCCAACGCCCCCTGCGATGGCGTTGATGGTCAACATGACCAGCACGATGAGGATCAGGAGTGACGGTTGGTCGCCGCCAACGAGAAACACGGCCAGCGTCATGACCATCAGTGCGATGGAGCGGACGGTGGAGGTGAAGTGATAAAACTGCAGCTTCAAAGGCTCATGCGAGATGCGGTTGGCGACGAGCAGTTGCGGCAAGTACCAGCCACCGACCTTGATGGCCGGAACAAGCCCGATGATCACAGCCGGAGCGCCTAGCACTGCGAGGAACGGCGCCAGTACCAGACCCGAGTGCATGAAGGCGTCCCCGGCGTTAACGAACACGCCGTTGAACACTCCAAGCATGAAGTTGCGCTCCTTGACGCGCGTCGTCTGCATACCCGGCAATCGTATCGCCAAGCGCCGGCTGCCGTTCAGCCCCCAACCAGGCCGAGTGACCAGTTCACGCCACGCCGCCGCCGTTTGACACTCCTGAGCCGAAGAACTTACACTACCGGTTGCTTGGGGCCGTGGCGCAGTTGGGAGCGCGCGTGAATCGCACTCACGAGGTCAGGGGTTCGAATCCCCTCGGCTCCACCAAGAGAACACCGCGTAGGACGGCGCGCTGGCAACGGGCGTCGTCCTTCCTCTTGCCGCTAGCAGCTCCCTTCACCCTGGCCCCGTTTTGCTCTTGGTCGTTGGCTGTGCCCGTCGCGGCGCCAGCAGCCATCACTGTGAGGCAGCACACATTTCGGGCGACGGCTACCCATGTGTATTGCCAAACTGGTACACTCATACTCGGCCCACGACCCCCCGCGTGGGCCACTTCTTTAGCTCCCCCGCGCTTACGCCACTGTTATCGAGTCGTCCAGGTAGATGTCTTGGATGAGGTTGAGGAGCCTCACGCCCTCCGCCATCGGTCTCTGGAACGCCTTGCGTCCCGTGATGAGGCCACTGCCTCCGCCGCGCTTGTTCAAGACAGCGGTACGCGCGGCCTCGGCGAAGTCATCGTCACCCGACGCGCCGCCTGAGTTGATCAGCCCAACGCGGCCCATGTACGAGTTCGCTACCTGCCACCTGACCATCTCGATCGGATGGTTGTCAGGCACGAGCTCGGAGTACATGCGCGGGTCGGTGCGCCCGAAGCCAACGGCCTTGAACCCACCGTTGTTCTCGGGAAGTTTCTGCTTCACGATGTCGGCCTGGATGGTGACACCAAGCTGGTTCGCCTGACCCGTCAAATCGGCCGAGACGCTGTAATCGACCCCGCCGACCTTGAAGGCGTCGTTACGCGTGTAGCACCACAAGACCGTCGCCATGCCGAGCTCGTGGGCGTACGCGAAGGCCTCCGCCACCTCGATGATCTGGCGGTTCGAGTCTGGACTGCCGAAGTAGATGGTGGCCCCGACGGCAACGGCACCCATGTCGTACGCCTCGTCTACCGTGCCGAACAGGACCTGCTCATGAACCATCGGGTAGGTCATCAACTGGTTGTGGTTGATCTTGACGATGAACGGGATGAGGTGCGCGTACTTGCGCGCCGTAAGGCCGAGGACACCGAACGTCGACGCAACGGCGTTGCAACCACCCTCGATGGCCAGCTCGACTATCTTCTCGGGATCGAAGTAGTCCGGGTTCTTCGAGAACGACGCGCCAGCCGAGTGCTCGACACCCTGATCGACAGGCAGGATCGACATGTAGCCAGTGCCAGCCAAGCGCCCATGGTCGTACAAGGACTGCAAGCTGCGCAGCACGCGCGGACTCCGGTCGCTTGGCCCGAAGCTGCGGCTGACGAAATCGGGACCAGGCAAGTGGAGGCGTCCGCGGTCGATGCCGCGTGCTTGGTAGCTGAGCAATGCCTCGGCGTCTGGACCCAACAGGTCGGCGATCTTGGAAGTCATGGGCACTCCTCTCGCGGTAACTGCGCCGCGCGTAGCCCTAGGCTAGTCCTTGGTGAGCGTAGCGCCCGTGCAGGTGTCTTGTGTACTTGTCGAGCGGCGGGCCGTGACAGCGGTACGCTTACCCAAGCGCCACGTCGAGGACGAGCATGACGATCACGCCAAGCATGGTCCCGAGAGTGGCGAGGCGCTCGTGGCCGTTACCGTGAGTTTCGGGCACGATCTCGTCGAGGATGACGAAGAGCATGGCCCCTGCCGCGAAGCCCATGGCGTAAGGCAAGATGGGGCCCGCGATGTGCACGGCCCAGGCGCCGAGCAGCGCTAGTGGGATCTCCACCACGCCAGCCCTGATCCCCGTGAAAGCGGCGTAGAAGAGGCTGCCCATGCCAGCGTTGCGCGCCGCCACCGCTACCGCCAACCCCTCAGGTACGTTCTGGATTCCGATGGCCAGCATCAGCGCAAGCGCCTCGCGCAAATTGCCGCTACCGAACCCCACTCCAACGGCCAAGCCCTCCGGCATGTTGTGCAGCGTGATGGCAACGATGAAGAGCAGCACGCCAGAGACGCCACTGCGCCGTTTGGCCCTGCCTGCTCCGGGCTGCGCGCCGTCGTCACGCACCTTGCCCGTCACTAGCACGTGAATGTGAGGCACCCACGTGTCAGCCCTATCGAGCATGATCACGCCAAGCGCCATGCCGATCACCACCGGCAAGAGGCCGCCGATCTCGATGCCAGGCAGGATGAGGCTCGTGAAGCTCGCCGAGAGCATGACCCCGGCGGCGAAGCCAAGCGCCGCGTCGAGCGCGCGCTGCTTGGGGTTGCGCCACACCAGCACGGCCAAGGCGCCTACTAGGTTGAAGGTGGTGATGATGATGCCGCCCCAGAGTCCCTGCCAGATGGGGTTAGGGCCAGCGACGCGCAAGAAGAGGTCAACGAAGCCGTCCACTGCCGCCAATAGTATGTCGCAGCGTCGTGGCCACGTAAGTGGGACACGCCGGAAGTGGCGGCCGCTGCGTTCTAGTGGTTAACGCCGCAGGATGTCGTAGGCCTCGCCGATCAGTTTGAAGTGCTCCTCGGCGAACTCGACCATCGCTCGCGGTAACTTCTTGGAGCGGATGGCGTCTGGGTGGACGGACGCGCGCAACTCGCGGTAGCGCTTCTCTATGTCCGACTGCGAGCTCCCCTCGACCAGGTCAAGTAGCTTCAGGGCCTCCGAACGGGAGCGCGGCCGTACCGCCGCCTTGCCGGTGGCGGCCTGCGCGGCGTTGGCGCGCCCCTCCTGCACGCCAGCCCGGTAGCCGGACTGGTAGCCGAGTTCACGTTCGGCGCGCAGGCGTCCCTCCAGGCCGCCCACCAGCAAGCGTTCGCCGTCACTCACGCCACGTCGATACGCGTCTGAGAGTTGCTGGTTAAGGAGGCTCTGCGCTTCTTTCACGCCGTCGCGCCGCCCCTGCACGTACGCCGCGTTGGCCGCGGACGATACCCGCGCCTGCAGGTCGGCATCATCGACCGCCCTGCCAGAGCCTGCGCTCAGCGCCTGGCGCCGGCCCTGCTCGACGCCCGCCGCATAGCGCTCGTTGGTCATGCGCGTGAGGTAGGCCTTGGTCGTCTCCAGGTGGCTCGATAGCCGCGAGTTGACGGCGGTTTCGATGTCGCCTTCCGCTGCGTCGAGCGCGGCGGCGTGCGCCCGTGGGGTGGTGAAGAACCTGGCGTAATCGCGCGGCATGAGGAGCAGCACGGCCATCACGGCCACCACCGCCACGCCGAGGACCAACGCCAACCACTGCCACACGGGGACAGCGGCAGCCCACTCGGCCTGACCTGGCAAGACTCCAAGCGCGCCCGCCACTGGGAAGGCGGCCGCAGCGGCGCCGGCGGCAAGCACGGCAAGCATCACCTGGTTCCGCCGCCTCACGTAGAGCCGCACGCGATGCCCCTCGGTCACGACCTGGCGCGTCAGTGCGCTCTGATAACCGACCTTGACGCCGTCGCGGTAGAGGGCGTCTATGAGCACGTCGACCCGCGCCTCCTCGCCTGCGCGCGTCGTATGGCGGTTCGAGTTGGCGGCCTTGGTGATGGCCCACACGGCCAGCGTCAGCGCGGCAAGGCTAACCAGAATTGTCACCAGCGAGCCTCCTTGGCGACGGCCCGCTAGTTGCTCGAGCCGCGGGCGTAAAAATAGTCTAACCAGCGTCCTTACGTCACCAAAACACGCCCTGTGACGTTCGGCGTGTTCCAGCTTGCGCAACTTGTGTCCGGCACGCCGCTCGCTGCGCCGCAACCAAATGGCCTTGCAGGTGGTAGGCATGCCGCAGGCTCGGCGCGGGGGACCATGGCTCCATGCGGTGCCTGACCGCTCGAATAGCCGCAGTGGACCTATAGTGCCGCGAGGAGCGTGACGCACCGTGGTCAAGGACAGCACAGGGTTTCGCATCGGGCGAGTGATCGCCGGGGCCGTGTTGCTCACGATTGGGCTATTACGACTGTTTCACGGTCCCCGCGACGTGATCTTCGACGTGGTGGGCAGCGTGTTGCTGATCACGGGCATCGTGGGCATGCCCAGGATCTACGCGCTGTTCGGCGTGTCAGGTGGGAACAAGGGACCGAGGCATCACTGAGTAGCGCCAACGCTTCAAACTCACATGAACCTACCCCTCTCGCGGACCAGTGCACCGGGGGCCGTCATGACGCCCAACCCTGCCCCTCGAGGAGTATCGCCTCGCACAAATACTCTCGACTGGCTAGACCGCGATCGGCCGTTCGCTGGCACCGTAGCGGCGGTGTTCCTCGCCGGCCGGCCTGACCTCGACATACCTCATGCCCCTGCTCTACTTAGCCCACCAGACCGATGAGCATTACGGCGACCGATTCCGCCGCTTCGTAATCGAGCATTCAGGCTGCTCGCCGCCGTGGTGGTGCATGCGCTCATCATCCTTGGGGTCCGCAGGCGGCTGGCGCGTCTCGCAGCAACTCGAACAGTGGCACCGCACGTCAACTAGCCACGTTAGATTTACCCATGCCCACCTACGACACCATCGTCATCGGCGCCGGCGTAATCGGCAGCGCTGCGGCTCGCACCCTCGCGGCGTCAGGGTCGGTGCTGCTCCTCGAGCAGTTCCCGTTCCTCCACGAGCGCGGCTCGTCGCACGGCGGGTCGCGCATCTTCCGCCACGCTTACGTCGACGAGTTGCACACGCGTCTGGCCGTGCGCGCCGACGCGCTGTGGCAAGACCTCGAGGCCGAGACGGGCGAACGTCTCCTCTACCGCACCGGCGGCGTCGACCTGTTCGAACCGCACGACCGGCAGGCGGACGCCATGCTTGCGGCGCTCGCGGCGGCCAGCAGCCCAGGCCAGCGCCTAAGCGGCGCAGAGCTCAGGCGCCGCTACCCCGTGTTCGCCTTGCCAGATGACAAGGTCGTGGTGTACCACCCAGCCAGCGCCATCCTCCCCGCCACCCGCGCCGTTGCTACCCTGCTGCGCTCCGCCGCCGCGCGTGGGGCCACGTTGCGCGAGTCGGAGCCAGTAACACGCATCTCCCCCAGCGCCAGCGGCGTTACTGTCACCACTCAGGAGGGTGAGTACCACGCTGGGCACGTGGTACTGGCCGCCGGCGGTTGGCTCGGGCGTTTGGCGGCCAGCGCGCGGCTCCCGCTAGTCGTCGAGCAGCAACAGATCATCTACCTACCCGTGACCGGCCAAGCAGCAGCGCACGCCGTCGGCCAGATGCCGGTGTTCATCGAGCGCGTCGCTAACGGCGCAGGCGGCATCTACGGCTTTCCCACCTTCGAGTACCCGCACGCCATCAAGGTGGCCGACAACGGTGGCGCCCGCGCCATACCAAGCGCCGAAGAGCGCGACTTTCAACTAGACGCCGCCCTGGCCAGCAGCACCATCGCGGCGGCCACTGCGCTCCTCCCTGGCATCGGCGCCACGCCCACCTCGTCCGCCACCTGTCTGTACACCAAGACCCCAGACGAGCGCTTCGTGGTGGACCGCCACCCCGAGCACCGCAACGTCGTGCTGGCTGGCGGGGGTTCGGGGCACGCGTTCAAGTTCGGGCCGCTGCTAGGTGACCTGATCGCGGAGCTGGTGAACGGGGCGGAACCGATCAAGGAGCTCAGGGCCGATAGGTTTGGGGCATGACCGCGTAGCATCACTAGCTCTTCAGTGCCAACAGAGCTAACGCTTGGGACCAAAGGGCCAAAGAGCAACCTGAGAATGAAAAACCCCGTCCTGGACGGGGTTAAAGTTGGTGGGTCGTGTAGGGCTCGAACCTACGACCCGCTGATTAAGAGCTTCATTCGGGGGATGCCGGCCCTTGTCACCCTATGTAGAGGTGGCGTCATAGACGTCGTTTTCGGCGTCGGTTGAGTCTGCGTTCGTCAGTCTTGGTTGCTCCAAGTCGGGCTGGATATCCCCCGTGGG
>DASSXV010000031.1:0-20913 GCA_035703635.1 Trueperaceae bacterium | reverse complement strand
TGGGCGGTTGTTGCTACCGTTTCGACGGTGGCCCTTCATTGAGGCGACCTCCGGGAGGTCAAGCCGCAGTGAGCTGGTTGGGTTGCTACCGTTTCGACGGTGGCCCTTCATTGAGGCACAGACATCGCGAGCAACAGCCTCGATTTCTCCGCGAGTTGCTACCGTTTCGACGGTGGCCCTTCATTGAGGCTTGCGTTAGGTCGGTTGGTTGGTTGGTGGCCTTGGTTGCTACCGTTTCGACGGTGGCCCTTCATTGAGGCCGCAGCCACAGTTGCACGCGGTGCGTGGGATGCATCGTGTTGCTACCGTTTCGACGGTGGCCCTTCATTGAGGCTCGCGCCGCCGTACTGCACGCCGAGCCGGTCCGCGCGCGTTGCTACCGTTTCGACGGTGGCCCTTCATTGAGGCGTTCCTCCAATGAACTCGGCTGTCAACTGCACACCGTTGCTACCGTTTCGACGGTGGCCCTTCATTGAGGCGCGACAGTTTCCGCGAGCAAGCCCTGCCCGCCACCGAGTTGCTACCGTTTCGACGGTGGCCCTTCATTGAGGCTGGACGGCGCGATCGGCAACGAACGCGACTTCTACACGTTGCTACCGTTTCGACGGTGGCCCTTCATTGAGGCTAGCAGCGCCGCGACTCAGCCGACTGCCTGACTTGCACCTGGTTGCTACCGTTTCGACGGTGGCCCTTCATTGAGGCCCTCTTGCAGGCTATGACTGCGGCTGGCGTGGCGGACATGTTGCTACCGTTTCGACGGTGGCCCTTCATTGAGGCGGTCGCTAGCGGCACCCCACATGTTGGGCACCACGAGTTGCTACCGTTTCGACGGTGGCCCTTCATTGAGGCGTGGCTGCCAACGTCCACCCGGAGGCGGCACCGAGGTTGCTACCGTTTCGACGGTGGCCCTTCATTGAGGCCGATCGGCCGGGCGGCGCGGGGGAACTCGATGCTCCCGTTGCTACCGTTTCGACGGTGGCCCTTCATTGAGGCACGGCGCTCGTGAACACGTCCGGCGTGAACCAACGGTTGCTACCGTTTCGACGGTGGCCCTTCATTGAGGCCAGTAGCCATCCGCACCACTGACGGCCACCTCACCTACAAGTTGCTACCGTTTCGACGGTGGCCCTTCATTGAGGCCCGGGAAAGACACGAAAGCCTGACGGCCCAAAGGTTGCTACCGTTTGGACGGTGGCCCTTCATTGAGGCAGGTACTTCCCCGATGGCAGCACCTCGAAGCTCAGGTTGCTACCGTTTCGACGGTGGCCCTTCATTGAGGCCGGAGGCATGGTGGCCCCGCAAGTGATGAATCCCGGAGTTGCTACCGTTTCGACGGTGGCCCTTCATTGAGGCCCGTGCCGTTACCGAGCTTCTCGATGTCCCGCTGGAGGTTGCTACCGTTTCGACGGTGGCCCTTCATTGAGGCGTAGCACAGGTGTACGCGCCCGCCGTGACGCCGGTTGCTACCGTTTCGACGGTGGCCCTTCATTGAGGCCCTTCTCCACGCGCATATCCACGGTGAAGTAATCGTTGCTACCGTTTCGACGGTGGCCCTTCATTGAGGCGTCTGGAACGAACTCGATTACGCAACCGCCATCCGCGTTGCTACCGTTTCGACGGTGGCCCTTCATTGAGGCCTTAACAGCCTTGCCAAGGCCACACCCTCGGCTCTTGTTGCTACCGTTTCGACGGTGGCCCTTCATTGAGGCGGGGCTAGGTGCGCGTTGCTGAGGCCGCCCGTGAGGTTGCTACCGTTTCGACGGTGGCCCTTCATTGAGGCTGGCAGCCGCGAGCATGGCGGTGCGCACGGCTTCAGTTGCTACCGTTTCGACGGTGGCCCTTCATTGAGGCGACCCGCGGCTCGGCTCGGCACCTGACCTGCTGCGAGGTTGCTACCGATTCGACGGTGGCCCTTCATTGAGGCACCGCCAAAACCACATCCGACGCCACAGTGACCATCAGTTGCTACCGTTTCGACGGTGGCCCTTCATTGAGGCATGAGCCGGTGATCGTTCTTGCCGAGACGCGCGAACGTTGCTACCGTTTCGACGGTGGCCCTTTATTGAGGCGAGAACCAGTCTGTAGGAGATATCGTCAGGGACCTGGGTTGCTACCGTTGCGACGGTGGCCCTTCATTGAGGCCTGATGGTGCCGGTGATGACGCTCATGATGATGCCGTTGCCACCGTTTCGACGGTGGCCCTTCATTGAGGCCACCCGCTCGGCTGCGGCACCACCGGAGAGCTTTACGTTGCTACCGTTTCGACGGTGGCCCTTCATTGAGGCCGGTGGATCATGCCAGTG
The DNA here is from genome assembly GCA_035703635.1 of Trueperaceae bacterium. Classification (GTDB taxonomy): domain Bacteria; phylum Deinococcota; class Deinococci; order Deinococcales; family Trueperaceae; genus JAAYYF01. The sequence goes on along the minus strand of DASSXV010000031.1, from coordinate 18,610 downwards.
TCGCGCTTGACCGTAACGTTGCTACCGTTTCGAGGGTGGCCCTTCATTGAGGCCACGTGCGTGCTGTCGGCCTCGAGCTCGTTGGCGGGTTGCTATCGTTTCGACGGTGGCCCTTCATTGAGGCGCGTCGAAGCCGTCGTCGGGGGCGTTCTGGGTGATGGTGTTGCTACCGTTTCGACGGTGGCCCTTCATTGAGGCGGCAGCTCCAGGTCGAACACTTCCTGCACCGTATCGTTGCTACCGTTTCGACGGTGGCCCTTCATTGAGGTCATTGAGGCGCGCGAGATCGCCGACCTCGCAGTTCACGGGCGGACTCGTTGCTACCTTTTCGGCGGTGGCGCTTCATTGAGGCAGAGGAGCACCACCATGAGCAAGCGAGTTGAATTTCGTTGCTACCGTTTCGACGACGGCCCTTCATTGAGGTGTCCGAGCCATCGCCTCCAGCACCGAGACGCGCCTCAGTTGCTACCGTTTCGGCGGTGGCCCTTCATTGAGGTCACCAGGGCCGAGTAGACGGCGTCACGCGCCACGAGTTGCTACCGTTTCGGGGGTGGCCCTTCATTGAGGCAGGTGCGGGGCAAAGTAGAGGTTCACGGTCGCGACGTTGCTACCGTTCCGGCAGCGGCCCTTGCCGAGATGTGCTCACACAAGTAACGCAGACTTTTCGGGCTCGACCGTCACCCAAGCGCCCTCTTCATGACGAACAAGCGCGCGCCAGTTACCCGGCGCGCGCCTCATAGACTCAATCAACGATTCTCAGTGCCTAGGCCGCGAAGTCCCCCCAGTGGAAGCCGGCAGCACGGGCAACTGCAGCGCGTAGGCGGGGATCTCGCCTTCTAGCGTGCCGTAGAAGGCCATGAGCGCGTCGAGGTCCTCTTCGGTCAGCTCGCGGCCGAGCTGCACGCGGGCCATGATCTGCGTCGCGTCGCGCAGGTCCCAGACGGAGCCGTCGTGGAAGTACGGGTAGGTGCGGGTGATGTTGCGTAGGGTCGGGACCTTGAAGATGTACAGGTCGTTGGTGTCGTGCGTGACGGCGAAGCGGCCGACGTCCATGGCCATGGTTGGCGTGTCGATGGTCACGAACTCGCGGGTTGCTTCCCAGTACGACTCAACGACGCCGAAGCGCTGCAGTGAGTTGCCTCCGACGGCTGCGCCGTTGTGGCAGCCGGCGCAGCCGTAGTTGATGAACGTCTGCAGGCCGGTCTTCTCGAGGTCCGTGAGTGCCGCGCTGTTGCCGGTGAGGTAGTCGTCGAAGCGCGCTGGGGTCACGAGGGTGCGCTCGAAGGCTCCGATGGCGTTGGCCACGTTGCCGTAAACGAGCGGCTCGGCCTGGTCGGGGAAGGCGCGCGCGAACAGCTCGCCGTACTCCGGCATGGACGCCAGGCGCTCGATGGCGAACTCCTGTGAAGGTATGCCCATCTCGATGGGGTTGAGGATCGGGCCGCCCGCCTGCTCTTCGACGTCCTTGGCGCGCCCGTCCCAGAACTGCGAGGCTTGGACGGCGGCGTTCATGACGGTCGGTGAGTTGCGCGGGCCCTGCGCCCAGCCGTGACCCGTTGCGGTCTCGAGGTTGTCTACCCCGTAGGTCGCGATGTTGTGGCAACTGTTGCAGGAGAAGACGCCGGAGAGGGAGAGGCGCGGCTCGTAGTAGAGCATCTTGCCGAGGTCGACCTTCGCCTCAGTTACGGGGTTGTCTGGGTTGGCGGCCACTTCTGGCAAGGGGGCGAACAGCGCTTGGGCGGTCTGTTGCAGCTGGTCGACCTCCTGCGCGCTTGCGAAGCCAACTAGGGAGACAAGCGCTGCAATCAGCAAGACGATGGGAGTAGATCGCTTCCAACCAGTCATCGACGGTCCTTTCTGATGGCCATGAGGCCAATGCTCCGAGGCTAACAACCGGAATGATTCTGGGCTAAGGACAACTGTCCCACGGTTCTTGCCGTCGTGCGCGCGAATCCTCGAAGCGCACGGCTGCTGAGGGGGCCGCCAAAGCGCTCTCCCTCGACCAGCGACCGCTCGCGCACCGGACCAGTGCTTATAGTTGCCGAAGCATGAGCGTCGTGATCGTCCTGCTCCTTATCGTCATCAACGGCGTATTCGCCATGGCAGAGATAGCCGTAGTGTCGGCCAACCGGATGCGCTTGCAGCAGAAGGCCGAGTTGGGCGTGCCGGCAGCCAAGCGCGCGCTCGCCCTGGCCGAGAACCCGAACACCTTCCTCTCCACCACGCAGATCGGTATCACCCTCGTCGGGGTCTTCTCTGGCGCGTTCGGCGGCGCCACCCTATCGGGTCCGCTCGCCATGCAACTCGCCAAGGTGCCGTTCCTCACGGCGATCGCCGAGCCGCTGGCGTTCGGCGTCGTGGTCGTCATCATCTCCTACGTCTCGCTTGTCGCGGGCGAGCTCGTCCCCAAGCGCATCGGCCTCAACGACCCTGAACGCGTCGCCATGGCCATCGGTGGGTTCATGCTCGGCCTGTCACGGGTGGCGAAACCGCTCGTGAGCTTCCTCAGCGCATCGACGAACGTGCTCTTGCGCTTACTGCGCGTGAAGCCGAGCCAAGAGGAAGAGATCAGCGAAGCCGACATCGACATGGTCATCGCGCAGGGCCTGCGTGCTGGCGTCATCGAGCCGGCCGAGCAGGAGATCATCGAGAACGCCTTCTGGTTGGGGGAGAGGAAGGCCAACGCCATCATGACGCCGCGCCACGAGGTCTCGTGGTTCGACGTCGATGCCGGTCCGCAGGAGATCCTCGAGCGCCTCGGCGCCGAACCGCACGGTCGTTACCTCGTGTGCGAAGGCCAACTCGATAACGTCGTTGGCTTCGTCGCCATCAGGGAGATCTTGGCCGCGCGCCTGCAAGGCGGCCCGTTCGACTTGCGCAGCATGGTGCGCAAGCCGCTAATGGTGCCTGAGACGCTACCCATCCTCACGCTCCTCAACAGCTTCCGCGAGTCGCGCACGCACTTCGCGGTCGTGCTCGACGAGTACGGCGGGGTAGAGGGGATCGTGACGCTAGCGGACATCCTCGAGGAACTGGTCGGCGACATCCTCCCCCCAGGCGAGGAGGACGTGCCGGAGTCCCTCGAGTTGGGCGAGGGCCTGTGGCGCGTGCAGGGCTCGATGCACGTGGATGACTTCGTCGACATGTTGGGCCTGAAGGACGACGTGGTGCCGGAAGGCAGCGGTTACCAGACCGTCGGCGGTCTCCTAGCCGACCGCCTCGGGCGCGTTCCCCAAGTGCAAGACGAGACCGTGTGGCAAGGCTTCCGTCTCGAAGTCGAGGAGATGGACGGCCTGCGCGTCGGTTGGGTGAAGGTAGCGCGCGAGGCTGTTGAGGAGCCGGAGTGGGAGTGAGGACCCTTACGTAACCCGCGCCGCGAAGTCACCGCGTCCTAACGCGATGTCCGCGCGCTCGAAGTCTCCCAGCGCAAGCTCCTCGTCGCTCTTGCCGTCCAGGGCGTCGTAGAAGGCGATCGCCGTCGCTGCCGCCTCCAGTCGCTCCTCGAAGCTACCCGCGTGATCGAGCCAGGAGAACAGCGCGTCCTCGGCCCTGGCGTACCTGTCCGACGCGAACTCGTAGCGGAAGCGGCGCTCGAAAGTACTGAGTGGTCGGAGGTCGCTTGGCACCTCGCTAAGCAGCGCCTGCACGCGGTCGCCGAGGTCGGGTTCGCCTAGGTTCACGGCGCCAGCTTCGAGCAGCACGGCCAGCGCGGCATTGCGTAGGCGCAGCACCTCAGGATCGTCCTCTGCCGCTCCCGCCGCCACCGCCGCCTCTGCGTCCACGCTCAGCAGGGCGCCAAGTAGGTAGGCGCGTTCGCCGTCGACGTAGCCAGCGGTGCCGAGCACCCCGATGAGGTCCTCGACGCCGAGGCGATGAACGAGGCTGCGGCTCGTGCCGAGGTTCGCGAGGTAAAGCGTTTCGATCTCGCGCTCAGCGGCGCTCAGGTCGAAGCGCGCGGCCTCGACGACGCTCGAGCGTGCCAGCAGCAGCTTGGCCATGAGCGCAGCGAGTTGCTGGATGGTGCGTTCGATCAGTTCGTCGCGGATGGGCACGACCGTAGGCTATTACAACTGTGCGCCGAGGTTGCGGCCGCAGGTTGGCGAGGTACGCGTATTATCCTGGCTGACATGCCTTTGACCGACATCGAGCTGCGCGTGCTTGGCTCCCTCGTTGAGAAGGAAAGCACCACGCCAGAGAGTTACCCCCTCACGAGCCAGGCGCTGGTTACCGCCTGCAACCAGAAGACCAGCCGCGACCCCGTCACCAACTACCACCTGCAGGACGTCCTCGAAGCGGTGCAGCGCCTGCGCGACAAGGGGCTGGCCTCCACCGTTCAGGAGGTAAGCGACCGCGTGCCGAAGCACCGCCACAAGCTAGCCCAGGCGTGGTCGGTCAACGCGGAGGAGCTCGCGCTACTGAGCGTGCTCATGCTCCGCGGAGCGCAGACGCCTGGCGAGTTGCGCACTCGCACCGACCGCTACGTCTCCTTCGCTGACGTGCCGGCGGTCGAGCGCGTTCTGGTCGGCTTGACCGAGCGCCCAGCGCCGCTCGTGGAGAACCTGGGCCGCGCCCCAGGCCAAAGCCAGGACCGCTGGGTTCACAAGCTCGGCGCCGACGAGGAACGCATGCAGCCGCGTGTCCGCCCGCGCCGCGTCGACGGCGCGGAAGGCGACCACGCCGCGGCGCCAGAGTCAAGCGGCTCGCCGTTGGCGGTGCTGCTCAGGCGCATGGAGGCGCTTGAGCGCCGCGTCGACGAGTTGGAGAGTCGACTGGCGGAGTAACGGTCACGAAGGTCTCGAGCCCTTCAGCAACTCGTTGACTTCGGCGTCCGTCGTTTGGTTGAAGTCCGCGTACCACTCGCCGACGCTGCCGAAGGCCGTTGGCTCTGCCACGCACACGACCTGGTCGGCCTCCGCCTCTAAGAGAGCGCGCGTTTCGGGCGAGGCCACCGGCACCGCCACTATCACGCGGGCCGCGCCGAGGCCCCTGGCCGCCGCCACCGCCGCGCGCATGGTGGCGCCGGTAGCCAACCCGTCGTCGACCAACACCACGACCTTGTTGGCGAGGTCGAGGGGTGGGCGGTCGCCGCGGTAGTTGGCGGCGCGGCGCACGAGCTCGCGGCGCTCACGGTTGACTAGCGCCTCGAAATCGGCGTCCGAAACGCCGCTATCCCCAGTCAGGGCCTCGTTCCTCACCAAGAACCCGCCTTGAGCTATGGCGCCGATAGCCAACTCAGGCTGGCTCGGGTGCCCCACCTTACGCACGGGCAGCACATCGAGCGGCGCACCCAGTTGCCGCGCCACCTCGGCGGCCACCGGCACCCCTCCGCGGGGTAACCCGACCACCACCGTGTTCCCGCCGTGGAACTCGCCAAGCTCCCAGGCCAGCTTCTCGCCTGCGTCGATTCGGTTACGGAACAGCGTCATGGCTAATCCTTCGGCATCACGTGGCTAGGTATGGGTTAATCGACCAAGTGACCGAGCTTCTCCTCCTTGGTGCGCAGGTAACGCTCGTTGTACGGGTTCTGGCCGACGTGCAGCGGCACCCGCTCGACGGTCTCGAGGCCGAAGCCGCGTAGCGCCGCCAGCTTGCGCGGGTTGTTGGTGAGGAGCCGCATGCTCCTCACGCCCAAGTCCGCGAGGATCTGGGCGCCAACGCCGTAATCGCGGCCGTCGACGGGCAAGCCGAGCTGCTCGTTGGCTTCTACCGTGTCGTAACCCTCGTCCTGCAAGTGATAAGCCCGCAGCTTGTTGAGGAGCCCGATGCCGCGCCCCTCCTGCCGCAGGTAGACGAGCACGCCGGCGCCCTCTTGCGCGATGGCGGCCATGGCCGCGTCGCGCTGCGCACCGCAGTCGCAACGCAGGCTATGCAGGGCGTCCCCCGTGAGGCACTCGGAGTGCATGCGCACGAGCACCCCCTTGCCGTTGCCGGACGCGTGCGCCACGTCACCCAGCGTCAGGGCAACGTGCTCGGCGCCGGTCAGTTCATCGACGAAGCCGTGCACCATGAACTCACCGTAAGGCGTCGGCAACTTGGTGCTGACCACGCGGCGCACAAATGCGTCTTGCGCCAGGCGGTAGCTGATGAGGCTAGCGATGGTGCCGACCTTGACGTGATGCTCGGCCGCGAACTCCTTGATGGCGGGGAGGCGCAGCATGCTGCCATCGTCGGCCATGAGTTCGGAGATGGCGGCTGCAGGCTCGAGGCCAGCCAGTCGGCAGAGGTCGACGCTGGCCTCGGTGTGCCCGGCGCGGCGCAGCACCCCGCCGTCCTTCGCGCGCAGCGGGAAGACGTGACCCGGACGCGCGAGGTCGCTGCCGCTCGCGCCCGGCGCCACGGCGGTGCGGATGGTGACGGCGCGGTCGTGGGCGCTGATGCCGGTGCTGATGCCGTTCTTGGCTTCGATGCTCACGGTGAACGCCGTGCCGCGCCGCGCGGTGTTGTCGCGCACCATCGGCGGCAGGTCGAGGCGATCGGCGGCACCCTCCTCCAACGCCAAGCAGACGACGCCGCCCGTGTAGCGGATCATGAACGCCAAGTTCTCGGTGGTCGCGAACTGGGCGGCTACCACGAGGTCGCCCTCGTTCTCGCGGTCCTCGTCGTCAACGACGATGATGGGGCGGCCGGCGCGTAGCTCGGCAAGTAGCTCCGGCACGGTGGCGATGCCAGTCGCTTCAGCCGCGCCGTGAGCATCTGTTTGGTCAGGCATGCGCGTTTCCTTTCGCTACGAGCTGCAAACGCTCAACGTACTTGGCGAGTACGTCGCTTTCGACGTTCACGCGGGAACCGGGCCGCAACTCGCCAAGGGTCGTGACCTCGAGAGTGTGTGGGATGAGCCACAAGCTGAACTCGTTGGCTGGCCACTCCGGTTGCGTTCCTCCAGGGCCGCCGACGTCCACGAGGGTGAGGCTCACGCCGTCGACCGTCACGCTGCCCTTCGGCACCAGGTGGGCGGCTAGCGCGGGTGGGGCGGCGACACGCAGAACGTAAGCGCCGGGCTCGGCGCTCAGCTCGAGCACTTCCCCAACGCCGTCCACGTGTCCTGAGACGATGTGGCCGCCTAAGCGGTCGGACACCCGCAGCGCACGCTCTAGGTTGACTTTGGAGCCGAGCGACCACCGCGGCGCCGTCTTGGCGACGGTCTCGCGCGAGAGCTCGACGTCGAACGACTGCTCGTCGAAGGCGATCACCGTGAGGCAGCAACCGGAGACGCTGATGGAGTCGCCTAGTTTCACGTCGCCCAGCACGCGTTGCGCCGCGATGGTGAGGCGCACGTCGCCGTCTTCCGCGACCCTGGTTACGGTGCCGACCTCCTCGACTATGCCGCTGAACACTTCAAGCCTCCGTCTCGGCCGCGGTTGGCGCGTTGACGACCTTACCCGTGATGAGCAGGTCTGGTCCGATGGTTTCCGTGACGACGTTGGTGATGGTGAAGGCGTCGTCGATGCTTGCCACGCCGAGGCCCGCTAGCGGCCCTGAGGCGGAGCCGCCGAGGAGCTTCGGCGCCACGAACCACGCGACGCGGTCTACGGCGTGAGCAGCGAAGAACTCCCACGCGAGCGAGCCGCCGCCCTCGAGCATGATGCTCGTGATGCCAAGTTCGAGCAGCGCGGTAAGCGCCTCGGTTACGGGGGGCCGACCGTGGCTGGCTGGCAGGGAGACGATCTGCGCGCCGGCGGCCTCGAGCGCCTTGGTGCGCTGCGGTGGCGCGTCCGTGGTCGCGACGATGATTACGCGGGCGCGTTGCCCGTTCGGCGCGTCTGCGAAGAGCATCGCGCTGGTTGGGGTGCGGGCCATGCTGTCGAACACGACCTTGGCCGGAGTGTGCCCATCCGGGATGCGGGTCGTGAGGGCCGGGTCATCGAGCAAGACGGTGTTGACGCCTACGGCGACGGCGTCGTACTCGTTGCGCCAATGGTGGACGCGGCTGCGGGCCGTCGGACCCGTGATCCAGCGCGAGCGACCCGTGCGCACCGCGATCTTGCCGTCGAGCGACATGGCGGTCTTGTAGAGGACGAACGGGCGCCCCAATAGCCACGTCGTGCGGTAGACCTCGTTCTGCACTTCCGCCTCGGCCTGCTGCACGCCAACGACGACCTCTATGCCGGCCTCGCGCAGGCGCTGCAGTCCGCGCCCGTCGACGCGTGGGTTGGGGTCGCTCGTGGCGACCACCACGCGTGCTACGCCCGCGGCGATGAGCGCGTCCGTGCATGGGGGCGTGCGGCCGTGGTGGTCGCACGGCTCGAGGGTGACGTACGCGGTGGCTCCACGTGCCGCCTCTCCCGCGTCGTCGAGGGCGTTGACTTCGGCGTGGGGTCCGCCTGCGCGGGCGTGCCAACCTTCGCCTACCACGGTGCCGTTCTTGACTATCACGCACCCGACTAGGGGGTTAGGGCTGACGCGCCCACGGCCGTGCTCGGCTAGCGCGAGCGCCAGGTTCATGTAGCGAACGTCGCTGGCTGCACGTTCGGCCGAGAGGTCGTCTGGGGTTCCTTGTTCCATGGAAGCCGCGACCGCTTTTCGCGGTCGTCGCTTCACCTCCTTCTCTCATCCGGACTGTTACCGTCGGCACCGGAATATCACCGGTTCAAGCTCACCGTAGTGAGCGTCGCGGGCTAAGGCGCTTGCTGTGCTTCGCGCCCTTCACCGCCGGTCGGGAATCTCACCCTGCCCTGAAGGGGTTAGCTAGTTTTGGGCGGCGTTACCGCGCCGCCTTCGAGCATGATAAGCCGCCCTAGGCCGTTGCCAAGTACCGCGACGTGGTGTCTGGCCCTCGCTGCTACGATGAACTTCATGACAACACCTTCGTTCGCAGAACGCTCGCAGGCTTACGCAGAGCTGTTGGTTAGGGTTGGAGTCAACCTCCAGCCGGGCCAGAGACTCATCGTGCGAGCAAACGTTGACGCCGCCCCCATCGTTCGCCGGGTGGTTGACGTGGCTTACCGCATTGGCAGCCCGTACGTCGAGGTCCTGTGGGCGGACGACGCCGTCACGCGCTCGCGCTTCCTTCATGGCCCGGAGGGCAGCTTCGGGATAATCCCGCAGTACCGCGCTGACGCCATGAACGCCCTCGCTGCAGAGGGCGCCGCGTCCTTGGCGATCCTGGCTGACGACCCTGACGCCCTCGCTGGCACCGACCTCGAGCGTTTCGCTACTTTCCAGAAGGCGTGGCGGCCCGTGGTGCGCCCATACTCCGACCTCGCCATGAGCGACCGCATCGCTTGGTGCGTGGCCGCCGCAGCTGCGCCGGCCTGGGCGCTCAAGGTGTTCCCGGACTTGCCCGAGGCGGAGGCCATGACCGCGCTGTGGGACGCCATCTTCACGGCGACGCGCGTTACCGAACCCGACCCCGTCAGCGCTTGGCGCAGCCATAACGCTGGCTTGGCCCAACGCAAGGCGCTCCTCAACGAGCGGCGTTACTCCGCCTTGCGCTTCAAGGCGCCGGGCACGGACCTGCGCGTCGGTCTAGCCGATAACCACATGTGGGACGGCGGCGTTTCAACCTTGCCTAACGGCGTGCCGTTCGTTGCCAACATGCCAACGGAGGAAGTGTTCACGGCCCCGCACCGCGAGCGCGTGGACGGCGTGGTCCGCGCCAGCATGCCCCTCGCATACAACGGCATCCTTATCGACGACTTCGAGCTCGAGTTCAAGGACGGCGCCGTCGTCAAAGCCACGGCGGGCAAGGGTCAGGCGGCGCTTGACGAGATCCTCGCAACCGACGCAGGCGCTCTGCGCCTCGGCGAGGTGGCCCTGGTGCCAGCCTCCAGCCCTATCGCCAAGGCGGGCATCCTCTTCCTAGAGACGCTCTTCGACGAGAACGCTGCCTGCCACATCGCCTTGGGCCGCGGTTACGTCAACTGCGTGCAGGGCGCCCAGGAGATGAGCCCCGACCAGCGCCTGGCGAGCGGCCTCAACGACTCCCTCGCCCACGTTGACTTCATGATCGGCTCCAGCGCCATGGATGTCGACGGCGAACTACCAGACGGCAGCACGGAACCCGTCATGCGGCAAGGGGAGTGGGTGGGCTGACAGACGCGCCCACGGTTGCCGACGCCCGCCGGGTCCTGCACGAGGTCTTCGGCTATCACGAGTTCCGCGGCGCACAGGAGCAGGTCATCGACCAGCTCCTTGGCGGCGGCGACGCGCTTGTGCTCATGCCCACCGGCGGCGGCAAGTCACTCTGCTACCAGATCCCCGCGTTGCTGCGGCCAGGCGTGGCGGTGGTGGTGTCGCCGCTCATAGCCCTGATGCACGACCAGGTGACGGCTTTGCGCCTGGCCGGGGTCAAGGCTGCGTACCTCAACTCCAGCCTCGAAGCTAGCGAGGCGCGTGACGTCGAACGCGACCTGCTCGAGGAGCGCCTCGACCTCATCTACGTAGCGCCCGAGCGCCTGCTCACCCCAGGTTTCCTATCGCTCCTCGACCAGGCCCAGGTCAGCCTCTTCGCTATCGACGAGGCGCACTGCGTTTCGCAATGGGGCCACGACTTCAGGCCGGAGTACATCGGGTTGAGCTTGCTGGCGGAGCGCTACCCGGAAGTGCCGCGCATAGCGCTGACGGCCACGGCCGACGCCGCCACGCGCCGCGAGATCGTCGACAAGCTGCATTTGCAGAGTGCGCGGCGCTTCATCTCCAGCTTCGACCGGCCGAACATCGATTACCAGGTCGTCGAGAAGGTCGACGCCCGCGCGCAGTTCCTGGCGTTCTACCGCGCGAAGCACGTTGGGCACGCTGGCATCGTCTACTGCCTCTCGCGCCGCAGCGTTGACTCCACTGCCGCTTGGCTCGTGAGCAAGGGCGTCAACGCCATCCCTTATCACGCCGGCCTCGACGCTGGCGTGCGCCGCACCAATCAAGAGCGCTTCTTGCGCGAGGACGGCGTGGTGGTCGTCGCCACCATCGCGTTCGGCATGGGAATCGACAAGCCCGACGTGCGCTTCGTCGCTCACCTCGACCTCCCCAAGAGCCTCGAGGGTTACTACCAGGAGACGGGCCGTGCTGGCCGCGACGGCGGACCGTCAGACGCCTTCATGACTTACGGCCTGGCCGACGTGGTGCAGATCAGCCGCATGCTGGCGGCGGGGGAGGGTAGCGAGGCGTTCAAACGCGTCGAGCGGCAGCGGCTCGAGGCGCTCCTGGCTTACTGCGAGACGGCAGGTTGCCGCCGCCAGTCGCTGCTCGCGTACTTCGGTGAAGCGTTGGCCGAGCCGTGCGGCAACTGCGACACTTGCCGTGAGCCCGTCGCTCAGTTCGATGGCACCATCGCCGCCCAGAAGCTCCTCTCAACCGTCATGCGCACCGGGCAGCGTTTCGGAGCTGGCCACTTGATCGACGTGCTGCTCGGTAAGCGCACGGAGCGCACCGCGAAGTTCGATCACGAGAGCCTGAGCACCTTCGGCATCGGCGACGAGCTCGACGCCGACGGTTGGCGTTCGGTGGTGCGGCAGTTGTTGGCTAACGGCCAACTATTGCCGGACCCGGACGGTTTCGGTGGGCTGATCGCCGGGCCGGGCGCCGCCGCCGTGCTGCGCGGTGAGCAGCAGGTGCGTTTGCGCCGCGATCGGCAGGTAGCGCGGCCCAGCGCTAAGCGGCTGCGCGGTGTGTCGGCCGTGGCAGATGCTCCCGCCGACTCCACGCCAGAGGACGAGGCGTTGTTCCAGGCGCTGCGCCAGCTGCGCGCCGAGCTCGCCAAGGAGCAGGGCGTTCCGCCCTACGTGGTGTTTCACGACAAGACGTTGCGGGAGATGGTGGCCGTGCGGCCAAGCAATCTGGCTGCGCTGCACGCGGTGCAGGGCGTTGGCGACACGAAGCTCGAGCGCTACGGCACGCGGTTCCTCGAAGTGTTGGCTAGTTGAGGGGGGGTTCGTTTGGCCCGCAGGCCGGTAGAGACCCGGAGGGCCCGGCGCTGCCACGCCGGAATCCCGGGTGTTGCCCGCACCGGTTGAGATCACCGGCCTCTCCTCAGACGAGAGGGAGCTACTGCTCGCCTGCCACCGCGCCCGCCACCGCGGCTAACACCTGAGTCGTTATTACGTCTCTGACGTGCTCGTCGCTTACGCTGGCGCGGCCATCGCCGGCTTGTCCGCCGTAGTTGCCGAAGCTCGCGTGATTGGCACCTGCGATCTCCACGAAGGTGGCAGTGGCCGGTAACAGGTGCGCGGCATCACGGACCTTCTGCGGCGTGCTGAGGCCGTCCTCGCTCCCGCTGACGCTCAAGGCTGTGAGGCCCAGTTGCGAGGGATCGTTCGCGCAGTAACTCCCGAAGAGGATGAGACCCCGTACCTGCGGTTTGGTAGCGTACTGGCACGCCCGCACCCCACCCAAGGAGTGGCCTCCAACGAACCAGGTCGTCACGCCTGGCGCTTCCGAAGTGAACCTGCTCAGCGGCCTAAAATCGAAGAAGGCTAGGTTGAGAGTCGGTTTCGTGATTACCACCGTGAGGCCGCCCTCCTCGACCGCCGCCGAAAGCTTGTAGAGGTAAGCGGCGGGTGCGACCTTGGCGCCCGGGATGAACACCAGGCCCACGCCAGACGCTCGGCCTCGGGGGGCCATGACGATGGCAGCACCGTTCTCGGTGATCGTGATCCTGGGGTTCGTCATCACAGCCCCCAGAGGTTGGCTTTCGGCTGGCATGACGCCAGTCTCGGCCCACGCAACGAAACCGATGATGATGACGACGATCAGGCTGGCTAGCCCGAGCAGCACGGTGCGCGTGGTTCGTGCCGCCCGCGACCTGGTGCGCCTACGCCGCTGCGCTGGGTATGCGGTCATGCCTCCATCATCCTCTCTCCGTCGTTAGCGCCGCGTAAAGTTGCAGCCGCGGCCCGTGGCGGCGCAGCTGATTAGGCGCCGCGGTCCAGGTGGGGTTGGCCCACGCAGCAGTGGCCGGTCCAGATGACCGGCCACGCAAGCGAGGGCTCAAGTTGGCGGACTGCTCTTCGTCGTTACTCGGTGGGGGGAAGGAGCACCGCGTCGATGACGTGGACTACGCCGTTGCCGGCCATGAGGTCGGTCGCGGTCACGGTGGCTACGCCGTTCAGCTTGACCATGCCATCGACGACGGTGACCGTGATGTCGGCGCCGTTGACGGTCTTCACCTTGAACTCGCCGCCACCGTCTGCGACAGCCGCTAGGACGTCGGCCGCGAGGACCTTGCCAGGGATGACGTGGTAGGTGAGGATCGCGCCGAGGTCAGGGCGAGCGAGGAGCTGCTCCGCAGTGATGCCGAGGGCCTTGAGCGCTGCGGCGAAGGCTTCGTTGCTGGGCGCGAACACGGTGAATGGGCCTTCTCCCGACAACGTATCGACCAGGCCGGCGGTTTGGACCGCGGCCACCAAGGTAGAGAAGTCGGGGTTGCCGGCTGCGAGTTCCACTACGGTGGCGGGCGTGGCCGTCTGGGCGTTGGCGACGACGGGGAGGGCGGCTAGGGTCAACATGGCTAGGAGCTTCTTCATGGTGAAACCTTTCTTTGCCAGAGCACGTTGTAGCCTTGAACAAAGGTTCTACAAGCTCTTGACAAACATAATACACAGCTTGGTCAAGTTGTCTAGCCCCCTCGTTACATTCCGCGTCTCCGCCGTGCTGTAAGCTGGCCGCAAGCACCGTACAAGGTTTGTTCAATGTCAAGGAGGCGAGATGCCTGGCAAGTACACCGTCGCAGAGGTCGAAGCGCGAACGGGGATACCCGCTAGTTCTTTGAGGCAATGGGAGCGGCGTTACGGCTTCCCCCAGCCGCAGCGCGCGAGTTCCGGTTACCGCCTCTACGATGACGATGACCTGCAGCGCATAGCTGCCATGCGCACCCTGATCGCCGAGGGAGTGCCGGCGTCGCGCGCTGCTGCCAGGGTCCGCGAGCAAGGCCGCCTTGGCGGGGGCCTGCGGCCCAGCGCGAACCTCGCAGCCGAACTGGTCGAGGCCTTGGCGGGACTCGACGAAACGCGGGCTGAGCTGGTTCTGAGCGAAGCGTTCGCGCTGCACACCCTCGAAGACGTGCTGCTCGAGGTCATCACGCCAACCATGGTGGAGCTAGGAGAGCGCTGGCACGTTGGCGAGCTACTGGTCTCGACCGAGCATTTCGCCACCAACTTCGTACAAGGGCGATTGCGGGCATTGCTCGGCCTCATGTCAGGGAAGGGGCGGCAGAGGCGGGTGCTAGTCGGTTGTGCCCCCGGCGAGCGGCACGAACTCGGTGCGTTGATGGTGGCGCTGCTACTGCGCCGCGCTGGTCTTGACGCTGTCTACCTAGGCGCAGACACGCCGCTGCTAGATCTCGCCGCGCTGGTGCGCACGCTGCGGCCTGAAGCGGTGTTCTTGTCCGCAGCGCGCTCCGCAGCGGCCGCCGAACTGGCTGAACACCGCGAGCTGCTGAGCGGGTTCGAGCCAGTGCTGGTCGTGGGGGGCAGGGCCTTCGACGAGCAGCGCGCCGTGCTGCCGGGCGCGTTCCTCGGCAACGACCTACGCAAGGTCATCCCGGTCATCGTGGGTCGCCTCGACGACCGGGCCGCCGCGCGCCGTTGAGCCACCCGAACAACGGCAGGGCCAAGGTGCCGACGTGTACGAGTAGCGGACCCTTTGGGCAAGAGACGGTCCACCAGCTTAGGACCATGCGGTCGTGCGTTGGGCGCTAGCCTTACCGCCTAGCGCACCTCGCTCCCATCAGGCAGATCCCGCTCGGGGCTGATCAGGCCGAGGGTGCCGTCCGGGCCCTCGCCCGAGAGGATCATGCCTTGGCTGACGATGCCGCGGAGCTTGACTGGTTTGAGGTTGGCCACGGCTACCAGGCGCTTGCCGACGAGGGCGGCTGGGTCGTAATGCTCCTTGATGCCGCTCACGATCGTGCGCGTCTCTGGGCCCATGCGCACCGTGAGCACCAGGAGCTTGTCGGCGTTAGGGTGCTGCTCGGCCTTCTCGACCGTCACCACGCGCAGTTCGAGCTTCCCGAAGTCCGCGTACTCAATCTCCGGCTTGTGCTCGAGCGGCTGTGCGGCGGGCGGCTGAGCTGCAGCCTCGATCTCGGCCGCCAACGCGGCTAGGTCGATGCGCGGGAAGAGCGGCTCGCCGGGCTGCGTGACGGTCCCGGCAGGAACCAAGCCCCACTCGCTGGCGGCGTTCAGGTCGTAAGGCGCGTTGCGCACGCCTAACTGTTTGCGCAGCTCGTGCGCCTTGCCAGGGATGACCGGGTCTAGCACGATGCTCGCGCAGCGCAACGCCTCGATCAAGGTGTTGAGGACGGTGTCGAGCCGCCCTGACGTCTCCTCGCTGCGCGCTAGTTCCCACGGCTTCGTGTCTGCGATGTACTTGTTCGCCTTGCGCACCGCGTCCATGACGCTCTCGAGGGCGCGGTCGAACTGCAACGCACCGAAGTAGCGCGTGGCCGTCGGAGCCAAAGCCAAGAAGGTGTCGATCAACTCTTGGTCTACGCTCTCGAGTTGGCGCGCGGCCGGCACGACGCCGTCGCGGTAACGGCCGAGCATGCCGAGCGTGCGGTTGAGCAGGTTACCCAAGTCGTTAGCGAGGTCCGCGTTGATGCGCTCTGCAAGGGCCAGCTCGTTGAAACTCGAGTCGAGGCCGAACGGCATGTCGCGCATGAGGAAGTAGCGGAAAGCGTCGTTGCCGTACTTGCGCTGCAAGTCCAGTGGCTTGACGGCGTTGCCGAGCGACTTGCTGATCTTGCGGTCGTCGATCAACCAGTAACCGTGCACGTTCAGGTGCTTGAAGATTGGAATGCCGGCGGCCTTGAGCATGATCGGCCAGAACAGGCCGTGCGGTTTGACGATGTCTTTCGCGATGAAGTGCTCGACGTGCGGCCAGAAGCGCTCCGTCAGGCCCTTGCTCTCCAGCGCCGAGTAGTAGTTGATGAGCGCGTCGAACCACACGTAGGTCACGTGCTCGTCGTCCCAAGGGAGCGGAATCCCCCAAGGCACGCGGCTGCGCGGCCGGCTGATGGAGAGGTCGCCGATCGGTTCGCGCAGCATGGCTAGGACCTCGTTGCGGTAGCGCTCGGGCCGGATGAGGTCCGGCTGCTCGGTCAGCAGGTCGCGCAGCCACAGGCGGTACTTCTCCATGCGGAAGAAGTAGTTGGCCTCGGTGCGGAACTCCAACTCGATCTCGTGCTGCGGGCACTTGCCGTCTACGAGCTCCTTCTCCGTGTAGTAGCGCTCGCACTTCACGCAGTAGAGACCGGAGTACTCGCCGAAGACGATGTCGCCCTTGTCGTACACGTTCTGCAGTACTTTCTCGACCACCTGGCGGTGACGCGGCTCCGTCGTGCGGATGAAGTCGTCGTAGCGGATGCCGAGGCGGTCCCACGTCGAGCGGAACTCTGCGCTGACCTCGTCGGCGTACTCCTGCGGCGACTTACCGTGAGCTTCGGCGGCCTTCTGGATCTTCTCGCCGTGTTCGTCCGTGCCCGTCAGAAAGTAGGTGTCGTCGCCCTTCAAACGGTGGAAGCGCGTGACGACGTCGACGAGGATGGTCGTGTACGCATGGCCGATGTGCGGGGCGGCGTTCACGTAGAAGATCGGCGTGGTGGCGTAGTAGGTGCCGCGCTCGCGCGCTTCCGCTGGCGCGGGCTCCGCCCAAGCGTTCGGGTCGGCAACCGCGGTGGCCTCGGCCCCGGCGAGGGAGTGGTCGGTCTCTGGCTCTTCGACGACCAGGCGGTTGATCAAAGTGTCGCTATCCATCTCGCGTTTCCTCCGAGTAGCAGCTGCGGTCACCCGCTGATGGCGGCCGGCGCTTAGGGCCAAAAAAGTAGGCGCCGCTCAAGCTGCACGGCGCCCTGACTCGACCGACCTGGCAGATCAGTCGTTCACAGGGCTGGAGTGCATCATTCGCTGCGCCATGCTGCCGGGCACTATAGCACCGCAGTAGCGGCATAGTTCAGGCGCCAGGCACCTCACAGCCATCGTCTGCGCAGGCGCCGTCTGCCGACGCGCCAACCGGTTGCAACAACGTCACCGGCTTCGTCTTCGGGCCTAGTTGGCGCAGCGCCTCGAGGAAGAACTCCGTTGGCTGCGCGCCCGAGATGCCGTGGGCCTCGTCGATGACGAAGAACGGCACGCCGTTGACCCCAACGGATCGTGCGCGCTGCTCGTCCGCCCTAACTGCCGCCGCGTACTCGTCGCTACCAAGCACGCGCCTGACATCCTGCTCCTCAAGCCCTGCCTCGATAGCCAAGCGCACGAGCGTTGCTTCGTCGGCCAGGTTCTCGCCCTCCGACTGATACGCCTGCATGAAGCGCGTCATGGCGGCGTGGCCAAGCCCGCGCTCGCTCGCCAGATGGATGAGGCGGTGCGCGTCGAAGGTGTTGGCGGCAAGCGCCTTGTCGAGGTGGTACTCGAGGCCCTCACCTGCCGCTACTTCCGTTACGTTGGCCATCATCTCCATGACCTGAGCGTGAGAACGACCGTACTTCTCCATGAGGTTCTCGACCGTTGTCTTTGGGTTCGTCTTGGGGCCGTTCGGCTGTAGTTCGTAAGAGCGCCACACGACCTGCACGGCGTCCTTGTGTTCGTACTGCTGCAATGCCGCTTCGAAGCGCGTCTTTCCGATGTAGCACCAGGGGCAAGCGATGTCGGACCAGATCTCGATAACCATGAGGCGAGGCTAACAGCCGGTGAGGAGCGGATCCGCTCACGGGGTTACAGGCCAAGCGTGGCAGAATGCCGGCATGAGTGAGAGGGCAGCGGCGGCCAACAGCGCCATCGCGGACTTCCAGGCCGCGCGGCGCCGCGCCGACCTCGGCGCCGTGCTTGGCCTGGTCTCTGGCCAGAGCGACCGCCTGCTGCAGTACGACGAGGTGCGCAAGCGCCTCAAGGCCGTCGAGGGCGCAGGAGTGACGTTGGAGGACGTGCCTCTCGACGCCATCGTCGGCAGCGTTGGGCGTTACCAGGACTTCAACCGCTCGTTCCTGCCCCTCCGCGACTCGGATCGCAGCAGGTGGGTGGGGGTGAAACTGGCGGTGCTCGGCCTTCAGGGCGTGCCGCCCGTCGACCTTTACCGCATCGGCGACGCCTACTTCGTCAAGGACGGCAACCACCGCGTGTCAGTGGCGCGGCAACTTGGCGCCACTCACATCAACGCCTGGGTCACTCCCGTGGCGACGCGCGTGCCGTTCACGCCAGACATGAACCAGGACGACCTCATCCGCGCGAGCGAGCTGGCCGATTTCCTGGACGCCACTCACCTGGACGTGCTGCGACCGGACGCCGACTTGACCGTCACGGAGCCAGGTCAGTACCCGACGCTGCTCGAGCACATCAAGGTGCACCGCTACTACATGGGCATCGATCTAGGCCGGCCCGTGCCGTGGCAGGAGGCCGTCACGCACTTCTACGACACCGTCTACCTGCCCGTCGTGGAGGAGATCCGCGCGCACGGGCTCCTGCTCGACTTCCCCGACCGCACGGAGGCCGACCTCTACCTCTACCTCTCCGAGCACCGCGGCGAACTCGCCGAGCGCCTCGGCTGGGAGCTGGACGGCGCACAACTAGCCGAAGGCCTGGCGCGCACCCGGCCGGGCAGCGTGGACGAACGCGCGGCGGAACTGAAGGACGCCACCGCGCGCGTGCTAGCAGACAGCGTGCTGCTCATCCTCACGGGCGCGAGC
>DASSXV010000003.1:0-36301 GCA_035703635.1 Trueperaceae bacterium | reverse complement strand
GACGAGCGCGCGGCGCGCGAGGTTGCCGTGGCCCAGTTCGCGGCGCCCAGTACCGCGCAGGCGCTTGACTTCGCCTGTCGAGAAGGGCGGGAAGTTGTAGTGCAGCATGAACTCTTCGCTGTCGTCGAGCGTCAGGTCGTCAACGAGGCGGTTGTCGCGGCCGGTCCCCAGGGTGGCAACGCCGAGGACCTGCGTCTCGCCGCGCGTGAACACCGCGGAACCGTGCGCCATCGGCAGCACGCCCGTCTCGATCCAGATGGGGCGCACCTGATCCGAGGTGCGGCCGTCGGTGCGGAGGTTCTCCTCGAGGACGAGACGGCGCATCTCGGCCTGCTCGGCCTTGTCGAACGCGGCCTTCACCTCGTTGATCTGGTGAGCGGCGTCCGCAACGGTGGCGTCCGGCACGAAGCGAGCGATGACCTCGTCGCGCAGCGCCTTGAGGGTCTCGGAGCGCTCGTGCTTGCCTTGGGTGAGGAGGGCGTCGCGCAGCTTGCCGCTCACGGCCCGCTCGACGTTGTCAGCGACCTCGGCGGAGAGCTCGAGAGCAGGCGTGAAGCCGCGCTTCTCGCTGCCGATCTCGGTGCGCATGCGCTCTATGAGGGCGACGACGGGCGCGAGTAGGTCTTGCGCGAACTCGATGGCGCCGACCATGACGTCCTCTTGCAGCTCGTCAGCGGCGGCCTCGACCATCAGCACGGCGTCCTTGGACGCGGCAACGGTCAGCTCGAGCTGCGAACCGCCGTCATGCAGGCGGCGCATGCTCGGGTTCGCGAGGTAGTCAGTGCCGTCGAAGCCGACGGTGCAGCATGCAGTTGGCCCGTTCCAGGGCACGTCAGAGATGGACAACGCGGCCGACGCGCCGATGGCGGCGAGGGGAGCAGGGTCGTTCACCTGGTCGGCCGAGAGCACCGTGACGATGACCTGCACCTCGTTGCGCAGGCCCTTGGGGAAGAGGGGGCGGATCTGACGGTCGACGATGCGGGCGTTAAGGGTGCCCTGGATGCCTGGCCGGCCCTCGCGACGCATGAAGGAGCCGGGGATCTTGCCGATGGCGTAGTGCCGCTCCTCGTACTCGACGGTGAGTGGGAGGAACGGGACGGGTGAAGCTCCGTCGCTCATCTGGGCGGTGACGAGCACCAGGGTGTCGCCGTAGCGCACGGTGACGCTGCCGGCGGCCTGCTTGGCGAGCTTGCCGGTCTCGATGACGAGTTCTCGCCCCCCGAACTGGGTGGTGTAGCGACGGTGGTTTGGTAGGTTCACGCTCTCTCCTTCGACTGCCTTGTTACCCGCTGTGCGCGCCGTGACGCGTTTACGTTGGAACGCGAACGGCGGCTTGATGCGCCCCGGTGGGGCAATAGATGGGCGCGGCCACCTTGTAGCTTCACGCCCCCGTACTGTGCGAACGGCGAGGCCGCACTGGCCTCGCCGATAGAGCCGAACTCGCTGTGACGGCCGTAGATCACGGCTGTAAGCGTATTTTCACTGACTCGAACTAGCAGAGTGGACTGCTTCCTGACGCTTGACCTCAGCGGCGGAGGCCGAGGCTAGCGATGAGTTCCTTGTAACCGTCGTAGTTCGTGCGCTCCAGGTAGGTGAGGAGGCGCTTGCGCTTGCCGACCATCATGAGGAGGCCGCGGCGGCTATGGTGGTCCTTCTTGTGGACCTGAAGGTGCTGGCTTAGCTCCTCGATGCGCTTGGTGAGGAGTGCGACTTGCACGGAGGTCGAGCCGGAATCCTGGCTGTCTTTACCGTACTTGCGCATTACTTCGAGCTTCTGTTCCGCGTTCATGGGCATGAGGATTGCCTTTCAGATTCTTATTACCCAGGCCGGATCCAATGATAGGAGTCGATGCCGGTCCAGGCGCCAACTAAGGATGCTACCACAGGCCGCGGCGGCGTGCGCTAAGCGGGCTTACTTCGAGCGGCCTTACGCGTGGCCTTACGCGTGCCGCTCGAACCAGTCAACAATGGCGTCTAGGCGCTGCACGCGTCGGTCGGGGCGACCGGAGCGCGAGAGCTCGTGCCCTTCGCCCGGCACCCTGAAGAACTCCGTCTCCGCCTTGCCGAGGCGTTTCAGCACCGAGAACAGCTGCTCACCCTGCTCGATAGGGCAGCGGTAGTCCTCCTCGGAGTGAACTATCAGCAGGGGCGTCGTTATCTTGTCAGCGAAGCGGATTGGGCTTTGCCGCCACAACGCCTCGGCGTCACCCCACGGCACTCCGCCGATCTCGCGCTCGACGAACCACGGCCCGATGTCGGAGGTGCCGTACATGCTCGTCCAGTTACAGATGCTGCGCTGGGTGACGGCGGAGCGGAAGCGCGTCGTCTGCCCGACCAGCCAGTTCGTCATGAAGCCACCGTAACTGCCGCCCGTGAGGTGCAGCGGCGCGTCCTTGCGGCCCAGCCTGGCGTGGCCGGCCTCGGCGAAGGCCATGACGTCGTCAGCGTCGACCGAGCCGTAGTTGCCGAGGAAGCTGGTCGCGAAACTGAAGCCGTAACTGCTGCTCCCGCGCGGGTTGCCGAAGATGACGGCGTACCCCTTGGCCGCCAAGAGCTGGAACTCGAGGTTGAAGCCGTAACCGTAGTTCGTGTGCGGCCCCCCGTGCACCTGCACGACGGCAGCGCCGTCGGCGCGCGCCTTCGCCGGCCTCAGCAGCCAGTAAGGCGCGTCGGCGGCGCCCGCGGCGAACGGTCCTTCGGGAGCGACGAGGGTGAGGCGCCGGCTCCAGGCGCTGTTGACGCGGCTGACTTGCGACTCGCGGCCGCCGCGCCAACGGGCGTAGACCTCACCAGGACGGTCGGGGTACTCGGCCGTGAACAGCGCCTCCAGCTCACTGTTGTCCCGCGGAACGGTGAAGCCGGTGACGACGCGCCGTTCAGGCTGGAGCACTTCCACGTCGCCTGTCAGGTCTATGCGCGCCAGCCCGCTGGCACCCTCAGCGTTCAGGTTGATGAGTAGGCTGCGGCTATCCGGGCTCCATGCTGGCGCGGAGGAGTACGTGCCGTAACGGCTATCGCCGCCAGCGCTAGGTGGCGTTACGCGCTCGCCGGAGATCAAACGCGGTTGGCTGCGCTTCTCGCCTAGGTCGAGAACCCACACGCCTGACTCGGAAGCGACGTCGTCCTGCACTTGGCTGGCCGTGTACGCCAGCCACTTGCCGTCAGGCGAAGGTACGAGCGTCGAGACGCCGATGAGCTCTGGCAAGCGGACGGCGTGGGCGCCGGTCTTGAGGTCGACGGTGACCAGGTCGGTCGTGAAGTCGCCGCGCGGCCGCTCGCCCGCCATGACGAGGGCCCAGAGCGTGAGTCCGTCGGGTGCGACCGCGATGAGGGTGGGGGAGCCAGGCAGGTCGGTTAGTTTGCGGGTCGCCCCACTTCCCGAATCGACGACGTGAACTTGCGCCGGAGTCGTCGGCAGCACCCCAGCCCCGTCTGCTCGCCAGTAGCGCTTCGTTATGCGCCGGGGAAGACCGTTCTTCGCGCCAAGGTCCTCGTAATCGTCTAGCGTTACGTACGCAAGCTGATCGCCCCCAGCCCACGCGAACGACATGACCCCCGCCTTGTGCTCGGTGACGCGCTTAGGTTCGCCCCCGTCGAGCGGCATGACGTACAGCTGCGGTCGTCCCCCCGCCTCGGCCACGCGCAGGAAGGCCACCCGGTCGCCGCTTGGTGAGTAGCGCGGCTTGGTGTCGGCGTACTCGCCGCGCGTGAAACTGTCGCCGCCCTGCTTGGCTAGGTTCCTGCTGAGGTGCAATCGGCTGCGGTAGCGCGGCGGGGCTGCGTCGGCGCCACCTTTGGCGCCGTTGTCGCTTGACACGATGTCGGTGACGACCCAGATGGCCGAACGCCCATCCGGCGCCACCTGCACGTCCGATACCGTTGCCAGCGTCAGTAAGTCGCTGCTCTTCACGCCTCTTGCCATGACTGACTACCGTTCCGCGCCGCGCTTGGGCGCCTTGACGTTCGACCGCGCCGAAACCGCGGCGTAAAGCAGGATCCCGGCCGCGACGCCGGCGTTGAGCGAGCTGACGCGGCCTGCGAGGGGTATGGCTACGAGCTCGTCGCAGCGTTCACGCACTAGGCGGCGCATGCCGTCGCCCTCCGAGCCGATGACCAACGCCACTGGCCTGACCCAATCGAGGTCGCTCGGGTCGTTGGTCGCACCGCCGTCTGCGCCGTACACCCACACGCCGTCCGCCTTCAACTCCTCGATGGTGCGCGCCAAGTTCGTCACGACCACTAGGGGAATGTGCGCCGTTGCCCCAGCCGCGGCCTTGACGACAACGGCTGTGAGGGGCGCTGAACGTCGCTCCTCCATGACCACGCCGTGCGCGCCCAGCGCCTCTGCGCTGCGGATGATGGCACCGACGTTGCGCGGGTCGGTGAGGTGATCGAGCAGCACGAGCAGGAGCTGCTCACCGCGTTGGCTCGCCCGCTCGCTGGCTGCGGAAAGCGGCGCCGTCCTGATCTCGGGTAGAAGCGCGGCAACGCCCTGGTGCTGCGTGGTCTTGAGCTCCTGGTCTAGCTGGATGCGCGGCACTTCGTCAAGCGGCACGTCTGCCGCGCTGCTGGCGCGGCGCAGTTCCTTGAGGATGGTTGGCTGCACGCCCCGCGCGACGGCGACTCGCTCTACTTGCGAGTCGCGAAGGGCCTCCAAGACAGCGTTACGCCCGTAGATCCACATGCCGGGAGTATACGTTCGCGGTCGAGCCTAAACGGCCAGGAGACGGCGGGCGGCCACTTCGTCTGCCGCCAACTGTGCACGCAGCTCGTCGATGCCCGCGAAGCGCACCTGCCCCCGCAGCCGCTCCACGAAACGCACGTCGATGGTGGAGCCGTAGAGGTCGCCGTTGAAGTCGAAGAGGTGCACCTCGAGGGCAGGCGGCTCCTCTGCGAACGTCGGGCGGGCGCCGACGTTCGCCATGCCGCCGAACGTCTCGATACCCACCGTGGCCCGCACGGCGAACACGCCGGAGGGCAGTGCCTTGCCAGGAGCGACCGCCAGGTTGGCCGTCGGGTACCCGATGCTGCGCCCGCGCTGCTGCCCGCGCAGCACCGCGCCGCGCACGAGGTACGGCTCGCCGAGAAGGTGCGCAGCGCCAGCGACGTCGCCCTCCGCCAGCAGGGCCCTGATGCGCGACGACTTGACTGGCGCGCCGTCGACCTCGAGCAGGGTGAAGGCATCTAGGTGGTTCGTGATGGCGCGCAGGTCGGTAACGTCACCACGCCGAGCGTTCCCGAAGCGGAAGTCCTCGCCGACCACGATGGCAGCAGGCTCGAGCGCGGCCAGCTCACCCAACCACACTTCCTTGCGGGTGGCGGCGAAGGCCTTATCGAAGGTCAAGTTGACGACCACGTTCGGCTTGAACTCGGCAAGGGCGAGGAGCTTCTCCTCCGGGGTCATGAGGTAGGTGGCGCCTTCGAACAGCACGCGCGCAGGTGGGAAGAAGGTGATGACGGCCGCTGGGCGGTGCAACGCTTCCGCAAGGGCGCGCATGCGGGCGAGGAGCATGCGGTGACCCAGGTGCACGCCATCGAAGTTGCCGATGCACAAGACGGCGCCGCGGAGCTCCGCGTCAGCCAAGTCGGTAGTCGTGCGGGGGAGGGTCACAGGTCGACGCCGGAGCGCGCCAGCACGTGCCTAACGGCGAGCAACGTCACGCCGGAGGTCGACTCGGTTCCCGCACGCACGGCGTTCCAGACCTCGAGGGCGTCCCGCCACTCTGGCGCGAGGTGCTCGCCCGGGTCTGGGGTGCCGGGCTGGTGTTGCAGTTCGGTCGCTTCATAGAGGTAGCACTGTTCGTCGGTGAAGCCAGGGGAGGCGTAGAGGCGCGTGATCAACCTCAGCTCGCCCGCGAGTTGCACTTCTTCGCTCAACTCACGCCCGGCGGCGGCCAGCGGGTCCTCGCCAGCGTCTATCAGCCCCGCCGGAATCTCCCACGTGCTGACTCCAACCGCTGGTCGCATCTGGCGCACGCCGAGCAACTCGCGCCCGCGCGCGACGATCACTGCCACGGCGTCGGGGTGCTCGACTATCTCCCAATGTTCGTCCTGGACGGCCACCGTGATGAGCCGCCCACGGAACTTGATGTCGCGCATGGTGCTCCGAAGTCAGTCGAACGCGGCCCGGCGCCGTAGCACCGCGCCTAGCTGCGGTCAGTTGTCGTTGCCGTCCGGGTTGTAGCGCAAGAAGGCGGGGATGTCGTAGTTGCTTGGATCGTAGGTCTTGCCGCCGCCTGCGCCGCCTATGCCAGCGCGTAGGTGCGTCGGGCGCAGCACGCGCGTCTGCGGGGCCTGGTCGAAGCCGGCCGCTATGACGGTGACGCGCACCTCGTCGCCTGCATCATCGTCGTACGTGACGCCGAAGAGCACGTTGGGGTCGTCGACTTCGGTGGCGTCGCAGATCTTAGTGACGATCTCGTTCGCGTCGTGCAGGGTGAGGTCGTCGGAGCCGGTGATGTTGATGAGGAGGTTGCGGGCGCCCTCGACGCCGCGGGCCAGCAGCGGGGAGTGCGTGGCGCTCTCGGCTGCCTCGTCCGCGAGGTTCTCCCCACGGCCAGCGCCGATGCCCATGAGGACCGTGCCAGCGCCCTTGAGGAGCGCCTTCACGTCAGCGAAGTCGACGTTGATGAGGCCGGGCACGTTGATGACGTCGCTGATGCCGCGAACGCCGTGGTACAGCACGCGGTCGGCCACGCGGAACGCGTCCTGCAAGCGCGCCTTGCGGTCGAGCGCAGACATGAGGCGTTGGTTCTCCACCACGATGAGCGCATCGACCTTGTCCTCGAGGCGCCTGAGGCCCTCTTGCGCCTGCGCCATGCGGCGCGGCCCCTCCATCTGGAACGGTGAGGTGACGACGGCGATGGCCAAGGCGCCGAGCTCGCGGGCGACTTCGGCAACCACTGGCGCGCTGCCAGTGCCGGTGCCGCCGCCCATGCCGGCCGTGATGAACACGAGGTCGGAGCCGCGCAGGGCCTCCGCGATGCGGTCGCGGTCCTCGAGGGCGGCCTTCTCGCCGACCTCCGGGTCGGCGCCAGCGCCGAGACCCTTCGTCAGGTGGTCGCCCATCTGAATGCGGACGTCGGCCAGGGAAGTGGCCAGCACTTGCGCGTCGGTGTTGGCGGCTACGAACTCGACGCCCCGCAGCCCCGTCTCGATCATGCGGTTCACAGCGTTGTTGCCCCCGCCACCCAGCCCGATCACTCGGATGACTGCGTTGTCGACGTTACTCATCGCCTCGCCCACCTTTCCATTCCAACCTTAGAAGAAGTCCTTCAGTACCTTACGAATGCGACCGATGAAGTTCTCGCCCTCATCGTCGCTAGGGCGGGCCCTGCGGGTCGTCGGCGCGATCAGCGGACCGTGTGCAACGCCGTACCGTACCAAGCCTACCGCCGTTGCATGAGCTGGGCTCGCGACGACGTCTGAGAGGCCGGACACGCCGTCCGGCTTGCCGATGCGCACGGGCAGGCGGAAGCGGTCGTTGGCGACCTGCTCGACACCGGGCATGAGCGAGGCGCCGCCGGTGATGACTACGTTGCCTGCGAGCAACTCGAGGGCGCCCATGCGCTGCTCGATGTCGCGCCTGACCATGTCGAGGATCTCTACGACGCGTGGCCTGATGACCTGAGCTAGCTCGAAGGTGGAGATGCTCGCCGTGTAACTAGGGTTGGCGACTTCCAGCTCGACGTCGCGGTCCGCCAGTTCGGGAAGGGCGACGCCGTAGCGGCGCTTGACGCGCTCCGCCTCGTCGGGTGGGATGCGCAGGAGTTGACTGATGTCTTGCGTGATGTGGTCGCCGCCGAGGGGGATGACCGCAGAGTGCGAAAGCGTGCCGCGATGGAAGACGCCGACGTCCGTCGTTCCCCCGCCGATGTCGATAAGCAGCGTCGTCAGTTCCTGCTCGCCGCGGTTGAGCACGGCTAGGCCAGAGGCGAGCGCCTGCACGACCATGCCGTCCACGCCGATACCGGCATCCGTAGCGCAGCGCTTGAGGTTCTGCAGCGGGCCTTGGGCGCCAGCGACGATGTGCACGTCGACCTCGAGGCGCACGCCGGACATGCCGAGCGGGTCCTTGATGCCGTCGTTGCCGTCGACCACGTACTCTTGAGGGATGACATGGAGGATCTCCATGTTCGCTTCTAGTGGAACGGCGCGAGCGTTCTCGATGGTGCGCTCGACGTCAGTGCGCGTAACGTCGTAACCACGGCGGATGGCGGTCATGCCATGGCTGGTCAGTGCCTTGAGGTGGCTGCCTGCCACGCCGACCCACGCGGAGTGGACCTCCACGCCAGCAACGCGTTGCGCTGCCGCCACCGACTGCCTCACGGCGGCGATGGTGCGTTCGAGGTTGACGACGACGCCCTTGCGGAGGCCGTCAGATGGGACCGTACCCTCACCGATGATGTCGAGAACGCCGTCGGAGGCTACCTCGCCGATGACGGTGCAGATCTTGGTGGTGCCGATGTCGAGCCCGACGATTATGCGTTCGTCACTCATGTGCCTTGCTCACTCCCCAAGGGTAAACCGCCATGCGGCCCCCACGGTGGCTTACGAATGCCGACCAGTGCTCGCGCAGAGCCTCCGCGCTCGGCGTGAAAAGCTGTGTGCCGTCCAAGAGAATTTCGAATCCTTCCGGCGAGTAGCTTATCACCTCGGTGCCGAACGGTCGCAGCAACCTCAAGAGGGTGATGGCCTCCGAAGTGCGCACCGGACCCCAGCCTTCGAGCCGTGGTAGCCCCGCCGTCTCCGCCGGGGTCGCGCCGAGAAGGACTGTACCATCGTCCGCCCAAGTCGTCTCACCGCTCGCTATGGCGGGCTGCCGTTCCGTCACGAAGATGCTCACGCGGTCGGGCCACTGCCTCACGACCGTCGCCTGCAAGATCCAGGGGTCCGCGACGAGACCCCTCACCCTGCCTGCCGTTACCCACAGGAACGGCTCGCCTCCGAACACGTTCGCTAGACGCTTGATGCTCTCCGTGTCGTGATGAACGTTGCCTTCCACTGTCACGTACTTGACCTTCGGAACGAACAGGCTGACGACGAGTGCCGCAGCCAACAGGATCAGGAGTAGCAGGCCGAGGCGACGCACCTCAGAAGCCCCACAGGCGCCATTCCAGCTCCAGCGGCTGCGGCACGCGCTCCTTGACTTGCGTGAGGAGCTCGAGCACGTCGGCGGCGGTCGCGTCACCGAGGTTGACGACGAAGTTGCCGTGCTCGTGGGCGACCATGGCGTCGCCGACGCGCAGGCCCTTGAGGCCTGCCGCGTCGATGAGGCGCCCAGCTGAGTCGTTGGTTGGGTTCTTGAACGCGCAGCCTGCCGACTTGACTTTGGGTTGTCCTGCGCGCGCCGCGTCGACCAAGTTCGTCGTGTTGGCGACGCTCTCGGGAGTCGCCTCCGTCAGCTGCAGGCGCGCCCGCGTGACGATAGCGCCGGCAGGGAGGTTGGCGTGGCGGTAGCTGAAACCGAGCTCGGCGGCGGGAACCACTACTAGCGCACCGTCAACGAACAACTCGACCTCCGTGACGCTGTCGGACATCTCTCCGAAGCGGGTGCCAGCGTTCATGGCGATGGCGCCGCCAAGTACGGCAGGCACGCCCGATAGGCCCTCTAGCCCGGAGAGGCCTGCGCGCTGAGCGCGCCGCACGAGGCCGGGCAGGGGAGTGCCAGCCCCGACCCACACGTCCTTAGCCGCGCCGAAAGCAGCCATGGTGTTGTACGCGCGGCCTAAGCGCACGACGCGCTCAGGCACTCCGGCGTCGGCCACGAGCAGGTTGGCGCCGGACCCTAGCACGCGGTAAGGCGCGGACGTCGCTAGCGCCAGGTCGGCGGCGTCATCGACTTCCCACAACTCGGCCTCGCCGCCAACACGCAACGTGGTGAGGTCGCGTAGTCGCACGGTCCGCACTCTCGGCCTGGCCTCCGGCGTGACCACGTTAGCCTCTGGCACCCGCGCCAGCGCCTGCGCCCGCCGCTGCTCTGGCGCCAAGCCCGGCCGCTACCCGCCACACGTCGCCAGCGCCGAGGGTGATGATGAGGTCGCCAGGAACGGCCGTGGCGGCGAGGTACTCCTCGACGTTGCCGAGCTCGAACACGGCGGCGTTAACGCCGAGGGTGTTGATGCGCTCGGCGATGAGTTCCGGCGACACGCCAGCGATGGGCCGCTCACCTGCGCCGTACACGGCCAGCACGACTACCTCGTCTGCGAGGGCCGCCGCTGCCGCTAGGGCAGGCCACTGCCTGGCCGTGCGCACCCAGCGATGTGGCTGAAGCACGGCGCGCACGCGCCTGCCGGTTGCGCGGGCCGCTTGCAAGGTGGCGGCGACCTCGGTCGGGTGGTGGGCGTAGTCGTCGATGATCATGGCGCCGTTCAGCTCGCCGTAGGACTGCCAGCGCCTGCCAACGCCATGGAACGCCGCTAGCGCAGGCATCGCAGGGCGCGGGTCTAGGCCGGCGGAGTGAACGGCAGCGATGGCGGCGGCAGCGTTCAAGGCGTTGTGCTTGCCTGGAACGCTCATGACGACCTCGAACGGCTCGAGCGCTGGGCACGAGAGGGTGAAGGCGCTGCCGCCTGGGCTCAGCTTCAAGTCCGTGATGCGGTAGTCCGCACCTTCATCCATGCCGTATGAGCGGGCGTTCGCGTGGCCCGTCACGACCTCGGAGAGCCGAGGCCAGTCATGGCAGAAGACGAGCGCCTTGGCTGCTAGCGCGTAGCGCCTGGCTGCCGCCTGCAGGTCCTCGAAGGAGGCGTGGTAGTTACGGCGCTCGTCGTACTCACCGGCAACGTGATCATCGTCGAGGTTCGTCACGACGGCAACGTCCGCGACGAGGTCGGCGAAACCTGGGTCTGACTCGTCGACTTCCGCCGCTAACCAGGTGCCCGGCCCGTAGCGCATGCTGCCGCCGATGATCGGGAGCGAGGCGCCGAGCTGCACGGAGGTGCCCGGCTCGAGGTCGAGGAGGATGGTCGCGAGCATGGCGGTCGTGGTGCTCTTGCCGTGCGTGCCCGTCACGGCGATGGCCCTGCGGCGCGAGAACAGCTCACCGAGGAGAGCGATGCGGCGCAGCACCAGAACGCCGGACGCACGAGCGGCCACGAGTTCAGGGTGGTCGTGGGGTACGGCCATGCTGTGGACGAGGACGTCGATGCCGGCTACGTGGCTGGCGTCGTGGCCGGTGCAAGTGCTGATGCCGTGGCCGGCTAGCTCGTCCAGTACGGAACCGCCGACGAGGTCGCAGCCGCTGACCTCGAAGCCTTCAGCGCGGCACCAGCGGGCCAATGCGGCCATGCTCACGCCGCCGATGCCCATGAAGTGGATATGCGCGCCAGGCAGGCCGCTGAGCGTGCGGCTCTGCTCTTGCGCTTCGTTCGACGTAAGTGGGTTCATAACTTCAGTTCACCAACTCCAACACGGCGTCAACGATACGACGCGCCGCCCCAGCTGGCGTGCGGCGCACTGCGGCCGCGGCGGCCGCAGTGCGCCAGGCCGGGTCGAGCGCCGCTGTCCAGGCGGCTGGCAGGCGGGCGACGTCGCGTTCTTCGACCATGACCCCGGCTCCGGCGGCCTCGACCGCGCGGGCGTTGTGCCGCTGGTGGTCGTCAGCCGACGTTGGCAGCGGCACCATGATCGACGGCACGCCGTGGAAGGCGGCCTCTGAGAGAGTGCCGACGCCCGCGCGCGTGATGGCGAGGTCGGCGGCTGACCACGCGGCCGTTGCGTCGAGATAAGGCCTTGGCTGATAATTCGGGCCGCTCACGCGCGCCGCGACCTCCTCGAACCAGCGCGGCCCCGTTGAGTGAAGCACCACGTGCTGCGCACCTAGTTCCTTTGGCGGCGCCAACCGCTCGTACGCGTCTGGCACGGCCCTGTTGAGGGCGAGCGACCCCTGCGAGCCGCCCATCACGAGCGTGACGATGGCGTCGTGAGGCAACCCGAGGAGGTCGCGGGCGGCGGCGCGCGCGAGCCGCTCCTCGCGCACGGGGAACGGCACGACCAGCGTCGCGCGCGCCTTGACGTGCCGCAGGGCCTCCTCCTGGGCGGATACGAACAGCCGCGCGCTGCTAGCGAACCAGCGGTTCACGCGGCTTGGAAAGGCGTTGCCTTCGTGCAGCACGAGAGGGATACTCAGGCTGCGGGCGGCGGCGCAACCGGGTAGCGATGCGAAGCCGCCGAAGCCGATGACCAACTGCGGGTCGAAGG
Organism: Trueperaceae bacterium; assembly: GCA_035703635.1. Lineage (GTDB taxonomy): Bacteria > Deinococcota > Deinococci > Deinococcales > Trueperaceae > JAAYYF01. Next base: position 24,100 of record DASSXV010000003.1, on the reverse strand, counting down.
AGCGTGCCAGGCGGCGCGCGTCCACCAGTCCCTTGGCGGCGGCGAGCGCCTGGCGTGGGTCGGGGCGCTGCCTGTCCCACTTGCCGGTGCTGACCCCGAAGAACGCCAGGCCCTCCTCCTGAGCGAGGCGCTCCTCCATGCCGCCGCTGCCACCCATCACGGCGACCTCGATGCCACGCTTACGTGCCTCACGCGCAACAGCGAGGGCGGGGTAGATGTGCCCGCCAGTGCCACCCGTGGCGAGCAGCAGCTGCGTTAGGCCGCTCATGCGCGCCGCGCCGCTGGCTGAACGGGGGCGGCTGCCGCCGCGCCGCGCGGCTCCGGCGCCTCGGCCTCCGCGCGTTGCACTTGGCGACTGGCTAGTTGCAGGAAACCGAACGCCACGGCCACGGAGAGCTGCGAGTTCAGGCCATAGCTGATGCCCGGCAGGGGCATGCCAGTTACGGGGAACATGCCGGACGCCACGAGGAGGTTGAGGCCAGCTTGACCGCAGATGTAGGCCGTGGCGCCAGCGGCGAGAAGGGCGGCTGGCCCGACGACGCGCCTAGCGATGCTGTAACCGTGCCACGCGAGTAGCCCGTAAAGCACGATGACGGTGAGCACCCCGATGAAACCGAGCGAGTGCGCGAGCGACACCGCGACGAAGTCGGTCTCCGCCTCGGGCACTGGCACGCGGCGGCCAGGGCCGACGCCGAGGACGCCACCGCGACCGATGGCATCTAGGGCGCGCAGAGCCTGGTACGAAAGGTCGGCGGCCTGCGACTGGGACCCCCAGCGGTCGAAGTAGCCGACCATGCGCTCGCCGATGTACGAGAACTGGCTGAGCACCGTCCCCGCCAATAGCGCAGCAGTTGCCGCGGCCGTGAACATGATGGCCAGCACGCGCCCCATGGTGGCTCCGGCCGCGATCATGATGGCGACGGCGAGGATGAACACGAAGCCTGCCGTGCTGACGTCCGGCTCGACGACGATGAGGCCAGCGGTCAGGCCGATGACGAGCATGGGGCGCCAGATCTCCCAGTTGCCGTTGTGATTGTAGAAGAACGTCGCGAGGTAGGCGATGACGGCGACCTTCATGAGTTCGGACGGCTGCACGCTGACCCCGCCGACGAGCAGCCAGCGCTTGCTGTCGCTGCCCGAGGGCGATACGCCGATGAACAGCACGAGCAGGAGCGCGAGGAGCAGCGCGACGAACGCGTAAGGCGAGAGCTTGACGATGTGCTTGGCCTGCAAGCGCCCGACGACGAACGTAATGCCAAGCGTGAACGCGAGGCGCAGCGCCTGCTCGCCGGCCAACCCTGGCATGGCCGCCGCCACCCCAACGATGCCGAGCATCCCGAGGGTCACTTGGATGCTGAGGAGCAGGCGGTCGCTCATGAGCTGCGCTCAAGCGTTTGGAAGGCGGCGATGGCCTCGCGGTAGGCGGCCGCGCGGTCCGCGTAGTCGATGAACTGGTCGAACGAGGCGGCCAACGGGGCGAGGAGGACGTTGCCTACGCCGCCATGGCTCTCGGCGAGGTGCTGTACGGCGATGCCGACGGCGCGTCGCATGGTGGCGCGGCCGTCAGGCTCCGCAACTAGGGCAGTAGCCACCAGGTCGCCGAACGCGGTCTCGAACTCTGCCGCGCTGGCGCCGAACGCCACGAGTAGATCGACTTTGGCCGCCACCAGGTCGCGTAACGCGCTCACGTCGGAGCCCTTGCCCTGGCCCCCAGCCAGCCACACGAGCGGCGTCGGGGTGGCGGTGATGGCGGCGGCGACGGCAAGCGGGCGCGTGGCGATGGAGTCCTCCAAGAAGCGCACCTCGCCGATGTGACCTGCCGGCGAGTAGCGCCCAGGCAGGCCGGTGAAGGCGCGCAGGCCGCTCGTTATGGCGCTCGGCCCTGCGCCGACGGCCGCGCACGCCAAGGCGACCGCGAGGGCGTTGGCGACCTGGTGATCGCCTAGAACGTGGAGTTCGTCCGCCAGCAGTATGGGTTCGCCGTCCATTACGATGCGTCCGCCAAGGTTGCGGTAGGCGTCCGCCGCGTGCTTCAGCGAGAAGCGCCGCACTGTCACGCCGCTAGCTGCGGCCTCGTCGGCCCACACCCGTAGGACCGGGTCGTCGTCGTTGAGGACGAGGGTGCTTGACGAGTCGAGGTTGGCGATGAGGTTGTGCTTCGCCGCATGGTATGCGGCGACGCTGCCGTGGCGGTCGATGTGGTCCTCGCCCAAGTTCAGGAGTACGGCGACGTCAGGCCGGAAGGTGGGGCAGCGCTCGAGCTGGAAGGACGACAACTCGACGACGTGAACGGCGCCGGGTCGAGCCACGGCGGCAAGTGCGGGGACGATGTTGCCGCCTGCGACGGCGTCGAAGCCCGCGGCCGCGAGCGTGTCTGCCGTCCAGCGCGTGACGCTGCCTTTACCGGCGGTTCCGCTGATGCCGATGTAGACCCCTGGCGTGGTGCGCCATACCCACTCGACCTCGCCGATGACCTCCGTGCCCGTTGCCCGCAGCGCCACCAGGTCGTGGTGGTCGATAGGGACGCCCGGTGCCGCGATGGCGAGCGCGAAACTCTCGGTGGCTGGGTCCGCTACCCGGCGCGCGCCGAGCGCTAGCGCTGCGTCGATGTCAGCGCCGGCTTGGCGCTGTTCGTAGAACGCCGTCGTGTGGCCCTGGTCGTGCAGGAGCGTCAGCGCGGCCAGCCCGGAGCGACCTAGGCCGTAGACGAGCGTTTCGGCTGGCCGCTGTTTCATGCCGCTCCTTGCCGCAGGAGGGTGGCGTAGGCCACGCATAGCGCGGTGACGATGTAGAAGCGCATGGTTACGCGCGTTTCACTCCAACCGCTCAGTTCGAAGTGGTGGTGCAGCGGGCTCATGCGCAGGAGGCGTTTGCCGCCCGTGAGGCGGAAGTACGTCACTTGCGCCACCACGGAGAGGACCTCGAGAACGGGGATGAGGGCGACGAGCGGCAGGTACCAGACGGTGCCGCCCAGGATGGCGAGGCCAGCCACCGCGGCGCCGAGCGCTTCCGAGCCGACGCCGCCCATGATGACGCGCGCGGGGTGGCCGTTGTACCAGAGGAAACCGAGCAGCGCCCCGAGGAGCGCGGCGGCGAACGGCGAGCCGATGAAGAAGAGGAGCACGATGACGGTCACGCCCGCAGCGAGGCCGTCGAGGCCGTCGGTGAGGTTGAAGGCGTTGATGGACCCGACGATCACGAACGCGAACGCCGGCACGTCTAGCCACGCGGTGCCGAAGAGGCTTGACCCCGTGCTGACCGCCCACCACGCGAACGCCAGCGCGAGCGCGCCTTGCACCAGCAGGCGGTAGCGGGCGCCGAGGCCGGCCTGGACCTCCTCGAGGCCCTCAGCCTTGCGGCGTTTGCGCGCGAGTGACAGGGAGTCGTCGTACAGCCCGAGCAGCGCGGAGCCGGCGACGAGCAGCGCGAGCGCTAGTTCTGGGCCCAACGGCGCGCCACCTAGCGCGGCCCACGCTATCAGCGCCGCGAGGAGGAACGCCACGCCGCCCATGGTTGGCGTGCCCGCCTTGGTGAGGTGACTCTCTGGCCCCTGTGCGCGGATGACCTTGCCCCAACCAGCGCGCTTGGCGATCTGCACGAACGTGCCGGTGAGGACGAGGCTGATGAGGGCGGCGACTACCAGGGTCAGCATGCTGCACCCTCCTTGGGGGCGTCGTCGTCGGGCTGCCAGGCGCCCAACGCGGCTAGGCGCTTCAGTTCCGTTGCGAGCAGTTCCATGCCCATCGACCGTGAACCCTTGACGAGCACCGTCGCGCCGACTGGCACGGCGCCAAGGTGGCGTAGCGCCGCGCGTGCGTCTGGCTCGTGCACGGCTTGGGGGTTGGTCTCGAGCAGCGCCGCGCTAGCTGGGCCGACGGCGACGGTGAGGTCGAGCTGCGTCGTCAACTCGCCCGCTTGCAGGTGAGCGTCTCTCTCCAGCGCGCCTAACTCGCGCATGTCGCCGAGGAACGCGACGTGCGGCGGGGGAGATGTGCGGAGGACGGTGATCGCCTCGCGTAAGGATGTTGGGTTGGAGTTGTAACTGTCGTCGAGGAGCGTGACGCCGGGCAGGTGGCTGAAGGCCAGTCTGCCCGGCTCGAGCTGAGCGCTCACCAGGCCGGCGGCGGCCTCCTGGACCGGCGTGCCCGTGAGGGTGGCTAAAGTCAGGGCGCTGAGGGCGTTCTGCGCCATCCCGCTGCCTGGCCACGGCAGGTCGATGGTGCCGCCGTCGTCGTCCGAGCGCCAAGTGAGCCTGGTGGCGGTGCCGTGCGCCGCGGTAGCGCCGCGCACGCTGCCGAGCGCGCCAGGGTATGGCTCAGGCGTAACACCGTCGCCAACGGCAACGACGACGGTGCGCGCGAGCGTTTCGGGGTTGAGGTACGCCGCGGCTTGCGCGCTTGCGACCGTCACCCCGTTCGTGCGATCGAGTAGTAGGGTCTTCTCGCGCGCGACGCCGGCTAGGTCGCCTAGCGCGCTCAGGTGGCTTGGTGAGATGGTGGTCAGGAGGGCGTGGTCAGGGCGGGTCAGCTCCAGTAACTCCGCCATCTCACCTATGCGGTCTATGCCCAGCTCGATGACTAGTGCGGTGGCGCCGTCAGGGGCGGAGGTATCGGCCATGGCCGCGTCGATCAGGGTCTGCGCGATGGCGTAGTGGGTGTTGAGGTTGCCGGCCGTCGATCTGGCCCGCATGGCGGCCGCTAGCATCGCCTTGGTGCTCGTCTTGCCGACCGAGCCAGTCACTGCCACGACGGGCACGCTCAGGCGGTCGCGCGCGGCGCGGCCGAGAGCGAGGAGGGCGGCGCGGGCGTCGTCCACGAGGAGGCCTTGGCGGTGGGGGCGGTCGGAGACGATGAACGCGGCGCCCCGTTCGAGTGCGGCGTCCGCGTAGACCATGCCGTGGCCGCTGGCGCCCGGTAGGGCGAAGAAGATGTCGCCTCGGCGCACGCTGCGGCTGTCGTACGCCACGCCGGTCGCGTCTTTCAGGTCCTGAGTCGGCTCGATGGTGTTGAGCAGCCTCACGAGCGTCCGGACGGCCAGCAGCGTCATGACAGCATCCTCCACACGTTGACTATCTTACACATCATGCTTGTCATGTGCATGGAGTGGCGCCGCTAGGGACGAGTGGCGAGCGCGTCGGTCTTCGGAGCTACTCCCCAGTGCGCGACGACCTCGCTGCCGATGGCCCTGAAGACGGGTGCGACCACGTAAGTGCTCGTGCTCGAGGCCTCCGGCTTCATCAGCATCACGACCACCACGACCTCCGGCTTCTCGATGGGGAACATACCCGCGAAGGTGAGGGCGTAATCGTCCGCCGGATACGCTCCCAGCGCGGAGTCGTAGACGTCGGCCGTGCCCGTCTTGCCACCGGCGTTGACGCCTGGGATGCGGGCCTGGCGCAGGCCGCCCGTGTCCATGACGTGTCCGAGCATGCTCCTGACACCTTGCGCGACTTCCGGCGCGATGACGCGGTGCGGCGCCGGCAACGTCTCGCCAGCCACCAACGTCGGAGGCACGTAGACGCCGTCGTTAGCGAAGACGCTGTAGGCAGCCGCCAGCTGGACCGGCGTCGCCGACAGGTTCTGCCCGATGCTATTGGATGCCTGGTCCTGCGGCACCCAGTTCACCCAGTCGTTGAGGATGCCGGTGCGGCTCGAGGTGCTGTACTGATCCAGGTCCTGCCCGAGGCCGAAGCGCCACAACCACTCGTGGAGCTGGGCTGGCTGGAAGCGTGCCCCCAGGTGGATCATGGCCGAGTTGCTCGAGAATGCGAGCACGTCAGGCACAGGCAGAACCGGGTCGTGTCTGGCGACGTCGCGGAACGTCTTGGTGCCGACGCGCAGTGTCATGGGCGCCTCGATCAGCTCGTCCGGCGAGAGGAGGCCGGAGTCGAGCAGGCCAGCCACCACCAGCGGCTTGATGACGGAGCCGGGCTCGTACACCTGTTGGAACGGGCGGTTGAGCATCTGATTGCGGTTCGCCGACTGCCAGGCGTTGGGGTCGTAGGTCGGGTAGCTCGCCGACGCCAGCACGCGCCCGGTTCCGACCTCGAGCACGACAGCGGCGCCGCTCTCAGCGCCATGCTCGGTCGCGGCCGCGGCCAACTGCGCTTCGGTCGTGGCCTGCAGCACCGGGTCGATCGTTAACGTCACGTCCGTGCCAGTCGCGAGCGTGCTGTCGAGCGTGTACTCGATGCCTTCGAGGCCGTAACGGCCGTCCGGCTGCAGCGCCCCCGTGAAGCCGAGGAGCGGCGCGGCCAGCCCACCCTGCGGGTAGAGCCGCTCGGTAGCCGCACCCTCGGCGAGCACCGTGCCGTCGCTCGCCAGCACGCGCCCGCGAACGGTGACCTCGCTAGGCAGGGGCGGCAAGTGGGTGAACCCGCGCTGTTGCAGCGAGAAGCCGATGACGGCAGCCACGAGCGGCAACACGGTGCAAGGAAGGAGTAGCCACGAGCGCTTGAAGCGCAGCGGTGCAGGTTCGGCCAGCGCTGTGCGGGTAGCGCCACGGGGGGTGGCTGGCGCTGCTTCTACGGCCCGGCGGCGCGCATCAGGCGCGTAGTTGAAGCTTGCGTTGCCTGAGTTGGTCGGGGTCGTCAGCGCCATATCGTACTGACCTCCAATGAGGGTGCAGGAAGGGGTGGCAGGGTGGGGCTGTCAGCTGCGGCAAGGACGGCTAGGCCGCCCTCAGGCACGGGCACGAGGCCAGCTGCGTGGGCCCAGGTGGCTACCGCCTGTGGGCCGACGATGGCGTTGGCCGTCAAACGCGCGCGGGCCACGGTGGCGCTCAGTTCGGTCTTCTGGTCGATGAGATCGACCTGGTGGTTGATCAGGCCCTGGTTGGCCGCGCCCATGACCGCCAGCACCATGAGGAGCACGAGGTAAGCAGGCAGTGCAAGACGGAACGGGGCGGGGAGCTTTGCGTTCACTCGCTCACCCGCTCGCCGACCCTGAGCTTGGCGCTACGTGCTCGCGAGTTGACCGCGACCTCCTCAGGGGAGGCTTCGAGAGGCCTTTTATGCAGGGGAGTGACGCGCGGTGAGTCCTTGAGGAACTGCTTGACGATGCGGTCCTCGAGGGAGTGATAGGAGAGCACGACGAGGCGGCCACCCGGCACGAGCAGGCGCGCGGAAGCCTCAAGTCCTTCTTGCAGGGCGCCAAGCTCGTCGTTGACGTAGATCCTCAACGCCTGGAAGGTGCGCCGCGCTGGGTGCTCGCGGCGCGGGCCCGGGGGGTAGGCGGAGCTAACGACCTCGGCCAGACGCGCCGTGGTGGTGATGCGGCTGGATTCGCGGGCTTCGACGATGCGCCGGGCGACGCGCCTGCTGTGGCGCTCCTCGCCGTAACGGAAGATCAACGCGGCGAGGTCCTCGAGGGAGTAGTCGTTCACGACCAGCTCTGCGCTAACGCCGCTCTCGCTCATGCGCATGTCGAGGGGGCCGTCCTTGCGGAACGCGAAGCCGCGCTCGCCCTCGTCCAACTGCATCGATGAGACGCCAAGGTCAAGGAGCACGCCGTGCACCTCGGTTACTCCCGCCGAGGCAACGAGGGTCTCGAGGTCGCGGAAGTTGCCCGCCACGAAGCGCAGCTCGCCAGGCAGGCCAGCGGCGCGGAGTGCGGTCACGTAGCCGGCAGCCGTTGGGTCCTGGTCGATGGCCACGACGTTGACGCCGCGCTCGAGGAGGAGGCGCGTGTGGCCTCCGGCTCCGAACGTGCCGTCCACGTACCAGCCGCCGGGTTGCAGCCGTAGCCCGTCGAGGGTCTCCTCGACCATGACGCTGAGGTGTGGGGCGGCCGCAACTACCGAACCTGGCGAGGTGGTCATCCGACCAACTCACGGAGTAGTTCGGGCGCGGGTGGGTTCGCCTGCACGTCGTCGAGGCTCTGCAGCCACAGCTGCTCGTTCCAGATCTCGAGGCGGTTGGGCGCTCCCACGACGACGACGCTGCTCTCGGCGCTGGCGTAGTTGCGCAGAGGTGCGGGGAGCATGATGCGTCCCGCCGAGTCGAGCTTGGCTTTAGCGGCGCCCGAGTAGAAGAAGCGCACGAACTTGCGGGATTCAGGGTCCGTGAGTGGAAGGGCGGTCAGGTGCTGTTCGATGCGCTCCCAGGCGGTGAGGGGGAAGACGAAGAGGCAGTTGTCGAAGCCGCGGGTGACGACCATGCCGTCCGCGACGAAGTCACGGAAAGCCGGGGGGACGATGACTCGGCCCTTGTCGTCGACGTTGTACTGGTACTCCCCGAACGGCATCTTGTCGCGTGCGCTCCTCGTGATGGTCGTTGGTGGTATTAACGCCGTCCTGCAAGTGCTTTCTGCGGCACCTAGGCGAGATTCCGGACTTTACCACACTCTCCCACGATTTCCCACCATCGAGTTCGATTCACCTGCAAATGTGTGATGTCTCCCACCGAGGTTGGCGATAGCGGCCAGAACGAAGAAGGCGGCCCCTTGCGGGGCCGCTGGCTGGTGGGCTGATAAGCCGGGTTCTGTCGGCCTCACCGGGGTGAGGCGTCTGGTCATCTATCTCGTGCGCGCGTCGCCGCGCGCCTCTAGCGGTCAACCCGGAGATGTTGGCGAGCCGGGCAGGCTCTCTCTCCCTATCGGACCTTGCACCGGGTGGGGTTTACCTAGCTACCCCTGTTACCAGAGGTACTGGTGCGCTCTTACCGCACCGTTTCACCCTTACGCGCGCCCGCCTTCGCGGGCAGCACGCGGTCTGCTTTCTGTTGCACTTGCCGTCGCCTTACACGCCCAGCCGTTAGCTGGCACCCTGCCCTACGGTGCCCGGACTTTCCTCGATACGCGTGCGCGCCAGTACCCGGAGCGGGGCCCCTCGCAGGGTCCCAGGGTGGCCAGCGCCGTGCGCGCGTCGCGACCAGATCGCCCACACAGCCACCGGCCAGGATAGCAGACGGGCGGCTTCCTAAAGTAGTGGAGCGGAGCCGTTGCGGGCTCCGCTCCACGAGTCACTGCGATGGGCCTTGGCCCGTTCGCTTACTGCTGGCGGTAGTCGGTAACGACGATGGCGCCGTCGATGATCTGCTGCTTGACATCGTTGACCGCAGCGACGAGGTCGGCCGGGATGAGCGCCGAGTTGTACTCGTCGAGGGCGTAATCGACGCCGTCCTCAGCCAAACCGAGGTTCATGATGCCGCCCGTGAAGGTGCCGTTCACGACGTCCATGACGGCGTCGTAGGAGGCCACGTCGACGCGCTTGAGCATGCTGGTGAGGCCGAAGTTGAGCGTGTCTGGGTTGGAGTCGGTGTCACCGAGCGGGTTCTGGTTGCTGTCGACGCCGATGAAGAAGATCGGCTTGGCAGCGCCGCCGCACTTGGCGTCGTAACCGGCAGGCTTGGCGATGTTGGCAAGCTGCGCGTCGATCGGGGTCTCGCGGGTGGCGCCGGTCGGAACGAAGCACTGCTTCTCGTTGACGAAGTCGATAACGCCGTTACCGGAAGCGCCAGCGGCGGCGTAGATGATGTCCGCGCCCTGGGCGTTCTGCGTGTTGGCGAGTTCCTTGGCGCGCGCCGGGTCGTTCCAGGCGTCCGGGGTTACCCCGACGTAGTTGCTGATGATGGTGCAGTCTGCGCAGGCGGCCTTGACGCCCTCCTGGTAGCCGAGGTCGAAGGCGCGGATGAGCGGAACGTCCATGCCGCCGACGAACCCGACCGTGCCAGTGCGGGTGAGCTTGCCTGCGATGTAGCCGACGAGGAACGAGCCCTCTTGCTCCTTGAAGAGCACGCTGCGGACGTTGTCGCCCTCAGAGACGGCGTCGATGATGACGAACGAGGTGCGCGGGAACTCCTGCGCGACGGCCGTGATGGCATCGGCCTGGAGGAAGCCAGGGGCGACGATGAGCTCGGCGCCTTCCAGCGCGATACGGCGTTGGCCTTCGGCCGCCGTGTCTGGGCTGCCCTCGAACTCGACGACTTCGACTTCGTAGCCGTCGGCCTCGAGGTCGACCTGCGCGCGTTCGACGCCGCGCCACGTGCCCTCGTTGAACGAGCGGTCGAACTTGCCGCCCGCGTCGTAGACGATGCCGAAAACGTAGTCCTGCGCCATAGCCCCGGTGATCAGGAGTGCGGCGAGTAAGGCGATCAGTTTGCGCATAAGTCTGATGTTCCCTCCATGAAATGCGGTGTGCTCTTGGGGCGTTCGGACCGTTCGCTGACTCGAACGGAGGCCCTCACAGAGCGTTGCTGTTGCCCAAGCAGAATACCAGACGGCTTATGGACGTAACAGGACCGTTGGCGGCGAACGTTAACTCAGTCCTGAGACTCGGGGCCGAGAACGGGCCGAGGAGCGCGACGCTAGAAGACGATGCGGCTCCAGTCGAGCTCTTCGAGGTTCTGGAACAAGTCGACGTGCTCGAGGAGCGTGCCTGCCGATTGGTTGCGGAACATGGCGCACTCGACGTGCTTGCCTTGGCGCTTGATGGCCTCGACGAGTTCGACGTAATCGCCGTCACCCGACACGAGCAGGGCGGTGTCGTAAGCGTCCTGGTAGGCCAACGACAAGGCTTCGACGGCGATGGCGACGTCGATGCCCTTCTCGACCATCGCACCGTCCGGGCGGCGGTGGAGCTTGCCGAAGCGCACGGTGACGTAAGGGATGCGCCTGAGCGAGTCGAAGAAGCGCGCCTGGCCCTCCCTCAGCTCCTCGTCGTAGTCCTCCGTCAACGGCGCGTTGTAGTAGTAGGTGCGGAAGAGGGGCCTGTCGCGCAGCAGCTGCTGGATGAGCTCAGCCAGGTTGACGCGCGTGTTGCGCAGGTTCTCGCGCATGCCGTTGTACAAGTTGCTGCCATCGACGAAGATGGCGACTCGCTCGCCCGGGATCACGCCGCGCGTGAACATCTGCTGGCGACTTTGCGCCGCACCCTGCTCCCTCTGCTTGTTCGACCGGCCGCCATCTCGCCCGTTGCCGTCTCTTTCCATGAGTTCAGATACCGGACCTTCCTTGAGATAACTCGAGAGCGGCCGTGGCCGCGCCTTGTCTGACCCTGGCAAGTCTACCCGTAACAAGGTGCCACTCGCTCTATACTCCCTTGATGAGCGAGCGGCTAGACCCACCAAGGCTCGAGAGTTTCGAGCTAGACCACGACCGCGTGCGGGCGCCTTACGTGCGCTTGGCTGCCAACTACACCGGCCCGAACGGCGACAAGGTGACGAAGTTCGACTTGCGGCTCGTGCAGCCGAACGAGGCGGAGGTGCCGACCGCAGCGCTGCACACCATCGAGCACCTGTTCGCCGGTTACCTGCGCGCGGCACTGCCGGAGCTCGTGATCGTCGACGCCAGCCCGATGGGCTGCAGGACGGGCTTCTACCTTACGGTGCTTGGCGCGCCAAGCGAGGAGCGCGTGCGCGACGGCTTCGTTGCCGCCCTGCGCGCCGTGGCAGCACACGAGGGCCCAGTGCCGGGCTGCTCGCGCCAGACGTGCGGCAACTGGCGCGACCACTCGCTGCTTGGCGCCAAGGCCTGGGCCGCCAGCGTCCTCGAGCACGACGTAATCGTCCAAGCGACCGTCGTGATCGGCGCAGCCTGAAGCGCTAGCTGCGCGCAAGACACCGCCAAGGCTTCTAATCTCCCGTTCACGCGGCCATCAAGTCTCTCATGAGAACTCGTGCCATGATTTCGGGCATGGAGCGCAAACCACTGATCTTGATCGTCGAGGACGAGAAGGAGATCGCCAAGTTCATCGATCTCGAACTGCAGGCCGAGAACTACGAGACCGTGGTCAGCTACGACGGCGTCACTGGCCTATCGAAGTTCCGTGAACTGAACCCTGATCTCGTCGTGCTCGACCTGATGCTGCCGGTGCTTGACGGCCTCGAGGTGGCGCGCCGCATCCGCAAGACGAGCAACACCCCCATCATCATCCTTACCGCCAAGGACTCCGTGGACGACAAGGTGACTGGCCTCGACTCAGGGGCGGACGACTACCTCGTCAAACCCTTCTCCATCGAGGAGCTGCTCGCCCGAGTGCGCGCGCACCTACGGCGCGTCAACCCGGCCGTCACAGGCGAGGTGCGCGTCGTCGACCTCGTCATGAACCTAGACGGCCGCGAGGTGTTCCGCGACGGCCGCCGTATCGACTTGTCAGCCAAGGAGTTCGAGCTCCTAGAGCTCTTCGCCCGCAACCCGGGCAAGGTCTTCAACCGCTTCGAGATAGAGGAGAAGGTGTGGCCTGAGTACACGGGCGGCAGCAACGTCGTAGACGTTTACGTCGGCTACCTGCGGCGCAAGCTCGAGCAAGATGGTGAACGGCGCCTCGTGCACACGGTTCGCGGAGTTGGCTACGTCCTGCGCGAGGAATGAACTCGGAGGGGCCATAACACCGTGAGGCTGCGCCTACAACTGACGTTGGTGTTCGGCGCCTTCATCGCGGTGATCCTGTCCGCGGTGGCGGTGTCCGTGTACGTGTTGACCGAACGCTCGCTCAACGTTGGGGTTACGGACCAAGCACAGCGCGCGTTGGCGGAGCTGACCGCCGGCACGACGCCTGTCGCGCAAGGGGTACAGAAGCTCCCGAGCGACACCTACTACGAGATCTTGCTGCTCGGACTGGCCGGGCACACCCCCGTGCTCCCAGCCGAGCTCAGGAACGGCTTCCCGTACGCTTACAACAAGAGCCTCGTGCCGTCGATCTCGGACGCGTCCGCGCAGATGCTTCTCACCGATGGCCAGATGAGCGGCACCATCAACGTGCGTGGCGAGACCGTCCGCGTGTTCGGTCGCCTAAGCACGCTCAGCCTCATGGAGGGCGGGCCGACCGTCCAGGCGGCGTTCCTCGTTGGCATCCCCGCCTCGTTGCTCACTCAGACCCTCGATCAGTTGGCGCAAGACCTGATAGCCACCGTGTTGATCGCCTTCATCGTCTTCGCGCTTGGGGTGTGGCTCTTGTCGGAACGCGTGCTTGGGCCGCTCAAGAGCGTTACGGCGGCCGCCGCTCAAGTCTCCGTGTCCGACCTCGCGCAACGCGTGCCTGTGCCGAGCAACCGCGACGAGATCCGCGACCTCGGCGTGACCATCAACCACATGCTGGACCGCCTGCAGGAATCGTTCGAGACGCAACGGCGCTTCACCGCTGACGCTAGTCACGAGCTGAGGACCCCGGTAACCGCTATCGGCGGGCACGTCAGTTACCTGCTGCGGCGCACCAATCCGACCCCCGATCAGCTCGATTCGCTCGAGGTCATCCGACGGGAGAGCGAGCGCATGGCCAAGCTCGTCAACGACCTGCTCGAGCTGGCCCGCGCAGACGCCGGTTTCACCGTCCACCTCGAGCCGATGAACCTCGTGGAGGTAGTCGACGCCGTCAAGCAGGAAGTGGCGCCCGTCGCCGGCTCGACGGTCATCGAGGCGCGCAGCACCACGCCGCTCGCCGAGGTCATGGGCGACTTCACGCGCCTCAAGCAGGTCCTACTGAACCTCGTGCAGAACGCCATCAACGCGGGGGCCAAGAAGGTGACCATCGCGGTGCGCCCGGAGCGCACGCAGGTGTACCTAGAAGTGCTGGACGACGGGGCGGGCATACCCTCTGAAGCGCTGCCTCACCTGTTCGACCGCTTCTTCCGCGTGGACGGCGCGCGTTCTGGGCGCGGAAATGGCAGCGGACTCGGGCTCGCCATCGTCAGGTGGATCGTGCAGCAGCACGGCGGCAGCGTCGCCGTGGAGTCGCGGCTTGGCGAGGGATCGGTGTTCACCGTCACCCTGCCTGCGCTGGACGTGCGGAACACGCTAGACCTGGCATCCAACGTGCGGGCCACGCTCGTCGACAACGTCATCTCACGGGTGAGGAACCAATCACCGCAGTAGGCGCGGCGCTCAAACGATAGTCACACCCTCACCCGTAACGACGTCACCGATCTGATGCAGGGCTGGTCGGGCACCGCCGAGGCTCCCTACCTTGGCCCTCACTTCTGCGACCGCTTCTGGCGCGACGACCAACACGAGACCTACGCCCATGTTGAAGGCCGCGAACGCCTCCGCGTCAGGCAGCCCTCCCACGCGCACCAACTCTCCGAAGATGGCTGGCTCGGGCCAGCTACCGCGCCTGACCGTGGCGCCGAGGCCAGCCGGGAGGCTGCGCGGCAAGTTGCCAGGCAGGCCACCGCCCGTGATATGCGCCATGGCCTTCAGGAGACCGGTACCTAGCAGGGGCCGCACCGCGGGGAGGAAGCTGACGTGAGGCGCCATGAGTGCGGCGCCGATCGTGCGCCCGAGTTCGTCACCGGGTAGCGAGTCGTCCAGGCGCTCGCCGAGCAGGTGACGCGCCAAGCTGAAACCGTTCGTCTGCAAGCCACCCGACTCGAAGGCGAGCAGCGCGTCTCCAGCCCTGACGGTGGAGCCGTCGATCACGGCGGCGCGCTCGACGATCCCGACGATGGTGCCCGCCACATCGAGCTGACCAGGCGCGTACACCCCCGGCATCTCGGCCGTTTCGCCACCAAGCAAGGCCATGCCTGCCTCGCGGCACGCTGCCGCCGCGCCGGCCACGACCTGCGCCACCACCGTCGGCTCGAGGCGCGAGGCGGCGACGTAATCGAGGAAGAACAGCGGAGTAGCTCCCTGCACCAGGATGTCGTTGATGCAGTGGTTGACGAGGTCGCTGCCGATCTGCTCGAAGCGCTCCAGTTGCGTTGCCACGACGGTCTTGGTGCCAACGCCGTCCGTAGACGCCACGAGCACGGGCTGCGCGTAGCCCTCCGGCACAGCGAAGAGGCCACCGAAGGCGCCCAAGCCCTTGAGCACCTGGGGCGTGTAGGTACTTGCGACGGCGCTGGAGATGAGGTCGACCGTCTCTTCCGCCGCCCGCAGGTCGACACCTGCTGCCTTGTAACTGTTGCTCCTGGACGTCATCGCCGCGATTCTAACCTTGCCGCGACGCGGGGCTAGACTGGCCTAGTGCCCCACGCGATCGACGTGTTGCTCCCGCTGCCGTTAGGGCCGCTCACCTACCTGCCGCCACTGCAGGGCGCCGAGCCGGTCCCCGGCCAGCGGGTCGTAGTGCCGTGGCAAGGCGGCGTGCGGCTCGGCCTGGTGGTCGACGTGCGGTTGGTCGACGCCGGCCGCGGCGTGGAACTGCGCCACGCCTTGCACGTGCTCGAGGGCCACCCTTGGCTGCTAAGCAGTGGGCTGCAGACGGTCATGAGCCTGGCGAGGAACTCGGGCGTGCCAGCCGGGTTGGTGCTAGCGACCCTCAACCCACCGGGTCTCCAGCAGGAACTCGCTCACGAGCTGCGCCTTCACGAAGGTGCAGCGGCTTACCTCGAGGCGCTAGGAGCGCAGGCGCCGTCCGTTGCCGCCGACGGCGCCTGGTTCGCTGCGGCCGCACTGCCTGGCAAGGCGCTTGAGGAGCTGCGCCGTCAAGGGTTGGTCGATGAGCGGGCACTGCCCGTCGTCCAGACGCGGCGAGTGCTCGTGCCGGCGCGTCCGCCAGACGACGAGCTCGAGGGCGCGCGGCGCCTGCCGCAACGCATCGCGCTAGAGCGCCTGCTCGAGGTAGGGGAGGCGCAGAGCGCCGTGGCGTTGGCAGAGGAGGCGGGCGTGAGCGTCAGCGCCGTGCGCGCGTTGGTGACGAAGGGGTACGTGGAGTACCTCGATGTTCCCGCCGACGAGCCACCGCCGCCGTTCCCGGAAGCCCCGCCTGCAGCGCTGGCTGAAGTTCCGCCGGAGTACGTGCCGCCGCCAGGCGCTGGCGCTGTCGTTGGCGGCAGGCGGCGCTCGCGCCTTGCCGCGCTGCTGCCGCGGTTGCGGGCCGACATCGAGCGCGGCCACGGCGTCATCGTGTTGGCGCCAGAGGCCGCCGTCGCGGCCGAGGCGGCTGCCTACCTCGGCGAGGCGCTGCCGACCGCGCTGCTGACGGGCGAAGCCAACGACAGGCAACGCTTGCGGCTATGGAGCGAACTGCAAGGTGGTGCGCCGCATGTGCTGGTCGGCACCTACCTCGCCCTGCTCGCGCCCATGCCGCGGCTCGGCCGGATTGTCCTGCTCGAGGCCGCCAGTTCCGCTTACAAGCTCCAGTCCGGCTCTCGCACGCTCGTCTCGAAGGCCGCGCGCACGCTCGCCCAGGCGGCAGGCGTTCCCGCGACGCTCCTCGACGTGGTCATCAGCCCCGACCTCGCCGTGCAGGTCGGTGCGGACGCCCGCCGCGAGTTGCCGCTGCCGCGCCTGCGGCTGCACGTCGCCGACCTGGGCAGTGGCGGCAACTGGCCGGTTCACCCGGACCTGACGCGCACGCTTAGGCAAGTGGTGGAGCGGGAGAGGCAGGCGCTGATCTTGGCGCCGCGCCGCGGCTACTCTGGCTCGCTCGGTTGCCAGGAGTGCGGCTGGCAGGCGCCGTGCCCGAACTGCGACCTCACTCTGCGCTATCACAAGGACGAGGCCAAGCTGCGCTGCCACCAGTGCGGGCACGAGGAGCGGCCGCCTGAGCGCTGCCCGGCGTGCGGCGGCACGAACGTCGGTCCGCTGCGTGGGGCGGGAACCCAGTGGGTGGCGTCTCAGCTCCGCGGCAGCCTCGGTGGCTTCCCCGTGTACCGCTACGACCGCGACCAGAGAGACGACGTGAGGGCCATGGTCGAGGGGGCGCCAGGCGTGATCGTTGGCACCCTCGCCCTCCTCGGGCTGCCGCCGCTACCAGACTTGGCGCTCGTGGCCGTAACGCACTTCGACACTCACTTAGCCGCCGCCGACTTCCGCTCGGAAGAAGAAGCTACCCGTACCCTCTTGCGCCTCACCGAACTGAGCGCCACCAGGCCGCCGCTCATGCTCGTCCAGACCTATGCGCCTGAGAACGGCGTCCTCGCCGCGCTCTCGGCAGAGGACCAGGCAGCGGCCCTGCACGCGCAGGTCGAGCAGCAACTCGCGCGACGGAAGCGTTTCGGTTACCCGCCGTTCGCGAGCCTCGCGAAACTGCAGTTCTCCGCCCGCGATCGTGGCAGCGCCCTCGGGGCAGCCCAACACGCGGCGGACGCATTGGCCACCGGCGGGGCTCAGCCAGAGGAAGTCATGGGGCCAGCGAGCGCGCCCATCGAGCGCATAAAGGGCCAGTTCCTCTTCCAACTCCTCCTGCGTGCAGGAGACGAGGTGCGGCTCGAGAGCCTCCTAGCTCTCGTACCTCAACGCTACGCGGGTGCCAAGTTGGCGGTCGACGTCGACCCGCGCGACGTCGGCGCGTTGTTGGAATGAGCCGCCCTCATGTCCCCGCCGGATAAGATGGCGCCCGGTAACCGCCATGCTCCGCAACAGACGCGCATCTCACGACTACGAACTACTCGAATCCTTCGAGGCCGGCATCGAACTGACCGGCAGCGAGGTCAAATCGTTACGCCACGGCGGCGGCTCGATAGCCGAGGCCTACGCACGCGTCGCAGGCGGGCAAGTGTTCGTCGAAGGCATGAACATCCCAATCTACGAACAGGCGAGCTACAACAACCACGAACCAACGCGCCGCAGGCGCCTGCTCCTCAACGCCAGCGAGATCGTCGAGATCTCGCGCGGGCTCGAGCGCCGCGGCCTCACCCTGATCCCCCTCAGGCTCTATTTCAAGGACGGCTGGGCCAAGCTTGAAGTGGCCTTGGCGCGCGGCAAGAAGGTTCACGACAAGCGCAGCGACGCCGCCAAGAAGGACGCGCAGCGCGAGATGGACCGCGAGTTGGCGCGCGGGCGGCGCAAGTGAACGCCTGGCCTCCCGTTGCTGCGTGGCTGCGGGGCATCCGGCCACTGCTGGCACTGCTGGCGTTGACGTTAGTGGCGGTCGCCGGTGCCGAACCGCGCCTCCTCGTCAACGGCCGCGAGATCGCTGGCAACACGACCTCGTTGATCGGCGGGACTAGCTACGCGCCTGGCTCCGCCCTCGCGCAGGCCCTTGGCGCCGACCTGACGGGCGACTCCGGTCGCAACCTCGTCACCTTGCAGGCAGGCGGCCGCGTGTTGCAGCTCGTCCTCATCGAGCTGGGCGCGAACGCGCCTGCCGACTCCGTCTGGCTCGACGGTCGCCCGGTGGGCGGCGGGCCGGCGGTGCGCGTCAACGGCGAGGTCTTCGTGCCGGTCAAGCCGGTAGCGGAGGCCTTGGGTGCGAGCGTCACCTACTTGTCGAACGAAGACACCGTCATGGTCGTGCAACCCCGCGCGCGCCTGACGGGCATGCGCCTGCAAGAAGGCGGCGGCGAACGGCTTGAGCTAACGCTGAGCGCGCCGGTGCGCTACTCGACCTACTACAACGAACCGCTGTCGACCCTGCACGTCTACCTCGACCGCACGGACATCGAGACGCGGTTGGCGCCGCTCGACGGCGCCAGCTTCATGGCGGCGAACGCGTCTGCGAGCGGCGGTGCAAGCGAAGTGCGCGTGCAGCTAAGGCCGGGCAGCAGCTACCGCGTCTACGCCGTGCCTGAAGGGCGCGGCTTCCGGCTGAACCTATCGTTCGGAGCCGCGGGAGCTGAGCAGGCCGAGAAGAAGGTGACGGTGGTCCTCGACCCGGGCCATGGCGGAGCCGACGCGGGCGTAGTCGCCGGCGGGTTAGGCAGCGAGGCCGCGCTGACCTTGGCGTTCGCCGAGCGCCTAGCCAACGCCCTAGAAGGGCGCGGGATGCACGTCGAGCTGACGCGCCGCTCGGATAGCCCCGTCCCCGTGCCGGAGCGCTCACGCACCGGCGCTAGTGCCGACTTGTTCCTCAGCCTCCACGCTGCCGAACTGGCCGTCGGCGAGTACCGCGCCTACTACCTCGGGGACGCGAGCAACGTCACCTCGCTCGAGCTCGCCGTGCGCGAGAACGCCGCACAAGCCGTGCGCAACGGTGAAACAGACTCCCTAAGGCGTCAGTTGCTCCTTGGCCTCGTGCCGGACCTGGATGTCGGCAGGCGCGTCGCGGAGGCGTTGGCCGGCAGGTTGTTCGCCATCGGCGGCTACCGCGCTGAGGGGCTGACGAGCGCACCCATCCAGGTGCTCGGCGGGGCCGCTGGGCGCGGCGTGCTGTTCGAGTTCTCGCCAGCCGACCTCGCGTCCGACGGCCTAGCTGACCGCCTCGCCGAGGCCGTGGACCAGCTCGTGCGCGACGGCACGATCGGCACCCAGCAGTGAAGCCGCGACGATGAAGCAGCCAGCGGCCGCCTGGAGGCGGCTACTGCGAGCCGTAGCTACACCGCAAGTCCTCGTCGCCTGCCTGCTGTTGGTGGCGGCGCTGTCGCAGTTGCGCTCACCGGCGTGGCGGCCAGAGCAAGAACCAAGCATCGCCATCGACCGCGCCAACCCGCCACTGCCGGAGCAGGAGGTGCGACTCGTCATCGTCGATGAGAGCGGGCTCGAGCGTTCACGGACGGTGCGCGTTGCCGTGCCGGAAGGCGCCTCCCAGAGACTGTCAGTGGTGCTCGGCGCCCTGCGGGCCGAGTTGGTGCAGGTGGGAGTGTGGCCAAGCGACCTGCCTGCCCCGCGCGTCTTCGTCGACACGCTCGAACGCCAGCGCGTGGCCGTCATCGACATGCTCGTCCCGCAGCCGGTTGGTGTGAGCGTGGGGCAAGAACTGGCCATGCTGCGCTCGCTGACGGCGACGGCGGAGGCCAACGGGGCTGAGCGGGTCAGGTACTTGCGTGACGGTCAACCGACCACCACGTTGCTAGACCACGTCGCCGTGCCTGCCAGCCTGTAAGCCTACGGGTACATGCGCGTGAGCATGCGCGGGAACGGGATCACCTCGCGCAGGTGGTGCGCACCGGTCAGCCAGGCAAGGAAGCGCTCGAAGCCCATGCCGTAACCGGAGTGCGGCACGCTGCCGTACCGCCTCAAGTCGAGGTACCACTCGAACGCCTCGCTAGGCAGGTTGTGCTCCGCGATGCGCTGCTGCAAGAGGGCGAGGTCATGGATGCGCTGCGAGCCCCCGATCAGCTCGCCGTAACCCTCCGGCCCGATGAGGTCGGACGCTAGCACCCTCGTGGGGTCGCCTGGCACGGGCTCCATGTAGAACGCCTTGGCGGCCGTCGGCCACTTCTCGACGAACACGGGGCGGTCATAGCGCTCGCCGAGTAGCGTCTCGTGCGGCGCGCCGAAGTCGTCACCGAAGGTCAGCGACTCACCCTTGCTGTTGAGGTACGCGATGGCGTCGTCGTAAGTGATGCGCGGGAACGACCCGCTAGCGCTTGGCTCGAGCTTGCTAACGTCGCGGCCGAGAATGGCTAGCTCGGCGCTGCGCTCCTCGAGCACGCGCCCGACGAGGTACGCGACCATGTCCTCCTGGAGCTGCATGTTGCCCTCGTGCTCGAGGAACGCCACTTCCGGCTCGATCATCCAGAACTCCAGGAGGTGACGGCGCGTCTTGCTCTTCTCTGCCCGGAACGTCGGCCCGAAGGAGTAGACCTTGCCGAGGGCCATCGCGCCCGCCTCCGCGTAGAGCTGACCTGACTGCGAGAGGTAGGCGTGCTCCTCCTCGAAGAGCGAGATCTCGAAGAGGTTCGTCGTTCCCTCGACGGCGGTGGGCATGAAGAACGGCGCGTCGAAGCGCACGAAGCCGCGGTCGCCGAAGAAGTCGTGCACGCCGCGCTCCACTTCGTCGCGGATGCGCATGATGGCCCACGGCGCCTTGTGGCGCAGGTAGAGGTGGCGGTGGTCGAAGAGGAAGTCGACGCCGTGTTCCTTCGGCGTGATCGGGTAGTCGCCGCTAGGGCCGATGAGGTTGACGGCACTCAAACCGAGCTCGACGCCGTTCTGCGCCCGCGCGTCTGCGCGCACCTCGCCTACGACGGCGACGGCCGCCTCCTGCGGGAGCGAGCGCGCCAAGTCGAACGTCGCCTCGTCGACCTCGTTGCGCGCCAGTACGCCCTGAACGAAGCCGCTGCCGTCGCGCAACTGCAGGAACGCGATCTTGCCGCTCGACCTGATGCCAGTTAGCCAACCGTTGAGCTGAACGCGCTCGCCGACGTGAAGCGGCAAGGCATTGATGGAGACGATCTTCATGAGGGTGAGTGTAACAAGCCGCTATGGCCGCCAATGGCCTCCTCGAGCGCTTCGACGGCGCCGCACGCCTCGACGTCGCCGACAGAAGCGTAGCGCTCTAGGAGCTCGGGGGAGGCGTTGGCAACCACGCGCGGGTGCCCGACCACCTCGAGCATCGGCAGGTCGCCGTGGCTGTCGCCCACCGCCATGACGTTCGCTAGCGGAATGCGCATCTGCTCAGCAAGCTGCTTGATGGCTGAGGCCTTGGAGACGCCAGCGCGCGTGATGGAGATGAAGGTGATGCCGCTCAACGCCGGGCTGTTCGCGTACGCAAGCGTCACCCCGGCAGGCGCGAGGTCGCCGATGGCCTCTGCCTTGCCCTCAGGCACGACCCACTGCGCGCGTACGACGGGTTCGTTGGCGGCCACGTCCTCTAGGTCCCTGACGATGGCGGTTACGCCGATCATGTTCGCGTGCGCTTCGCTCAGGTCCGTCGTGCGTTCGACGTACAAGGAGCTCGGCGTGTACAGCTCGAGCACGGCGCCCCGTTGCCGCGACAGGTCGATGATGGTCTGAAGGTCGTCGTCCTTGAGCGCGACCGCCTTGATGGTGCGGCCGTCTGGGTAGCCGAGGTACGCGCCGCTTTGGAACACGTGCGGGTTATCCGGCCCCAAGCGTTGCGCCACGCGCTGCGCGACCCCGAAGCCGGGGCGACCGGTGCAGACCGCCAGTTTCACGCCCGCGTTGCGCGCCCGTTCAGCCGCCTCCCAGATGCACTCCTGCACCAGGCCGCTCGAGCCTATGATCGTGCCGTCAAGATCGAGCACGACTAGCGGGATCATGCCTGGCTGCTTCGGGCGACGCTGAGGCCGAGCTCGGCGAGCTGCTTGTCGTCTAGCCGTCCCGGCGCGCCGGTGAGCGGGTCCGCGCCGCGCTGGTTCTTTGGGAACGCGATGGTGTCGCGGATGCTGCCGGTGCCGGCTAGCAGCATGACGAGGCGGTCGAGGCCCCACGCGATGCCGCCGTGGGGCGGGGCGCCGTGCGCGAGGGCCTCGAGGAAGAACCCGAAGCGGCTCTCCGCTTCCTCTGGTGTGAAGCCGAGCGCGGTGAACATGCGCTCTTGCACGTCGAGGCGGTGGATGCGCAAGCTGCCGCCGCCGACCTCGGAGCCGTTCAGGACGAGGTCGTACGCGTGGGCCTTGACGCTGCCAGGGTCTGACTCCATGCGCTCCATGTCTGCCTCCTGCGGGCGCGTGAACGGGTGGTGCATGTAAGTCCAGGCGCCCGTCTCCGCGTCTTGCTCGAGGAGCGGGAAGTCGACGACCCAGAGGAAGGCGAGGGCGCGGCTGTCCTGCTCGAGCCCCAACAGTTCGGGCAGGCGCAAGCGGACGGCGCCGAGAGCCGTGCACGCCGTCTTCCACTCTCCAGAGACTAGTAGCAGGGTGTCGCCGTCGTTGGGCGCCAACGCCCCAAGCGCCTCGGCTTCCGCTGGCGCCAAGAACTTCGCGACGGGCCCAGTGAACCCGTCAGGGCCGCGTTTGAGCCACGCCAAGCCGCGGGCGCCGAAGACCTTGGCGTGCTCCTCGAGTTCGGCAAGCGCCTTGCGCGTTAGCGGCGCAGCGTCGCGCGCTGGCACCACGAGGGCCTTCGCGGCGCCGCCCTGCTGGCTGGCCGCCTCGAAGCCCCTGAAGCTGCTCCCGGCCAGGGCGGCAGTGACGTCATGCAGTTCGAAGGCGAAGCGCACGTCCGGCTTGTCCGAGCCGTAGCGGTCCATGGCCGCCTGGTAGGACAGGCGCGGGAACGGCGTGACGATCTCGGCGCCGGTCGCCGCGCGCACGACGTGCGCCATCAACTGCTCGTTGAGGGTCATGAGGTCGTCTTCGTCCACGAACGACATCTCGATGTCGAGTTGCGTGAAGTCGGGTTGCCTATCGGCGCGCAGGTCCTCGTCTCGGAAGCAGCGCGCCACCTGGAAGTAGCGGTCGACGCCAGCCATCATCAGCATCTGCTTGAAGAGCTGCGGCGACTGCGGCAGAGCGTAGAAACTGCCCGGCTTCTGCCGCGCTGGCACGACGAAGTCGCGCGCCCCCTCTGGAGTGGAGAGGGTGAGCAGAGGAGTCTCGACTTGCACGAAGTCGCGGTCGTCGAGGAACTCCCAGATGGCCTTCGTTACGCGGTGGCGCAGGAGGATCGGTGCCAGGACGGTTGGCCGGCGCAGGTCGAGGTAGCGGTACTTGAGGCGCAGCTCCTCGTTGACCTCGCCGTCTGCGGCGCTGCCGTCGATGACGAACGGCGGGGTGCGGGCGAGGGAGAGGACGGTGACGTTGCGCGCCACGACTTCGACGGCGCCCGTCGCCATGCGCGCGTTGCGCTGAGCCGCTGGGCGCTCCCTTACGGTGCCGACGACTTCGACGACGAACTCGCTACGCACGTCCTGCACGGCAGCGAAGGCGCTGGCGTCATCTGGCTCCACGACGACCTGCGTGAGGCCGTAGCGGTCCCGGAGGTCGAGGAAGACGAGTCCGCCAAGGTCGCGGCGGCGGTTGACCCAGCCTTGCAGCGTTACTTCGCTTCCCGCGTCGGTCGCCCTCAAGGCACCGCAGGTGTGGCTTCGCTTCATGCTCACGCGCCTTTCAAGATGCGAGGCGCTCGGCAAGGACGCTGCCCAACCGCTCCTCGGCGACTTCCAGCTGCTCACCGCTTGCCAGGTCTTTGAGTTGCCACGCGCCGCGGCCCCGCTCCTCTGCGCCGCGTAGGGCCGCGAAGCGCGCCCTGCTGCGGTCGGCGTCGCGCAGGCCCTTGCCCGGGTTGCGGCGCTGGTACGCGAACTCGACCCACATGCCCTGCCTCCGCAACTGCACGGCGAGGGAGGAGGCCTCGGCGACCGCCTCGTCGTCGAGCGCGACGACGAACAGGGCGGGGCCCGCCCGTTCGCTGGCCACCTGGTTCGCCTCCTGCTGCAACGCGTCGAGTACGCGCTCCACGCCGAACGCCCAACCGATACCCGGCACGGCGGGACCGCCTAGTTGCTCGCTCAGCCCGTCGTAGCGACCCCCACCACCGAGCGCCGACTGTGCGCCGATACCGTGATAGTGGACCTCGAACGCCGTGCGGCGGTAGTAGTCGAGCCCCCGCACTATGGCCGGGTCTAGGTCGTAAGGCACGCCCCACGCCTGCAAGTG
>DASSXV010000084.1:0-7592 GCA_035703635.1 Trueperaceae bacterium | reverse complement strand
GTCGAGGTCGAGGAACGGGTGCTCGTGGCCCTCTAGGCCGAAGCTGTGCCCGGTGTGGTGGCGCAGCAGGTCACCCATGCCGAGTTCGTTGTGGATGAAGTCGCGGACGTCGCGCTCGACGTCGGCGCAGGTGCGGCCTGGTTTTATCGCCTCAAAGCCGCGGTCTTGGGCGGCGACCATGGCGTTGAAGTACTTGATGAACCGCTCGTCTGGCTCGCCGAAGATCATGGTGCGTTCGAGTTCAGACTCATACCCGCCAACGGTGCCGTACGCGCCCGTCACGATGACGTCGCCCGGCTGCACGCCCGCTTGGCCGTGCAGGCCGTGTGGGTTGGCGGTGTTCGTGCCGCGGATGAACATGGCGTTGGCTGGCATGCCGTCGCGTGCCTTGGGTACGTAGCGCTCGCCGAGGGCGACGAGCATCTCGTCAGTAGCCTCGAGGCTGGCGGCGCGCGAGACCGCCACTTCGCTCACTCCGCGCTCGATCTTGTCGTGCATGATGCGGTGCGCGCGGTCGCCCCAGCGGCAGGCTTCCCTGATGAGGGCGATCTCCGTGTCGCTCTTGACGATGCGCAGGTCGTCGATCAGTTCGAGGCTCAATGCGATGGGCGCGCCAACCACTTCGCTTAGTGCTGGCCCGCGGTAACCCCAGCGGTTCTCGTAGCCGTCGTGGTCGGCGGCCAAGCGCGCGCCGCCTAGGCCGGCGTCTGTCAGCAGGTCGTTGAGGTGCAGCATGGGGTGCTTGCCGGAACCGCCGCCTGGGTACTCGGGGTAGGTGCGCACGTGCTCCATGTGCGGGCATTGTTGCTGCAGGTGGTTGATCTCGAGGTGCGGGATGAGCATGGCCGGTTCGCCAGCGGCTGGCACGACGAGGACGACGGGGCGTTCAGTTGCGGCGAAGTGAAAGCCGGTCAGGTAACTGATCCTCACCGGGCCGAACACGCACATGGCGGCCAGGCCGGACGCTTCCAACGACTCCTGTAGTGCAGTCACGCGCTGCTTGTGTTCGCTAGCTGGGATCTCTAGGCGGGCTTGCACCTTAGTACATCCGTTCCACGTCGAGTTGGTTGAGTAGCGGTTCGTTGGCGAGGTAGCGGCGCAGGTTCTCACAGAACAGGTCGACGATGCGCTCGTTCTCGTGCTCGCCCGTGCTGGCGGAGTGCGGGTAGATGGTGATGTTCGGGTGCGCCCACAGGGGGCTGTCTGCCGGTAGAGGCTCCCTCGCTGCCACGTCGAGAGCGGCGTGACCAAGCTGACCCGAATCCAGGGCGCGCACTAGGGCCGGCTCGTCGACCACCACTCCGCGCGCGATGTTGATGAGGGTGGCGCCGCGCTTGGTGGCGGCGAGCGCCGCGTCGTTCATGAGGCCCTCGGTGTCCGGCGTGTGCGGAGTGATGAGGCACACGAAGTCGGCTTCTGCCAGCATCTCGTGGAGCTGTTGCGAAGAGTAGAGGGCGTCGAGGCCAAGCTCGCCGGCGTCGAAGCCCTCAGTGCGGCGCTTGCTGCCAGTAACGCGCATGCCGAAGGGTCTCGCCAACCGCGCTACTTCCTGGCCGATGTTGCCGTAACCCACGATCGCCAACGTCTTACCTGCCAACTCGCCCGTCGCGAAGCGCTTCCAGAGCCGCTCCTGCTGTTGTTGCCGCGCGAGCGCCGCGCGCTTGGTCTGCTCGAGCAGGATCATCATCACGAACTCCGCGAGAGGCCTAGCGTGCACGCCGCTTGCGGTCGTGAACACCGCGTTCATCCGGTCGAGCTGCTCGCGCTTGACGAGTTGGCCGATGCCTGCGCTGGTCGCCTGAAGCCAGCGGGCAGACGGCGCCCGCTCAGGCAGCTGGCCGATGGCGGTGTAGTCGAAGTCGAAGAGGACGTCCGCTTGCTGCAGCAGCGCTTCCCACCGCGCCTGGTCAGCCGCGCTCCGCTTCAGTGGCGCGCCAACATGATCGGCCAGGTAGCGTGGTTGTGGCAGGAGCTCAGGGTGGTACTGGACGTCAAGGCGCTCGTCAACCGCGCTAATCCGCGCGATGAGTTCGGGCTCCAGGTAAGAACAGATCAGGACTTTCATCTTCAGGGGCTCCTTCTATCCGAGGTTCGCTTTGGTACGCGTGGCCCTAATGCTGGCTCAGGGTTCGCGGAGTTGCCGCGAGAAGCGCTCAGCGGCCTCTAGCACGAGGCGGGCGACCGCCGGTAGTACGTCGTCCGTGACGCGCATGGTGGGCCCGGAAACGCTGATGACCGAACTGACTGCACCGGAAGTGCCGCGTAGGCCGACGGCGACGCAGCGCGCCCCGAGGGCGAACTCCTCGTCGTCAATGGCGTAGTTGTTTTCGCGGATGCGTTGCAGCTCTTCATCGAGCACGCTGCGAGACGTGATGGTCTTCGCCGTGTACTGCTTGAGGCCAGTGAAGGCGAGGGTGTCTTCGAGCACCGGTTGTGAGAAGTCGGCGAGGAACACCTTGCCAGCCGCGCTGCTGTGCAGCGGAATGAGCGTCCCAACCGGATTCGAGACTTTCATCATCTCCGGCGACTCGACCTGGTTGAGGTAGATGGCCGAGGTGCCGTAGATGCTGGCTAGGTTAGCTGTCTCACCCGTCTCGGCGACGAGCCTTTCGAGGTGCGGTTCGGCATACTGGCTGTACTCATGCTTGAGGAGCATGGCACGGCTCAACTCGGCAAGGCCACGCCCAACGCCATAACGCTTCGATTGCGTGTGCTGCGTTACGTAGCCGAACGCCATGAGGCTCTGTACTAGACGGTGAACGGTGCTGACAGGCAACGCAACGGCTTCCGCCAAGTCGGTTATCGAGTAAGGCGAGCGCGAGCGCGCGAAGACCTCGATCAGTTGAAGGGTGCGCTCGAGCACCCTCACCGAGCTTGCGCGCTCGTGCGGAGCCGATTGCGGCACCGTGCCTCTCCCCACAGATTTCATTAGGTTAGTTAAACATCTGCAGACTTTGGGGAGTATTCAGGCTGCCGTAGAGTTCCTCGACGAACGCCGGGAAACGCGCCTGCGTGGTGCGCTCGCGTACGGTCCTCACGGCCTCGTCTCCGAACCAGTACGAGGCGATGAAGGCGCCGCGGAACGGGTGTGAAGCGAAGCGGATCCTGCCGTCCAGCCACGCCTGCTGCGGAAACGCCGTGTCCTGCAAGTAAGTGCGCACGCGCGCTTCCGGCCAGTTCTCGCCCATCAAGTACCACGCTGCGCTCGTTGCGGCAGCCGTGCGTAGGCGTCGGATGTTGAGGTAGATGGCGTCGTCGTCTGAATCGACCCAGTCGATCATGTGAATGCCTTGATCGCCGATGCCCTCTTGAACGGCGCCGGTGGCGGCGTTGGCGGTGCAGAGCAGCACGTCGGCCGGACTGCGGCCTTCGACCGCCCGGGCGTGGGTGTAAAGAAGCTGCGTCGAGTGGCCAGGGAAGACCTCGTGCGCAACGAGGTGCTTGAGCGCCGAGCGCGTGAAGGCCAAGTCGGCGTTGAGGTCCATGAGCTTGTCGTGGAAGCGGCAGCGGGCGGTATAAGCGATGTCGCGCACGAGGTTGAGCTTCATGTCGTAGTCGCCCGTTGGGAAGATGCGCTCGTCCGTCCGCTGCTTCGCTTCAGCCATGAGCCCGATGAACAGCGGCTCGAGGTCGCTCGGGTCGACTGCTCGTTCCGCTTCCCAGCGGGTGGCGCGTTCGGCAAGCGTGCCTTGGCGGTAGCCTGCCTTAGTCAACTGTGCGAGCAGCCCAGACGTCATGTCTGCGATCTGCTCCTCCGGCACGGCGCCGGCGGGGACGCCGACGAGGCGCTCCAGCTTGTCGCTGAAGCTGAGCTCCTTGCCGCTGAACAGTTCGGCTGCCGCGCGCAGGGAATCGATCATGCCGACGAGGTAGGTGCGGCGCGCGCCTTCCTGGTAGGCCTCCGCCTCACCTTGGAGGGCGTCAAGCTGCTCGAACGCTTCCTGCCAGCTAGAGAGCTGCGCGGCCTCGATGAGGCCCTCGCCCATGTAGATCGGGACGAGGCCCTCGGAGCTGAGTGCGCCCTCGCCCTTGCTGATCTTGCGCTCGAAACGGTCCATGCCGATGGTCAGCGCCGTCAAGCGCCTGCCAAGGTCGTGATCCGTTCGTTGCATTGCTTCACTCATGCGGTGCTCCGATCCGAAGGTCAAGTCAGTAGCGTTCCCCGGGATTCTACACCGTGGAATGACTAGGCAGCTAGAGCATTGACAAGCCGGACTCTGGGCGGTACAACTCTGCACAACATCCATCACTGTCGAACCGCTGGGACTCGGAGAGATGGCTTGTAAACTAGGAGGAGTCAAATGAGATCACCAAGAAGGCACTTATTGAAACTCGCATGGTCGCTGTGTGTCTTGGTTCTGCTAGGCGGAATTGCCGCCGCGCAGGAACGTGGCGGAACGCTCACGGTAGCCCTCAACTACGACCTAGATACCCTCGACCCGTACGCCAGCGGCTTCCTTACCGACGTGCAGGCCACCTTCCTCGCGGGCCTAGTCGCGCCTGACCACAACGCCCAGTACGTGCCCGTTCTGGTCACGGAAGTACCGACCCTTGAGAACGGCGGCATCGTGCTCACGGACGACGGCACCAAGATGGTCGTCACGTATCACCTCCGCCCGGGCCTCAAGTGGGCAGACGGCGCGCCGCTTACCTCGGCCGACATCAAGTTCACGTGGGACGCCATCCGCGACCCCGCCTACCTCGGGCCGGAGAAGAACGGCTCGGCTGAGATCGACAGCATCGAGACGCCAGACGACCTAACGGCCGTCGTCTACTACAACACCGTCTTCGGCGGCTTCAAGGCCTCGCTGTTCACCTACGGCCTGCTCCCCAAGCACGTCCTCGAAGGCAAGGACCTCAACAAGGACCCGTTCTGGGACGCCCCCTTCGGCGCCGGCCCGTTCATGGTCACCGAGTTCAAGCGCGGCCAGTACGTGGTCGTCGAGCGCAACCCGTACTACTTCGAGGTCGACGCCAATGGCGTGCAGCTCCCCTACCTCGACAGCATCGTCTTCAAGATCATCCCTGACTCCAACACCCAGAGCACCCAGCTGAAGTCGGGCGAGGTCGACTTCGCCTACAACGTGCCGTTCACAGTTGCCCCGACCCTCGAGAACGTCGCCGGCCTGCGCGTCCTCAGGGCCGAGACGCTCGGCTTCCGCCACATCACCTTCAACCTCAGGAACGAGCTCCTCAACGACCTCAGCGTCCGGAAGGCCTTCGCTCACGGCGTCGACCGCGCGGCGATCAACAAGGCGCTCGGCGGCTACATGATCCCGACCAACACCTTCGTCGTCTCCATCTTCCCGTACAGCAGCGACAACGTTCCGAGCTACGAGTACAACCCGGAACTCGCCCGCCAGATCCTCCTCGACGCTGGCTACGCTCCCGACCGCGACGGCATCATGGCCAAGGACGGCAAGCGCCTCAGCTTCGACATCATGACGCAGGCCGGACGCGTCGAGTACGAACTCGCCCAGCAGGTCGTCATCGCCGAGATGAAGGCCATCGGCATCGAACTGAAGACCGACAACAAGTCCGGCGCCGCCTACTCGCAGGCCCGACGCGAAGGCGACTTCGACGTCTGGTACTCCGGCTGGATCACCCCCGCAGACCCCATCGACTCCTACATCTCCTTCTACGGTACCGGCGGCTTCAACAACGGCGGCGCGTACAGCAACCCGGAAGTCGACGCCGCCCTCAACGCCGCGGCAGCCTCGCTCGACCCGGTCGATGTCCAGTTCTACATGGGCGAAGCACAGAACATCGTGCTGACCGACCTCCCGGCCATCCCGCTGTTCGAAGCGCCATCCATCATCGTCATGACGGAGAGGCTCCAAGGCTTCGAGTCCAACCCAACCAACCAAACCAACTTCAGGCACACGAGTGGTTGGTGGCTAGCGAAGTAAGCTAACGACCCTGCGGCGTGAGGTGAAAAGCTTCATCTCACGCCGCAATTCGTTGGATCGGCAGCCATGAACAGTACGAATTTCACATTCCTCGCCCGCAGGATCCTAGGATCCGTTCCGCTGCTGATCGGCATCTCAATCATCTTGTTCGGCGTATTGAACTTGGCCCCAGGCGGGCCAACCGACGTATACGCGGAGATACCCGGGGTCAGCGCCGAGACCCTCGAGAACCTCAAGCGGGAACTAGGCCTCGACCAGCCAGTCCCCGTCCAGTACGTGCGTTGGCTTGGCGCCGCCGTGCGCGGTGAGTGGGGCTACAGCATCCGCACCGGTAGGAGAGTCGCCACCGACGTCAAAGAGCGCATTCCCGCCACCTTGCTCCTTGGCGGCACCGCCTTCTTGCTCGCCCTGCTCGGCGCCATTCCGCTCGGCATCATGAGCGCCGTGCGGCGCTACAGCACCGTCGATTACGTGTTCACGTTCCTATCGTTCGTCGGCTTTTCCATGCCGATCTTCTGGCTGGCCTTGATGTTGCAGTCACTGTTCGCGGTTCAATGGCACCTGTTGCCATCGGCCGGCATGGTCTCCATCGGGGACGGAAGTTTCGTCGACCGCGTCCGTCACATCATCCTGCCAGCCTCTATCCTTGCGCTGGCCTACATGGCGAGCTGGGGCCGCTTCACGCGCGCGTCGATGCTCGACGTGCTTGGCCTTGACTACATTAGGACGGCGAAGGCAAAGGGGCTCGGCAATGGCACTGTCATCTACCGGCATGCGCTGCGCAACGCGCTAGTTCCGGTGCTCACTGTCATCGCCCTCGATTTCGCCGGCATGATATCGGGTGCCATCATCACGGAGACGATCTTCGCTTGGCCAGGCATGGGCCGGCTCTTCATCGAGTCCATGAACGGGCGCGATTATCCCGTGCTCATGGCGTTGCTGATGATCGGCTCCCTAGCGCTGGTTGGCATGAACCTATTGACAGACATCATCTATTCGTTCGTCGATCCAAGGATCCGCTATGAGTGAACCAGCGCTGAGCATCGACCTGCAGATGGCCTCCGAAGCGAAGTCAACGCGCGCGCGGGTGCTAGAGCGCTTCAGGCGCCACCGCTTGGCGCAGATAAGCCTAGTGGTTCTCGTATTGATGGCGGCCGCGGCGCTCGCGGCGCCCTGGCTCACGCCCTACACGTTCGACGGACAGGACATCGAACTCCTCGGCCGGCCGACCTCGCCCAGTTGGCAGCACCTGATGGGGACAGACCAACTCGGGCGCGACAACGCCACGCGCGTGCTTTACGGCGCCCGCATATCACTGCTGGTCGGCCTGCTAAGCGCACTGATATCTACCTCACTCGGCACCCTAGTTGGTTCGTTGGCCGGCTTCTACGGCGGTCGCACTGACGCCATCCTCATGCGCGTAACGGACGTCATGCTCTCCATACCCATCCTGCCGCTCGTGATCGTGCTCTCTGGCTTCACGAGGCCTAACTTGTACATGCTGGTGTTCATCATAGGGGTGCTCAGTTGGATGGGCACTGCTCGCCTGGTGAGGAGCCAGTTCCTCTCGCTGCGGAGCCTCGATTTCGTCGAGGCTGCGCGCGCGCTCGGCGGCTCGAGCAACCGGCTGATGTTCACGCACATCCTGCCTAACGCCCTCGGCCCGATTCTAGTTAGCACGAC
>DASSXV010000005.1:0-74064 GCA_035703635.1 Trueperaceae bacterium | reverse complement strand
CGAGGGCGCATACACGGGCGAGGTATCGGCCGCCATGCTCGCCGACCTGGGAGTGCGCTACGTGGTCGTCGGCCACTCCGAGCGCCGCGCGTACCACGCCGAGGACGACGCGCTCGTGAACGCCAAAGCCGGCCGCGCGCTGGAGCACGGACTCGTGCCGATCGTGTGCGTTGGCGAGAAGCAAGCCGAGCGCGACTCTGGCGCGGCTGAGGACGTCGTGCTTGCGCAACTCTCGCGTGCGCTGCTCGGCCTCGACCTGCCAAACGCCGCGTCGCTGGTGGTGGCGTACGAGCCGGTGTGGGCCATCGGCACTGGCAGGACCGCCACGGCCGCGGACGCCGCCGCCATGGGCAGCGCCATGCGCCGCGAACTACAGCGCCTCTACCCGCAGGTGGCCGCGGACATGCGCCTCCTGTACGGCGGCAGCATGAAGCCAGGCAACGCCCGCGAACTCCTCGCGCAAACCGACGTAAACGGCGGCCTGATCGGCGGCGCCAGCCTCGAACTAGACGATTACCTCGCCATCGCGGAGGCGGCAGCATGAACACAGCAGCAGAGGTTCAGACGCGCCTAGAGAAGTTGCGCCAGAGCGTAAACCGCCTCGACGCGAGCGCACTACTCGTCACCACCCCAGCCAACGTCCGCTACCTCTCACGCTTCTCCTCGCCGGACGACGGGGCGGTACTCGTGACCGCGACCGGCGCCACCCTCCTGACGGACGCGCGTTACAAGGCGCAAGCGGCCGAAGAGGCCGTCATCGACGTGGACATCGTGGCTGGCATCGACGACGCCGTGCTTGCGCGCCTTGACGGCGCCCACCTGGCGGTGGAGGGCGAGAACATGACGGTGGCGCGATACCGCGGGCTCGCCAAGCGCCTCGGCTACGACCCCGTGGTCCTCGACGGCGCGTTCTCTGACCTGCGCGTGGTGAAGTCGGCTTCCGAGATCGACGCGCTGCGCCGCGCCGCGCACGTCACCGACCTGGCGTTCGCGGAGGCCCTGAAGATGATGGCGCCCGGCGTTACCGAGATGGAAGTGGCGCTCTGCCTCGAGAGCGCCATGCGCCGCAACGGCGCCGAGGGCGCATCGTTCACCACCATCGTCGCCAGCGGGCCGCGTGGAGCGATGCCGCACGGCGTTGCCTCACAGAAGCCGCTAGCTAGCGGGGAGCTCGTCACCCTCGACTTCGGCGCCGTCGTCGATGGCTACCACGCCGACATGACGCGCACCGTGGCGATCGGCCAGGTAGGTGCGGAGGAGCGCCGACTGTACGAGGCCGTCCTCGAGGCGCAAGTCGCCTCACTCGCGGCCGTCGGGCCGGGCATAACCGGCCGCGAAGTCGACCAGGTCGCACGCGAGGTGCTTGCCAAACACGGGTTGGAGAAGAACTTCACCCACTCGCTAGGGCACGGCACCGGCCTCGTGATCCACGAGGAACCCCGCCTGAGCCAGAAGAGCGACACGCTGCTGCGGCCAGGCATGATCGTGACGATCGAGCCAGGCGTTTACCTGCCCGGCTTCACGGGCCTGCGCATCGAGGACCTGGCGCTAGTCACGGCGGACGGGCACGAAGTCCTGTCGAAGAGCCCGAAGGAGTTCTTGGCCCTCTAGCGTGTGACGAGGTCGCGCACGGCAGCCAAGGTGCTAGCTACGGTGGCGGCGTCAGGCCCCTCACAGTAGACGCGCAGCAGCGGCTCGGTGCCGCTGGCGCGCACCAGCACCCAGGCGTCGTCCGCCAAGTTCAACTTGGTGCCGTCGAGACGCTCGACGCTCGTAACCTGGCGCCCTGCCAGTCGCGCCGGTGGGTCGTCGAGCACGGCGGCGGCGTGGGCGAGGGCCTCGGCGCCGCCAAGGCGCAGGTCGAGACGGTCGTACGCGTGGCGCCACTGCGCCTCGTCTTCTAGGGCCGCGAAACGCTCAGCTAACGGCACGCCCGTTGCCGCGACTCCCTCTGCCAGGAGGAGGGCGTTGGCGAGCCCGTCGCGCTCGAAGAGGTGCTCGCTCACCCCTATGCCGCCGGACTCCTCGCCCCCGATGAGCACGCCACCTTGCAGCATGGCGTCGACCACGTACTTGAAGCCGACCTTCGTCTCGATCACCCGCATGCCGCGGACCCGAGCCAGGCGCTCCACGAGCCGGCTGACGGTGAACGTCTTCACGACACTGCCGCGGCCACCGCGGCGCGCTAGGTCGTCGAGGAGCACGGCGAAGATCTGGTGCGAGTTGAAGTACTCCCCGCCAGGCAAGACCACGCCGAGGCGATCGGCGTCGCCGTCCGTAGCCACGGCGAAGCTGACGCCGTCGGCGTTGGCCCCGCGCATGCAGGCGAGGGTGGGAGCCAAGTTGGCCGCGATCGGCTCTGGGTTGACGCCGTAGAAGAGGGGGTCGGGGCGGCCCCGTAGCTCTGTCAGGCGGTCGGCCATGCCGCGCCCTTCGAAGTACGCAGCTAGCCAGCCGGCGCCCGCACCGCCCATGGCGTCATGCGCGAGCCGCACGCCCGAGCGCCTCAGCAGCTCGACGTCCACTAGCGCGTCGAGGGCCGCGTAGTAGTCGGCCCGCACGTCGAAGGTCTGCGCGGCGCCGGGTTGGCCACGCAAGGCCGTCTCGGGCCGCACGTTAGCAGCGCGCCGCGCGACGTCTCGGTAGGTGGCGTCCGAGGCGCCGCCGCCGTAACTCCCCTTGAGCTTGAAGCCGGAATACTCGGCTGGGTTGTGCGAGGCGGTGATCATCACCCCGCCGTCTGCACCGTAGTGCTTTACGGCGAACGAGAGCGCCGGCGTGGGTAGGTAGTCGGCGCTTACGCTGGCGCCAATGCCGTTGCCCGCGAGCACTTCAGCGACCAGCAGCGCGAAGCGCCTGCCCATGAAGCGCGTGTCGTACCCGATGAGCACGTTGTCGAGGCCGTGGCTAGCGAGGTGCTCAGCGTAAGCCTGCGCCACGCGCCCGAGGTTGCTGGTCGTGAAGTCGTCGGCGATGACGGCACGCCACCCGTCAGTGCCGAACGTCAACTCGTCTAATCGCGACTCTGCCACTGCTTAGCCCTCCACCCCGGCCTGCGCCACCGCGCAGGGCACCGCTCGCGTGCCTGACGCAATGTAACACCCACTGGTCGCCAGCCAACCGCTGCCATTAGACTTGCCACGTGAGCATCGTCATCAAGTACGGCGGCAACGCCATGACCGACCAAGCAACGCGCCGCGCCGTGGCCGCTGGCCTCCACGACCTGGGGGCGAGCGGCGTGCCGCCCGTAGTCGTACACGGCGGCGGCCCGTTCATCCAGGCCGCCCTAGACGAGGCCGGGCTCGAGCACAGCTTCGTGCGCGGGCTCCGCGTTACCAGTCACGCGGCCATGCTCGTCGTCGAGCGCGTGCTGACCATGCTCGGCAAGGAGTTGGCGCAAGAGATCGGCGGCGCGGTCGGCATCACGGCACGCGACGCCAACAGCCTGAGCGCCGAGGTGCGCGACCCCGACCTTGGCCTCGTCGGCCGCGTGACCGGCGTCGACCTACGCGCCATAAACGCCCTGCGAGCTGGCGGCCTCGTGCCCGTGCTCGCCTGCATCGCGGCTGGCAGTCATGGCACCATGCTCAACGTCAACGGCGACGAGGCGGCCGGCGCCGTGGCGGGCGCACTAGGAGAGGGCGTCGTCTTCCTCACGAACGTCCCTGGTGTGCTGGACGACCCCAACGACCCGGCTACGCTCCTGCCTGACCTCACACGCGTTCAAGTCGAGGAACGCATACGTGACGGGCGCATCTCTGGCGGCATGATCCCCAAGGTCGAAGCGGCGCTGACGGCGCTAACGATGGGCGCCCCGTTCGCGGTGATAGCCGACGGCCGCGACGCGCACGGCGTGAAACTAGCCCTCGCGGGCGGCGGTACCCGGCTGAGCGCGAACTAGGGTGTAGGCCCCCGCACGAGGTCGCGCGCTTTGAGAGTTCCGTAAGAGTTGCCCGCGTACCTTGACGTCACAGGCCGCGCGAGCAGGCCTAGCATCACCGCAGCGTAGCCTCACCGCCCCTAGGAGTCCGGGATGAACGAAGACATCACCTCCCTCTCAACGTCCAATCTGAAGCGCGAAGCTCGCCTCCTCGAAATCAGGGTCATCCATAACACCAGCACAGCGATCGAAACGGAGCGGTACTGCCTCATCCAGCTAGAACTCGGCGGTCGCATGGCGAACGACCTAGTGCTAGACCCGCGCGACTGATCAGCTAGGCACCCGCCCCCTCCCCCGCAACGGCCCGGCGGGTGCCGGCCCTTCAGTTTGGCGGCACGCATAGCCCCGGACAATCGACTTCGGGAGCGCCACGGTGAAAGCCGTGTGCGATTGCAGATTATTTCCTGTCCGCGCTCGCGCAACTTCTGGTAGATTTAGCGGCGATGCGACCACAAGGCTTCGTTCGTACCCTTCTCGCAGTGGTCGCCCTTGGGACCGCAGCTGCTTCCGCCAAGACGATAACGGTGCAACCGGGCGATAGCCTTTGGGCCATAGCGCGGCGCTATGACACCGATGTAGCCACGATAAGGACCCTCAACAGCCTCACTACCGACGCCCTCAAACCCGGCCAAGTCCTCACGGTACCGGGTGACGAGGCGGCTGCCGCCACCTCAGTAGTGGTCATGGCGGGCGATACCCTGTACGACATCGCGTTAGCCAACAACGTCTCGGTAGAGGACCTCATCGCCTTCAACGACCTCGACGGCACCCTCATCCACCCTGGCCAGGAACTGGCGCTCGTGGTCGGTGACAAGGTCCCAGAACCGCTCGTCGTCAAGATCAACGTAGGTGACTCGCTCTGGGTTCTCGCGCGGCGCTACGACACCACCGTCGCCGCCATCGCCGCAGCCAACAACATCTCCGAGAGTGCAACTCTGCGCGTCGGCACCCAGCTCAACATCCCGGGGCAGTACGCCGCGTCGGACACGGACCTAGGCGGTCCCGTGCCCATGACCATCGTCGTTGGCAAGGGCGACACGCTGTGGGCGCTCGCGCAGCGCTACGACAGCTCGGTCGCCGCGCTCCGTAGCGCCAACTCGCTCAAGAGCGACTCCCTCTTCGTAGGGCAGCAGTTGCGCATCCTACCCGGGGCCGACATCGCCCCGACTCGCGCCGTCACCCCCGCGCCGCTCGCGAACGACGACGAGAGCGTCATGCGCTGGCCGCTCATCGGCGCCATCACCTCGCGTTACGGCTACCGCCAGTTGCGCGTCAGCGGCTCCAACTTCCACTCCGGCCTAGACATCGACGGTGACACGGGCGACCCCATCACGGCCGCCCGGGCAGGCACCGTCACCTTCGCTGGTTGGCACGGCGGCTACGGCAACCTCGTCATCGTCACCAACGGCGCGATTGAGTACTACTACGCCCACGCCTCCAGCCTCAACGTAAGCGAAGGGCAGACGGTGGCGGCAGGCGACCTGCTCGCGCGCGTCGGCAGCACCGGCAACTCCACCGGTTCGCACCTCCATTTCGAGATAAGGGTCGACGGCAACTCGGTTGACCCCTTGCCCTACCTCGAAACGCACGCCGCGCGTTGACGACCAAGAAGTGAGCTGAACCCAGTGCGCATCGTCGTCATCGGCGACATACACGTTCAACCAGACAAGCTGTGGCGCATGCTCCGCGAGGCAGGCCTCGCCGACGAGCACAACCGCCCAACCGACGCATTGCGTGCCGCCGACACCAAGCTCGTGCTGCTTGGCGACCTCGTGCACGCCAAGAGCCGCCAACGCTACGCCGACCTCATCAACGTGCGGCGCTACGACGAGTACAACCCGCGCCACCTTGAGCGCGCAGAGGCCGTGCAGGAGCGCTTCCTTCGCGACGTCAAGGGCTTCCAGGACCGTGTGCCCGCAGGCAACATGGTCATCTTGCTAGGTAATCACGACTTCAACGCCGCCACGCCAGAGCAGGGCCCGCTGCGCACTGACGACGTCTCGCACCTCGAGTGGAAACCAGGTTACGGCGCCGATCTCGACCAAGAGCTGCGCGACTGGATCCTGAGTTGGCCACACGACCTCGCCATCGAGGGCCTGCACTTCGCGCACGTTGGGCCGCTCCCTGAACACAACACCTACGACCAGGCGTTCTACCTCGAGAACCGCCGCCGCTGGCTGCAAGAGGACCGCGACTTCCTCGAAGGTACCCCGTACCGTCTCGGGGTTTACGGCCACACCCCCGTGCGCGGCGGCGTCAACGTGGCGTCGCAGGGTCGCGCCCTGCTGCTCGACTCAAACGGCCACAAGGACGAGTATTCCTGGCTGGAAGTCCAAGTGCGCAACAGCGACTACCGCCTCAAGCTGCACGGCCTGTTCTTCGACGAGACCGTGCCGAGGTTGGAAGGCGAGTAAGACCGGCCGCCCTCAGCGTTGCACGGCTTCTAGCGCCTCCATGAGGTGCAGTACGCGCCGCGCCATGAGCCGCGCCACCTGCCTGTGCAACTCGGCGGCAAGCGTGGGCACCGCGGCCAGCACGCGCTCGAGAGCGGCGTTGTCGAGTGCGAGGAGCACGGAGTCGTGGTCCGCGCGCACCGTCGCGCTGCGCTCCCCGCCAAGGTAGAAACCCAGCTCACCTAGCAAGCCGCCCGCGCGCAGCGTCTCGAAGCGCGTGACCGCGCCCCCCTCGCCCTCGGCAAGCGCCGTCATCTGGCCTTGCATGAGGAAGTAGAGGACGTTGGCCTCGTCTCCTTTGCGGATGAGCACGTCGCCTGCGCGAAGTTCATGCCTCGTCAGGTAGGGCATCAGCGCCGCGAAGTCGAAGGTCGGGTCGGAGTAGTAGGCGACCGCGTCGACTTCGGTGCCGAACCCGGTGCGCTGGACTGCCAGGCGCTCGAGCAGGCGCTCTTCCGCGTGCTCGAGCGCCTCGTCAAGGCTGGTGAAGTGCCTGCCCAAGTTCGCCGCGCGCCGCCTGCTAAGCAACTTCTCGATGGTACCAGGCACTGCGCAGAGGGCGAGCTCGAAACCGGCGGCGGTAGCGAGCTTGGCGACGTCGCCGATGGTGGCCAACCCAGTCGAGTCGACCCCAGTCACGCGCGAGAAATCGATGATGAGGCTATGGAGCCGCGGCCCGCCATTGACGCGACGTTCGAGGCGCTCGAGCAGTGCGGACGCCGTCCCGAAGAACAGGAACCCCTGCAGCTGCACGACCATGAGTTCGTGACCGTGGCGGTCGAGTTGCCTGCGTTCTGCCTCGCTGCGCGAGACTCGACTGTGCAGTTCGCCTCCGCCTACGGCGTAGCGCACCGCGTCTATGCGGCTGGAGCTGACGACGAACAGCGCGACGGTGAGGAGCAGCCCGACGCCAACGCCAGGCAGCACCCCAGCAACTACGATGACGGCGAGGATAACGACGACGATCAGGTACTCGCCGACGGGCAGGTTGAAGAACGCTTGGTACAGCCACTCGAACAGGAACTTGAGCCCGAAGAACATCACCAGGCCGCCAACGACGGCCTTGGGTAGCAGGCCGATCGCGTCTGCGCCGAAGAGCAACGTCGCGACCATGACGCCGGCCGCCACTAGCGCCGATGTCCGCGATCCGGTGCCCGCCGTGAGGTTGAAGGTCGTGAAGCTGAGGCCTTGATAGCCCGGGTTGCCGCCGAGCGAGCCAGCCAGCAGGTTGCCCATGCCCGCCGCGCGGAGTTCGCGGTTGAGGTGCACTTTGCGGCCGGTGCTCTTCTCCACTCCGATGGCGTTGAGGAGCAACGCCATCAGCGCTATGAACGCCACCGTCAACACGGTAGGAAGGTGGGCGAGGACAAGGTCCCACCTCACGAGAGCTACCTCGGCCGCCGTTGGTGGCGCGATGAGCGAACCAGCTGGGAGTGATCCCAAGAGGAGGCCGCGTTCACGCCAGCCTGCGAGCGTTCCACCCGCCACGAACATGACGGCGTAGAAGACGAGAACGGCGGCCACGAGGGCCACAGGCCAGACGAGGAAGTGCTGGTAGCGGCGGGTCAGCACGAGCAGGGCAACGGCCAGCGCCGCCCCAGGCAACCATTGGATGATCACGCCGCTGGCGAACAGGTCAGTCAGGAAGTGGAGGCTCGGCCGCACGTCGGCCATGACGCCAACCCCGCCAGTTACCAGTAGCCAACCCGTGCCAGCCATGAACCCGCCCAACACCGGGTATGGCAGGTAACGCACGAGGTTCCCTAGTCGGAAGATGCCGAAGAGCAGGAACAGCGCCCCCGTCGCGAAAGTGGAGGCCGCCACCACCACGACGGTCGTGAAGAAGCGCTCCTCCGCCGAGGCGCCGCCCGCCAGCAACTGTGCGCCCAGCGAGGCAGACAGGGCGCCGAGCACGGCGGCGGGCGCGTCTTGCGCGTTGGCGATCATGCCGGGCAACGAGGTCACCAGCGACACGACGACGGACAACACCATACCGCCGAGCAGCACGAGCCCGATACCGCGAGCCAGGTACGCCGTTCCGGCGCCGCCGTAGACGAGCGCCGCGAGCGAGATCGACATGGTCACGCTGAGCGCCCCGATCACCAAACCGATGCTCAGGTTCTGCAGCGTCGCCGCCATGAAGCCCCGCGTTGCGGGGCCGGTACGACTTTCTAGGACGGGCCCACGCAGTATTCGCTAAGAGCATCCTCGCCGTCGTACGCGAACGGTGTGTAGAAGGGCAGCATGTCGTAGACACCGGTGGCTAGTCTCGGCGGGGTGAGGGGCTGGCTGCTCACTTGAGGTACTGGGCAGCGGGCGTGGTCCTGCATCATGTCTAGGGCGAGGTAGAGGCTGACGATCGGCGCAGCGAACGAGCTGCCCGCGTACGCGACGACGTTGTCGTTCACGTTTGCTAGCTCGAAAAGCCCGCCCGGCGCGGCCACTTCCGCAGCGTTCGAGTAGGCGGCCGGAACGTAGCCACCGCTGCTTGGCTCGGAGGAGCCAACGCTGATGACGAGCGGCGACGCCGCCGGGAAGAGGGCGTACGCGTTGCCATAGTTGCCGGAGGAGGCCACGTGGACGATGCCCTGAGCTGCGGCATGATGAGCGTCCGCGCCGTCGCACGAGCTGGCGGTTGGCAGGGGGCACCCTAAGTAGGTTAGGAGGGGGTCGTTGGCGACGTTCACGGGCAACGACACGAGCTCGCCGAGGTCGGAGAGGTAGTCGTCGCCGATGCCGTTCACGCTTGCTAGAGCAGCGACGTAGTCCTCGAACGTGGCCAGACCGACGGTGTTGGCGAAGTCGTGTTGAACGCTGCATGGCACGACCGCGAAGCTCATGTTGACGACCATGTAATGGGTGTTCAACGAGCTGTAAGACGCGCCGTACTTCGCCAGCATGTAACGTACTTTGGCGGGGATGTCGTCCGTGTCGTAGTTGCCGACGTCGATCGTCTGAATGAACAGGTGGTTACCGTTGGCGTCGGTGAGGTAGTACTTCATCTGGTCACCGACGTAGCCGCTACCCCAAGCGCTGTTGCCTACCAGCACCTCGGCCATGGCCTTGACGTGGTGCAGTACGAGCGCGCCGTGCGAGACCTGACTAGCTAGCGCCTCCAAGTCCGGGTCGGGGCCGAAGAGCGCAGGCGGCAGCTCGAGGCCTTCCGAGAAGTCGTCGACGATGAACAGCGCCACGTTCTTGTCAGTTGGCCCGCCAACGAGCGCCGCGCTGAGCTCATCGGCGACACCAGCGGCACTGATCAGGCTGGCGCCGAACGCGCTGCTCGGGCCACGGAACATGCCGCCGATCGCGCCGACCGCCTGCAGGCCGGCTCCAACGGCCTGCAAACCCTGGCTCGGGCGGGTTTGGAACGAGCTGACGCAGTTTCCTAGCGCCGTGCTGAACGAGCCGCCGTTCACGCCGGTGAGTTCGTCGATCGTGTCAGGCGCAGGTTTCTGGTCTGGCGCAACGAGGACCTTGAACTTGATAGGCAAGGCGCCGCGCGTCGCAGGTACGGGGACGAAGCCTTCAGGCACCGACCCTGGCCCCTGCCACCGGCCACTGAAGGTGTAGAGGTCGACGTACCCGAGGCAACTCGCGGTAGGTTCGTTGCATGCCGGTCCGTCGGGGGCGGTCGGGAGGCGCACCTCGAGGCGCAAGTATTGGCCAGCCTCGCGGTTGACCGTGGTAGCGAACGAACGCCACACGAGGGAGTAGACGTCACGCTTGATCGCTATCTGTTTTGGGGTAGCCAATTCCGGCCCCAACGCGCTGCCGCTCGCCACTCTAGTAACGGGGTCGACGTTGAAGAACTCGATCTCGAGCGCCAAGCCGGACTCGAACTCGCCGCTAGGCGCTGCTTTCCCGATCGGGGGGAGGAAGCGCACGCGGAGTTCCCCGACCGTCGGCGCGGCGAAAGCCCCCAGTTCGAGCGCCTGCTGGTACTCTGCGTCCGCGTCCGACAGCGCTTCGGGCTGAGGCGTGGTCTGACACGCAGCCATGAACAACAGGATGGCGGCGCCGACCAGAGCCTGGCGCCACACCGACCGAGCGACGAGGCGTGACCGATCGAGCCTCCCGAGAATGCGCCGCATGTTGCCTCCTACGAGCCTGGCGCGGCGTCTGACGGAACATCAGTGACTGGCGCACCGCGACTCGTGCTTACTCTTTGACTTCGCGATTCTAACGCCGAGCAGAGCCGTTCGTGAAGCACAGCCAGTTTCTTCACTCTCAGTTTGGCGTATGATTAGCAGTTGCCCAGGCTAGCAACTCTTGTGGCGTCTCGAACCGCGGCGCGGTCAGTTGCACGCCTGCCGCGCGTGACCTGGCTTCGTTTAGAGCCACCTCGACTTCCGGTTCGACAGCCGCGCCCAACTCCTTTATCAGTTGCTCCGCCGCGAGCAAGAACCGGGCGGCAGTTGCAGCGTCATCGGCGATGCTGCCGATGCCAGCGAGGGCTGCGGCCGCCTCCCTGCGGTTGCCCCAGGTCGCCGACAAGGTAGCGCTCTCCAAGTAATGTTCG
The DNA here is from genome assembly GCA_035703635.1 of Trueperaceae bacterium. Classification (GTDB taxonomy): domain Bacteria; phylum Deinococcota; class Deinococci; order Deinococcales; family Trueperaceae; genus JAAYYF01. Next base: position 63,149 of record DASSXV010000005.1, on the reverse strand, counting down.
CGGGCAACGTCGACTGCACCGAGTTGCGCCTCCAAGCCTGCCAGGTTGTTGAGCGAAACGGCCTGACCCAAGCGATCGCCGAGCTCGCGGCGCGACGCAAGGCTCTCTTCGTAGAGGCGCAGCGCCTCCGTCAAGTCGCCGCGCTTGGCCACCATGTAGCCAAGGTTGTTGAGCGCGACCGCCACCCCCGACACGTCACCAAGCCGTTGCCTGATGGTGAGGCTCTCGGTGAACAGCGCTTCGGCCCGCTCGCTGTCCCCGGCGTTGGCCGCGAGGATCGCAAGGTTGTTGAGGGCGTTCGCCACCCCGTACTCGTCTTGAGCGTCGCTGCGCATCTGGAGGCTGGCCGTCAGCGCCTCGGTTGCCGCCTCCGTCTCGCCGAGGTAGAGGTGGACGTTGGCCAGGCCGTGGAGCGCCCGTGCGCCGGCGCGCGGGTCGTTCCTGCCGCGCGCCAACGCCAGCGCCTCCTGCAGCAGGTCCGCGGCTTCGCCGTACTCGCCCAGGTGCCAGAGAACGTTGCCGCCGAGCGCAAGCAGCACGCGCGTCAACTCCTCGTCATCCTGCCAAGCGCGCGCCAGCTTGGCCGCCGCCTCGAGCCGAATGCGTGCGGGGCCGTGCTCGCCGCGCCGTTCGTACAGCTCCCCAAGCAGCCGCAGGGCGGTGGCCTCGTCGCTGGTGCCGGCAGCGAACGTGAGCGCCTCCGTTAGGCTCTCCTCCGCCCCGGCGTGCGCCCCCACGAAGCTCATGACCTCACCTAGCTCGAGGAGTGCAGGCAGGCGTTCCGCTCCGTGCAGTAGCTCGAGCAACCTGCTTAGGTAAGTCGTGGCGGCCTCGTTGGCATACACGGCCTTGGCCGCGGCGGCGGCGGCGGCGAGGTAGTGGCGCGCCTTTGGAAGATCGTCACCAAGACCGTAATGGTAGGCGAGCACGTCGAGATCGGCACCGCCCGTGAGCGCCTCGATATGATGCGCCAGCCGCGTATGCAGCCGCGTGCGCGTCTCGTGCGCCTGGCTCTCGTAAGTCACGTCGCGCGTGATGCCATGGTTGAAGGCGTAGCACAGTGGTTCACTCTTGTGCAGCGGCGTTAACCCAAGCTGACGGGTGGCCTCCAACGCCGCCACGATCTCGTCCCTTGCGCTACCGTCGTGGCAGGCGTGCACGAACGCGACCTCGAACTCCAAGCCGACCACGCTGGCGATCTTCAGGTTGACGAGTTGCTCGTCTGTCAGGCGGTCGAGGCGCGCGAGTATGAGGCGGTGCAAGCTAGTTGGGAGTTCGTTGTCGCCGATGCGCGCGCCAGCCGCGGCGCGCTGCACGACGTCGGTGACCAGCTCCTCCAAGAAGAACGGGTTGCCGCCTGAACGCCGCACGATGGCGCTGATGACGTCTGGACTCAACTTCGCGTCGAGCGCGGCGAGCAAGTGATCCACCACCACGCGAGCTTCCGGCTCGGCCAACGGGCCTAGGTTGATCACGTCGGTCGTGTGAAGCGGAGCATCTGGCGTGCGCTCCACGCTCGGCCTAGCGGTCGTAAGCACGAGCAACGGCATGGTGGAGAGGCCCGCCGTGAGCGCGTGAAGGAACTGCTCTGACGCCGGGTCCAGCCAGTTGAGGTCCTCGATGAGCACGACCAGCGTGAGGCCCGCGACGGCCGTAGCGTTGGCTGCCTGGCGGATGAGGGCGATGAAGAGCGCCTGCCGCGCGGCGCTACGGTCCTCCGCGCTCATCGCGGCCACCTGATCGCTCTCAGGCACAGCGAAGTCGAGGAGCGGAGCAAGCAGCGCAGCACGGCCAACTAGCTCCGGGCCGAGCGCGGACTCGAGCAGCGCCGTCCGCTCGGCCGCGCTCGCGCCCTGAGTGACGCCGACGAGCTGCTGCAAGACGCCCTTCCACGCCTGGTATGGCGCGGTCTTGCCGAACGCCTGACAGGCGCCAGCTACGACGCGCACGGCCGGCGCCGCTCTCAGGGTTTGCGCGACGAGCTCGGACTTGCCGACGCCCGCCTCGCCTACGACGTGCAAGGCGCGCCCACTGCCGCCGGCGGCTTGCTCGACGGCCGCCCGGATGGCGGCGGTCTCGGCCTGGCGGCCTGCCAGCGGCGTGGTGTGCTGCCCGCCGGCGACGCTGCCGCTCCGGCTCACGACGTCGTACCTCTCGACCGGCACTGGCCACCCCTTGGCCACCAGCCCAGGTAGGGCCTTCACCACGAACCCTTCTCCGAGGGCGTTGACGAACGCGCCGCTAGCGTGGATGGCGCCGTGCGGGGCAGCGGCCATCAATCTGGCGGCCATGTTCGTCTCCGGCCCTAACGCGCCGTAGGTCCTGCGGCCCGACGAACCGTATGCGCCCGTGCGCGCCGTGCCGTAACCGAGGCCCATCTTCAGGTCGGTCAGGAAGCTAGCGCCGAGGAGTTCGGCGCGTAGATCGAGTGCCGCGGCAGCCGCTCTACCTGTGTCGTCCTCATGGGCGACGGGCGCGCCGAACGCGAGGTAGACGTACGTGCCCTTGTCGCCGCCCGTAAGTTGCAGGACGTTGCCGCCGTACTCGCTGGCGACGCGCTGAACGGTGCGCACGAGCCAGTCGAGCTTCTCGCCAGCGCCACCGTCTTCGTCGAAGTCGATGCCGGCGAACGCTATGAACAGGGCGGCCACTGGGCGCAGTTCGGTGATGAAGTCGCCGCCGCCAGCCGCGAGGCGGCGGTGGATGGTCGGCAGCAGCCACCTCGCCACTGCAGCGGCGTTCACGGTAGTGCGCGCTTCGTTAGGAACCGCTGTCGGAGCGCGGAGCGGCCCCTGGAGCACGAACGCACCAGGGTTCGTACTCGCGACTAGCGCAAGGTCCGCCTTGCCGCGTAACGCGGCAGCGGTAGCCGGATCTACGAGCACCTGACCACGGTGGGCAAGACCGTTGAGGGCCTCGAGGCGCGCCACCGTAGCTCCAACGACGATGTCGAGCAGTTGCAGGTCGGGATCGCCGACGGCGTAGCGTTTGACGGCACCGCTCGCCACAGACACCTTGAGGCTCAGGGTCACGGTCGCGGCGGTAAGCGGAATGGCGAGGTCCGAGAACGCTGCCATGGCGACCTGCATGGCGCAGGCGCTGGCCGCGGCGCGGCTGCCGTCATCGCCTGCGAACCAGCAGATGATGGCGTCGCCGGCGAAACCGACGACACTGCCGTTCTGCTCGCGCGCCGCTCCGATGAGCGCCTCGTAGAGCGTGTTCAAGTAGCGCGGGACTTCCTCAGCGCCGCGCCGCGGGCCAAGCACCTCGGCTAAGCGTGTAGTCAGCAGCGAGAACCCGACCACGTCCGCGAAGAGCGCGCTGCCAGTGCCGCCGCCCACCGCCCCGGCGCCGCCGAGTTCGGCTAGACGATCTTCGGGGAGGTAGGGGCTGAGGGAGCCGATCAAGTTCGCGTCGTCGTGGTTGACTCTCACCACCTCACTAGCTCGTCAGATGCTAGCACCGCGCTGTGGTGCGCCACCGTGCCGCGTAGCCGTTCTTGGCGCCCGGGCCGGTGGCGGCAGCGGCGCCGCCGAACTCGCCCTGGTTGGAGTCTGGTTCTACTGTTCGCTGCGCGTATCGTAGGTTGGCGTCAGCAGCGCCCAGGTCCTGAACGGCGCCAAGTCGACGATCTCGCCTTCCAGCGTCTTGAAGCTCACCCCAACGCCTTGGCTGACGAACCACGTACCCCGTTGGGCGCGTCCCTTCAAGTAGAGGGTGGCGTCGCCTGATTCCAGCGGGATGTAGAGTCTGCCGGCGTTGTCGTCTGGCAGCGGCCTCGCGGTGATGTTGCCGACGAGCACCGCATCGAAGAGCATGACTTGGCCGTCCGGGTGGTTGGCCGGCGTGCCGTCCCTTATCCAGCGGTACGAACCGAGAACGGCGTCGTACCTGAAGCCAGAGGTGTAAGCGCCGCTGTACTTGACGCTGACCTCAGTGACCGTGCCAGCAACGGGCGTCGGCGTGAAGACGGTGCCGGAAACGAGGCGGGACTTCTCCGAAACCAACCGCAGCATTGCGGTGCGGAGGTCGTTGCCAGCCCCGTAGAGGTTGTATGGCGCGTTGCGTTCGCCTTCGCGGGCGAAGAGCGTGCCGTTGTTATAAGCGTTCAGGGTTGGCAGCAGCGAGTTGGCGATGGCGATCATGGCGCCAGGCGACCCACCGTCATGCACGAGCACCGCTTGGCTCGACTGGGCGAGCTCGACGAAGTAGTCGCGTGCGCTGCGCACTGGACCGACGCGGCGCGGGAAGTTGCGGTCGTAGATGGCCATGAGGCGCGTAAGGCCGCCCTCGACCGGCATCTCGACGATCATGGACGCCTCGCGCAGGCCCGTCTGCGGGTAGCCGCCGACGTTGTCTATCAGGACTGCGAGGGGCCGCTCGCGCTGCGTGGAGTACGGCAGCCGCGCTTGCTGCGCCGGCGCCCCCGTGCCTTCGCCAACGCCGTCCGGCCCCGCGGCCCGCCCGCGCCCGTCCGCCGTGACGTCCGGGTCAAGCGGCCCGGTCTGCCCAGCCGTAGCGGCGTTGCCGCCGGGCGGCACGCGGCTGGTGGTGGTTGCCTGCACGTCGGTGTCACCGGCGCGGTCGCCTTGGGCTCCAGGCGCGCCGGCTGCCGTCGTCGGGGCGATGACGTCGGCGCGCAACGCCGGCACTGGCACGTTCCTGACTTGCGCTACCACCGCCTCCGGCACCACCTGCACGTCGCGGCTCGTACCTACCTGCGCGGTCACGCTTGGGGGCGCTAGAGGTCTAGTGCCGTTGACGCTGGCGCTGACCCCGCTAGTATCGAGCGCCGTGCCGGCAGCCACCTGTGCCGCCACCACCGGCGCTTCTAGTGGGCGCGCTGCGGTGACGGAAGCGGCGGCGTTTGGCGCAGCCAGCCCGACCGCTTGCGAGACCTGAGCGTTGATCGCTGGGTTAGTCAGCTCGCGCGGGGCCACGACGCTGGCGTTGGGTTGCGGGGCTTCCAGGTCGCGCGCCTCGCTGATGTTGGCGGCTGGCTGCGCGGCTATGGTGCGCGCCTCGGTGACGCTGGCGCTCACCTGCGGCACCGGCAGGAGGACCGGGTCGGTGAGAGGGCGCGGCGTCATGGCCACCGGGTCGATCTCCGGCAACGGGGTGACGGGCACCTCCGCTAGCGGCAGGGCCTCAGCTGGAGGGCTCGTCTCCGTGACTTGCGGCACTGGCAGTGGCGGCGCCGGTACGTCTGCGGCCGTCGCCTCGGGCACCTCAGCTGCGGCTTGCGCTGGCGGAGCCTCAGGAGCCGGCGGTTGAGCGGTAACGGGGCGCGCCTCCGGCGCCGTCGACTCGACTTGCGGCGCGGAGAGGTCGCGCGGTGCGCCAAGGGACTCGGAGGCCACTTGCGGGGCAGGTGCGGGCGGCGCCGGGTTCTCGGCGGTCGCCGCCAACGTCGTCTCCTCCGCGAACGCCGGCGTGCCGACGTCGATGACGATGTAAGCGGGTTCGGGTTCCTCCCGTACGCGCAGGCCGGCCATCAGCGCGAGGAGCAGTACGAGCATGTGCAACGTGAGCGACACCGCCAGCGCGCGGCGCTTGTCTGGGTCGCGCAAGACCGAAGCCTGAGCTTCCTTGTGCTCGTCAACTTGGCTCACGCCGGCCATTACCTCAGCCTCCGGTAGAGATGGCGATGCGTTGGGCGCCACCTTGCTTGATCAGGTCCATGATGCGCACCGCGGTGCCGTGCGGCACCTCGCGGTCTGCGCGCAGGACGACCGTGGTGAGGCCGGAGCGGTTGATCTCGTCACGGACGAGCACCGCGAGTTGCGCCTCTTGCACGAGGCCGCCGCTGAAGTAGACGCTGCCGTCCTTCGTGACGGTGACGGTTGGCAGGTTCGCTGGTTCAGCAACGGACGTCTGGGCGTCAGGCAGATCGACAGGCAACCCGGTCTCGACCGTGATGAACGTGGTTGAAACCATGAAGAAGATCAGGAGCAGGAACACTACGTCGACCATCGGCGTAAGGTCCAGTTCCGGCATGATGCTTTCGCGGCGGCGTCTGCGGGTCCTTCGCACGTTCTAGGCCTGGGTGGCGGGGCGAGCGCCTTGGCGCAAGTCCATGCGCCCCTCGCGGGTGTCCTGCTGGTCGGACTGACGACCACTAGACGCTTCGTCGCGGCGGTTAGCTACTGCCTGCACGACGTTGCCCATGAGTTCCTCGCGGCGCTTGTCGATGTCGCCGAGTTGCTTGTCGACCAGGCTGTAGAGGTAGCCGTGGCCGACCAGCACGGGGATGGCGACGATGAGGCCGGCCGCCGTCGTGACGAGGGCCTGACCGATGCCGTACGCGAGCTCACCCGGGTCGCCGGAACCGTGCAGCGAGATCTGCGAGAACGTGATGATCATGCCCGTGACGGTGCCGAGCAGGCCTAGCATCGGCGTGATCTTGGCTATGACGGACAACGGCAGAAGGCCGCGGGAAAGCGACTGCTCCTCGCTAAGTGACGCCTCTTCGAACGCCGCCTCTACTGCCGGCCGCCCGTAAGGCAACCGCTCGAGCGCGGCGTGCAGCACGCGCGCGACGGGTCCACCGTGCTTCTCGCATGCGTCGAGCGCAGCCTCGAGGTCGCGTTCACGCACGGCGGCGTTGACGCGGACCATCAGGTTGGAGGTGTCCGTACGCTCGCGCCGCAGCTTGAGGAAACGCTCGACGAAGAGGTAAACGGCGTAGACGGAGAGCAAGATGATGACGACCAGAATCGGGCCGCCGCTCAGCAGCAGTTCAGTTACAGTCATTCCACGCTCCTTGCGCGGTCTTTCGCTTTGGGCCGTTGAACAGTGCGCCTGTTTTATGCCCTACGGGTCATGCTATGCACGCGCCTCATGAACGCAATGAGAGCAACAGGGTCAGAGGTCCGACCACCTGTGCCTCTACCTGTGAGGGTAGCAGGCGGCGGGACCTCGCCGTGTTGCCGCCAGTCACGGTTCAGGAACGAGGCGGCGCTCAACCCGTGTTGCGCATGCCTGCGCTGACGCCGAGGAGCGAGAGCATCACGCCGTACGCCAACTCGTCATGCTCGAGCCCCTCCGCTGGGTGCCCGCGGAGGCGCCGCAGGAGCTCGACCTGCAGGTGGCTGATGGGGTCGACGTAAGGGTTGCGCAGCAGCAACGCCCGCGCCAGCACTGGGTCGTTGTCCAACAGCGCCGCGCCGGTCACCTCTTCTACGAGCCGGACCGTCTCCGCGTGGTGTCCCTTGATGATGGCCCCGAAGTGCCGCAGTTCTGGCTCTACCAGGGTGAGGTACGCGTCGAAGATCTTCATGTCCGCCTTCGCTAGGCTCATCTGCGCGAAGTCGATCATGGTGGTGAAGAACGGCCACTGGCGGTACATCTCCCGCGCCACAGCTGGCTCTATGGCAAGTAGCGCCGCGCCGAGCCCGTACCAGCCAGGCAAGTTGGCGCGGCATTGCGTGAAGGCGAACACCCACGGTATCGCGCGTAAGTTGGCGACGGTCGGTGCTCCGGCACGGCGCGTCGGCCGCGAACCGAGGTTGAGTTGCGCTAGCTCCTCGATCGGCGTGACTTGCTGGAAGAAGCGCATGAAGCCGTCCGCGCGCATGAGTTCCTGGTAGCGGCCCATCGCCGCGGCCGCGGCTGCGTCCATGGCGGCAAGGTGGCGCGGGTCAACGCTGCCGTGCTCGTCGGGCACGCGCGCGCTCGCGAGGATGAATGCGTGCAGCACTTGTTCGAGGTGGCGGTGCGCCAGGTCGGGGTCTGAGTAGCGGTCGGCTAGCGCCTCGCCCTGTTCCGTCAGGCGCATGCGCCCTGCCACGCTACCTGGCGGTTGGGCGAGGAACGCCTGTCCTGCGGGCCCACCGCCACGCCCGATGCTGGTGCCGCGCCCGTGGAAGATCCGCAGAGGCACGCCGAACTCGCGGCACACTTTCGCGAGCTCGTCCTGCGCCCGGTACAGCGCCCACGAGGCCGTCACGAACCCAACGTCCTTGTTTGAGTCCGAGTAGCCGATCATGACTTCCTGCACTCCGCGGCGCCTGACGTGAGCGCGGTAAGGCTCGACTTGGAAGAGGTTGCGCATTATCCCGGGCGCGGCCTCGAGGTCGGCTAGCGTCTCGAACAGTGGCGTCGCCTCGATCTCGGTGACCCCGGCCTCCTTGGCGATGAGGAGCGCCTCGAGCACGTCCGAAACCCCAGCGGTCATGCTCACGATGGTGCTGCCGTGGGCAGCCGCGCCGTGCGTGTCCTCCATGTGGCGGAACTCGGCGAGGAACTCAAGTGCCCGCTCAGCTTCTTCGCCGATGGCCGCGCCGTGCGCTAGGAGCGGGCGGGTGGACGCCAGCTCGCGGGCGAGCACGTTCACCCGCTCCGCCTCGTCAAGCGCAGCGTAGTCGGCGTTCACGCCCGCCGCGGCCAGCATGCTGGCGATGGCGGCCTCGTAGACGGTGCTGTGCTCGCGCACGTCCAGCGGCGCGAGCGCGAAGCCGAAAGCCGCCGCCCGGCGCATAGGCGAGCGCAGGAAGGCATCCGCTGCCCTACCCCCGTGCCCGAAGCGCAGGGCCGCCTCGAGCACGGCTAGGTCGGCGCGGTAACCAGCGCTGCCTCCCGGGTAGCTGCCTGGCGCGCCGCGTTCACGGAGCAGGGCGGCATGGAGGTGTTCGAGCCAGCGGCGGTAAGGTTCACCCTCGAAGCGGCCGCTTTGGCCTTCTGCCGCAGTGCGCGCGTCGAGCGCCGCTCGGAACTCGTCCGTCAACATGGTGCGGCCCTCCCACTGCGAGAGGCGCTGCACGAGGCCTTCGACGTCCGCCACGTACGCGTCGTTCGCCACGCGCGCCTGCAACTCGAAAGCCTCGCGCATGACGCCTGGCGTTACGTACGGGTTGCCGTCGCGGTCACCGCCTATCCACGACCTGAACCGCAGGATGGGGGCAGGCGCCTCCCTAGTCGGGCTCAAGTGCCCGCTGCGCGGCGCGGCGTCGTCTGGAAAGTAGTCATCGAGCGCCTCCTCCAAGTCGGCCATGATGCGCGGCACGACCTGCAGCAAGGAACGCCTGAAGTAGTAAAGGGCGCTCTTGACCTCGTCGATCACCGTCGGGCGTTCGGGCGCCACCTCGCGCGTCAGCCACAGCGTGGCGATCTCAGCGTAGATCTGCGCGCGCAGCTCGCGGCCTTCGCGCGGCGCCAACTCGACCTCATGGAGCTGCCTCAGCGCCTCGCCGATACGCTCGATCTTGAGCCGCACCGTGTAGCGTTTGACCTCTGTCGGGTGTGCCGTGACGGTGAGTTGCAAGTCGAGCCCACGGAGGAACTCGCTCGCCTCCTTGCGCGTCCAACCGCGGCTCTGCAAAGACTTCACGGCGGCGGCGAGGCTCTCGCCGCGCGGCTCAGCCACGTTGGCGCCCACCTCGCGGTGGCGGTTGACGCGCACGCGGTGGATCTCTTCGGCCAGGTTCACGAGTTGGAAGTAGATGGTGAAGGCCCGCACGAGTTTCTCTGCGGTAACGGTGTCTAGCGAGCCCAAGAGCTCGTCGAGTTCCTGCGCCGCACCGTCGTCTGCCCCGGAACGGAGGCTCTTGGTGAGGTGCCTGACGCGCTCGACCAACCGGAAGAGACGCTGGCCCTCCAGCTCCTGCAGCACCTCGCCTAGGGCAGACGCGAGGAAGTCGACGTCGCTCGATAGGAGCCCGAACGCGTCGTCTTTAGCGCTCATGGCTCGTGCCTCTCTCCATGCTCCCAGCGCACGCGCCGCACGCTCACCGCCCGTGCGCCGACGAGTTCCAACGCGACCGCGTTCACCGTCGCGCTGCCCAAAGCCGGTCGGAACCTCACGGGCAACTTGGTGACGAAGCGCTCGTGAACCTCCTCGAACGCCATGCCGATCGACGAGCTCTGCACCCCAGTCATGCCAACGTCCGTGATGTAAGCGGTGCCCTTGAAGACCTGCTCGTCCGCGGTCGTCACGTGCGTGTGCGTTCCAAGGACGGCGCTGACACGCCCGGCCAAGTGGAAGCCCATGACCTTCTTCTCGCTCGTTGCCTCCGCGTGGAAGTCGACGATGACCGGCACGTCTTCGGCAACCTGCTCGAGGATGACGTCAGCGGCGCTGAACGGGTCGTCGAGGGCGTCCATGAACACGCGGCCCATGAGCTGCGCCACCACGATGCGCTGGCCACCAGGCACCTCGTAAGTCGACCAGCCAAGTCCGGGCGTTCCAGGCGGGTAGTTGGCGGCGCGCAGGAGGCGCGGGGTCTCCTCCAGGAGCTCAACGACTTCGTGTTGATCGAAGGCGTGATTGCCGAGCGTAACGACGTCGGCGCCAGCGGCGCGCAACTGCTCGAAGTGCTTGCGGGTGATGCCGAAGCCGCCAGCAGCGTTCTCGCCGTTGACTATCACGAAGTCGTAATCGTCCTTCACCAAGCCAAGGTAGGCCTGGGCTGCCTTCATGCCTGGGGTAGCGAACACGTCGCCGACGAATAGAACGCGCACACGGCAGGATACCCCGGCCCCGGCGGCGTGATAGATTCGCGGTCAGCATGGAGTTCGATGCCGTCGACCGCCGCATTCTCGAGATACTGCTTCATGATGGGCGCGCCTCGCACGCCTCGGTAGCCAAGGCCGTCGGCTTATCGGCGCCTGCCGTCGGCGAGCGCGTTAAGAAGCTCGAGCAGGCAGGCGTCATCCGCGGCTATCACGCCGAGATCGACCCGGTGGCTGTCGGGTTGACCATCACCGCTTTCGTTGCCATCGCCCCGCAGCCGCGCAAGCCAGCGCAACGCCTGGTCGAGCGCCTGATGGAGTTCCGCGAGGTCGAGGAGTTGCACGCGGTGGCGGGCACTTACTCGTTCATCGTCAAGGTGCGGGTGCCGAGCACCATGGCCCTCGACGCGTTCCTTGACCGCCTCTTCACCACCGAGGGTGTTGAGCGCACGGAGACGACCATGGTGCTGCGCACCAACCTAGAACGCCCAACGACCTTGCCGTTCGCGGCTCAGTAACGCTCTAGCGCCTCCACGAACCAGCCAGGCAAACGCCGCTGTTGGCGCTTGAGGAAGTTAGGGAAGTCGGCGTCAAGCAAGTAGGTGACGGCATTGTCTGTCTCGCTGCGCACGCTGCGCCCGTAAGCCTGCACGACGCTTAGGGTCGTGCGCCAGTCGTACCAGTCGCGGTCGCGTTCCATGCGCGCCGCGACCTGCTTGTCGCCCAAGTAGGGGTACGGGACTTTGCAGATGACCTGCCAGCGCGCCAGGTCCTCGGCGAGGTCGATGCCCTCGGTCATGCTAGGCGTCAGCAGGATGGTCGGGTCCGGTGAGCTGAGGTGGCGGGCGAGGGCGGCGTCGCGGCCAGCCGCGTCTAGGTGCGTGACGACGCGCCAGCGCACCTCCGAACTCGCGTGCTTGGCGATGAACGCCGCGATCTTGTAAGAGTGGGCGTGCACGACGCCCTTCTCGTCCTCATGCCGCAGGGCTAGGTCGTTGACGGCCTGCGCTAGGAGCGGCAGGTCGCGGTCGAGGTAGTGGCGGGTGAGGCGCGCTGCCGGCCGCACGACGATCGGACGGTTCTCTGGCGGGAACGACGATGGCACGCTGATGAACTCCGCCTCTGCCTGGTCCACTCCCAAGCTGCGGAGGAACGTGCCTGCATCGAGGATGGTCGCCGAGAGCATGAGTACCCTGTCCGCGTAACCGAAGAGGTAGCTCTCCGCCAGTGCCGCCACTGCGACGGGCTTGAAGGTAAGGCTCGCCCCTTCAGGGCCGTGCCGCCGCTCTACCACCCAGTCGACCTCACCAGCGTTGTGACTATCGAGCAGGAGCATGATGCGCTCGCTCTGCCCATCAAGCCACTGCTTGACCCGCAGCTGCTGCAAGGCCGCGTCTTCGTTGCTGACGTCCTTGAGGCCGCGCTCTAGTTCGGTTGCACGTTGGCGCAGCTCGGGTAGCAGGAGTTCGGCGAACTCGAAGGCCAGTTCATCGCCGAGGTCGGGTGGGAGGGCCCGCTGCAGGCCGGCGCGCAGCAGCGCCCCCTCGCCGATGACGACCTGCACGAAGTTCATGAGCGCGCCCTCTGCATTGTGCGCCTCGTCGAGTACGAGTAGCTCGCGCCTGGCGAAGGCACCTGAGTAGTTGAGTTCAGCGAGGAAGTAAGCGTAGTTGAGGGTGGTGACGTCAGCCGCCATGGCCACGTCTTTGGCCGTGAAGTACGGGCACTCCTCGCAAGCAGGGAAACGCTGCCCAACGATGCACGGCGCAGCTGCTGCGTGCGTTGGCGCCACCAAGCAGTCGTAGTTCGAGCGGCCCTTGAGGAGGGCGAGGTCGGGGAAATCGCGCACGTACTGGTCCTGCAGGATCTTCTGGTTAGTGATGACGAACGCGGACTTGGACTCACGCGCCAGGGTCACGGCGATGGCGCTCTTCCCCGCCCCAGTCGGCGCCTCGATGACGACGAAGCGCTTACCTTCCGCGAACGCGTCACGCGCTCGCTCTAGGGCCTCCGCCTGGCCAGGCCGATAGCTTGGGAACGGGAAGCTAGCTGAGGGCGCCAGGGAAGGGTCGACGTTCTGGCGCGGCATGAGTCAAGCTATCACGGCCCGCGGCCTCGCTCTGACGTGGGGTAGGCAAAGGCCCAACTGCCTAACCGCAAGCGAAACGGCCAACCCGAAGGTCGGCCGCTTACGAACTCTGTGGTGCCGAGGAGGGGACTTGAACCCCTACAGCCTTGCGGCCACCAGCCCCTCAAGCTGGCGCGTCTACCGATTCCGCCACCTCGGCTTGGGCGAAGTGAACGCAGAAAGCCGTTCACGAGGCGAAAAAGATGATATCGCTCCGGGCGCGGGGCCGTCAAGCGCCAGAAGGAACTCAAGACCTGTGGCCCGAATGGCAGGCCGCGGCAACCCACCACGTGATATCTGTACGACTGTACAGACGTGACGTACGATGCTGCCATGACTTCGACCGCATCCGAGGCAAACGCGGCGGCCTCGTACGAGTTCTACGTGGAGAACATGGACTGTGCGGAGTGCGGGCGCACGGTGGAAGGCGCGCTCGGCCGCGTGACGGGCGTCAGCGACGTGCGCCTGAACTTCACCACCCAGAGACTACGCCTGACGCTGGACGAGGCGCGCGCCTCGCTCGCGACCGTGGAGAAGCACCTCACCGACCTGGGCTACCCGCCCAGGCTCGGCAGCGAGCCCGCGACTATCGCCGCCGGGACGAGCGCGCTTGCCTCACCACCCGCCTGGCACCACACATCGAAGGGCCGCCTCGTCATCGCCACCGGCACGCTCCTCGCCCTCAGCGCCCTGCTGGCGCTCGCATTCCCGCCCCTGACGGCCTGGGGCTTCACCGCCGCCGCCCTAATCGGGGTCGCGCCCCTGGCACGCAAAGCGTGGGCCAGCGCACGGCGGGGCCGTCCGTTCACCATCAACACCCTCATCTCACTCGCCGCCCTGGGCGCGGTGGCGATCGGCGAGGCGCCCGAGGGGGCCCTCGTGGTGTTTCTCTTCGCCATCGGCGAGCTGCTCGAGAACGTCGCCGCCGGCCGCGCCCGCGCCGGCATCCGGGCGCTGGCGGCGCTAGCGCCCAATGTGGCGCTGCTCCTCGAGGACGGCGAGGCGCGCGAGGTACCGGTGGCGGCGCTTCGCGTCGGCGACCTGGTGCGCGTGCAGCCGGGTGGGCGCGTGCCCGCCGACGGCACGATCGTCACCGGTTCTGCGGGCGTCGATGAGTCGCCCGTGACGGGCGAGAGCATCCCCGTCGCCAAGGGTGCCGGCGACGGCCTCTTCGCGGGCAGCATCGTGACCAACGCCGTGCTGAGCGTGCGCGTCGACAAACCCGCCAACGACAGCACCGTCGCCAGGATCATCCACTTAGTCGAGGAGGCCGAGGCAAGCAAGGCGCCAGTGGCCAGGTTCATCGACCGCTTCAGCAGCTTCTACACCCCCGCCGCCATGCTGATGGCTGCGCTCGTGGCGCTAGTGCCGCCGCTGGCGTTCGGCGCCTCGTGGGAGGAGTGGATCTACCGCGCGCTGGCGCTCTTGCTCATCGCCTGTCCATGCGCTCTGGTGCTCTCCGTGCCAGCCGCGGTGACCTCAGGCATCAACGCCGGCGCGCGCCGCGGGCTCCTCATCAAGGGCGGCGCCGTGCTGGAGAGCATCGGTGACGTGAGTACGGTGGCGTTCGACAAGACCGGCACCCTCACCGAGAACCGGCCACGCGTCACCGACGTGGTGGCGCTGCAAACCACGGCCGACGAGGTGCTGCGCCTTGCCGCGGCGGTGGAGGCGGGCTCGGCACACCCGCTCGCCAAGGCCATCTCGTGGCGCGCCGCAGGGCTAGACGTCCCGCCCGCGCAGGACGCGCGCGCCGTGCCCGGCCAGGCCGTCACCGCCACCATCCAAGGGGTGGAGTTCGCCGTCGGTTCACCCAGGTTCGCTGCCGCGCACGCGCCGCTGTCAGCGGAGGTCGAGGAGCGCGCCGCGCACCTCGAGCGCGAGGGCAAGACCGTGGTGGTGGTGCTTCGAGAAACCACGCCGCTGGGCCTCCTCGCCATCCGTGACGAGCCCCGCGCCGACGCCGCCGCGGCCGTCAAACGCCTCGCGCGCCTGGGCGTCAAGAGCGTGATGCTGACGGGCGACAACGCCCGCACCGGCCAGGCCATCGCCGACCACCTCGGCCTCGAGGTCAGGAGCGAACTCATGCCGGCCGACAAGCTCGTTGCCATAGTCGAACTGAAGCAGCGCGGCAAGGTGGCGATGGTGGGCGATGGCATCAACGACGCTCCCGCGCTAGCGAGCGCGGACGTAGGAATCGCCATGGGCGGCGGCACTGACGTGGCGCTCGAGACCGCCGGCGCGGCGCTGCTGCGGGGGAACGCCACCGGCGTCAGCGACCTCGTCGAGCTATCACGGGCCACTATGCGCAACATCCGCCAGAACGTAGCGTTCGCCATCGGCCTCAAGGCCGTCTTCCTCGCCACCACCCTCCTTGGGCTAACCGGCCTGTGGCCCGCCATCCTCTCAGACACCGGCGCCACCGTCATCGTCACCGCCAACGCTCTGCGGCTACTACGCTTCCAGCCGAGCCACGACCGGAAGCGGGCATGACCACCAGCACGCTGCCCAGCCCATCCGTCGACGCCAGCGGCGAGTGCGAGGTGCGCCTGATGCACCCCGACGCCGTCGCACGTGTCGAGGCCGTCCTGCCCAGCCCCAAGCAGGTGGAGGCCGCCACCGAGCGTCTCAAGCTCCTCGCCGACCCAACCCGCTACCGTGTCCTATGCGCCCTCGAGCGAGAGGAGCTGTGCGTCTGCGACCTGGCCGCAATCGTGGGCGTCAACGAGAGCACCATGAGCCACCAGCTCAGGCTCCTGCGCGCCCACGGCCTCGTCACCTTCCGCCGAGACGGTCGCATGGCCTACTACCGCATTGCCAGCGACGCCGTTGGGCCGCTTCTGTCTCAGTCCCTCGCTGGAGGATAGTCGGCTAGGGAAAATTGCAGAAGCCAAGTGACGTTGGCCTTCACGCGTCGTTAGTTGCGCTCCGACTCCCACACCTGCGGTACCGCCTCTAGCACCGCGGCCCCAAACATCGCGTCCGGCGGAAAGTCACCACCGCACCCACTCGCGCGCTCAAAACACCCGCCAGGCCAAATGCTCTCACTAGCGGTTCCAACTCCGGCTAGGTATCGTGGAACCCCCATTCTTAGCTCGACGACGAGAAATTGGAATCAGGACGCTAGCAGCGCCAGCACAGTGCCGTTCGCAAGGGCGTCCTATACTCAAGCTTGTTGTGGCGGACGCAACACGACTATTTCATCGTCACGCTAGGAGACTCACATGCCCAACCGCATCAGCGCACTCGCCGTCCTGCTCGTCGTCGGCTTGTTCGGAAACGCACTAGCGCACGCCGCGCTCGACTCGTCCGACCCCGCAGACGGCAGCGTGCTGGCTGCTGCGCCAGCCGCCATCACCCTCAGCTTCACCGAGGAGCTGGAGGCTGGCTTCTCCACCTTCAAGCTTTACCGACTCGCGAACGACCTTGACCCTAGCGACACGGATTACGCGGCCAAGCTCGAGGGCCTAGCTCAACTCCTCGTCGACGAAGTGATGGAGTCGCAAGCGCCGGACGAACGCGCCGTAGTCAGCACCCTCGACCCAAGTAGTGGTAGGACCAAGACCGTGCAACTCACCCCGGAGGCTGCGCTTGGCGCTGGCACATACGTGGTCATGTGGCGCATCGTCTCTGTGGACACGCACGTCGTCGAGGGATTCCTGACCTTCACCGTCAGCGAGTAGGGAGGGCACGTCACACTCTGGGGCAGTTGTGCGGCGCACTCACTGCCGGGGGCCGGCGCGTGGCATCCTGGAACGCATGTCACGCCGCCGGCGCAAGGCGCCACCTCTACTAACTACACGTTTCGCCGCGCTCGCGCTTGCAATTGCTGCACTGTTGGCTTCGTGCAGCCCGCC
Organism: Trueperaceae bacterium; assembly: GCA_035703635.1. Taxonomy (GTDB): domain Bacteria; phylum Deinococcota; class Deinococci; order Deinococcales; family Trueperaceae; genus JAAYYF01. Next base: position 46,715 of record DASSXV010000005.1, on the reverse strand, counting down.
AGACAGCCCGCCTCCGCCGCCTGGCGGGCAACTCAAGCTGAACCGGGTCGTCAGCGGCTTGCTGCAGCCAACCACCATCGCCAACGCGGGCGACGATCGCCTGTTCGTGGCCGAGAAGGGCGGCACCATCCGCGTCGTGCGCGGTGGCCAGCTCCTCACGACGCCGTTCCTCGACCTCTCCGAGCGCGTATCCACGGGCGGCGAGCGCGGCTTGCTCGGGCTGGCCTTCGACCCCAATTACGCTGACAACGGCCGCTTCTACGTCAATTACACGGATCTGGACGGCACCACGATCATCGCTTCGTACCTGGTAGCGCCGGGCGCGCCAGACGTGGCGGACGCCACGTCGGAAGCAGTCATCCTCGAGATCCCGCGCCCAACGTCGTTCCATAACGGTGGCGAGTTGGCGTTCGGTCCGGACGGCTTCCTCTACATCGCCAGTGGCGACGGCGCTGAGGGAGGGGCAGCCGCCACCGACCTTTCCAACCTGCGGGGCAAGATCTTGCGGCTAGACGTCTCCGGCGCTAGCCCTTACGAGGTGCCGGACACGAACCCGTTCGTGAACACGCCAGGTGCCGAGCCAGAGATCTGGGCCTACGGCCTGCGCAACCCGTGGCGCTTCTCATTCGACCGCGAGACGGGCGACCTCTACATCGCCGACGTAGGAGAGTCCGCCTTCGAGGAGTTAGACGTGCAACCCGCGGCTTCCGGCGGCGGCGAGAACTACGGCTGGAACGTCATGGAAGGCGCTAGTTGCTTCCGGACCCCCGCTTGCGACGGCGCGGACTTGACCCTGCCAGTCCTCACATACGGGCACGGCCCCTCGACCGGCAAGGCGATCACCGGGGGCTACGTCTACCGCGGCACGGCCGTGCCCGACCTGGTTGGCAGTTACGTGTTCGGCGACTACGTCTCTGGCAACGTGTGGCGCACTTCGGCAGCGAGCGGGTGGCAGCGCACGCCGCTCTTCAGCAACACGCACATGCAAGTCACGACCTTCGGTGAGGACGCCAACGGCGAGCTCTACTTGGCGGACTACAAGGACGGCAGCCTCTACCGCATCGGCAGGTGACCACGGCGCCCGCTAGTCCTCCTCCGGCTGCCACCCGTTCGTGACCGTCACCCAGCCAACGGCGGCCGCCGCCAGCTCCAACTCTGCGAGGGTCATCGGCACGGCAGACGCTGCCGTCCCCGCCGCCGGGTAGACGGTCTCGAAGCGCCGCAACGACTCGTCCAGGTAAACGCGCGTGCCTGCCGGGTTAGCGAACGGGCAGACGCCGCCAACTGGGTGGCCCGTCAACGCCTCGACGTCAGCGGCAGCCAACATCCGTGGCTTGCCGCCGATCTCGCGCTTGAAAGAGCCGTTATGCAGGCGAGCGTCGCCCGCCGCCACGACGAGCACGGCCCGCCTTGGCTCATCAGGGTCGTAGAACGCGAGGGTCTTGGCGATGCGCGCTGGTTCAGTCCCAACCTTCTCGGCGGCGAGCGCGACCGTCGCGCTCGACTCCGTGAACTCCATCACGGCGTCCGCCTTGCCGAAACGCCTCAAGTACTCTCTGACTGCTGCAGTAGACACCCGTCAATGCTAACCCTGCGCATGGCGGCTGGCGGTTATCCTCTCCCCCATGACCCTGCAGCGCAGGCAACGCATTTCCGACGTCCTCTCCAAACGCCAACCCGACCTAACGGTACTGGCCGAGGAGGTGCACAAACCGCACAACCTCTCGGCCGTGATCCGAAGCTGCGACGCGGTAGGCATAGGCACAGTGCATGCGGTGAGGCCGACAGGCGGCGTGGCCACCTTCAGCGCCACCAGCGCCAGCGCCGACAAGTGGGTGGAACTAGTCGTGCACGACGGCATAGCTAGTGCGGTAGCCGCGCTGAAGGCGCGCGGCATGCGCGTGTACGCCGCGCACCTCTCACAACAGGCCGTCGACTACCGCGCGGTCGACTACACGCAACCGTGCGCCCTCCTCCTAGGAAACGAGAAGGCAGGCGTGAGTAGCGAGGCCGCTGCACTGGCCGACGAGCACGTGATCATCCCCATGCTTGGCATGGTGCAGTCTTTGAACGTCAGCGTGGCGGCCGCCGTCATCTTGTTCGAGGCGCAACGCCAACGCCTTGCGGCAGGCATGTACGACCGGGTGAGGCTGAGCGATGAGGAGTTGCGGGAGATCACGAAGCGGTGGCTGCCGCGTTACGCCACAGAAGCAGAGGCGCTCGAGCCGCGCGAGTGAACGCCGTCCAGTACCAACGCTCACGAGCCTAATGGTGCGAAGCCGCTAACCTGGACACATGAGAGAACCGGAAGTCACAGTAGGCAGGCGGCGCGCCTTAACGCCCGCGGCCCGCGCCCTAACGGCGCTCGTCTTGACCCTAATGCTCGTCAGCCTCCTGCAGTCGGCCGTGGCGCAGCGCCTCGTGCCGGTCGCCGATGGCCTCAAGCAGCCCGTCGCCATCACCAACGCTGGCGACGCCCGCTTGTTCGTGGTGCAGCAAGGGGGCACGGTGCGCATCGTCAAGGACGGCGCGCTCCTCAAGGAACCGTTCCTCGACATCGCCGACCGCGTAACTAGCGGCGGGGAACGCGGCCTGCTCGGCCTAGCGTTCCCACCCGACTACGGCGCCAGTGGCCGCTTCTACGTGTACTACACGGGCGCCAAGGGCCAGAGCGTGCTCTCGCGCTTCACGGTGACACCGGGCAACCCGGATCGGGCCGACGCCGGTTCGGAGGAGGTCCTCCTCACGCAAGACCAGCCTTACGCGAACCATAACGGCGGCCAGCTCGCCTTCGGGCCCGATGGTTACCTCTACCTTGGCCTAGGTGACGGCGGCAGCGGCGGCGACCCCCAGGGCAACGGCCAGAACCTCGGCACGCTGCTAGCGAAGCTGCTGCGACTTGACGTCTCCGTGGCGGAGGGCTACGCCGTGCCTGACAGCAACCCGTTCGTGGCAACGCCTGGCGCCAAGCCCGAGATCTGGGCATACGGGCTACGTAACCCGTGGCGCTTCGCGTTCGACGACGAGACGGGCGACCTCTACATCGCGGACGTCGGGCAGAACGCGTACGAGGAAGTCAACTACCAACCAGCAGGCTCCCCAGGCGGTGAGAACTACGGCTGGAAGGTGATGGAGGCCACCCACTGCTACGACGCCTCCACGTGCGACGAGGACGGCCTCACCCTGCCCGTGGTCGAGTACCCACACGGACCGCAGTGGGGCACGTCGATCTCGGGCGGGTACGTCTACCGCGGCAAGGCGGTCGAGGCGCTAGTCGGGCGCTACGTGTTCGCCGACTTCACGTCGGGGCGGGTGTGGACGACCAGCGAGGAGAGCGGCTGGGAGATCACGCCCCTGTTCGAGACGGGCTTCAACGTCAGCACCTTCGGTGAGGACGCCGACGCCGAGCTCTACATCGCCGACTACAACTCGGGGATCATCTACCGCGTCGGACAGTGAAGGGGAGCCTTCACTCCCCTGCTGGCGGCTGAGCGAACTTGCGCTGGTACGCGGCCATGGCGTTACGGATGAGCGTGTAGGTGTCGTCCATGCCGTGCCAGTCCTCCACCACCGTCTTCTTCCCCTCTAGTTCCTTGTAGATGCGGAAGAAGTGCTCGATCTCGCGCAGGCGGTGGCGTGAGATCGAGTCGAGGTGGCGGTTGCCGTCGTAGCGCGGGTCGTCGACCGGGACGGCCAGGATCTTCTGGTCGCGGCCCTTCTCGTCGCTCATCTCGAGGTAGCCGAGCGGCCGCGCGCGCAGAACGGCGCCCGTGAACGTCGGCCGGTTCATGAGCACGAGGATGTCGAGCGGGTCGTTGTCATCGGCGTAAGTGCTCGGTATGAAGCCGTACTCGCCGGGGTAGTGCATGGGGCTGTAGAGCACGCGGTCGAGGCGGAAGACCCCGACTTCGGGGTCGTACTCGTACTTGTTGGACGAACCGCCAGGCACTTCGATGATGGCGTCGACCAGCTCAGGGGCGGCCTGGCCGGCGGACAGGTGGTAAAGGTTGCTCACGTTGTTCTGACTCCCTAGTCTGTTGTGTCGCCCGCGCCGCCGGCGGCCACGCCCTTGAGGAGCGCGGCTGCAACGACTTCCTGCACGGCGATCGATAGCGCCGCAAGCGGCACTTCCGGGCCCGCGCCCGTCGAGACGACGAAGGCGGTGTCGCCATCGAAAACGGTGTGCGACGGGCGCGTGATGCGGGCGATGCCGATGTGCGCACTCGTTGCCAAGGCGTTAGCTTGCGCTTTAGTGATCGGAGCGTCGGTTGCGACCAGCACCAACGTGGTGTTGGTTCCTGGCATGGCCGCGAACCCCTCGGCTGCTGCCAAGCCGACAGTTTCTGCCAACCCTGCCACGACCCGGCCCGTGTTCGGGTCAACCACGTTGCCGACCGCGTTGCTGATGCCGATGGCGGCGACGACCGCCCCGCCGATCTTGACGGCGTGACTGCCGAGGCCGCTGGCGCTAGCCAGCTCGGGCCCGCGCAGTTTGCCGACCGTCGCGCCAGTGCCTGCGCCGACGCGGCCCTGCGCCACCGGCGCGCTCGTTGCGGCAGCGGCGGCGGCGCGGCCAGCGGCGGCATCGGGCCGCACCGTGGCGGAACCCACGGCCAGGTCGAACAGCACGGCCGCAGGCACGATCGGCACGCGGGCCACGCCGGTGTCGAAGCCGCGACCCTGCTCCTCCAGCCACCCCATGACACCGTCGGCGGCGGCCAAGCCGAAGGCGCTGCCTCCCGTGAGGACGACGGCGTCTACCCCAGGCACGGTCTTGTCAGGCTGCAACAGCACGTACTCGCGCGTACCCGGCGCCGGCCCGAGAGCAACACCTGAAGCGACGCACCCTTCCGGGGTGAGCACGACCGTGCAGCCCGTGCGCGCGGCGAGGTCGGTGAAGTGCCCAACCGCGATGCCAGCCACCGCCGTCAACGTCTCGTTCTCCAGGGTGTTGACCATCAAGTGCCTCCCAAGTACTTCGCGACGTCGGCCGGATCCACCTCGATGATCTGCAGGCGGTCGACCGGCGTGTCGACGCTGGCGCGGAGGCCCGTGGCCGTGTCTATCGGCAGCTTAATCTTCACTGCCCCGCCAACGCCCGTGCTCGAGAGCTGGTCGGTGTCGCGGAAGGCGGCGCGTACGCCACCTGAATCGACCGCGCCCGTCTTGAGGTCGAGGGTATGGAAGGCTATGCCCGGAGGCACGGGGAAGCCTTCCGGCGCTGCCGGCCTGCCCCGCAATGCGGCCTCGACGAAGTCGTTCCAGATGTAGATGGGCTGGCGCGAACTGTTCACCTGATCGCTACCGCCGCTAGACAACGTCATGCTGCCTGGGAGGCTGGACGAGTTGTCGTTGCCGATCCACACGGAGGCCACCATCCCTGGCGTCATGCCAACGAACCAGATGTCTACCTCGTCGTTAGTGGTGCCGGTCTTGCCGGCCACCCAGCGCCCTGGGATGACGGCGCGGTTCGAGAGGCCGTATGCCGGCTCTCTATCGACGACGTTGCCGTGCATCATGTCGAGCATGATGTAGGCGGTCTCTTCGCTCCAGACTCGCGCGGTGCGCGGCGCGGCCTGGTAAAGCAGGTTGCCGTCAGCGTCTTCTACGCGCTCGATGAAGTAAGGCTCAGTGTAGATTCCGCCGCTAGCGAACGCGGCCATGGCTGCGGTGTGCTGCAGCGGCGTCGTCTCGAACGTGCCAAGTGCCAGGGAGTAGTAAGGCGCGACGTCGTAGCCGAGTTCACGCGACTTCTCCGCCACGGCCTCCGCACTAGCCGCCTCGAGGGCCTTGACGGCGGGGATGTTACGGCTGCGGTTCAAAGACGCCCTGATGGTCTGGTAGCCGTCGAACTGCTTGTCGTGGTTCCTCGGCTCGTATGGCGCCTGGCCGCGCGCCAAGAACTCGGTCGGTTCGTCGACCAAGATGGTTGCCTGGTTCATGGCGCCCTGTTCGATGGCGGTGGCGAACACGATCGGCTTGAAGGAACTGCCCGGCTGCCGCAACGCTTGGGTTGCGCGGTTGAACTCGCCAGCCGGCGCGTCTGGACTCAGCTTCTGCCCAACCATGGCGAGTACCGCGCCCGTGCCGGGGTCTATGCCGACGATGGCCATCTGCGCTCCCGGCGGAATCTCGGCGGTGAGGCTGGCCTGGTTGGCCGCCACCTGCGCCTGCACGTCGATGGTAGTAACGACCCGCAAGCCGCCCCTACCGAAGACCACGCTCTCGCCGTACGTTTCCGTCAACCAGTTGCGCACCGCAATCAGAACCGCGCGCGAGAGGTCGGAGCTGATGCTCGACTGCACCACGACCTCGACGCCGGTCCGTTCGGCGGTGACGATGTTGCCTTTATCGTCGTACACCACGTCCCAACCGAGCGGCTCGAGCGGGTAACGCCAGGCGCGATCGGCCATCTCGGAACTGATCGTCCCCTGCCGCACCATCTTGTCGAGCACCTCGCGCATGCTGCGGCGCGTGGTGGTGAAGTCGTCGTGGCGCGCGTTAGGCGCGGGGATCAGACGGGCGAGGTAAAGCCCCTCCGCCAAGTTGAGCTCGATGGGGTCCTTGCCGAAATAAGTCTGGGCAGCTGAGCGGATACCGTAGACGTTGCCGCCCCAGAACACCATGTTGACGTAACGCTGCAAGATCTCGGGTTTCGTGAGGCGGCGCTCGAGTTCGAGCGCCAGCATGATCTCCTTGACCTTGCGCTCCAACGAGCGCTCCAGCCGGATGTCCTCGAGGAGGGTGTTCTTGATGACCTGTGTCGTGATGGTCGAGCCGCCGCGCGACGAGTCGCCGAGGAACTCCTCGTAAACGGCGCGCATGAACGCCGTGATGTCCATGCCGTAGTGGCGGTAGAACTGGTCGTCCTCGTACGCGACGATGGCCTGCAAGGCAGCAGGTGACACCTCGTCGAGGCTGACGGGGATGCGGTTAGTCGACTCGCGACCCTCACCCATGACGGGGACGATGAGGCCGATGCGGGTTTCGCCGTCGCGCGCGTACACCTGTGAGGTGGCGGAGAACTCAAGGGCGTCTAGTTTCTCGAGCGAAGGTAGCTCCTGCGACCACTTGAGCCCCGATGATGCCAGCAGAGAACCGATCGACAGCACGCCGGTCAGTAGCAGCAAGAACAGGCCTTGAACGAGCTTCACGCCGACCATGCTAGCAATACCTCATGAGTTGAGGCGGCCGCCCCGCGACGCCGCCACGCCAGCCGCTCAGCGCGCTGCTTGCGCGCGGCGATGAACTTCACCAGCCGCGTCTAGCCAGCAGGTCGGAAGGGGCGAGGGTGTCGATGTTGATGCCGACCATGGCGTCGCCCAAGTTCTTGCTCACCTCGGCGATGATGGCTGGCTCGTCGAAGTGCGTGGTGGCCTTAACGATGGCCTCTGCTCGGCGCAACCAGGCGGCGTGACGCTTTGACTTGTCCGTCTCGCCCGCGGCGGCCTTGAAGATGCCTGAGCCGACGAACACGCCGTCAACTCCGAGCTGCATCATGAGCGCCGCGTCTGCTGGCGTGGCGATGCCGCCTGCCGCGAAGTTCGGGACGGGTAGCTTGCCGTGCTCGTGAACGTACTCGACCAAGTCGAACGGGGCGCCGTGGTTCTTGGCGTAGGTCATCAGTTCTTCGCGTGGCATGCTCCGCAGCGCGCGCACCTCGCCCAACACCGCGCGGGCGTGGCGAACCGCCTCGACGACGTTGCCCGTGCCTGCCTCGCCTTTCGTGCGGATCATGGCGGCGCCCTCACCGATGCGCCTTAGCGCCTCGCCGATGTTGGTGGCCCCGCACACGAACGGCACCCTGAAGGCGTGCTTGTCGATGTGGTACGCGTCGTCGGCCGGAGTGAGGACCTCCGACTCGTCGATGAAGTCGACACCCAAGGCGAGCAGCACCTGGGCCTCGACGAAGTGCCCTATGCGCACCTTGGCCATGACGGGGACGGCCACGGCGTTGATGATGCTCTCGATCAGCCCCGGGTCGGACATGCGGGCGACGCCGCCCTCCACCCTGATGTCGGCAGGCACACGCTCAAGGGCCATGACCGCTACGGCGCCCGCGTCCTCCGCTATGCGCGCCTGCTCGGCAGTCACGACGTCCATGATCACGCCGCCCCTGAAACGGTCAGCGACGTTGGCCTTGTTCTGCTCGACAATCATCTACGTTCCTCCACGGGTTGAGACAGCGGCACCGGCTTCGCAGCGGCCGCAAGCGCCCGGAGTATAAGCGGAAGCCAAGTGAGTACCCATGCGCGGCTAGGCCGCTGGGCGCGCATTGAAGGCCAGGTACTCCTCGAGCTTGCGGGCCGCCGCGCCGCTCTCGAGCACCGAGCGCGCCAGTTCAACCCCGCCAGCGAGGCTGTCTGCCCTGTCTGCCAGGTAGAGGGCCGCACCTGCGTTGAACAAGGTCACGTCACGCATGGCTGGACCCGCCTCGTTGGCGAGCACTGCCCGCAATAGGCGGGCGTTCGTCTTGGGGTCGCCGCCAGCGATCTCCCCTATGTGGTGGCGCTCCAAACCGACTTGCTCTGGAGTAACGACGTAAGTGTGCAGGGAGCCGTCGGCCTCCAGCTCCGTGACCTTGCTTGGGCCGGTGACGGTGAAGTCGTCGATGACGTCACCGTGCACGACGAGCGCGCGCGTGAGGCCAAGGCCGCGCAGCACCTCGGCGAGGGTCTCAGTTAGCCGCGGGTCGTAGACGCCCATCAACTGCCTGTCGGCGCCTGCAGGGTTCGTAAGTGGACCCAGGTTGTTGAAGATGGTGCGAGCCTGCAAGTCTGCCCTGATCGGGGCTACGAAGCCCATGGCCGGGTGAAAGCGCCGGGCGTACACGAACGCCATGCCCGTCACCTCGACCCCCTCCGCCAGACGCTCGGGGCTCGCCTCCAAGTCGACGCCCAGCTCCTCCAGGACGTTGGCCGAGCCCGACCTGCGCGTAACGCCGACGTTGCCGTGCTTGGCGAGGCGAGCGCCGCCTGCCGCCGCCACGAACATGGCGGTGGTGCTGATGTTGATCGTGTCGACGCCCGTGCCGCCGGTGCCGCACGTGTCGACCAAGGGTCCCGCGTGACGCACGGGCACCTTGATGGCACGTTGGCGCATGGCCTCCGCGAAGCCCGTTATCTCATCGACCGTCTCGCCGCGCATGCGCAAGGCGGCCAGGAGCGCGGCGGCTTGCACTTGCGAGAGCTGCCCATCCATGAGCCTGCCGAGCACGCTGCGCGCCTCGACGCGGCTTAGGGTCTCACCCTCGAAGATCTGGTTGAGCAGCTTGCCTATCGCTAGTTCGCTCATCGCTTTAGGTCACCTTCCGTTGATGGCGTCGCGTGCGCCTTGGGCGTAGGCGACTTCGTAGCGGTATCGTTCACGGCCCACCAGGAGTCCAAGTGGCAACGCAAGCAGCGCCCGCTTCGCCCCAAGCATCAGCGGGTGAACACCCAGCGCCCAGGCCACTTCCGGGGTGGCGTGCTTGCGCCACACCCGCACGTGAGCCGCTCCGGCCGAGCGCGCCTTGGCCTCCAAGTCGGCGTCGAAGTGCTCGTCCCAGTGCTCGACGACCGCGTCAGGCAAGAACCTGAAGTCCGCACCCGCCTGCTTGAGGCGGTAGCCGAGGTCGGCGTCCTCGCCGCCGTAGCCAGAGAACGACTCGTCGTAGCGGCCGACTGCCGCGAACAGGTCAGCGCGCATGCTCAACGATCCACCTGGCGCCTGCCACCACCCCGCGGTGCGGCTGAGAGTCGCGCCGTGCCCAAGGTGAGGCGGCAACACTTGGCGGCTGACCCCAACGCGGCCGGGTAGCTCGTGCAGGGCGAGGTTCTTGGCCAGCCATCCGGGCCTCGGGATCATGTCGTCGTCGCTGAATAGCACCACGTCACCGCGCGCCATGCGTGCGCCTTGGTTGCGGGCGTAAGCGGCGTGCTTGCCTGGAGCGGTCGCCCACGACAACGGGTAGCTCGGCTGGAAGCGCGCGAGAAAGCGTTCGGTATCGTCGCTGCATGCGTCGGCGACCACCACCACCTCGAAGGCGACCTCCTCACCCTCGAGGGCCCGGAGTTTACGTTCTAGGAGGGTGCGGCGGTTGTGCGTTGGCACTATGACCGAGATCTCTGGTACTGCGCTCGTCACTCTCCGCTTGCCTCCGCCTTGCGCTCAATTACGAAGCGCAGGAAGTTGGCTAGCATGTCGTGACCGTGCTCCGTGAGGATGCTCTCTGGGTGGAACTGCACGCCCCACACGGGGTAATCACGGTGGCGCATGCCCATGACGACTTTCTCCCCCGTGTCGGCCTCGGTCGTCCAGGCGTTGGCGACCAACGCGTCCGGCAGGTCCTCGACCACCAGCGAATGGTAGCGCGTGGCAGTGACGTGATCTGGCAGGCCGGCGAACACGCCGGTGCCGTCGTTGGCTATCACCGCCGTCTTGCCGTGGACGAGGTGCTTGGCGCGCACCACGCGCCCGCCGTACGCCTCGCCTATCACTTGGTGGCCTAGGCACACGCCCAACATCGGGTAGCTGGAGCCTAGGTTGCGCACGAGCTCGAGCGACATGCCGGCTTCCGCCGGCGTGCACGGTCCTGGAGAGATCAAGAGGGCGTCAGGAGCTAGTTCCGCGACGGCCTCCAGGTCGAAGGCGTCGTTGCGCCACACCACGACCTCCGCACCTAGTTCGAGCGCGTACTGAACGAGGTTGTAGGTGAACGAGTCGTAGTTGTCCACCACCAGCAGCTTGAGTGGCGCCGGCATCAGGCGAGCCCCGCCGTTGCCATCTCCACCGCGCGCCTTAATGCGGCGAGCTTGTTCATGCACTCCTGCCACTCCGTCGCTGGGTCGGAGTCGGCGACCACGCCCGCGCCAGCTTGCAGGTGAAGGCGGCCGTCCTTGACGACGATCGTCCTGAGGGTGAGGGCCATGTCCATGGCGCCGCTAGCTGCTAGGTAGCCGAACGCGCCGGCGTAGGGGCCACGGCGAACGGTCTCGAGCTCGTCGATGATCTCCATGGCGCGCACTTTAGGGGCGCCCGAGGCCGTGCCCATCGGCAGCGTGGCCGAGAGGGCGTCTAGCGGCGTGCGCCCAGCCTGCAGGACGCCCTCCACCTGCGAGACGATGTGCATGACGTGGCTGTAGCGCTCCACGCGCATGAGGTCGGTCACCTTGACGCTGCCGGCCGCGCTCACGCGCCCAAGGTCGTTGCGGCCGAGGTCGACGAGCATGACGTGCTCGGCGCGCTCCTTCTCGTCTGTCAGGAGTTCCTCTGCGAGCCTGTCGTCTTCTTGCGCGTCGGCGCCGCGCGGCCTCGTGCCGGCGATCGGCAGGGTCTCGACCCGCGACCCGTCGGACCGGACGAGGCTCTCAGGGCTACTAGCGACGAGGGTCACGCCTCCCAGGTCCAGGTAACCGAGGTACGGGCTTGGGTTGACAGTGCGCAGTGCGCGGTAGATGGCGAACGGGTGGGCGCCAAGCTCAGCCGACAGGCGCAGGCTCGGGACGACCTGGAACACGTCGCCCGCATGCACGTACTCGACGGCGCGCGCGACGGCCGCCATGTACTCCTCGCGGCTGACGCTGGCCTCGAACTCGGTCAGGCGCCCGGCGCGGTCCCCTGGCACCCCGGGCAGCGGCCCACGCAGGCGGTCGTATGCCGTGTCGACCAGGGACTGCGCGCGGGCCGTGTCCGCTGCATCGCCGACTACCGCAGCTGCGGTGATGAACAGCCGGCGTTTGAGGTGATCGAACACGACGACGAGTTCGGGTTCGACGAACAGCAGGTCCGGCGCCCCGATAGTGTCCGGGTTGTTGTCAGGGAGGCGCTCGTACTGGCGCACGATGTCGTACGCCGCGTACCCGACCGCACCTGACCAGAACGCAGGCAGGCCGGAAGCCGGTTCCGTTTCGCGCACGACCTCGTCCCACAGGACACGCAGCGGGTCGTTTGACTCGAAGGTGGTCGTGCCGCTCGGTCTAGAGAGGGTGACCATGGAGCCCCGCGCTTCCAAGCGCATGCGCTGGCCCGTGCCGATGAACGAGTAACGCGCCACCCGCTCACCCTGCTCGACGCTCTCGAGGAGGAAGGAAGGGTGACCGGCGAGCTTGAGGTAAACGGTTAGCGGCGTCTCGAGGTCCGCCAGGACCTCGCGGAACACTGGGCGAGTAGGGCGAAGCGGCGAACTAGGCGTGGAGCCAGTACGGGTGGCGTGCTGCATGCGGGGGTCTCCGTTCGTGGACTTAGGGGGTCAATAACGTGCGGCCGCGCACTTGCGGCGCAGCGGGCTGTAGGAGCGCGTTAGCAGCGCCGCCATCGGCCAAGGGCCCCTGTCCAACGGTGGAGGAACGTCATGGGCGCGAGTATAGCCCGGCCCCGGAGGTAGTTCACAACTCCCGGGGCCGTCTTGGAAGGTTCGCGCTTCAGTACTGGTCTTGCAGGTTAGGTGGCACGAACAACCCGATGGCGTGAAAACCGGCGTCAACGTAAACCGTCTCGCCCGTGATGCCGCCGCCTAGCTGCTCGACGAGGAGCGACAGGCCGAGGCCGCCGACTTCCTCGTGCGTGATGTTGCGCTTGAGCATCGACATCTCGCCTGCCTGCGTGTAGAGGTCGCCGAAGCCTGCGATGGAGCGCGCCGCGATGGTGCGCACCGCGCCAGCGCTGATGGCGTTCACGCGGATGCCGCGCGGCCCTAGGTCGTAACCGAGGTAACGGACGCTAGCCTCTAGCGCCGCCTTCGCCACGCCCATCATGTTGTAGTGCGGCACAACGCGCTCGGCCGCCAAGTAACTCAAGGTCACGACGCTGCCGCCGGGGCCCATCAGTTCGGCGGCGCGCTTCGTCGAGGCGACGAGCGAGTAGGCGCTGACGTCCATGGCGGTCTGCCAGTCCTGGCGCGAGGTCTCGACGAACGGGTTGGAGAACGTGTTGGCGGGGGCGAACGCGAGGGCGTGCACCAGGTAGTCGAGCTTGCCGAACTCCTCGCCGACCGCAGCGAACATGCGGTCGAGTGCGGCGTCGTCACCCACGTCGCACTCGAGGAGCAGCGGGTCTTTCAGGTCCTCGGTGAGCTTGTCGAGAGCTGGCCTCAGCCGCTCAGCTTGGTAGCTGAACGCGAGGCGAGCGCCTGCCTGAGCGAGCGGCTGGGCGATGGCCCACGCCAAAGACCGCTGGTTGGCTACTCCCATGACGAGGCCGGTTTTACCGGTGAGGTCGATGCTGTACATGAACACTCCTTCGCTAGTGGCCTACGCCGACCGGCGAGGCAGCTTACCGCGACCAGACCGGTGCTGGCTCAGCCTTCATCCATGAATCTCTCGAACCGTTCCCGCGCCTCGGCTGCACGACCGCGTTCGCCGCGCGCCTCCCACGTGTCCGCAAGGCCCTCCCACGCGGTCTCGCTGTAAGGTTCGTGCTCTGTCATCAACTGGTAGAACATGGTCGCCTGCGGGAGGTCGCCGTCAGCGACGGCGGCCGCGGCGGCCATCTCGAGCAGTGAGAGGTGCGAGGCCTGCAGGTTGAGGCGGATGTTGTCTACCCACGTCGAGTCGAACCCGGCGAGGAAGTGCCCGGAATAGAGGCGGATGGCCGCCATGTAGTCGCGCAGCTCGCCGTTCTCGCGCGCCTTGCGCGCCAGCTTGCGGTACGAGTCGACGTCGTAGTCGATCTGGAACTTGTCGTGCAGGTAGTAACGGCGGTTCGCGCTCTCGACTAGCTCGCCGCCCATGACCTTGCGCAGGCGGTAAAGCGTGGTGTGAAAGCTGCTGGACGCCTTCGACTCCGTCTTGCCCGGCCACAGCGCCTCGGCGACCTCGAAGGTCGTGACGCCTGAACGGTGCTCGAGGAGGTAGAAGAGCAGTTCGAGCGCCTTGAGGGAGTCCCAGTCGAGGCGTTCGCCCTCACGCAGCACCATCGGGTGCCCGAAGCCGTGTGCCGCGACGACGCCAGTCAGTGGGCGGCGCAGCTCGGCCAGGCGCCACAACCTCACCTTGACTGCCTCCAGGAGTTCGTCTTTCTGCACCGGCTTCGTTAGGTAGTCGTCCGCGCCCAGGGTCATGCCTTTGCGCATGGAAGCGCGGTCCTCGAGGGCCGTGAGGAAGAGGAAGGGAACGCTGCGCAGCTCCGGTATCTGCCGCACGTTGCCGTAGAACTCGAAACCGTCCATCGGCGGCATGGAGATGTCGGACACGACGACGTCCGGCCGGAGGCCGTCCCGCAACTCGGCGAGTGCCTCGCGCGGGTCGTCGAAGGCTATGACCGCGTAACCCGCCGAAACCAACGTCAGTTCACTGACCTTGAGCATGGCTGCTTCGTCATCGACGACTAGCACCAGTGTTGCCGTCACGAGCGAAGTCTACCAGCGCGCCAAGCGCGAGATTTATGAAGTTCCCGACCCTCACGCATCGGGACCGCGCTGCGCCCAGCAGGCCCGGCCCCCTTCACCCTTACTCGTGCCACTCAGAAGTCGTCTGGTACTGCACTAGGGCGCTGAACTCGACGCCCTCGCCATAAGTAGCTGTGGAGAACTTGACGTCCACGACGACATCATTGCGGTCCAGCCCAGCGACGAACTCGTTGAGGCGGCGTTCGAAGTGCTCGACGCTGTTCGAGGTGACAAGCTTGAAGTTGACGTCCATCTTAGGAGGCCTCCCGTCCAGGCATTGCGGTGCGCACGACTGCAGATGGCAGATGATAACCGCCTGGCCGCGCCTGCTAGCCTAGTTGCATGCCGCCAGCAGCCAAGCCGCGCCCACGCCGTGAGGTAGTGATGCTAGTCGTGCAGCCCCTCGCGAACGCCACGGTTGCGCTTCTGGCGAGGACGCGCGTTGAGCCGTGGCACGTCGTTGCCGTGCACACCGTCATCGGCTTCGTGGCGGCTGCGTTAGTGGCCACCTGGCAGCCGACCGCTTGGATCGTCGCGGCGGTACTGCTGCAAGTGAAGACGGTGCTTGACAACGCTGACGGCGGCCTTGCGCGCGCAACGCAGCGCATCAGCGAGTTCGGCCGCTACTTCGATACCGTCTGCGACCTACTCGTGAACATCGCACTGTTCGCGGCCTTGGCGAGGCACGGGCAGGTGAGCGGCGCCGTGGTTGCCTTCGTCATCGTCACCCTGGTACTAACCGCCGACTTCAACGCGGAGCGGCGCTACAAGCTGGCTCGCGGTTCACTCGCACCATCGGTCGCACCGCCAGGCGCGTGGCCGTGGGCGCTCGCCCTCGTGCGCGGCGCCTACCGCCTGATCTTGGCACCGCAAGACCGTGCCTACGCCGCCCTCGACGCTTGGCTCTTCCGCGCCGCCGCCGGCAAGCCTTCGAGCGCGGCAAGTGCCGCCGAGCTCCAGCGCTGGGACGACCTGTTCTCGACCGGCGCACTGGTCAACCTTGGGTTAAGCAGCCAGTACCTGCTACTGGGCGTGGCCCTCGCGCTGGGCATGCCTTACGCTTACGTCATGATCGCTTGGGCCCAACTGCCCTACCTGTTGCTCGTTCAGGCCGTCCGCGTGCTGCGGTACCGGTCAACGGCGGTGCCAGCATGAGCGCACCGACTACCACCGGGCCGTTCGGCCAGCGGCCAGCCGCGCTGGTGACGGGCTCGGCCAAGGGCA
Source organism: Trueperaceae bacterium (assembly GCA_035703635.1). Lineage (GTDB taxonomy): Bacteria > Deinococcota > Deinococci > Deinococcales > Trueperaceae > JAAYYF01. Next base: position 31,126 of record DASSXV010000005.1, on the reverse strand, counting down.
TAGGGAAGGCCATACTCCTCGCGTTGGCGGCCGACGGTTACGACGTGATGGTGCACTACCGCCGCAGCCAGTCGGAGGCGGAGGCCGTTGTCGAGACGGCAACGGGTCTCGGCGCGCACGCGGTTGCCGTTGCTGCCGACGTCACCGTCGAGGCGCAGGCGCGCGGCCTGGTCGACGCCGCCTACTCCCTTTTCGGGCGCCTCGACGTGCTGGTCAACAACGTTGGTGATTACCACCACGGGCCACTTGCCGACCTCTCGAGCGAAGTGTGGCACGCCATGCTCGACAGCAGCCTCAACTCGACGTTCTATACCTGCCAGCGCGCCGTGCCCTACCTGCGCCTGGCGCCGCGCGGCGGGCGCATCGTGAACATCGGGTACGCCGGGGCCGAACTAGTGAAGGCGCGGCCTGGCATCGTGGCGTACGGCATCGCGAAAACGGGCGTCATCCTCTACTCGAAGGCGCTCGCACTCACCGAGGCCAGTTCCGGGGTGACGGTCAACGTCGTCAGCCCCGGCGTCATCGAGAACAGCATCTCGTCCCCGCTGCAGGAGTTGCCCATGGGCCGCGTCGGGCGCCTCGACGAGATCGTCGGCGCCGTGAGGTACTTCATTAGCCCAGCCGCCGATTACGTGACCGGCACGACCCTGGAAGTCGCCGGCGGTTGGAACGTGTGACGTGGCGAAGCAGCCGCCAACCAACCACCAAGCCGACCTGTTCGGCGCGGTGCCCGAGCCGACGCCTGCGGTAAAGCGCGGCCGGCGGCTCGTGCTGGTCGACGGTCACGGCCTGGCATACCGCGCGTACTTCGCCATCCGGCAACTGTCGACCACGAGCGGCATGCCGACCAACGCCATCTACGGTTTCGTGCGGGCGCTTCTCGAACTCCTCAACGGCTTGGCGCCGGACGACAGTCTGGTCATCGCGTTCGACGCCCCGGCCAGGACGTTCCGCAAAGAGCGCTTCGAGGAGTACAAAGCCCAACGCGCGCCGACCCCTGAAGACTTCCCGCTGCAACTGAACGCCATCAAGGGCATCGTCGACCTGCTGGGGGTGACGCGCGTCGAGCAGCCTGGCCTCGAAGCGGATGACCTGATCGGCTCACTGGCCACGCGCGAGAGCGCGGACGGCTGGGACGTGGAGATCGTGACAAGCGACCGGGACGCACTGCAGCTAGTCAGTGAGCGCGTGACGGTCGTAAGCCCGGACGGCAAGCAGCGCATGGACCCGGCCGCCGTCAAGGCGAAGTACGGCGTGACGCCAGCACAGTGGGTCGATTACCGCGCCCTGACTGGCGACTCGTCAGACAACATCCCAGGTGTAAAGGGCATCGGGCCTGTCGCCGCTCGCGGGCTGCTCGAGCGTTATGGCAGCCTCGACGCCGTACTTGCCGACCTCGACGGCCTACCCAGTCAGCCGCAGGCGGCCGCCATCCGCGCGTCGCGCGCCGAACTCGAACTCTCACATGAGCTGTCGCGCATCGTCACTGACGCGCCCGTTGAGCTCGTGCCAACGCCGGCGGGCGAGCGCGAAGTGCAACGCGAGGAGCTGACGGCCGCCCTGCGCGAACTCGAGTTCGGCAGCTTGCTCCACGAACTGGGCCTGGTGGAGCGGGTGACCTTCGTCGACGCGGAGTGGGACGAGGTGCAGGCCAAGGCCGCCGCCGGTGGCACGTGGTCGTACGGGTACCGCCTCAGCGATGTGCGGCCGACCGCGGCCCTCGTCGTCGAGCTGGCGCTCGCCGTTGGTCAAGGTGGCGACGGCGGGGCTAGCCCTGGCGTGGTTGCCTCCTCACCCCCGCTCGGCGCCAGCCACCACGCTGCCAAGTACCTCGGCGGCACAGTCAACGCGCCCGACGCCAAGGCGCTGGTCGTCGCCGCCCGCATGAACGGTGCCGTCGGCGCCGTGCCCGGCGACGACCCGCTCCTCATGGCCTACTTGCTCGATTCCGTCGGCGCCTCGCCGGAAGCTTTGGCCCGGCGTCTTGGCGCGGGCGAGTGGGGAGAGACCGCCCGCGACCACGCCGTCGTTGGGGCCGAACTGTTGCGCCTCATGAGTTCCAGGTTGAGCGGCTCGCAACTCGAGGTGTACGAACGCATCGAACGCCCCCTCCAGGCCGTACTTGCCGACATGGAGGTGGCTGGAGTGCAGCTCGATGTCGGCTTGTTGCGGCAGCTCTCTGACGAGGCTGGCCTCGAGATGGCAGCGCTCGAAAGCCGCTTGGTGGACATCGCCGGCACCCCTGAGTTCAACGTCGCCTCGCGCGATCAAGTCGCTTGGCTCCTCTTCGAGAAACTCGGGCTACGCGCAGGGCAGCGAACCGCAACGGGCAAGCAGAGCACGTCGGTCAGCGCCATCGAGCCGCTGCGCGGCCAGCATGAGGCGGTCGACTTGGTGCTCGAGCACCGCGAGATCGCCAAGCTCAAGGGCACTTATCTAGACCCGCTGCCCGCATTGGCGGATGCCGGCGGCCGGGTTCACACGACTTTCGAGCAGGCGGTCGTGGCTACCGGGCGACTCTCAAGCGTGAACCCGAACTTACAGAACGTGCCGGTGCGCACGGAACGCGGCCGGGAGGTGAGGCGGGCTTTCATCGCCGCCCCGGGGCAGCTGCTCTTGGTGGCAGACTACTCGCAGATCGAGTTGAGGTTGCTGGCGCACATCGCGGACGAACCCGCCCTCATCAAGGCGTTCAAGGCGGGCGAGGACATCCACCGCAGCACAGCCGCCAGCGTGTATGGCGTTGAGCCCTCCGCCGTCACCTCAGACATGCGGCGCATCGCGAAGGTCATCAACTTCGGCGTGCTGTACGGCATGTCGGCCCAACGCCTGAGCCGCGAGCTGGAGATCAGCTACGAGCGCGCCGACGCTTTCATCAAGACCTACTTCCTGCGCTACCCGCGCGTGCGCGCCTACATCGACGACACGCTCGCGGCTGCTCGGGAGTCCGGGTACGTCGAAACGATCATGGGGCGGCGCCGCGCGGTGCCAGACCTGCTCAGCCCGAACCGCAGCGTGCGCGAGGCCGCCGAGCGCGTGGCTTACAACATGCCCATCCAGGGCAGCGCGGCGGACGTCATGAAACTAGCCATGCTGGAACTGGCGCCGGCGCTTGCCGGGGTTGGTGGACGCCTGCTCCTGCAAGTGCATGACGAGATCGTGGCGGAAGTGCCGGAGTCGCGCTCTGACGAAGCGGCGCCGCTCGTGCACCGGATCATGGCGCAGGTCGTCGAGTTGAAGGTGCCGCTCGAGGCCGCGGTCGGCCTTGGCCGCAACTGGCAGGACGCGAAGTGACCAACGACTGAGACTGTCGAGCGCCCGGTTATCATGGCGCGCATGGCGATTAGGCGTTACTTCGGCACTGATGGCGTTCGTGGCGTGGCGGGCATGCACCCGATGACGGCGACGTTCGCGCTACGGCTTGGCATGGCGGTGGCCGAGACGGTTCACCCCACTGGCGGAGGCCAGCCCCACGTGCTGATCGGTATGGACACGCGGCGTTCCGGCGTGATGCTCGCGCACGCAGCCGCGGCCGGCCTCACCGCGCGCGGGGCGCACGTGACGTGGCTTGGCGTGATCCCAACGCCAGGTGTTTCGTTCCTAACGCGTGCCATGGGCGCGGACGCCGGCCTCGTCGTCTCGGCGAGTCACAACCCGTTCGCAGATAACGGCCTCAAGCTCTTCGATCGCAACGGTGAGAAGTTGTCTGACGAGGTGGAGGCCGAGATCGAGGCGCTAGTGGAGCGCATGGGTGAGCCCGGCGGCGACGAACTCGAGGACATCACGGGCGCGCGCATCGGAAGCGTGACGATGGCCAGGCCATGGGACAGTCACGCCAGCGGCAACGGCGCTGGCGCCAGCATTCTGAACGGCTACGTCAAGCACCTTTTGGACAACGCCCCTTACCTCGACGGCATGCGCGTAGTCATCGATTGCGCCAACGGCGCTAGTCATCTCATCGCGCCTCAACTGTTCGCCAAGCTGGGCGCGCGGCTCGAGGTCCTCAACGCGGAACCCACCGGCCTGAACATCAACGTTGACTGCGGCTCGACTCACCCCGAAACGCTGGCCAAGCACGTGATCGAGGGCGGGTTCGAAGTTGGCGTTACTTTCGATGGCGACGCTGACCGCGCGCTACTCATCGACGCGAAAGGTCGCGTGGTGACGGGCGATCACATGCTTGCCATCACTGCGCTGTCGCGCGGCGAGACCGCGTTGGTGGCGACTTTGATGAGCAACTTGGGTGCAGAGAACTACTTGAGGGCTCACGGCACGACGATGCACCGCGCCAAGGTAGGTGACCGTTACGTGTTTGAGGAGCTCAAGCGCTTGGGCCTCACGCTCGGCGGGGAGCAGTCCGGCCATCTCCTGTTCCTCGACAAGGCACCAACCGGCGACGGCATGCTCACGGCCCTGCTAACGCTGGCCGCCGTGCGCAAGTCCGGCCGCAGCCTGGAGGCGTGGATGGATGACATCCCCGTCTACCCGCAGGTGCTCAAGAACGTTCGGGTCGCGCCGGGCGCGCGCGATGAGGTGGCCGCGCACCCTAGCGTGGTGGCAGCCGTGCACGCAGCGGGGGCCGAGCTCAAGGACGCGGGGCGCGTGTTGCTGCGCCCGAGCGGCACGGAGCCACTCGTGCGCGTCATGGTTGAAGGCGCCGACGCAGAGATGGTCGAGCGTCTAGCCCAAACGGTCACGCTGGCAGTCGAAGCGGCTGCCGGGATCTGAGCTAATCCACGAAGCCAGCGCGGTAGTACTCCTTCGCTGCATGCGGTAGTTCCTGGGTCTTCAGGATGCAGGCGTGACCAGTTGCGCCTTCCTCATGGCAGCCTTTGAGGTCCGCGAATGCCGGCCGCTCGTGCCTTGGCTCAGAAGTATGAGGGTCGTCCTTGTGACTAGTCACCGAGGCGTCGTAGGCAGCGTGCAACGCATTCATGTCGTCGCCTTCCGCGATAATGCCTCTGCCATTGCTTATCACCAGTAGTGCCTTCACGAGGTACCGCCCTTCTGCCAGGCCATAGCAGCGAGGTAGAGCCTACAGTATGCCTGACTAGGCCAGGTTACCCCCTGACAGCACTCAACACTGTGGCACGCGCGGCTGTTGGTAGTTCATCCAGGTCTATCCGCGCGCTCACGCTGGTGCTGCATCCTTGCGGAAGCGGTGAGCGCCCGAGCCTACCTGCGCTAAGGCGCGTGGTTCATCGCGCCACCCGGAAGGAGCGTGTTGAGTCCGAGCAGTGCCCGGCTGCGAACTACGCCGATGGCTCCCGTGGCGGACGAACAGTGTTGGGCTAGCGGCAAGGTGAAGCACGCGAAAGGGAGTTCCTGATGAGTGCGAAACAAGCGAAACAAGGTCGCAGGCCACGTCGATTAGCGGGAGGGATCGCCCTCCTCGGGTTGTTGGTGGGCGTCTTCGTTCTGGCGCAAGCAGCCCCCGCCACGACCGAGCTAAAAGTAGCAACGGCAGCGGACCTCGGCGCACACGTCACCGACGCCTCTGGTCGATCGCTCTACCTGTTCTTGAACGACACCACCAACGTGAGCAACTGCGATGCCCAATGCATCATCAACTGGCCACCCGTCCTAGTTGCGGATGAGAACAGCCTGCCTCAGGTGGAGGCGCCCATGGACGCCAAGCTCCTCGGCGTGGCAAAGCGCGAAGACGGCAGCTACCAGCTCACTTATAACGGTTGGCCCCTCTACTACTACGCAGCAGACACGGCAGCCGGCGCGACAGGCGGCCAGGGCGTAGGCGGCAACTGGTACCTCGTAACGCCCCAAGGGAGCGGTGTAGGCATAGCCGAAACCGATCCAGGCGGCGGCGCGCCAGGCTCGGCGATGTGACCGGCGCTAAGGCCAAGCTAGTCTGACGATCAAGCGTGGCGCCCGGCTCTGAGCTGGGCGCCACGCTATTACGGCTGAGAGTTAGGTGGCCACGCGCCGAGCCAGTGAGCCTCCGCAGAGAACCCCTAAGCCATGACGCCTACGTTCGTTGACAGCGCCGAGAGGCCCTGCGTATACTTGCCAACGCTGACCGTACGGACGGTCCTGCGCAACACTCACGGGAGAGTGGTGGTAGGTTCGGACGGGCTGACAGGGAGCTGCCGCAAGCTTCAAGCTGGTAGCAGGTTGACCGGAGGGTTGGCCGAGCGGTTGAAGGCGGCGGTCTTGAAAACCGCAGACGGGGCAACCTGTCCGGGGGTTCGAATCCCTCACCCTCCGCCAAGGTAAGGTTAGGCAATCGTGGAGAGGTGGCCGAGCGGCTGAAGGCGCTCCCCTGCTAAGGGAGTATGGGGGCAAAACCTCCATCGAGGGTTCAAATCCCTCCCTCTCCGCCATCGACCGTAAGGTCGTGACAACATGCGCCCGTAGCTCAGTTGGATAGAGCGTCTGACTACGGATCAGAAGGTCAGGAGTTCGAATCTTCTCGGGCGCACCAAGAAAAGCACGACGGGAACGGCGCTTCTAACGAGGCGCCGTTCAACATTCAGGCCCTCGGTAGCAGGTTGGTAGCAGGACGTACCAAGACGCATGCTACAGCAGCACCTCCACGAGCTTGCACCGGGGGTCCTCTTGGCCCGTCCGGACCCAAATACTCGGAACCCGCCACCGCCGGCGCACGGGGCTATGGGACGGTCCGGAGCCGCCAGTCCTCTCGTAAGAGCTTCGTGATAACCACTGACCGACAATGCACCAACTCACAATCCGGGGGGCAAGTTGAGCACGATGAACGACGGGAAGAATAAACCAGATGGTGAATTGCGCGTAGCAGTCGTAATTGGCAAGCGCGTGATTCGGATCGGGCCCCGCATATGGGCCGTGGGCGCCGTCGCCGCATCCGCACCTCAATGGCGCGCCGTGTTGAACATCCTCGAGTCTGCGGTCGCCGGCGTCGTCATTTATGCCGTCCTAACGGCGACCAGTTGGGCCTTCGACGGTATCGATCAAGTGTTTGGTGGCCTCGGGGACATCCTGGCCGGTCGGATTGTCCGAGGATTGATCGTGGAGGGTGGTCTTTGGGGATCAGCTGCTTGGTTAACCGTGGCGCTCCTGGCAACTGCTAGACTGGCTGCTATAACTACCTGGCGGCTCTTCGTTCCCACTCCGAATCGAGGAGGTGGCGACAGTGAGTGACAAGCATCGATTCTTGTACGGCAGCTCGTTTGTGGCGCCTCTCCTGATGGGGGGCGCGTGGAGGACCGTCCTGTACTTCGCGAAGTGGATGGCAGTCACTATTGTGGTGCTCGTCGCTTCGACGCTGTTCGCTGGCCTTTATTACTTTCGCATCCACGACGTGACGCAGCAAACGGCAACGTCAATAATGGCGCCGGTGTTCATATTCGCAACGGTCCTGACCATGCTGCTATACCGCTCCGAGGCCGTGCTCCTGGCACAGGGTCTAGGGTGGCGGCTTCGCCGCATCTTCCTCACCTACGGATTGTGGTTGCTCCTCTACCTATCGATCCTGCACATGGTCAACGTAGTAGGTTGGCTCACCCTCCTGCTGACGATGGTGGCGGTAGTTCTAGGCATCCTGAGCTACCCGAACCTCAAGAAGGGGGCTGCCGATCTCACGCAAACCCTCGGGCGATACGCGTTTGTGATTATCCTCTTCGCGGTGATCGGTGGCGCCAATCCGGCTGACGTGGCCCGCAATCAGGCAGCACGTAATGCGGTCAAGTGGATGCCGAACGCCTCAATCGTCCGCCCAGCCCGTGACTCAGAGATTTATCGCAGGCGGCAGATGGCCAAGGGCGCTGACGTCACCCAGACGATCTACTGACCAGGGCCAGCTTCACTCCGGCAGGGCTGAGATGCGCTGCAACTGATGCTGGACCTGCTGCCAGCGTTGCGTGGCCTGCTACGGGCCCCCGCCCAACCGGCGGGGGCTCACTTCTGACTCTTCCGCCCCAGCCCGAAGCTGACGACGCCCGTAACTACGCTCATGATGATGCCGAGCCCGACCGTCTGCAGCACACTCCCCTGCCCGTCAGCTTTCTCCGCGAGCGCCGTGAGCTTCTGCTCGATGCGGGCCAAGCTCACCGGCACGTCCGAGAGCCTCGACACGTCAGCTTCTAGTCTCCCCAGTCGGTTCTCGACGATGCTCAGGCGGGTCTCCAACCCGGTCGAAATGTCTTGAGCGAGAGCGCCGGTCAGTACGAGCGCGACGAACAACAGGACGGTTTTCTTCTTCACGGGTCATCTCCTCAGATGGTGCGCCCCGATAGGTTGGGGCAGAGTCGTCAGATAGCGTCGCCGGCCGGTTTGTCTGCGACCGGCGACTGGTTGTGGACCCCGGTTAGCGGGGTGGGCGTAGGCGGCCGAGCGCGGCCGTCAACACGGCCCCGGCGGCAGCGCCGAGGATGAACCAGACCAACGAAAAGTGCTCCATGACTCCTCCTCTCTAAGGTGGAAATCTCAGGGTGAACCCGGCTCTCAACCAGTTGCTATCGCCAATGGGTTTGATGCCGCCCAGTTCGGGTAGGCGCACCTCCGTCCAGGCGCTCCACGTGTCGGCGTAGTAAGCAGCGACGACATAGGGCGCTAGGTGCCCGTCGAGCTGGCCGCCAAGCACGACCTCGGCATCCACGCCGACGGCTAGCTCGAGAGCGCCGAGCACCAGGACTGGGCGCTCCCAGAAGCAGCCCACGACCGCACTCGGCCAGGTGCTCGAGCACGTGATACTCGAACCGGCCAGAACACTGAACGGGGGCGACGGACTAGCGTCTACGTCTTGCGCGCTCGCGAGCGACATCGTCGCGAGAATCGTGATGAGGAGCGGGTGCAGGCGGCGCACTCAACTCTCCAAGTGCGCCGCCCCAGGCTTTGGGAGTGCCTTCGCGCCCTGATCGAGGAGCGTCGCGCCGAACCCGGCAGACACGCCGAACGCCAACCACTCAACCAGCGTGCTGCCGACACCCGCGTAACCGCCTGCGCCCAGGGCGACAGACAAACCAGCGCCGACAGCGATGCTAGCGAAGATGACGGCGACGCCGTCGAGTTGCTTGAGGATGCTGGCCCTGAGGAACTGCACGGTGGCCCACACGACTGCGCCGAGCGCGCCGGTGCTGAGCACCCACGTGGCGGGGTCGCGCATGTCTTCGGACAAGCCGATGACGTTAGCGAGCAGGGCGAGCAGTAGGGGGATGATCTTGGTCATGCTTACCTCCATTGGGAACGCCCCCGGCTGTCTGCGCGGGGGCGGGGTTGCTCTGTTGGTGCGGGTGCGCTTGTGACCCGAGCGCCGGGAGACTGGACCACCTCTCTCACGAGATCAAGGTGCTGACTGCGGTCAAGGCGTCCTCCAATCAGTGGTGGTTGGCGCTCCCCCGCTGGGCATCCTCTGGGGGAGCGCCGTCCTCAAAAGCGCTCATGCTGGAGCCAGGATTCTGGCGTGCGGCTGTCGCTTCAGCCCGGTCTCACCTCCTCTCGGGCGGGGAACCCGTAAGGATTCCTGACAGGTTGGGCTAGGGTTTGCGGGGGATGCGCCGCATGAGGCGACGCCGCAGGTACGCTGTCCAACGAGCGCTCACCTGTCCGGCTGCACTCGAGCCACGAGCGTCCACGGCCGCGCATCAAACGGCGTGATGCTGATGCTGTTCCCCAAGTGGATGCTCTTCGGCCGAAAAGTCGGGTGAATGTTCTCGATCACCAACCCACGCGAGAGCAGGATTCCCACGTGCCCGATGGGTGCCGCCGCGCGGTGATCGAACACCAAATCGCCCGGCTTCCGCAGCAGACTAGGAATCGCCCACCCCAGCCGCTTGACGCTCGCCTCGAAGTCGGCGGCCCAGGGGTCCTCCTTGGCTTCCCGCAGGTTCACGGCGGGGTCGTCGCCGCGGCGACTCGTGCCGGCCACCAGGAACCGGTCGTAGAGTTGCCACTGCCCTGACCAGAGTGCTCGCTCGATGATGCACCGCACGAACGCCAGGCAGTACCCGGGCTTGGTGGGCAGGGTGGTGATGCGCCCGTTGGCGGCTGCTACTGCCGCCTCGACTATGGCCTCGTTCACCGTCAGGTTGACCAACTCCTCTCCAAACGAAAAGCCCCGCGCTGGGCGGGGCGTGTGAGGCAAAGAAAAACCCCGCCGAGAGGCGGGGGCGTTAGGTTGGTGCGTCAAAGAGAAGGCCGCCCCGAAAGGCGGCCAACATCAAACGAAGGGAACTTACGGCTTAAGGGAACGTGGCAGCGGTGCCGCTTTGCGTTGTTCCAGGACCATAGGTGAAGGCCACGACAATGTCACCCGAAGTCCCAGCAACAGTGCAGCCGGTGAGGATGTTGGCCGAACCGCCCGTGGCGCCATAGTTGACGGCGGTGTAAGAGCCGTCGCAGCTCGCGTTTACAACAGCGTCGGTCGCCGGGTCAGCAGCGACATTTTCCGCAAGGTAGGCCTGCGCAGCCGTGTAGACGTTACGAACGTAGCTGTCGGCGGCGCGGGTGGCGGCGGTGCGGCGGGCGCTCATGAGGTTGGGGATGAGTACGGCGGCGAGGATGCCGATGATCGCGATGACGATCAGCAGCTCGATCAGGGTGAAGCCCTGCGTCTTACGGTTGCGCATGATGCGCTCCTTCCGATTCGGCTCCCGGGATGAAGTATGAATGATGTCCGGTCGCCTGGTAGTGCACCGCCGGGATTCCGGTCGGCTGAGGAGGAGCGTACTCACCTGGCTCTTACGAATCTCTGATTTTCCTCACATGGCGTGTCAGAATCCCGTCAGATGACGGTGCGTAAGAAACTGCAGAAGCTGGGCAACAGCAGAGTCTTGTTGTTGGACCGCGACCTGCTCGCGGCGCTCCTGCCTGACGGCGACCTGGACGCCACGCTCCTCGTCGAGGTTGTCGGCTCGGCGCTCGTCGTGAGGCGCGAGGACGCGCCAGCACCCGCGCCCGGTGAGGTCGAGCGGGCGGCCACCGCTGCTGCTCCTGACGTGCCTGGCCTGACGCCCACCGAGCGGCTCGTGCTCACGGCGCTGCGAGGCGGAGCGGCCACGCGCGGTGAACTGGCCGAGACAATCGGGCGTGCGCCCGAGACTGTGAGCGCCGCCCTCAAGACCCTCAAGGCCGCAGAGTTGGTCACGCAGACGGGCAGGGATTGGCGACTCACGGCGACAGCCAAGACGCACCTGGCGGAGCATGAGCCCGACCCATACGAGAACCTGCCGCCAGCCGTAGCGCGCCTCTGCCGAGGCCTGCAGCAAGGACCAGCCACCGCCGCCGAACTAGAGGAGCGCTTGCGAGTGACGCGCGGCGCGGTGCTGATGGCGACGGCACGGGCGGTGGATGCGGGCCTAGTGGAGCGCGTGCCGGTCGCGAGGGGCGCGCCGCCCGAGTACCGATTGGTGCGCTCCGCTTAGGGTTCACGGCGCGGCGGCCCGCACGGCAATGGTGGCGGTGAAGAGGCCGTTGGTGGTGCCCGTGAATGCGAATGTGCCGGGGTCTTCGGTGGCGGCGGTGTGGAGGCGGTGCGCCGTGGCCATCTGCGCGTACGTGTTGGTCGCGCTTATGGTCGGGCTCCTCGCGGGCGTGAGGCCACCGTAGTTCGCTGGCGGCGCGGTGAAGGTGCCGTTGCTCAGGCGGCTGGTGAAGGCGGCAATCCACAGGATCTCTGCGGCGCCCCAGGAGGGCGTGAGGGCCGGGGGGTTCGCGACGGACGAGAAGGCGGCCTCCACGGCGCCGTGCGCGCCCGCCACCCGGTACGCGACCAGCGCGCTGCCAGCCACCGTAGGTGCGGTGCCCAGGGAGTTCATCGTGCTGAACGTGAGGATGTCCGGTTCGGTGCCGTCAACCATGCGCGCGAACACGACGACCGGCCAGTTGGTGGAGCCGTCGCCTTCCGATGCCGCAGTCGTCCAGCCCCCCGGCGCGCTCCACCGCAGTTGAGTGCCTCCGGCGCCCTTGGCTATCACCACCAAGAGTCCGCCCTCCCCCTCGGGCAAGGGCACCGTGTGGTCGCTGCCGACGGGATCGTGCCCGGCGCTGCTGACGCCGAGCACGCCGAACTCCACCGGGTTGGGCGCGCCGCCCTTGTTGCCTTGGCTTGCGATCCCGTGAACCGCCGGGAACACTAGGGGGTCTCCACTAAGGCGCCGTGCGCCTCCCACACGTTGCTGCCGACGTGGATGACGGTGACTGCGCGGCGGTTCTGGATCTCCGGCTCGAAACCTGCAGGCAGGGTGAGGGTCGTTGCGGCGTCCAGCTCGACCGTGTCGCTGTCGGTGGCGTTCACGAGCACGCACTGCCAACCGGCCGGGAAACCATCGGGGAGGGTGATGGTAGCCGCGGCCGTGACGCGTACGTACGCGGCGAGGTCGTCGTCCTCGTCGAGGCTGGCGCTTGTACCGTAGGCGCGGACTACAGCAAGTTTCGGGATACGCGTCGGGTCGGAGCCGCCGCCGCCTGCGCCGCTGATGGCGAGGATGAGCACGGCTGTCGTGGCGCTGGTGGCGATGAGGACGGGCTTGTCCACCGTGCCAGCCGAGGTGCCCAGCGAACCATCGTCTTTGAGGTGGTACAGCTCGCCCGGCGTCAGGCCTGAGAGCGTCGAGGCGACGCCTGCCGTCTGGTACGCGAACGTACCGCTATCGGGCACGGCGGTCACGACTCCGACGGCCTCCGCGTTTCCGGCGGTGTCGGCGGTAGCCTGCACGTAACTGGTGCCATCGAACCGGACGACGTCGCCCACGGACAGGCCGTGGCTTGCTTGAGTCACACCGACCGTGATGCCCGCGCCCAAGAACGTTCGGAGCGCGGCGAGGGTCGCGCGTCGATCTTGCGTGCCGGCGGGTTCACTAACGTCCGCGAGGAGCACGACGTCGTTGTCGGCGAAGGTGGTTGCTATCGGTTTGCTTGTCCACTTAGCCATCAGCTTTCCTCCACCATCTCGCCTGAGTCGAGTTGGAACCAGTCACCGTCGTCTAGTAGGAGCCAGTGAGTGTCCGTGTCGATAACGACCTCCGTAACGCTCGCCGAGAAGGTGCTTCGCATCATCCCGCTCGTACTGCTGAACGAATCGCTATAACTGCGGTTCTCGATGACCGCCCTCTCGCCCGTCGGCAAATCCACGAGCCTGCCGATGTGGTCGAACCGCACCGGGAACTTGTTCCATTCCGACTGCTGCACGTCGCGGATGGTGCGCGGATTGACGTTCCACAAGACGTAGGACTGCGCGGCCGCCTGCGCCTGTTCGGGCGTCAGTTGGAAGATGTTGCTCTGCAACTGCGCGAGGCGCTCACCGTACTGAGCGCGACTGTCAGCAATGGCGTCACCGCCGCCATCAGCCGGGATGCCCACGCCGTCCTGCCCGAACTCGCTCGTAACGCTCTCGTTCGAGCGCACCCAGGCGGTGCCAATGATGTCGAACTCCAGGAGATACGCCAGGTAAGTGCGGCCCAGAGGGTTCTCCGCGTAACTCGGAACGGTGACTGGCACGACATCAATGGCGACGCTCGTCACGCGCATGAGTCGCCACGTGGCCGTGACACTCAGAGCACGGCTCGTATGCGTGATGCTTACCTCCGCCGACTGCCCTACCGCCAACGTCACGCTCGGGAACGCGGTGCCCTCCACGCTGAACGAGGTGGCGGCCGCGCGGTTCCACGACCCGAACGCCGTGACGCCGACGTTCACCGTCACGTTGTTCCCGCCGTCAACCAACACCGTGAACGGGATCGTGCGCCACGGCTGGAACTCCTCCGCGTCGTCCGGGATGACCGCCTCGCCATCCAGGACGCTGCGGTCGATGCCTAACCCGCCGATTGACACGACGAACGCCGGTGGCCTGAGTGTTTGGTTGTCCGTGAACTCCCATCCTTGGCTGGTGACGCGGCACCTGTTCGTGACGCCGCTCGGGTCGTCCTCGCCATCGCTGATGCCGGTGAGGTCGCCCCACGTGAGCGTCACGGCTGCCCCGCTGGGTGCGTCCGGCCCCACGCGCGGCACCAACTCAATCACTCCGGTGCTCGTCTGCCTGACGATGGTTCCGGGGAAAATCGCGAGCCACTCGTCGAGGATTTCGCGCATCGAGCGGCGCTCGTTGCCCTCCTGCGGAATCACGACCGCCGCCGTGGTGAGCACGCCGTCACCGGGGTTATCCAAGTAGTGTTGCCTGGGCGCGGCGACGGCGCTAGGCACCATCAACCGCAAGTCGGGAATCGGCGCGAACGACAGCCAGGGGTGCGCGCTCGCCCACTGAGCCGTGACGTACTGGATGGCCTGCTGCGCCGTCACGACGCCCCCGACCGCGCCGGGGATGCTCGTGGCGGGAACCATGATGCCGCTCGGGTAGACGCCGGCCAGCCGACCGAGGTTCGTCTCGCCCTCGACCGTGGTGAGCATCTCCTGATTGCGCGTCGGCAACGGGTAATAACTGACCGCCGTTGCGTCCGGGGTCAGCGCCTCACTGAAAGACCGCAACCGACCAGCCGGAATGTCTGCGCCGTACTCGAACGCTTCCGATAAGCCCAACTCCACGGCCGCTGCCTGAGTCGCCTGAAACAAACTCCCCGCGTCCTCACTGACGCTGCTGCGGATGCGCGGAGCGCTCTGGGCGGGGACGCCCGACACGGCGAACACGCCGATGCTGGCCCATGTCGTGCCGATGTCGTGGCCGATCGTCACCTGGGTGAGCGGCGTCGGCGCGAGGCCGGAGAGGAACGCGCCGTGCAGGGTGGGGTTGAAGCCCCTGGTGGGGTGGAACAGCCGCGGGAACACTCCGTCGGTGTCGAGAGGGCCGGAGGTCGCGTTGTTCGCGGAGAACGCGAACGCCGCGAAGAGGTCGCCCGGCGCCAGCTCCACTGGCACGACGACCGGTGCCTGCTCGCCGAAGAACCACTGGCCGACGGTCATGTCGTATCCGCGGAACGCCACCAGGACGCCGACGGCGGCGGTGAGGCCCCGGTCCGCGCCGACAGTGACCGCAGCCAGCGCGTCGCCCGCCTGCGCGGTGCGCTCCCACGCCGCGCCACGGGTGACGGTCGGGACCTGGAGGCTCCCGTCTACGCGCGCCCATCCGAGCGGGTCACTCCACACCGGCGGCGCGTCCGAAGAGCGTCCCGCGGCGAACAGGTACAGTTTGTCGCCCGGCTGCACAGCGCCTGGGGCGATGAGCGTCATGGTCGTTCCGCTGCCGAAGCTGTTGCTGGTGCCCCCTACGTACTCGGCCATCAGCCGCTCACCGCTGGGTCTGTGCTGGTGGTGACGGTGCCGCCGCTCCGGACGTGTAGTCGGTGGCAGCGGTGGAGCACGAAGTCGAGGCGCTGCCCGAACCCCCCGCCGCGGCCCACCTGCCAGACGAGATTCGTGATGATCCCCACTCGCGTGGGGCCGCCGGTAACGGCGACCTGCACCAGGGCGCCCTGGCCGATGGCTGCCGCGACCAGATGACCATCGAGGGTCATGCTGGGGGCACCATTGAGGAGGTTCACGACGGCGATGGGCGCGAGCTTCTCGTAGCTGGCCTTCAGGTTATTGCCGATGAACGAGAACCCGTACCGCACTTGGCCTTCGTCGCGCAACACCTCGAGCGCCTGCCGGTCCGCGCTTTGAAGCGTGAAGCCCGTGAACGCCGTCGGGCTGATGGGACTAGTGAACGTGACGGTCGTGCTCATGCGATGCCCACTCGCACCTCGAGGCGACGGAAGCGGTCCTCTAGGTAGCGACGATAGATGCTCTCGAACAATGCGTCTGCCTGCCGCGCGAACGCCTGCTCGTTCGCAGGGTCGCTTGGAGCGCCGTTGTAGACGTTCGACTGGTTCACGACGAAGTTCAGGTTGATGGCCGGCACGGAGCCGCGGTTGATGGCGTTCGTTGCGTCGCTCGCCTTGCTGTTCCCGCCGCCTGCGATCGCGCCGATCAGGCTGCCGATGAGACCCAGGCCGACGCTGAGCAACGCGCCGATGCCGATGCTCCCGCCGAGGAACGGCAGGCTACCCAAGTCGGCGGCGCCGACGACGGACTGCCCGAAGCCCAGGGCGGACTTGAACGCCGCGCCGACATCACCGTCGCGGATGGCTGAGACGAGGTCCGATGCGAACGTAGCGCCGGCCGACACAACCGTGCTCGCGAACCTATCAGCTGACGCCTCTTGAGCCCTGAGCGCCGCCTCTGCCTCCTCCCGCGTGATGATGGTGCTGCGCCTCACACCGCCCGTGATGTCGCCCGGGGCGCGCCAAGCGTCCCGCGCCTCGACTGCCTTGCCGGCAGAGTAGTCCTTGACGCCCGGCACGTCTCGCAGGCCGTACAGTCCCGGGTTGCTCTCGAACTCGGCCAGCGCCGCGGCCTGCTGCTTCGCGCGTTCAGCCTCGATGGCCAACTGCAGGATGCCGCCCGTGAGGTCATTGATCGCCTTGACGGTCTGGGGAGTGATGCTCGTCCACGCCTCGACCGCCACGCGAACGTCGTCCAGTGTCGCGGCGCCAGCGTGGTACGCGTCGACGACGGCAAGGACGGTATCGCGGGCTAGGTCGGCGGCGGCGCCACGGCTGGTGAGTGATGGCAGGCTGCCGCGGTCGGCGGCGCTAGTGCCAGCGAGACCAGCTCGACCCGAGCCGTACTTGGCCAGGGCGTCAGCGAACACGCCCATGCGCGCCGTCTCGTCATTCGCAGACTTGATGGTCGCCGTCAGGTTGTTAGCGGTGGCCAACCACCGGCCAAGTTCGCCGCCGCTATCAGCCAAGGAGTCGATGTAGGCGCGTTGCGCTTCCTCGGCCGCGCGAGCGTCAGCCTGCGCCTGGCTCGTGTCCGCCATGATGGCCAGCGCCTGTTGGCGCAAGGCGCTGTTCTGCGCCAGCGTCTCCCTGAGTTCTTGGAGACGCGCGTCACGGTTCGCTTGGAGAGTGTCCGCCATGATGGCGTCCGCCTGCGCCTTCAGGGCCGCGACACCAGCGGGGTCTGGCGGAGTGCCTCCGGCGACCGGGATGCGCGCCTCGTGTTCAGCCCGGGCGCGACGGGCAGCTAACGCCCCCAGTTCCTGCGGGCTCACCTGCCCGTAGAACGTCGTCAACGCCTCAGTGATCGCGTTGTCGATGAGAGTGACGCGTTTCCGGGCCGCCTCGCGGAACGCCTCGTCCGTGCCCTCGAACGCCGCGCGGCGCATCGCTTCCGTGCCAGCCCTGTCGAGATCGTCCAGGACCATCTGCCACGTGCGCACAACTGCTCGACCACTACCGCTGCCGGTCGTGCCGGCCGGCGGAGGCGTCACGCCCGGCGGTGGCGGCGTCACGCCCGGCCCGAAGCCCGTCGCGCCGCTCTGCAGCGCCTTGATGTCACTCCCGAGACTCGCGATGGTGCCCTCGAGCTTGTCGATCTCAGCGAGCGTCCCGTAACCCGCGGACGCCTCCACGTTGAGGAATCCCGGCATGAGGAACTTCCCGATTGGGCTGTTCAGGAAACCCTGCACGCTCTGCTTCTGCTCGTTCGCCAACTCGCGCAGGAGCCTGACTCGCTCGAGCATCTCGCTGCGGATGGTCTGCAGCCGCGCGATGGCACCCTCGCGCTCGGCGTCCGTCGTGACGTTGATCTCACCGCGGTACTCCTCGTACGCCTGCCGGAGTTCATCGATGTGAGTCTTGTGCTCCTTCAGCGGCCCGTCCGCCTCGACGAACTTGGTGACCAGGTACCCCAGGCCAGCTGCTGCGACGAGGAACATCCCGGCTGGTCCGAGAAGCGGCGCGGCGGAGATGCCCACGAGCCTCAACGCTGCTGCGAGGGCGCCGACTCCGACAGCGGCCGTCCCCGTGACGGCGCCGAACTCCTTGACGGGCTGCGGTAAGGCGCGGAACAGGTCAAGGCCCGACTGCAGGGCGGGCAGGACGCCGCCTGTCAGGATCGGCATGAGTGCCACGGTGAACTCACGACCGAGCGCACCAACCTGCTGCTGAACGCGGCTGATCTCCGACTTGTACGTGACGAGGGCTCCGATGCTCTGGTCGTCCAGTACCAGGCCAAGCTCGTGGGCCTTCGAGCGCAACTCTTCAATACCCGAGGCGCCGACGGATAGGAGCGGCAGCAGGTCCGTGCCGGACTGCCCGAACACTTCAACGGTTCGTGCTGCGCGCTCGCTCTCGTTCTTGATGCCTGCGAGGGCATGCAGCGTGTCTAGCAGCACGTCCTCGGTGGCGCGGAGCTTACCGCCGGTGTCGTAGGCGCTGACGCCGATGCCTGCGAACGTGGCTGCGGCGCGATCGCTGCCGCGCTCAAGTTCGACAATGCGGCCGGTGAACGCCCGCACGTTGCTCTCAACGGCGGCCCAACTGCCGCCTGCCTGGTCCGTCGCGTACCGTAGTTCTTGGACGGTGGAGCGTGCCAGGCGCGTCTTGATGGCAGCCTGGTCGATCTCGTCGGCGTAGGTGGCGGCGCGTTGCGCGGCCGCAGTCAGGCCGGTCGCCAGGCCGGTCGCGGCGATGCCGATGGCGCCAGCGAACTTCAGGCCGGAACTGAATGCGCTTTCGATGCGTTTTCCGGAACGTTCGGCCTTGGTGACTTGCTTGTCAAGCTCGGCCTCGAGGAGGCGAGCATCGGCCGTGAGCTTGATCACGAGCGTCTCGAGCGTGCTAGCCACAAGCGCACCTCCCTCTCAACTGCTGAGTTGCTTCACGGTGTCGTACAGGTCCTGCGAGATGAGCCCCAGTCGGAGTCCGACCTTCAGGTCGCGCCGAACCCAGGCGGGAACGGGGTGCGAGTGCTCGTCGCGCGCGTAAGGCGGCAGCCAGTCCTGCCACGGGAGCGGCTCGCGGTCTTTCGGCCAGATGGCGCGGGCGACGAGGTCCGTCAGTTGCGCGAGCGGAACGTGCCGCCGCTGCTCGAGCTGCGGCAGGCCGTGCTCGATCAAGTCAAGGACATCCTCGAGCGGGATGCGACGCCATTCGGTGCCCAGGTGCGGCCAGTGGTGCCAGGCGAGGGCCCTTAGTTGGGCGTGCCGTTCGCGGATGGCAGCAGTTCTGCCAGCTCCGCTTGCAACGCTGCGATCCTCTGCGCGGGCGTTAGGAGGCGCATGGCTCGCTCGTGCCGCCGCCTCACGCGCTCGAGCTGCCAAGTGACGAAAGGGGCAACGAGGACCTCGACGGCCTTGGTGAGCTCGTCCGCGTGGATGGGCAGGCGCTCAAGTTTGTCGAGGTCGGGATGCTCGCCAGTGCGGCTTTCGATGAACACCGCGAGGACTTCCAGGTCGTGCCGGGTGGCGGACTCCGGTTGCTGCGCGGCGAGGAGTTCGATGCGTTCGAGCTCCCAGGCGGTCAGATAGTCGTGCGCGGGGATGGTGATATCGAACACGGTCACCATGGACGGCGGCCGCGCTTCAGGCTTTCTCTTGGTACTCAAGGTTGATGTCCCTCCATTCCCCGTCGCTGAGGCGGGGCCATTTGACGCGCACGCGCTTCGCCACTTGCCCGTCGTCGTCGTACAGGTGCAGGACGAGGGTCTTGGCGCGGCTGCGGTTGCGGGCGGCGTGCAGGAGCCAACAGTGCACCCCGGTGGGCGTGAGGTGAGCGCCGACGGCTTGCACCGCCGGCACCTCGCCCCTCTTCTGGCCGGGGAGCCAGGCGGCCGCGAACACGTTAGGTGGTCGGGTCGGTCTTGCTGACGTCGCTGATCTCGTACGTGACCGCGACCGTCGATGCGTCCGTGACGCTGTCGGTCTCATTGAAGCCCGTGACGACACCGACGTAGTACCGGGTGCGGGTGTTCGTCTCCGTGCGGTCCTTCTGGACGCGGCGGACTGCCATGTCGAGGTTGGCGTCCATCGCGGCCTCGGCCATCTGAAAGGACTTGCCGCCGGGCACGAGGTTGATGGTGAACGAGGCGTTGCCGGACTGGTTGCCGGCGATCTTGTCGGTGAAGTCCTCCTCGCCGGTGGAGAAGTCGACGATCTCCGTGACCGGGCGTTGACGGTTGACTGTGAATGTGTCGCGGACGCGTGCGATGTCCAACCAGGCGGTGGTCCAGCTCACGGACGGCGTGCCGCTGGTGGTGGCGGTCGCCGCGGAGGTGCCGCCAGTGATCGTCTCTGCGTTCTGGAAGGTCCCAGCGACGTTGATGAGTTGCAGTTCCGTGGCGGCGACGTACGCGACGGTGCCGGTGGCGCCGCTCGTGCCGCCCGTCACGGTCTCACCGTACGCGAAGTTGCCGCTGACGCTGCCGATGGTGATCTTCGGCGCTCTGATCTTGCCCGCAAGGTCGAAGCCCTTGCGGGTAACGAGTTCCCCTACTGCCATGACTTGTCTCCTTACTGGAAGTCGTCGAACGCGGCTGCGTCCGAGACGGTGAAAAGCACTCCGCGCCACTCTTCGTCCCTCGTGAGGACGACGGGGCCGGTGCGAACGTAGTTGCCTGCGAGGGTTGAGCGGCACGTCTCGGCTAGGTCGAGGGCGTCCGTGACACCCTTAGTGCTCCACGCGCCGATTTGCACGTCGATGCCTTCGTAGACGCTGCCTGTTAGGCCGCGGTGGGGATCGGTGCTGACCAGGTCGATGATCACGTGCCGTGCGCTGGTCGGTGGTTGGTAGGCGCCATCCTTTAGCGGCAGCTCGTCTCGCAACTCGACAGGGACGCTCGTGGCGGTCTTGAGGCTCGTGCGAATCCCGGTCAGGACGCTCTTGAGGCTCACGGAGTCTCCTCTCCCCACTTGGCGGTGGTGACGTTCCTGACCTTGGCGCGGAACGCTGTGAGGCCGCGCCTGACGAACGGTCGCGGTGCCATGCGGCGCGTGCCGAACTCGAGGAACACTGGGTAAGGCGCGGTGCGGGTGAACGCCTGTGGGCGCGGACCAACGGCTGCCTCGAGGAGCTGCGGCGTGGCGCGCTGCAGGACCGCTATGGATTCCTGTAGCCGACCCGTCTGCCTTGCTGGCGGGTCGCCGGGGGCGCTGCTGCGCCTTGGGTCGCCGGGGTAGTGCCGGCCGCGACCGTGCTGGGACTGCTCGAGCGCGCTGTAGATCTCGCTGCGAAGGCCCTCTGCGCGGACGTTGAGGCCACGCGCGAGCCTGCCGTTGAGCATGACGACGGAATCGCGGACGCTCACGGCTTCTCGACCTCGACGAGGATGCGGTCGTACCGCGGGCCGGTCTCAACGTCACGAATCGCGTACACGGTCGCGCCATCCAGCAGCCGGTGCTTGGCAGGTGACAGTCCGAAGCCGCGTGGGACGAGCAACTGGTGCGTGGCCGTGAAGCCGAGGAGTTGAGCGCGCTCGAGCGTGCTGCGTGTGGCCGGCAGGAGCGTGACCGTGACGGGCGTGGTGCCTGACCAGGTCGTCACCGCTCCCAGGCCGTCGTCTGTGATGGTGGCCGTCTGCAGTGTGAGCACCCGCGCGTAGCGGTTCACGTGATGAGCCTCAACTGTCCGGCCGTGAGCCGACCATCGGACGCCCTTCCGATTGCCCGGTCTATCCACCTGCCTGCCTTGACGATGGCCTTAGCCGTCTCGCCCGCGTCCCTCAGCGCCTCGCTGACGCCAGCACTCGACCACCGCTGCACCCACGTTGGGTTGCCTTCGATCAGGCCGGCCGCCACGCGATGCGCCGGGTAGTACGCGACGCTCGGGGTTACGCCGTCGTCGACGAGAGCCTGCGCCGCGAATGCGGCGTTGATCTCCTCATCGCTGAGGCTGTCGATGGGGTAGGCGGCCGCCTCGTTGGGCTTGTCGCGCAGCGCGAACCGCACGTACGCGAGCGCCCAGGCGGCGCTGGTGGGGTCGTTCAAGGCGAGGTGAGTGAGGTTGTACGTTCGAGCCACGCTTCACCTCCTCAGCGGCGCTTGGCCTTCTTGGTCTGCTCAGCCTCGGTAGGGTCCGGGTCGGTAGGGTCCGGGTCGGTAGGGTCCGGGTCGGTCAGAACGGTGAACAAGTCCGGGCGCTTGAGGCTGTAGTGACCGGCTGGAACGTCGTGCTCCAAGTCGGTCACGAGGTTGCGAACGCGCGGCACGGTCAGGACCCAGCCGGCAATCTGCTGGCCCTGACGCTGCCTGCGCCTTCCATCGTCACGCGGATCGACCCGTTCGCCTGAGCGAACCTGGCGGACTCGATCGCGATGTACCGCGTCTCGGTCGCACCGAACTCCAGAACGAGGTCGCCGAGAGCGGCCCTCGGCCCGACGCCGGCCTTAATCGTCACGTCCTTCGCGGCGGTGGTGTTGGTCACCTGCAGGAGCAGGCGACCAGTGAAGCCCCCGGCGGCAATCACCGCAGTGTCACCCGCGCTGATGGCGGTGGCGGCTCCGATGACGCTGCTGAACGAGTCCAGCGGCACGGCTCCCACGACTACGGCAGTGTCTGCCATGGCGTTACTCCGTGGCGCTGATTACGCCCAGCGCGGCGGGACGCACGACCTTGCGGCCGTACACGAGAAGGCCACGCACGGCGTCCTTGAACGCCGTCTCGCGCCTCAGCGCTTCGGTCTTGGTGACCTGATCGGCGACCGTGATGGCAGCGTTCGTGCCGAACAGGTACTTGCGGCTGGTGGCGAGGGTGAGGTTGTTGCTCACGTACACCGTGAAGCCCGCGATGCTACCGACCTGGCCGGAGAGCAGGGTGGCGTGCGCGCTGTCAGAAGCTTGGATGAACTCGGCTTCCTTGAGCACGTGCGCGTAACCCTTGGGGCTCAGTACGGCCCAACGGCCGGTGCGGGGCACGTTTGCCTCGTCCAGGATGCGACCGGCGTCGACGATGACCGGGTACATGTTCTGGCGGGGGCTGGTGGCTGTCAGGTCGATCGTGAGGGTGTTGCTGCCCGCTTCGGTGTAGAGGCCCGCGAGGGCAGCGTCGACGTCGTTCGCGAGCGCGTACGCGGCTTCGGCCATGTACGCCTGCATCAGGGACACGTTCGCCTGGGCTTGGTCGACGTCGTCCAGTTCGAACGCCCAGTAGCGCTGCTGGTCGATGAGCAGCGACTGTTGGGTGCTTACGGGCGTCTCGTACGTGACAGTGCCGCTGTAAGCATTGACGCTGATCGCGCTCGGGGTGGTGATCTTGACGGTGTCGCCAGCGTCGCGGATCTCGCCTTCGTAGTTGCGGTTGATAAGGCTTCCGAAGACGAGGTTCTTCCGGAAGTTCGTGAGGAGTTGGCGGCTCCACAGTTCGGGGATGAAGTTCTTGACGGACACTCTGATCTCCTTACGGTTTGGCTAGGCGGTGCAGGTTGGCGTCGATCCAGGCCGGGTCCTTCCCCCGGAAGTCGTCCGGGGTGAGGGGCTTGGTGCCGTTGGCGAGCCGCGCGGCGTTCGCTGCCGGCGTGGTCGACCGGCCGCCCATGTCGCTGGCGGCGAGGTACGGCTTGGTCTTGAGGAGCTCGTCGAGGTTGACCGTGCCGTCGTCGTCGACGAGCCCGGCTCGCTCGGCGATCGCGAGTGCGTCCTCGGCGTCGACGACCCGTCCGGTGAGCGCGGCGACCTGCCGGGCCTTGATGGCGTCGGCTTTGGCTGCGGCGATCTCCTTGTCCTTGTCGGCCAGTTCGGCCTTGAGGCGGTCGGCTTCGTCCATGCGGGCGCGTTTGGCTCTCTCCTCGGCGTCGGCTTCCCACTTCTTGCGTTCCCGATCGAGGCGTTTCTGGACGATCTTGTCGATGTCCACTTGCGTCTCATTGCCGCCCCCGGGAGTGGGCGTGGTTCCCGCTGTTACCGCTACGGGGGGCGTGTTGTCGGCATCTCCGCTGTCGACGGGCGTGATGTTCTGGTCCTCTGGCATTCCGGCTCGGCGCAGTTTAGGGACGTGAGCGGGTGGTCCACGAGATGGCCCTAGTTGGCTGGGGGTCTTTGTTTTGGCCTGGGGTCGTAGAGGATGCTGCGGCCGCGCAGCGCCGGCTCGGCCTGCTCGCGGGTCAGCACCTTCTCGAACCGAAGCGCGTGGCCGCAGTTCATCCACTCCGCGGGGTCATCCACGTCATCCCACGCCCGCGGTCCAGTGATGCGCCGCCCGGCGTTCGGACCGTCAGGGAGGACGAAGTCGGTGTCAATGGGGATGCTGACGCCTTCGAGGCGATCGTGCCAGTCGCGGCGCCGTTGGCGTGGCCAGGCTCTAACCCAGGTCTTGTACTCGGCCTCGGCTAGGGTGGCGACCTCGTCTGCTTCGGCGTCGTGCCCGGCCCAGACGGCCTGCTGCCCCGAGTTCACGACCCACGAGCGGAGCTGCAGGAACGTCGTGCGTTCGACGCGTGCGGCCTCGAGGCGGTTGGCTATCGCTTGGCTGTAGAGTTGACCGCTTTCCAGCCACCGAGCGGCGGTGCGGCGGTCGAGGTAGGGACTGACGCGCAGGTACCCGCCCTGCAGGAGCCGAGCGACCTTCCGCCCGTCAAGGTGGGCGCGTGCCAGGTAGAGGCGCAGCGCGGCGAGGTTGCCTGACGCGATGGCCTTCGTGATGACTTCGGCGGCCGTTGCGTGGCGGCGGAAGGCCACATCGAGTTGCAATCCGAGGGCGAGCCACTCGGCGCGGGTGCCGAGTGCCGAGAGCTGTTGGTGGGTCCAGCCCTTGACGGTGTACCGCCAGGCGCGCCCAGCAGCGAACGCCACTTGGCCTAGGTCCGGGTCCGGTGGGAGTAGGTGCAGCGGCGGGGTCACGCTTCACCGTTCCCTCCCTGTTCGGGGAGGTCGAAGTCCTCGACGCGCACGACGGCCGTCTGCTCAGCCACCCACCCGTTGAGTGCTTCGTCCGTCCATGTCGGGAAGAACGGTTGGATGGCGGCTGCGGCGACCTCGAGGGGCAGCAGGCCCTCGCGGCGCAGACTGATCACGCTTTCGATGCGCCGCCCCTCGTCATAAGCGAGAGTCGGAAGCACGACCACCTCGACCTGCCGCGTCAAGCCGAGGGCTGCGAGGTAGTCGTTGCCGACCAGGTCCGTGAGGAGCCGCGTGGCGTCACGCGCGTAGTTCTCGGCGTTCTGCCTGAACGGCACGTTCCGCTCCCTGGATGACTCTGCGGACACCGCTTGCGTGGTCGCCCAACTTGACGGCAAGCTGAGGTCGGCAGTGAGGCGCTCGATGCGCAGCTCACGTTGCTTGCGGAGCTCATCGAGGTTCCCCGGCTCCATCCACCCGACATCGGCGTCCTTGTCGCCGGTGACAACCTCTGATGGGCCGACCGTGAAGTCTTCCGTGTCGACGTCCCCGAGCGCCCGCATCATCGGGAAGGCGCTGAGTTCCTCGCTCATGACCAACCGTGCCTCGGTGGCCCATAGGGCGCGGAATTGGGGCATGGCGCCTAGAATTTCACCTACTGGCCAGCCCTCCTGAGAGACGTTCCGCAGCGCGTACCTCGGGGTCGGCAGGTCGAACTCCTCGGTGGGGAGATTCCCGAGCTCCCAGGGGTTCGTGAGGTACCGCCATTGCCTGACGTCGCAGCGACCGTCGTCGCGCTCGCTCCAGTCGTACACGCGAGCGCTCCACCGGCCGACGTGAGCGCCGTTCGGTTGCGCCTGCACCGTCTGCCAGGCTTGGTACAGGCCGAGGACGTGGTCGACATCATCGGGATCGACGTACGGCTCGACGTACCCACCCAGTCGCGTAATGCGTGCCCGGCCACGCTCGTCGGTGTAGACGTACCCGCCGGCGAAGCCAGTGACGATCAGGCCGGTGAGGAGGTTCGCTGCCAGGGCCCTGAGGTCTAGGGCCGCCAGGGCCTCGTCGATGCCGTCCAGCTTTCCACTCCAGGTGATTTGGCCGAGCGCTGCGCCTAGCTTCGTCTCCATCACGCGCGGCCCGAGACTCTGCATCTGCTTGAGGGCACGCGAGTACGCGGCGCGGCGCGCAGTGTTCGTCGCGATCGGCAGGAGTTCACCCTCGCGCGGTTCCCAAAGGCCCCTGGCGAGGTCGAGAGCTGCATCGTTCTCCTCGATGCGCGCCTGGAGGTTGAGGAGCTGCATGCGTTTGACGAGCTCGCCGATGTCGATCACGGTGCACCTCCTCTCTCGGGGGTCATTGCAGGCCCATGCCCGCGCGGAGTTTCTTGCGATCCGGCTTGATGCCGGCGCCGACGAGGGCGTTCACGGCGTCTGCGAGTGCGTCGACGATGTCGTCATGCTGGCCGTCCGGGAACGCTTCGAGTTCGGCGAAGAACGCGTCGTTCCAGTCGGCTTTCACGACGCTGATTAGCCCGGCGTGCGCTCTGGCTGAGGCGGTTCTGGCGCGCGTGACCTTATCGCCGGTCACGCGCTCACTCCGGACGTGGTGACCGACGGGCGTGCGCCGCACGAGGTCCCGGGCGGCCTTCACGCCGGCCGCGCCAGGGTCCTGCGGCACGTGGATGAGCACGCGGGGGCCGTCCGCCAACGCGGTGCGCTCGTACAGCAGGTCGACCTCTCCCGGACCGTCACGCACGCTGACGACATCGAGGACGACCAACTGTCCGCTTGGTGTCTCTCCGACCTTCACGCCGCGCGTCCAGTCGGGGTTGGGGTTGTCGGTGGTCGGGCGCGTCGCGGCGAAATCCCACGCCCTCCAGGCCGTCTTGAGTTCCGGAACTGCATCGAGGACGGGGAACCAGGCGCGCTGGAAGAGCGTGCCGGCCGTGCGGCGCGCCTTCCAGTTGCCGTGCAGGAGGCGGGCCTGCTCGACGGGGTCTTGGGCGAGGAGGTTCGCGCGGTAACCGGGGTCCTTGCTGGTCAGGGCCGGGTTGTCGTCGAGTTTGCTGGGGATGAACGTCAAGCTCTTCGGGGCGGTGTCCGGGCCGGGGAACCGGTCTAGTAGTTCCTGCCTAGCGTCCGCCCAGTGGATTTCGCCGTTGATGCGCGCGAACCAGCGGATGACGCCGCCGCGCTCGGGAACAGCCTGGCCGTGCGTGGGGCTGCTGGGGTCCTGGTCTATCCACCAGGCGATGAGGTCAGCGACGAAACTGTCTGGGTCAGGGTTGCAGGTGGCACGCAGGTAGGGACGCACGCCGCAAGTCGACCGGTTGCGGCTGAGCATGTACCAGAACTGGCGGGCCGTGAAGTGCGTGAGCTCATCAAAGCCGATAAGTGGGATCTGCGCGCCTTGCCAGTTGTGGACGTTCTTCTCGTGCTCGAGGTGCGCGAACTTCAGGGTGTTGCCCGTCGGCGCGTGCTCCCATTCGAGGACGCTCTCCTTGGGCTTGAGGCCGAGGGGGCCGTAGACGTCTTCGCTCTCGTCCCATAGGCCGCCAACGTTGCGGACTTGATCCGTGGTGCGGCGGAAGATGACGGCTCCGAAACCGGGGACGGTGGTGAGGTGCCGTAGGGGTTCGAGGAGGAGCGCGTACGATTTTCCTCCACCTGCAGCACCGCCATATATCACGATGTCTGCAGGGCTCGCTAAGAACTTCTCTTGGGGACCGAGCTGTGGGCGGATTACTCTTGCCAACCTCGGCATCCTCTCTAGAGATCGCGTGGCCTGAAAGGAGTTCCGCTCGTGGACCTCGATAAGTCGCTAGTCCAAAAGGTCACGGCCACTTCTGAAGAGCATCGGTCGATGCTTGCAACTGCCTTGAGGAACCAGTCAACAATTGAGTATCAAGGCGCCCATTACAGGGTTATTGGTTTCGAACGGTGGGACTATCATCCCAGTAGGCCGCCATACAGCATCACCTTCAGGCTTTACCCAGCCGATAAGCTCGACGGCGAATAGAACTTCTCGAGCGGACCGGCGGTATGAGCGCCGGTGAGGGCCACCCTCACCCCGCAAAGAGAAACCCCGCCGTGGGGGGACGGCGGGGTCTTGAGTCAGAAGTGCTACCTAGCATCATGCCACCCATCAAATCGCCGGTCAAGTCAAGGCTAATCGTGCGGCTTTGGTGAACTCACACAACCTTGTCTAGGGCGATCCAGGTATGGCAATGCTCGCGTGGGTGGTCAGAGCCCTGTCATAGCAAGTAATTATCCTTCAGGAATGGACAACCCAGAAGTCGGCGACCCGCTGGGGGCGGCGCAGCCCTTTGGGGGCGACTGGACCCTCCAGAAACTCGAGGCGCTTGAGAAGTACCTTGTCGCATTCACGCGGATATTCGCAAGTAACAGGTCCGCCCAGTACTTCAAGACCCTCTACATTGATGGGTTTGCTGGCACGGGTGCGTTTACCCCGAAGAGTCTAAGCGATCGCGAAGCTCGTGGATTAATCGACGGGAGTGCGCGTCGCGCATTGAAGCTGGAGCACCCGTTCGACAAGTATGCGTTCATTGACAAGGATCAAGGGAAGCTCCTTCAGCTGGAGCGGTTCGTGCGGGAGGACACGGGCCTGCTCTCGCGAACCCACTTCATACCTGGTGACGCAAACACCGAGATCTTGCAACTTGTGGTGAGTACAGACTGGAGTAGAACCCGAGCTGTGGCATTCCTAGATCCGTTTGGAATGCAGGTGAATTGGAGGACCATTCAGGAGCTCGGCGCTACACGTGGTGTTGATCTATGGTTGCTGTTCCCAATTGGTGTCGGTGTTCAAAGGAATTTGGCGCGGGATGCATTGCCGTCAGATTGGTTGAAGCAGCGGTTCGTTGAGTTCGTAGGTTGTGAGGTGCCTACTGAGTGGTATCAGCCTGCCCCGCAACAAGGGCTCTTTGATGTGGCCGAGCGGGTCGAGAAGATCGTTACCTGGCCAACGATTGCCGACTTGGTCTTGTGTCAGTTGGCCCTGGCCTTCCCTCGCGTCTCTCCTTGGCATCTAGTCCTACGGAATAGCGTGAACGCCCCACTGTACCTTCTCTTGTTCGCTGCGGCGAATCCGGATACTCCGGGGGGAACGGCCATCAAGATTGCAACCGATGTCATGAAGAGCATGGGCGATGCCGCTCGCTCAGCATCTCAATAGGCAGGCATGGCATCGTGCAATTGGCCGTCGAGTTCACGGCCGTTACTCTTTGGAGTGCGTCCGCCCCACTGCTTGTGGAAGTAGGCTACTCCGACCGCTGAGCACTGGTCTCGAATTGATCGGACCCAATCAACTTCTATGGGCCGATGTTTAGGCCCCGATTCGCCACCCGTAATGACCCAGTGGATACCGTCCAAGTTCAGGTTCAATGGGCCCAGCAGGGGCTCACACGAGAGGAATCGCACATGTGCCGGCACCTGTCGAAGGTAGTCGATTCGTTTCGTGTACTTCTGGTTCTCTACAGACACGCCCATCCAGACGTTTGGGGGCCAGTCAAGCTTGGGTGCGAGTTGCAAAAGGCGCTCGTGTCGCTTAGTGAGCACCTGGAAGACATGCCAGTCGGCCTCTGCCATTATTCGGAAGATCTGCTGCAGATAATCTAGTGGCATCTCCTCATGGAACAGATCGCTCATGCTATTCACGAAGATGAGGCTCGGTTGCCGCCACGCGAGAGGTTGTCGCAGTCGTTCTGGATTAAGCGTGAACTTGAATCCATTGGGGAAGGTGGTGCTGAAGCGTTTTGTTATCGTCTCGGCGTAACAGAACTTGCAGCCTGGGCTTACCTTGTTACAGCCGGTAGTTGGGTTCCAAGTACGGTCTGTCCACTCGATTGCGGAACGCGCATTAGCCATCGGTATTCACGACTCCTCTCCTATCACAGGCTATCGGTGGCCTCAATGAGATTTGGACCAATAGCGTCTCCTGCGCCTCCGTCGTGACGAAGGGCGGCATACAGCTCGGCGGGTCTGATTTGGTCCTCGTCAGTAATAAGGGCCCTTTCGACGTGCTCGGGGATGAGTTCGAGGCGGGCGCGGCGGGCGATGGCCTCGAGGGCGGCTGCGACCAGGTGCGTCATGGCTTCGGCTTCGCGATTGCGGGTGAGGTACCTGCGGCCGTCCTGGTC
Source organism: Trueperaceae bacterium (assembly GCA_035703635.1). Taxonomy (GTDB): domain Bacteria; phylum Deinococcota; class Deinococci; order Deinococcales; family Trueperaceae; genus JAAYYF01. The sequence continues at coordinate 1,431 of DASSXV010000005.1, read as the reverse complement.
GGTGTCCACCCTGAACGGTCTTCTCATTGGGCTTTCGTAGGCGGCGTCGAGTTCGGCGATTGCGGCGTGCGGCAGGTTCGCGAGGGCCTCGTTGTGCGCCTGGCGCTTGAGTTCTATCGCGTAGCAGGCGCGGCCTGGCCATTGGTCGCTCCACAGCCAGGTGCGTATTTGCCAGGTGATGCTGATCAGTTCGACGGTGGGGGTGGGTCCTGGGATTGCGCCTGGGGCGTAGTTGTGGCCTCGTGGGTTGCCGGTGGCGCTGATGGCGCGGACTTGCCGGTGTGGCGTCCAGGCGTCGCGCTGCAGGTACCACCAGAGGGCGTTCGCGACTGCCCTGGTTAGTTGCTGGTCGGGTGGTGGTTCGTCTGGCACTGCGCCTCCTCAGGCTTGGTACAGGATGCGTTGCTTTTCGCGTGCGTAGACCTCGAGCGTGAGGCCGGGCGTCTCGGCGAGTTGGTGCAGGGCGTCCGTCACGCGCTTGGGGCGACCTGGGAAGAGGCACAATGCGGAGCTTTTGCTGGCGCTTTCACCGTACGGCCCGAGGAGGCCGAGGGCCGGATGGCTCTTGCAGTCAGTCCTCATGGGGTTCCCCTCGCTGCGGGTCGTTCATGGGGTACTCGCTTGAGGGTCTGCTCGATTGCCGGCCAGTCGTCGTCCGTCCACAAGTGCCAGTTGGCTCCCGCTGCTTGGAGGGCGTCGCGCCAGGCCACCTGGTCGGGGGCGAGCCTGTTGCCGTTGACCTTGAGCTCGACGAACAGCACCGTCTCGCGGGTGAGCACCAAATCTGGGAAGCCTTTGCCGTCACCTGCGACCGCCGTGCGCCACTGGCCCTGGCTGTTCTGCGCCGGGCGGAAGTGCGCCGTCCGCCAACCCGTGAGCTTAGCGAGCTGGATGACTTGGCGTTGGAAGGCGGCCTCGCTGATTTTGGGCTTTGCAGGCTTCGCCAGCGTCACGACGGCTGCACCTCCACCGTGGACTCGCCCTCGAGCTCGTCGCGGCCGTTGCCTGGCAGGTAGATCTGCACCAGTCCCTGCGCGAGTGGCGCGCCGCCAGGACCGGAGAGCTCCGTGCTCGAGCGCTCCCGGTACTTCTCGGGGTTCGCGCCCTTCATCAGGAAGATCAGCAGCGTGTCACTGAACCGGCGGACGTACCCAACCTCATCGCCCTGGTAGAACACGGGCTCGTGCCAACCTTCAACGGCGCGGCGCCTCGCCTCCGCTTCGAGGTGGTCCGCAGCTTCGGCCATGGCGGAGTCCCAAGCGGCCGCGAACTCGGGTTGTTCGTCGCGGAGGCGGTAGAGCTTGCGGCGGTCGAGGTTGAGTTCTTGGGCGGAGATTGTGACGTTGCCGTTGGTGGCGAGGAGGTCGAGGAACTCGCCGAGCTTTTTAGGTGTGGCTTTCGAGCGTCTGGCCATGGTCGGCCTCCTTCCTG